>JAGCFD010000024.1 GCA_017650305.1 Bacteroidales bacterium | reverse complement strand
GTTTGTGTCAATGCAAAAATACAAAAAATTCATCAAATAACAATGGCTATTTTTCTGAAATGCAGAATAATAGCCATTTTTTTTGCCATTGTTAGATAATACCAACTTATTATGATCACAACCTAAATTGCAAAAAAAAAAAGAGGATGACTACTTTTTAGTCACCCTCTGATGTCGAAATATCTCATGTTGCCTTACTCTGCCATCAGCAGTTCGAGCATGGCGATAGCGGAGGTGGCGATAGGCGTTCCCGGTCCGAAGATGGCGGCCACGCCACAGTCGTACAGGAACTGGTAGTCTTGCGGAGGAATCACACCACCGACGGTGATGATGATGTCCTCGCGGCCCAGCTTCTTGAGTTCCTCAATCACCTGCGGCACGAGGGTCTTGTGACCAGCGGCCAGGGAGGAGACACCGAGAATGTGCACGTCGTTTTCCACAGCCTGTTTGGCAGCTTCTGCGGGGGTTTGGAAGAGCGGGCCCATATCCACATCGAAACCGATGTCGGCATAGCCAGTGGCTACCACCTTGGCGCCGCGGTCGTGGCCATCCTGGCCCATCTTGGCAACCATGATACGGGGGCGACGGCCTTCCTTCATGGCAAACTCGTCGCACATCTTACAAGCCTTCTTGAAGGCTTCATTGCTTTGTTGTTCTGCACTATACACGCCTGAGATCAGATTTATTTTTGCTTTATAACGACCGAACACCACTTCGAGGGCGTCGGAGATTTCACCTAAGGAGCAACGGGCACGGGCGGCCTTGATGGAGAGATCCAGCAGGTTGCCTTCGCCGGTGCGGGCACATTCGGTCAGCGCATTCAAGGCTGCCTTGACTTCGTCATCATTACGGTTGGCACGCAACTCGGCCAGACGTTTGAGCTGGGCCTCGCGCACGGTCGTGTTGTCCACCTCAAGGGTCTCGATAGGCTCTTCCTTGTCGAGTTTGTACTTGCTGACACCGATGATAGCCTCCTTGCCGGAGTCGATACGGGCCTGCTTGCGGGCAGAAGCCTCCTCGATACGCATCTTCGGCACACCCGTCTCAATAGCCTTGGCCATACCACCCAGAGATTCAATCTCCTGGAGGTGCATCCATGCGCGGTGGGCAATCTGATGGGTCAGGCTCTCCACATAGTAAGAGCCAGCCCACGGATCGATGGACTTGCAGATCTTGGTCTCTTCTTGGATATAGATTTGCGTGTTACGGGCAATACGGGCGGAGAAGTCGGTCGGCAGGGCGATAGCCTCATCCAGCGCGTTGGTATGCAGCGACTGGGTATGACCCAGGGCGGCACCCATAGCCTCTACGCAGGTACGGCATACGTTGTTGAAAGGATCTTGCTCCGTGAGCGACCAGCCGGAAGTCTGACAGTGCGTACGCAAAGCCATGGACTTCGGATTTTGCGGGTTGAACTGTTTCACGATCTTGGCCCAGAGCATACGGGCGGCACGCATCTTGGCAATCTCCATGAAGTGGTTCATGCCGATGCCCCAGAAGAAGGACAAGCGCGGCGCGAAGTCGTCCACACTCATACCAGCGTTGACACCGGCGCGGAGGTACTCCAGACCATCGGCCAGTGTGTAAGCCAGCTCGATGTCGTCGGTGGCACCTGCCTCCTGCATGTGGTAGCCGGAGATGGAGATGGAGTTGAACTTCGGCATGTTCTTGGAGGTGAACTCGAAGATGTCGGCAATGATCTTCATGGATGGCAACGGAGGATAGATGTAGGTGTTACGCACCATGAACTCCTTCAAGATGTCGTTTTGGATGGTACCCGACAGCTTGTCCATGCTGACGCCCTGCTCCTCAGCGGCGAGGATATAGAAGGCCAGGATGGGCAGCACGGCTCCGTTCATCGTCATGGAGACAGACATCTTGTCCAACGGGATCTGGTCGAAGAGGATCCGCATGTCGAGGATGGAGTCCACGGCCACACCAGCCTTGCCCACATCGCCCACCACACGGGGATGGTCGGAGTCGTAGCCTCTGTGCGTCGCCAAGTCGAAGGCGATGGACAGACCCTTCTGACCAGCCGCCAAGTTGCGGCGGTAGAAGGCATTGGACTCCTCGGCGGTGGAGAATCCGGCATACTGACGGATAGTCCAAGGACGGAAGGCGTACATCATGGAATAGGGTCCGCGCAAGAAGGGAGGAATACCGGCGGTATAGTTCAGGTGCTCCATTCCGAGAAGGTCATCCTCGCCATATGCTTGTTTCACAGGTATTTGCTCGGATGTCATCCAGTCGGTGGAGATGCCATGTTCCTTTTCCCACTCGCGGAAATCTTTCTTTTCTTGAGAGATTTTCTTGAAATCTACATTACTGAAATCACAACGCATAATCTAATTGCACTTTCTATATTTTAAGACGGCAAAAATACAAAAAAAATGGTACGATTTTGCAGTGCGAAAGTTTTTGATAAGTCACGAGGAAAGTTAAGAGTGAAGAGTGATTTGTGATCAGTGAGCAGTGATCAGTTCGAAGCTCGGAATTCAACAAATCAACAGTTCAACGATTCACCCTCTACCCCCTTAACTCCTTAGTTTCTTAACTCCCTTAACCTCTTAACCCATTTTTTGTATGTAACACCTCGTCTTTAAAACCTATGCTCATACCCGACTCGCAGCATGACGGTGTACCTCGGGTAGCCTAAAGATAACTGGCCATTGTCATTGACCTCTTCCCAGTTGCAGAAGAGTGTGCCGTGTACGCCTATGGTCAGTTTGTCTTGATTTGTCAAGCTGATGCGGCCTCCCAGACCCAGGGTGCCCCCAAGGTCCAGCACCTCCTTTGCGTTGGCGGCGACAGGACTGTCGAAGCAAACACCGAGCAGGATGCCTCCCTGCACATAGAAATGAGGCAGATGAAACTCCATTTCCACGGGAATGAGCAAGCTGTTGATGTGTTGGGAGCCGAAAAAGAAGATATGTTCGTAGCGTAGCCCTGTGCGCACGCCCCAGTAACGATGGAAGTCATAGCGCATCCCAATGCCAAGGCCAAAGCCAAAGCCGGGAGAAACATCATCGTAGAGAAATGGCAGTCTGTTAATGCCGCCACTTACATCGGCAGTGATGTTGTATCCTTTTTGAAATTCAGAATTGGGATTCTGGGCCTCTGCCGGAAGCACAGTCCAAAGACATAAACATAAAATTGGAATGATTTTTTTCATAACAATGTATTTTAGAGTGTGTTTATTGGATATTTGTAGTCAGTGTGTCAAAAGTTTCGCCATTGGCCATTATCCATTGGCTTTTTAACTTCTTAGATTCTTCTCTCCTCTATAATTCAACAAATCAACACTCTATCCTCCAACCCCATTTACCCTAGAGGGCTTCTTCTCTCCTCAGCTACAAGTATCTCCTTCTTATCAGGTCACACAAGGATAGGTATGCTGTGGTGGTGGAGTCCCAAAAATGGGTCTTCTTCATCTCTTCCAGACAGTTGAAAGCCTCATCCATATCGCGACATTGGTTCAATTTTTGGATGGCTGAGCTGAATTCCTCTCCCTTGTTATTGAAGAGCTCCCGGATAAATGTGAACTTGTCATTCACGGAAATAGCTTTGGTTAGGTCCGTCACCTTGGCTTGCTGGAATTGTCCGGCCACAGAACGATCTTCCATTTTTTCTGAAAAGAGATCATTGAGCGAACGCTGGGGAGCGGCTGCTTTCGGAGTCTCGGTTTTCGGCTTGGGTTCAGGCTTGGGCTCGGGTTTCACTTCAGGAGCAGGTTTGGGTTCAGGGATGGGTTCCGGTTCAGGAGTGGGCTCCGGTGCCGGCTCTGGGTTGGCAAAATGCAGTAGATCATCCTCGTCGGTGGTCGTTCCGACAGGTTCTGCCGCTACTTCTTCCTTAAAAAGCTCTTCTTGCTGCGGCTCGTTTTCTTCCTCTGTAGCCACAACTTCTTCTTTGTTGGGCAAATCCAAAGAGAAGAACAGGTCCACATTCTCATCCATTTGGGTGTGGGAGTTATATTCTTCATGTGCTTTGGGCTGTTCCGTCTCTTCTAGGCGCTCGGGAGCGGGTGCATCCTCGGACATCGGTGCAGAATCGGGTTCCGCCACATCGGCACTCTCTTCGGCTATCGCCTCGGGCTCTTCCACAATGACAGGTGTTGATACTTCAGAAACGGAAATGTCAGCTATGCGGGCGTAGAGTCGGCGCATTTCTTCCAAGAGGATGTCTTTCTCTATCAGCGACATTGATGGTTTTTCGTCGATCAGATTCTGAAGCGATTTAATAAGATTTTGAATCTGTTGATAAGTATTCTCCATTTTCGGTCAGGTTTGATGGTCTTTGAACGTGTTTTTTTTTAATTTTGCCGTGCAAAAAAATCGGACAAAAATACAAAATTTCTTAATAGCTTTTTTCAATAATGTTTTTAGAAAATAGAGCCAATAGAAATACCAAACGCGGGTGGATAGAAGTCATTTGCGGTTCCATGTTTTCCGGGAAAACGGAAGAACTTCTCCGGCGAATTCGCAGGGCGGAGTTTGCCAACCAGCAGATTGAATTGTTCAAACCTGCTATTGATGTCCGTTATGATGAGACGGCTGTGGTGTCGCATAACGAGTCGTCCCGTGTCTCCACGCCTGTGCATAACTCTTCGGAAATACTGCTGTATGTCAATTTCGACAGCGTCCAGGTGGTTGCTATTGATGAGGTGCAGTTTTTTGATGAAGGCATCGTGGATGTCTGTAACAAGCTGGCGGATGCTGGTATTAGAGTGATTGTCAGTGGTTTGGATATGGATTATCTTGGAAAACCTTTCGGCCCGATGCCGCAGTTGATGGCGGTGGCGGAGTATGTGTCCAAACAGCATGCGATATGCACTCGATGTGGCGAACTGGCCCAGTTTTCCCATCGTATTGTGGCACAACAGGGCCAGGTATTGTTGGGAGAGAAGGATTCATACGAGCCTTTGTGCCGCCATTGTTTCAATGAAGTGAACAAAAAATAATTTTATATCAACTAAACACTATTGTATTATGAATTTGATAGACAAGATTAAAGCAAATGCCATCAAGGCCAACAAGAGAATCGTTTTGGCTGAGGGCGAAGAAGAGAGAAACCTCAAAGCTGCGGACATTATCCTGGAGAAAGGTTACGCTCGCATCGTTTTGTTAGGCAACAAGGACAACATTGAAGCCAAGGCTGCACAATGGGGTTTGACCAATATCGGCAAAGCCGAAATTATCGACCCTCTGAACAATCCTAAAAAGGAGTTTTACGCAGAGATGCTTTGTGAAATCCGTAAGAAAAAAGGTATGACAATGGATGAGGCTCTCCGTCTGGTTGAGGATCCGTTATATCTTGCCACACTGCTCATCAAGAACGGTGATGCTGACGGTGAAGTGACGGGTGCTGAGCATGCTACTGGCGATGTGCTGCGTCCTGCCTTCCAGATTGTGAAGACTTTGCCAGGCATCTCCGTGGTGTCTGGAGCCTTCATTATGTGCTTCCCCGACAAGAAGTGGGGTGATGATGGCATCATGGTCTTCGCCGATTGTGCCGCCGACCCGAACACGGATGAGAACAAACTGGCCCAGATTGCAGTGGTGACGGCCCAGACTGCCCGCACCATCGCCGGTATCGAGCCGCGCGTGGCCATGTTGAGTTTCTCCACCAAGGGTTCCGCTAAGCACGAGTTGGTTGACAAGGTGGTCAACGCTACCCGTATCGCCAAGGAAATGGATCCCAACCTCGTCATCGATGGTGACCTGCAAGCTGATGCGGCCATCGTTCCGTCTGTGGGTGAGAAGAAAGCCCCTGGCAGCCCTGTCGCTGGCAAAGCCAACGTGTTGGTGTTCCCGTCCCTCGAAGTCGGCAACATCGCCTACAAGCTGGTACAGCGTATGGCAGGTGCGGATGCTATCGGACCGGTCATGCAAGGTATGGCCGCTCCTATCAACGACCTCTCCCGTGGTTGTTCCGTGGACGACATCGTCAGCCTTGTAGCCATCACGGCTTGCCAGGCTGCCGGCAACACCTTCTAACCGGGTCACGCCTCGCCAAAAAAATCAAACGCAGAATACGGTTTTCGTGTTCTGCGTTTTTTTATATATTTGGCGAAAAAACAAAATATGAACTTCTCTAACTACCCTCTGCTCAAAATACTAATCCCCTATGTCATGGGCCTGTTATGGGGCTATTTTATCCACTTTTCAGGCTACTTTTGTCAGTTTTTCTTTTTTGTAGCTGTCGTTTTCTGGCTCATTTCTTTGCTTTTTCGGCAAAGAAGAAACTATTTTTGGCGTGTGGCGAAGACCCTCTTGTTGTGGATGGTCTTCGTTTTTGCGGGTTTGACAGCGATGACATGGCGGATGAAGCCGACAGTGACGGCTGAGGAGGAGCGCATGATGGCGGAAAACCGTACTTGGCTGGTGGAGGTCGTGGAGGTGCCGGAGCCGCGCGCGCGGAGTGTGCGTGCCACCGTGCAGGTGTTGGGCGGCGCGCGCGGCTCCTCCTTCCGCGAGAGGGTGCTGCTCTACCTCGTCCCCGACACACTCCACCCTGTCCACTATGGCGACTTGCTGCTGGTACGCACGCAGCTGAAGGCCGTGGAGGGGCCTCAGAACCCCGACATGTTCAACTACCGGCAGTACCTCCGCAAACGGGGCATCTCGCTGACGGGCTACGTGTCTGCCGGAGGCTGGCAGCGACTGGCCCATCGCACGCCAAACCCCTTGAAGGCCTTCTCCCAACGACTACAGGGCAGCCTGACGGACATCTTCCGGTGGTCGGGGATGAGCGGCCATGAGTACGAGGTCATCGCGGCGGTGCTCCTCGGCGCCGGCGGCACCCTGGACCCCGAGTTGCGGCAGTCGTACGCCGCCGCCGGCGTCAGCCACATCCTCTGCGTCTCCGGCATGCACGTCGGCGTCATCTTCATGATCCTCAACTTCCTGATGAAACCGATGGAACTGTCCCGCCAGACCCGCGCCCTCAAAGCCCTGCTGCTCATCCTCTCCATCTGGCTCTATGCCTGTATCACGGGCCTCTCGCCATCCGTGATCCGCGCCGCCACCATGTTCTCTTTCGTCACCATCGGCGGACTGGTCCACCGCAACACCAATATCTTCCACAGTCTGACTGCCTCGCTTTTCATTTTGCTGATAATCAATCCTCTATTGCTGTTTGAGGTCGGCTTCCAACTCAGCTATCTCGCCGTCTTCGGCATCGTCCTCTTCCAACCGCTCATCGCCTCTTTGTATCATGCCAAGACAAAACCGGGACGCTACTTTCTCGAGCTGCTTTCCGTCTCCATTGCCGCACAACTCGGCACTTTCCCCATCTCCATCTTCTACTTCGGTCAGTTTCCCAACTATTTCATCCTTTCCAATCTGTCGGTCATCACCTTGTCGTCAGTGGTCATCATCTCTGGCATCATCTTGCTGGCCATCTCTTTCGTCCCGTTTCTAGTGAAAGGTGTTGCCCTCATCCTGACAGGCGAAATACGGCTCATGAACGGCATCATCAGTTTTGTGGAACATCTGCCGAACTCCGTCACCCCTAATATCGATTACCATTTTCTTCAGGTGATTTTTTTATATGTCACGATTTTTGCTCTCTATCTTTTGATTGTCAAGAAACGAAAATATTGGTTTTGGACCATGCTAAGCTCGTTCACCCTGTTTTCGGGCACTTTTGCGGCGAAGAGAATCATGTTAGCCAATAGTGATGAAATGGTGGTTTACCAGATCCGTAACGTGAGTGCGATAGGAGTTCAATGCGGGAAAGAATGCGTGTTTTTCTCAGATTCTATTCAGGATATGCAAAACCCGTTGTTTGAATATAATATAGGTAACCATTTTCGAAAACAGCATGCCAACTATAGGTTTGTCAACATGGATACATATAGATTTTGCGGAGAATATGTCTTCAAAAGTGGCAGGTTTCTTTGTTTCAATGAGAAAAAATATCTTTTATTGAAGAAAAACGAGAAAATTTATCCGACTGCGCATCCCATAGAGGTGGATGGGATTGTCCTTCAGTATAATCCGCGACAACTTCCGGAAGAGGTGGCGAGGGGAGTACGTTACCAGTATGTCATCGTAGATGGCACGGTAACACCATTTTATCGGAGGCGATGGGCGTCGTCCAGATGATCTTTTGTCATCAAAAGAAAGACAATTACGAGCCGACATCATTTCCTACTTTCAATAATCCAACATTTTTCCTATTTTTGCGCACTCTTTTTAACAAAATAGTGCCTTATGGAAAAAATTATAATTCTGGATTTTGGATCCCAAACCACCCAACTGATCGGCCGCCGGGTGCGCGAGCTGGATATGTTCTGTGAGATTGTGCCCTACAATAAATTTCCTTATGACGATAAGGATGTGATAGGAGTCATCCTCAGCGGCTCGCCATTCAGTGTGTATGACGAGAAGGCTTTCAAGGTGGATCTCTCCGCCATCCGCGGACGCCTGCCCATTCTCGGCATCTGCTACGGAGCCCAGTTTATGGCCTACACCAACGGTGGCATGGTGGAGCCTGCCGGCAGTCGCGAGTACGGTCGCGCCAACTTGTCGTCTTTCGAACACGACAACCCGCTGCTGCAAGGGCTTGCCGATAACGCACAGGTCTGGATGAGTCATGGCGACACCATCACCCGACTGCCTGAGCATTGCCGCAAGATTGCCTCTACTGACAAGGTGGACTTTGCCGCTTATCAGTTTGAGGGAGAGCAGGTTTGGGGCGTTCAGTTCCATCCGGAAGTCTTCCATACCGTTCAAGGCACCCAATTGCTGAAAAACTTTGTGGTAGGCATTTGTGGAGGTCATCAGACCTGGAGCCCCGCCTCTTTCGTGGAGACCACGGTGGCCGAGCTCAAGGAGCAGATTGGCAACGACCGCGTCATCTTGGGCTTGAGTGGCGGCGTGGACTCGTCCGTGTGCGCCATGCTGTTGCACCGGGCCATTGGCAAAAACTTGACCTGTATCTTTGTTGACCACGGCTTGTTGCGCAAAAACGAGTTCCAGAATGTGATGCGCGACTATGAAGGGTTGGGCTTGAATGTCATCGGCGTGGATGCCAGCGAGAAGTTCTTCAAAGAACTGGAGGGCGTCACCGAGCCGGAGCGCAAACGCAAGATCATCGGCGCCGGCTTCATTGATGTCTTCAATGCAGAGGCCCAAAAGATCACGGATGCCAAGTGGTTGGCGCAGGGCACCATCTATCCCGACCGCATTGAGAGTTTGAGTATCACAGGCATGGTCATCAAGAGTCACCATAATGTGGGCGGACTGCCCGAGAAGATGCATCTGCAGCTTTGCGAACCGCTGAAATGGCTCTTCAAGGACGAGGTGCGTCGTGTGGGTCGTCAGCTGGGCATGCCCGAGCATCTCATCACGCGCCATCCATTCCCCGGACCGGGTTTGGCTGTGCGTATCCTCGGCGACATCACCCGCGAGAAGGTGCGTGTGCTGCAAGATGCCGACGACATCTTCATCCAAGGGTTGCGTGACTGGAAGGTCAGGCTGAGCGGCGAAGATGCCCGCAAGGTGTTGGCCGCCGGCGTGCCTGCCAATATGTCCAACGGAGAAATCGAAGTGTCGCTATATGACCAGATCTGGCAAGCGGGCGTCATCCTGCTACCCATCAAGAGCGTGGGTGTCATGGGCGACGAGCGTACCTATGAGCAGGCGGTGGCTTTGCGCGCCGTCACCAGCACCGACGCCATGACCGCCGACTGGGCCCATCTGCCCTACGAGTTCATGGCCAAGGTGTCCAATGACATCATCAACAAGGTGAAAGGCGTGAACCGCGTCTGCTACGACATCAGCTCCAAACCGCCCGCGACGATCGAGTGGGAGTAATATATCATATTCAAAAATTCCTATCTTTGCGCTTTCTTTACGATATCTAATATTCAAAAACAGTTTCAATATGAAAAAAGCATTTCTCTTGACATGGCTGTGTGGCCTTCTTTGCATAGGCACCACGATGGCCTGCACCAACTTTATTGTTACGAAAGGTGCCAGCAAGGACGGTTCCTGCATGCTGACCTATTCCGCCGACTCTCACCAGCTCTATGGTGAACTCTACTATCGTCCTGCCGCTGACTATCCTCTCGGCACTATGATGGACGTTATTGAGTGGGATTCAGGCAAACTGCTTGGCCAGATTCCGCAGGTGGCACATACCTATTCTGTGGTCGGCAACATGAACGAGTTCCAGCTGGCTATCGGTGAAACCACCTATGGTGGCATCGAGAAGCTGGAGCATGGTCAAGGCCTGCTCGACTACGGTTCCCTGATCTACATCACCCTCCAACGTGCCCGCACCGCCCGCGAGGCCATCAAGGTGATGACCGAGCTCATCGCCCAATACGGTTATGCCAGCGAGGGCGAGTCGTTCTCCTTCGTGGATCCCAACGAGGCATGGGTCATGGACCTCATCGGCAAGGGCGAGACCCTCTACGATGCTAAGGGCAAGGTCTCCAAGGTGTGGAGCACCGGTGCCGTGTGGGTGGCCCGCCGCGTCCCCGATGGCTATATCTGCGGCCATGCTAACCAGTCCCGTATCACCACTTTCCCGCAACGCGACGGCAAGACTTCCATCACCAGCAAGGAGATGAGCAAGATCTTTCTGCCTACCGTGGAGACGGTCTATTCTGCCGAGATTGTCGATTTCGCCAAAGCTGCCGGCCTCTATCCTCAAGATGGCAAGCCCGCCGACTTCAGCTTCTGCGATGCCTTCAACCCGATTGACTTCAGCGGCGCCCGCTTCTGCGATGCTCGCGTGTGGATGGGCTTCTATCGCTGCAACCCCGGCCTGATGGCCCAATATGAGGACTACGCCCGCGGCGATAACCTCAAACACCGCATGCCTCTTTGGATCAAACCTGCCAACAAAGATCAAATCGATGCCCGCTTTGTCATGAAACTGATGCGCGACCACTATGAGGGTTCCTCTATGGACATGACCAAAGACCTTGGCGCCGGCCCATACGCCTGCCCGTACCGCTGGAGACCTATGACCTGGTCATGCGACGGCAAAGACTATATCCACGAGCGCGCCACAGCTACCCAACAGACCGGCTTCACCTTCCTGGCCCAATGCCGCAGCTGGCTCCCCGACATGGTCGGCGGTATCTTCTGGTTCGGTGTTGACGACTGCGCAAGCTCCTGCTTCGTGCCTATGTTCTGCGGTATCAATCGCATTCCTCTGCAATATGCCGAAGGCAACGGCTCCATGGCTGAATATTCCCCCACGGCTGCCTTCTGGACCTTCACCAAAGTCAGCAACTACGTCTATACCCGCTACAGCGATATGATCAAACATGTGAACGCCAAGCAAGACTATTGGGAGAATCGTTTCATCGATGAGACCAACAAACTCTCCAATAAGCTTGCCGATCTGTGCAAATCCGATCCGGAAAAGGCCCGTGTGGAGCTGAACAAGTATTCGGCCCAGGCCGCTACCGATGTGGTCAATGAATGGAACCGCTTGTTTGAATACCTGCTGGTTAAATACCACGACGGTAATGTCAAGAAAGAGGAAAATGGCAAGTTCAAGACCAACGGAACAGCAAATCCTCAGGTTGTGTTCCCTGATCAGCCGGAATATCCGCAAAAATGGTACAAGATGATTGTCGATGATTGCGGAAACAATATCCAGGCCAAGTAATTGCCGGTTTATCCTAAAAGAAAATAGCGTGCCAAACGGCACGCTATTTTTGTAAAATGCCTCTACTATTCTCTTGGATGGCATTTACAAATTATGTGTTAACTCTACTCTTCCGTAGGAGCGGTTCCTTCAAAACGCATGATTTCTCTGGACCCGTCATTCAAAATCAACACATTCCCTTCAATGATGAAATTGTCGATTTCTGATTTCAGCGCTTTCATGAAAGCTTTCTCGTCTTCCATGTTTTTGCACAACTTTTTAGTGGAACCGGAATACTCGAGTTTTATTTTCTGTTTGTTTTGATAATAGGTGCCCTGAAATTCATTGCAACCCAGATTGCCATAAAATTTACCTTCTGCGTCAAACATGATGTATGGCTGCACAGGGCTTTTCCCCGACAAATCATCTTGCTCAATGGTGATGAGATTCCATTGCGTCTGACAAAGAGGCATGTCGTTGGAAGCAGCTTTTTTCGTGGTTTTACAACAGGTGAAACACATAAGGCTAATACATAAAACGGGGATGATTTTTTTCATTGTTCGGATTGTTTGAAGTATGAATAGTCGTTAGCGATTTTTTCTTGATAACCAAAGGTTTGGATTAACGTGTTCAGATTCCTCCCATAGTTCAAAATGCAGTAAGAACTCATCAGTTGTATAATCATTGGATACTTTACCGATGGGTTGTTTGGTGGATACCACGTCACCCTTTTTAACACATATATCGGTAAGATTCTGATATACTGAAACATAACAACCATGCCTGATCATGACTACATTTTTACCCATAATCTCAATGATTGTGGTCACTTTGCCTTTGAAAATGGCGCGTACCGTAGTTCCGGGCTTTGTTAGGATGTCGATGCCATGGTTTTCAAAAGATACGGAGGGTATTTCGCGGTGCGGTTGGGTTCCATAGTCGGACACCTTGGTGCCTTTTGCGACGGGCCACGCGAGTTTGCCTTGCTTGTTCTGAAAGGCTTGGCAAACTGCCGTTTCCTCAGGGGTTAGCGTGGCGGAGGAAGTCTTTGTGCTGGTGGCTTTCTGGGTGGTGCTGCAGCTGACAAAGCACATGAAACATGCCAGAATGAGGGGAATGAACTTTTTCATGGATTATTTGGATTAGATGAATATTGTTGGTTGATTTCTTCAATCAGATCGAGGACCCGCTCTTTGCCGTAGCAGGTCTCGGCGGAGGTGGCAATCATCAAGGGCATCTCTTCCCACTGTTCCGACAGGGCATTTTTCATCCTTTGGATGTTGCCTTGCACCTTGCCGCTGGATATCTTATCTGCCTTGGTAAAAATGAGCGCGAATGGAACACCCTGTTCGCCAAGGTTGTTGATGAACTCAAGGTCTATCTTCTGCGGCTCCAGTCGGGAGTCTATCAAAACGAAAACGATTTGTAGATTCTCCCGAAGTAGCAAATAGTCGGAGATCATCTTCTTCCACTTCTCGCGCATGGCCTTGGAGATGGAAGCATAACCATAGCCGGGCAAATCCACCAAGTACCAGCTTTTGTTGATGAGAAAGTGGTTGATGGTCTGTGTCTTGCCGGGTTTGGAGGAGGTCTTGGCCAGCTTCTTGTTGTTTACCAACATGTTGATGAGCGATGACTTGCCCACGTTGGAGCGGCCGATAAAGGCGTACTCCGGCATTGTGGCAGGCGGGCATTTGCGCCAGTCTGTGTTGCTTTGTATGAATTCAGCTTGCTTGATGACCATGACTATCTTCTTGCTAACCAGCTGTTAGGATTTACTGTTACGGCATTTTTCCACAACTCAAAATGCAATTCGTAAGTGTCAGTGGCGCTGTTCTTGCCCACGGTGCCGATCGTCTGCTTGGTCGTCACTTTATCACCTTTTTTAACTTTTACGCCGATAACATTTTGATATACAGATATATATTCTCCATGGCGAATCATGACTACCTTGGAACCCATCACGTCCAACACTGCGGACACCTCTCCTTGATAGATAGCACGTACCGGGGTGCCGGCATCTGTCATGATGTCGATGCCATGGTTTTCGACCATTACAGAGGGAACGTCGGGGTGAGGATAGTTGCCATAGTCGCCCACCTTGGCGCCTTTGGCAACAGGCCATGGCAGACTGCCTTTGTTGTTGACGAACGAGTTGTTGAGTGTCTTCTCTTCTGGCGTCAGCGTTATGACAGCACTGTTTCTGGCTGAGGAGCTTGAAGATGCAGAGGATGAGGAACTGCTTGACCCGCTTGACGCACTGCCGGATGAGCTTTTAGAGGATGCTTTGCTGCTTTTGGCATTGGCTGCGGCAATTTCTGCCTTGATAGCAGCTTGGATGGCCGCATCGATTTGCTTGCGCTGTTGCTGTTTTTTCTTCAACTCGGCACTTAACTGCTGCGATTTTTTCTTTAAAGCTTCCGCGTTTTTCGTCTTTTGATTCCGATCTTTTTCCAGTTGCTTGATCTCCTTTTCTTTACCAGACAAAACATTCAACTTCTCACCCTTCAGCTGAATAATCTCCTCATTTCTTTGCTGGAGCTCTTGCTTCGTGGCATTGATCTGTTCTACTTGCTCGTGCATGCTTTTGGAAATCAACGAATAATAGCGGATACGATGAAACATCTGCTGGAAATCCTCCGCCGCTAATATGAAAGTTATCTTATCCATTAGGCGACGATGACGATATGCCATGTATACCATTTGCGCATAATCCGTCTTCATATATTCCAACTTTTTCTGCAGAGTATTGATTGCTTGTTGGTTGTCTTCTTGTTGTACCTCAATCTGCAAGATCTCGTTATTCAACGTGGTGATATATTTCTCACGGTTGTTGATTTGTTGGCGCAATACGGCAGCCTGCTGTAAAGAGGCTTGCTGGTTTTTCTCGGTCTTCTTCAATAGATTCTGCGTGTTGGCAATTTCCTGTTCCAACTTTTGCTTGTCTTTCTTAAGCTGCGCGCTGCTCTTTTTCTGCCCATATACAGGCGTATAAGCGCATAATCCAAGAGTCAAGACACATAAAAAGAGCCATTTTGAAATATAACGATGACGATTTTGCATATTATGGGAATATTAAGGTTGCAAAAATACGTTAATGATGCTTTTGTTTTTTTTGGTAGTGATTATTTTATAAACATTATAACGTTAATTGATACCAGATATTTTTTATTATTTTTGCAACTTCAAAAAAAATAATCGTGTCATGCGTAACGCTCGTATTTTTGTAGAAAAAAAACAGGGCTTCAATGTGGAAGCTGAAAGTTTGAAAAACACACTGAATCACAATTTTAATCTGAACATACGCGATCTTCGCCTTGTGAAAGTGTATGACATTTTCCATGTGGATGAGGATTTGCTGGAACAGGCCAAAACGGTGATTTTTTCAGAGCCGGTTACAGACAATGTTTCTGAATCGGTGGATTATGAAGGACATCCTTTTGTGGCGGTAGAGTTTCTGCCCGGCCAGTTTGACCAGCGGGCGGATAGTGCCATGCAGTGCCTCGCGTTGCTGGACCCCAAGACGGAGGCCGTCATTAAGAGCGCTTCGCTGTATATTCTGGATGCGGACCTTTCAGACAGCCAATATCAGCAGATCAAAAAATATTGTATCAACGAGGTGGAGGCCCGTGAAAAGAATATGGACCTGTTGGAGTTGACGGAGAATCCCGATGTCCAGGATGTTCCCGTTTATGAGGATTTCATCCAATGGGACCATGCGCGTCTTCAAGATTTTCGCCAGCAGATGGGATTGGCCATGTCGCTGGAAGATCTGATGTTCATTCAGCAATATTTCAGGGATGAAGAGCGCCGTAACCCGACCGACACGGAGATTCGTCTTCTGGACACCTATTGGAGCGACCACTGCCGCCATACAACTTTTGAGACAGAACTGACGAAGATAACCTTCAAGCCATCCACATTCCAGCAGCAGCTGCAAGAAGCCTATAATCAATATCTTGCCTTGCGTAAGGAGGTGTATGGGGATCGGGAGAAACCGCAAACGCTGATGGATATGGCCTCTATCAATGCCAAATATGAGCGGAAGGCGGGTCATCTGCCCGACATGGAGGTTTCGGAAGAGAACAACGCCTGTAGCATCTGCATTACGGTGGAGGTGGACGGCAAAAAGGAGCCTTGGTTGCTGATGTACAAGAATGAGACGCACAACCATCCTACTGAGATAGAGCCTTTTGGCGGTGCTGCCACTTGTGTGGGCGGTGCCATCCGCGACCCGCTGAGTGGCCGTAGCTATGTGTACCAGGCATTGCGTGTGACGGGTGCGGGCGACATCAATGCGCCCATCAGTGAGACTATTGAAGGTAAGCTCCCGCAGTCGGTCATCTCCAAGAGTGCCGCAGCAGGCTACTCTTCCTATGGTAACCAGATTGGTCTGGCCACCACGCACGTGCGTGAGCTCTATCATCAAGACTATCGAGCCAAGCGATTGGAGATTGGCGCGGTGGTGGGTGCAGCCCCGCAGGATCACGTCCGTCGCGAGCGACCGCAACCTGGCGATGTCATCATCATGTTTGGTGGCCGCACTGGTCGTGACGGCATCGGCGGCGCCACCGGTTCCTCCAAAGAACATAACGAGAAATCCCTCGACACCTGCGCCGCCGAGGTGCAGAAGGGTAACGCTCCCGAAGAACGAAAAATACAACACCTCTTCCGTCGCCCCGAAGTGACTCGCCTCATCAAGAAGTCCAACGACTTCGGCGCGGGCGGTGTCAGTGTCGCCATCGGCGAGCTGGCCGACGGCCTGACCATCAACCTCGACTCTGTCAGAACCAAATACAAAGGCCTCAACGGCACGGAAGTGGCCATCAGCGAGTCGCAAGAGCGTATGAGCGTGGTGGTCGACAAGGCCGATGTGGAGACCTTCTTCGAATACTGCCGTCAGGAAAATATCGAGGCCAACATCATCGCTTACGTCACCGATGACAACCGTCTCACCATGACCTGGCGCGGCAAGACCATCGTCAGCCTGAACCGTGATTTCATCAATACCAATGGTGTGCGCCAGAAGACAGAGGCTGTGGTCAATGAGATCCCAGAAGATGTGTTGGCCGCCGAGCCTGTGAAAGGCCACTCTATGCAAGAGCGCATCATCAGTTGCCTTTCTAATCCCAATGTGGCATCTCAGAAAGGACTTATTGAGATGTTTGATGCCACTATCGGTGCCACCACCGTGCTGATGCCTTTCGGCGGCAAACACCAGTTGACAGAGGCTCAAGCCTCCGTACAGAAACTGCCTGTTCTTCACGGACATACCAATACCTGTTCTGTGATGGCCTTCGGTTATAATCCGTTCATCGCGCTTAAATCACCTTTCCACGCTTCTGTTTTTGCGATCCTGGAATCCATGTCCAAGGTGGTGGCTACCGGCGCTGACTACAAGACCATCCGTTTCACCTTCCAGGAGTATTTTGAGAAGATGGCCGGCGTGCCGGAGCGTTGGGGCAAACCTGTGGCTGCCATGCTCGGTTCCGTCTGGATGCTCAAATCCTTTGACCTGGCATCACTGGGCGGCAAAGACTCCATGAGCGGTACCTTCAAAGATATGCACGTGCCGCCCACCTTCGTCTCTTTTGCCATCACTCCTTCAAATGCCAATCAAATCATCTCCCCTGAATTCAAGAAAAAAGGGAATTATATCTACTTGATTAAAAATAAGATAGAAAACAATCTTCCCAATATTCAACAAACAAAAAATATCTTTGATTTCGTTCATCAGGAAATCGGAAATGGTCACATTGTTTCCGCATTCACCTTGCAATTCGGTGGGGTTATGGAGGCGCTTTGCAAGATGAGTTTCGGCAATGACCTCGGATTTGACATCTCTACAGACCAACCGCTATTCGATTATGGTTACGGTAGTTTTGTAGTGGAGAGCACAGTGCCGTTGGAGGCTGATTTTGCCATTTTGTTGGGTAAGGTGGACGATGTGTTTGTCGTCAATGGTGAAAAGATAGATAAAAAGGCCTGTTTGGCTGCTTGGCGCGGAGTCTATGACAAACTCTATCCGGAGATGTGTGCCAACGAGACGCACTCTGTTGGGGCGGAATTCTCTCAAGAGAAGGCCTCCGTCAAGACAGCGGCGAAGGAGACCCCAGTGGCCAAGCCCAAGGTCATCTTGCCGGTGTTCCCTGGCACGAACTGCGACTACGACACGGCCAAGGCTTTTGAGGACGCTGGCGCAGAACCGCGCATTTTCGTTTTCCGCAATCTGAATGAGAAGGAAATCAACGATTCTATTGATGAATTGGCAGCCGCCATCGAGGAATCTCACATCTTGGCGCTGTGCGGTGGTTTCAGTTTGGGTGACGAACCCGACGGCAGTGGCAAGTTTATCGCCAATGTGCTAAACCAAGCCAAAGTGAAGGCCGCGATAGAACATCTGCTGCAACGTAAAGGCTTGATTCTCGGTATCTGCAACGGCTTCCAGGCACTGGTGAAGTCGGGATTACTGCCCGATGGCAAGATTGGCGATGTGACTTCGCAGTCCCCGACTCTCTACCGTAATAATATCAACCGCCACATCTCCCGCTTGGTGCGCACGCGCGTGGCATCGGTGCACTCTCCGTGGCTCTCCTCTTTCCAGGTGGGTGACGTGCACACTATCGCAGTCAGCCATGGAGAAGGCAAGTTCATCGTGACGCCCGAGATGGCTAAACGCCTCTTCGAGAATGGTCAGGTGGCCTTCCAATATTGCGACGAACAAGGGCAGCCTTCCATGAATCCCGCCGACAACCCCAATGGCTCATTCTACGCCATCGAAGGTATCGTGTCGCCCGACGGACTTATTCTGGGCAAGATGGGCCACAGCGAGCGAAAAGGTGAAAACCTGTATAAGAATGTGGATGGCAACAAGTCTCAAGATATCTTCCGCAACGCGGTTGAATATTTCACAAAGTAATGGAAACTCCTCAAAACAACCCGAATATGGCCGGTCTCATGGAAGTGAAAGTCGAGGATGTGCTCCCTTCTCCCCAGACAACGGAGGCTTTTTCCCTTATCTTGCGCGAGATGAAGGTGGAAAAAGACGAGCAAGGTTCTCATAGTGTGCCCACGAACCGCTACATCTCTATTATCATCGGACAGAGTGAAGCGCGTGCTATTTTGGTGGAACTTAACAAATTGCCCACACACCGTCCGCTGACTCACGAACTCTTTCACATTCTTTCCTTACATGCCCATTTTGAGCTCCTGATGGTCAATATCATTCATTTTGAGAATGGTGTCTATTTTGCTGATATGGTGATGCTTAATAAGGAAAACCAACAAACCATCCATATTGACGCCCGTCCGTCCGACGCCATCGCATTAGCTCTGAAATTGGGCGTCATGATTCACATTCGTCCCGACATTTTTGAAGAAAATTGCCAATCGGATGAGAAACAAGGAGCTATACGCGATGATAGTCTGCTGGAAGCCATGAGGGAGGATATAGATGAATCCACCTTGCGACAAGAGGAAAGCCAGTCGCAAGAGGAGGAGTTCCGCATAGAGTTGTCGCAGATGTCCAAGGACGAGCTTCAGGAATTGTTGGATGCCGCTGTAGATAGCGAAGATTATGAATTAGCGGAGAAGATCCAGCAGGAACTGGACAAGCGAGCGTAAATGACCCGTTTTGCTATTTCCGCGTTGTCAAAAATATTGCGGGAAACCGCAGAAGAAGCAGGAAGCCTGCAAGACTTTCAGCAATGACTATAACCCTTCTGCCACCATGATGGCCGTGGCAAAGGCGAAGAAAAGGTTATAGCCTCCGCAGATACCGTCCATATCCAGTATCTCTCCCATGGCAAAGAGGTTGGGATGCCGTTTTATCATGAGATTATCGTCTACCTCCGACAAGTCGATGCCTCCGTGGCACACCTGCGCGAAGGTGAGATCGTAAGGCTCCGAGATGTCCATTTTAAAGTCCCTCACGTCAAAAGGTTTGCGCTCGTAAAGAGCATTGAGTTTGGGATGCAAGATGCCCTGCAAAGACCCGTGACGGAGCAAATGTTTTTCTATGTCAAGAGCTGTGTCGTGATACATGAAGTTCAAGGAAATGTGGCAGTCTCGCTTGTCGTCCAAACGGTTGTAATAGGCCGAGAGGTTGAGGATGACAATCCCGGAGATGCCGTCATCTTTGAAGGTGATTTCGCCGAATTCTTTGTGTATCAGGTCTCTGCCTTGATATAGTGAGGCGATGGCTTTGACTCTGCATCCAGAGAGCAGAGCGGGGTAATCCTTTATCTTGAAACCTACCAACGACGGAACCCATGGATGAGTGTACAACTGAAGAGTTGACAAATAGTTGTTATAATTTTTGCGATTTTTGGGGATTATGTTGGCCGGAGTGCCTGATGCAAGCACCACAGAGTCGAATGCTGTGGGGTAGTCATTGATGTGCCAGCGGTTGTCTTGGTATGTAAGATGCGAAACCTCATACTCCAACACAGGGTTGATGCGAGGGTGCTCAGGGTTCCATAAGATATCGACTACCGTTTGGGAGAATTGTGTCAGCGGATAGACACGCCCCTCCTCATCCGCGCACATTGCCAGACCGAAGGAGTCGAAAGCCTGGCGCAATCTGTCTGGGGTGACCTTTTCAAGAACTTTGGCAGCGAAGTCTGGATGGTTATAGCCTTCAGGGAAGATGTTGGTGTTGAAGATGTTGGCCTTTCCGCCTCCGGAGGCGCGCAGTTTGGTGCCCACCTGCTTGCAACGGTCAAAGAGGTAAATCTCCATGTCGGGCTGCTCTCGCAATAGCCTGGAGAGGAATAATCCGGAGGCCCCGGCCCCGATAATGGCGATTCTTCGCATAACCCTGTCTTGCTATTTGTCAAGGAATTCTTTTACCAACTGATAGATCTCCTGCTGGGCGGTGAAAAGGTCGTCGTTCAGGACGGTGATGTCGAACTGTGGCGCAAAAGAGATCTCGTATTCTGCCTTGTCTAATCGCTTTTTGAGGGTCTCTTCCGTTTCGCTGCCCCGATTGAGAAGACGTCTTTTCAATTCCTCCATGGAGGGCGCCTTGATGAAGATGGCCAAGGCTTGGTCGCCGTAGAACTTTTTGATGTTGAGGCCACCGAGCACATCCACATCGAAGATGACGGTGTTGCCTTCTTTCCAAATCCGTTCCACTTCGCTCTTCAACGAACCGTAGAACTGATGGGCATATACCTCTTGCCACTCCAGGAAGGCATCTTCGGAGCGGTGCTGGTGGAACTCTTCTTCGGTGATGAAATAGTAGTCCTGGCCATCTACCTCATAATCGCGCTTGGGGCGGGTGGTGGCGGAGATGGAGAACTTGAGTTCAGGAAGCTCTTGCAACAGATGGCGGACCAGAGAGGTCTTGCCAGTGCCGGAAGGGGCGGAAACGATGATGACTTTGCCTTGCATACATGTTGTTTTTTTGAGACGGCAAAGGTAATGAAAAAATGGATATGGTGGATGGTTGAACGATGAACTTTGAACTTTGACATTGAACTTTGACGTTGAACTATCCCCTTTCTTAGTTTCTTAACTTCTTAGTTTCTTAGTTTTTCTTTGTGCCTTTGTGGTCTCCTCTTTGCGCCCTTTGCGCCTTTGCGGTCCACTTTCTTTGCGGTACCCATTACCGTTTTCCCGCGAAGAACTCTTTCAGCAGTCGGCTGCACTCATCCGCGAGAGGGCCTTGATCGATGACGACCTTCTTATGCAGGATTTGTGCGTCGGGGTGGCGGGTGAATCCCCGCTTGGGGTCAGCCACCCCGAAGACCACGCGACTGACCTGTGACAACGCGATGGCTCCGGCGCACATGTCGCACGGTTCCAAGGTGACGTAAAGGGTGCATCCCGGCAGGTACTTGGCTCCCAGGTGGTTTGCTGCTGCTGTTAGCGCGATCATCTCCGCATGTGCCGTCACATCCCGCAATGTCTCCGTCTGGTTGTGGCCGCGCCCTAAAATCTGCCCGTCCATGACGACCACTGCGCCCACGGGAACCTCGTCCTCCTCGGCTGCTAACAAGGCCTCTTCTAAAGCCAACCGCATGAAATGTTCGTCTTGTGCTGTCATCGTTTTTGTTTTTTATAATAAGGATAGATGTTCTTTCAAAAAGATGGTCATGATTTTCGGCATCGGATATTGTGAGAGTTGATCCAATGAGACAACGACCTGATGATCTTGTAGTTGTGGAAGACTCTTGCAGGGTACCACATACAAATCAGCTTGCAGTTGCTGATGAGTCAGTGTTTCGTGAATTGTGACTACAAAATGCTCGCGCTGTTCTTGCGGTTCCGCAAACTCTTGCAAGGGGAACTGATACATATTACGCCAGATGTCATGGGCTACCCGTTTTTCCAAGATGGTTTTTTCCTGAGAGAGATACATGGTAAGTTGGAAGTACCGTTGTTTTTTCTTGATATTCTGTATTTTAACAGGTAATACGCCGACTATGTTGTTTTGAAAGGCATGACATTTTTTTCTTAGTGGACAATTTTCGCAGTCTGGGGAGGCGGGCGTGCATTGGATAGAGCCGAAATCCATTATCGCTTGGTTGAATTTTGCAGGGTCCGTACCTGTCATTTCGCGACTGACGATGGCGGTGATCTCCTTGCGGGTTTTTGGCAACGCTATGTTCTCACGAATGCCGTAGAGTCTGCTGATGACGCGCATCATGTTGCCATCCACGGCTGGGTAGGGGAGCCCGAAGGCAAAAGCGGCAATGGCCGCGGCAGTGTAGTCTCCCACACCCTTCAGTGCGCGAATCTCCTCATAGCTTTTTGGGAATGTGCCGCCATAATCGTTCATGATCTGTTTGGCAGCATAGTGAATGTTGCGGGCGCGGGAGTAATAGCCCAAGCCCTGCCATAAGCGCAAGACTTCCTGCTCATCAGCTTCAGCTAATGTCTGGACGTCGGGAAATGTTTCGACAAAGCGATGGTAGTAGTCCCACCCTTGCTGGACTCGCGTCTGCTGGAGGATGATTTCAGACACCCAGACTTTGTAGGGGTCCTGCTCGCCTCGCCATGGCAAGTCGCGTTGATGGTCGTCGTACCAGGAGAGTAGCGCCTGAGCAAACATAACGAGAGGTTAGTTGCCCTGGATGAGTTGGAACAGCTGGTCCAAGTTGGGGGTCAGGATGATTTCGGTGCGACGGTTTTTGGCACGCGCCTCGGCATTGTCGCTGCTGTCAATGGGCAGGTACTGGCTGCGACCGGAGGCGGAAAGCCTGACAGGGTCAATGTCGCCATTCTGTAATAAAGCCTTGACTACAGAGGTGGCACGCATGACACTCAAGTCCCAGTTGTCCTTGACTTGCCCATTGCCGTTGTATGGTACGTTGTCAGTATGGCCCTCGATGAGCACCGAGATGTCCTTTTCATTCTCCAAAACACTGGCCAAGTTGCGGATAGCCTTCAAACCTTGCTCGTTCAGACTCCAGCTGGCGGAAGGGAAAAGCAATTTGTCTTGCATGGAGACATACACCTTGCCGTTTTTCTCGTAGACATCCAAGCCACTGCCTTCAAAACCCTTCAGAGCGGCCGTGACCTTGTCTTTCAAAGCCTTGACTTCGGCATCTTTTTGGTTCAGGATCTTCTCCATTTCGTTGATGCGTGCCTCTTTTTCAGCTAAGATGGCCTTGGCGGCCTCTAAGGAGTCGCGCTGAGCATTGAGCAACTTCTCCTTTGCCGTGAGTTCATCTTTGTAAGCATCAATGTTGCCCAACAGTTTGTTCATGGCCGATTGGTTGCTGACATTCAGATCTGTGAAGTCCTTCAGCAGGTCGTCATAGTCTTGCGTGGCCTTGGCTAAGTCGCGTTCCGACATCCGCAGACGGCGTGACAAGGAAAGGGTGTCCTGGACTAATTGGTCCACCTGTTTGGTCATTGCCTCCAGCTTGGAACGGATATCTTTCAACATGTTGTTGGCATCCACATTTTCCGCGTTGATGTATGTCAACTCGTCCTGACATTTCTGGTAACGCTGTTGCAATTCATCATATTTCTGTTTGGTGACACAGCCAGAAAGGCATAAAATCAAGATTGAACTGAGAATTATTATCTTTTTCATTGTTTGTTATTTGAGGTAATGTGCAAAAATACAGCCTTTAACAATAGCAAAAGGCAAAAAAAGAAAAAATTATAAACAATGATTTTTGAATAAAGAGGGTGTTGGCTATTAGCTGTTGGCCGTTGGTTTTCGGCCATGGTGACTCGGTTGCGGGTGTATCTATATCATTTCCCCGTTGTACAGGATCTTCCTCCCTGTGACAGTGGCGAGAATGATTTTGATATCCATCCAGAAGGAGTAATGATGGAGATAGTAGCGGTTGATTCGCACCTTGTCGGGAAAGATGACCTCGTCGTTGTATCTCTGCGGATCCTCCACGGTTGCAAGGAGTTCCTCTTCATTTCGGTATTTGAGGGATGCGGGGCCGGTGATGCCCGGAAGAAGCTGGAGCACCTCGAGGTCGTCACCCTTGAGCTGATCGGCATATCCCGGCACGTCTGGGCGCGGACCGACAAAACTCATGTTGCCAATGAAGACGTTCCACAGCTCGGGCAGCTCGTCCAGTTTGTATTTGCGCAGGGTGGCTCCGAGGGGAGTGATGCGCGTTTCGCCAGCTACCGACACGGAAGAGCCGCCGTGGTTCACAACCATTGTGCGGAACTTGTAAATGTTGAACAGTCGTCCGTTTTTCCCAACTCTCTTTTGGGTGAACAGAACAGGCCCTCCAGGCATACGCACTTTGATCAGTATGGCCAAAATGAACAGCAGCGGACTAAAACATATTAGGCCAATGAATGATATTATACGATCAAAGATGTGTTTAAGGACCATTAAAGTGATTATCTTTTAGTGAAAGGAATGGATAACAGTCCCATCAGAGATCCAAGGCCGTACGAAAAATGAAGAATGAAGAAGCTTTCGATGAGCCGAATGAAGCTAAGTCCTTTGGATTTTGCCAACTTGGCGCTGACGGTTCCAATCAGGGATAGATAGATCAGCAGGATAAAGGCGGTTATAAGCCACAATGGATGCCAAAAGAAACCGGCGATGACGGGCAACAACAATGAGAGTATGAAGAGCAGCGGTACGAAATGGCGCAAGGAGAGGGAGCTCATCTCACGAGTGTAATAGACGGTCATGATATTCCATTTGCCATTACTGTAGTTGTTGTCGAAAAGCTTGTCGAAGGTTTCGCGGGCATAATAGGTGCAGTATGTGTCTGGCACGAGGTATATCTTTCCGCCGCCGCGGATGATGCGTTTGTTAAGTTCGATGTCCTGATTGCGGGTCAGCCGCTCGTCAAAGAGACCATACTTGTCGAAGACATCGCGTCTCCAACATCCGAAGGGCACCGTATCCACTTCACGAACCTCCGTGATGCCGGTGCGGAAAAGGGCATTGCCGACGCCAAGACTATGGCTAAGCACCTCACGGATGGCCAACGACTTGGGAGTCTCATTCATCACGACAGTTTTCCAAACAGCTCCCACATTGTCGGCATTCAACTCAAAAAGCCGGCGTACGAGAGTGGAGAAATAGTTGGAAGGATAGCTTGAGTGGGCGTCGATGCGCAGGATGACATCTCCTTGAGCCTCTGCAATGCCGCGGTTCAACGCGCGAGGCGCAGTCCTGCCTGGATTGTCCAACAGACGCAGATAAGGGCAATTAGGCAGATAAGGGCTGATCAACTCTCGTGTGCGATCTGTGCTCATGCCATCCATCAGCAAAACCTCCAGGTCATCTTTGGGATAATCCTGAGCGATAATGGAGTCAATACACGCGACTATATACTTCTCCTCGTTATAGATAGGGCAAATGACAGATAGCATTTTTTGATATGTCGGTTCTTGAGTGTTGGGGTTTTAAAAATAATGCCGCAAAAATAATATTTTTTTCTATTGAGCTATAGAAGATAAAAAACATATCTGGCCAAGTCTGTCTGTTACCATTTTTCTTTATTTCTTTCACGTAATTTTTCCTATTTTTGCACTTTCTTATGGATGCGCTTTTAAAAATAGAAGATCTTTCGCTGGATTTGAAGCAGGACGGGGAATGGAAGTCCATCCTTCGGCATGTCACTTTTGAAGTGGGCAGAGGCGAAACCATTGGCATTGTTGGCGAGTCCGGCTCCGGCAAGTCAGTGACGGCGTTATCCGTCATGCAACTGCTGAACCGAAATATCGCCCGCTATCCGTCAGGCCGAATTCTTTTTTGTGAAGAAGGCCAGGAAGAGGGAACAGACCTTCTCAAATTGACGGAGAAGGAGATGCGGTCGATGCGCGGTCGCCGGGTGGCGATGATCTTCCAGGAGCCCATGACCTCCCTCAATCCGGTCATCCGCTGTGGCGAACAGATTACAGAACAGCTGCTGTTGCATACCCACTGCACCCCCGAGGCTGCCAAAGCGCGCGTCATAGAACTCTTTAACGAGGTGATGCTGCCTCGTCCCGAACAGATATTCCAATCCTACCCGCATGAGCTCTCCGGAGGTCAGAAACAGCGCGTCATGATCGCCATGGCCATGAGCTGCCAACCTGACGTTCTCATTGCCGATGAGCCTACCACCGCCTTGGATGTGACTGTCCAGAAAGGTATCCTCGACCTCATCAAGAGACTGCAGAAGAAACATGGCATGAGCGTCTTCTTTATCACTCATGACTTGGGCGTGGTGGCAGAAATCGCTCGCAAAGTGGTGGTGCTCTTCAAGGGCGAAGTGGTAGAGCAAGGCGATATCCGTGATATCTTCTTGCATCCACAACATCCATATACCCAGGGTCTCTTGGCCTGCCGTCCCTCCATGACCGAACGACTTGTCACCTTGCCTACGGTCGATGATTTCGTGAGCCATGACGGCCAAGTCCCTCGCCAGCAGGTTACGCCGGAGGAGAGAAACAAGAAACATCAACAATTGTATTCCGCCAAGCCGCTCATCACTATCCGGGGTCTCAGCAAACGATATCCTGTGCGGAAGGAGAAACTTTTTGAAAAGCGACGCTTTGTGGAGGCGTTGCAAGACATCAACCTTGACATCTACGAAGGAGAGACGCTGGGACTCGTTGGAGAATCGGGATGCGGCAAGACCACCCTCGGACGCTCCATGATACGGCTTATAGAGCCTACCGCAGGCTCCGTAACCTATCAGGGCCGCGACCTGATGAAACTCTCCTCCCGGGAGTTGCGTTCTGTACGCAAAGATCTACAGATTATCTTGCAGGATCCCTATTCGTCGTTAAACCAAAGGCTTACCATAGGCGATATGCTCACCGAGCCGATGCGCGTGCATGGCATTGGAGGCAATGAGAAGGAGCGCCGAAGCAAAGCTATTGCCTTGTTGGAGCGCGTGAGCCTGAACGAGTCGCATTTTTATCGCTATCCACACGAGTTCTCCGGCGGCCAGCGCCAGCGTATCTCCATCGCCCGTGCATTGGCTGTCAACCCCCGCTTCATCATCTGTGACGAGTCCGTGTCCGCCCTCGATGTGTCCGTCCAGGCCCAAGTCCTCAATCTTCTCAATGAACTGAAAAACGAGTACCAGTTTACCTATATCTTTATTTCGCACGACCTCTCCGTGGTCCGCTTCATGTCCGACCGCATCGCCGTGATGCAGCAAGGCCGAATCGTGGAATTAGGCGAGGCTGACGAGCTCTGCCGCAATCCCCAAACCGACTATACACGCACTTTACTCAATGCTATTCCACAAGGTATTCGTGAGTAAAAAATATTAGTAATTATATACATGATGGCACCTTTGTGTCGATATTAGATGGCATCCTGCGAAGCTCCCCCACTTCGCACCGGGTTCGTGCTGTGTCTTGTGGCAAGTGTCTCCCGCGGCGCGGGTGACACTTGCCATGATGCTTGTAACGGCCGCCGCGAAAGGGGAGACTGTGCCATCAAGTATATAACTCCCAATTTTTTTTTCAGAAAGGTGTTGCAATATAAAAAAGTGTACTTTTGCTCCCAGAATTATTAACCTAAAAATTTTCAAAGCATCATGAAAAAAATCTTATGTGCCAGTGCTTTCGCCCTGTTATTGATCTTTTTTTCATGCTCCAAGGATAAAATAGAGAACTCCCAAACGCAATTGACACCCCAAGGTGTCCCTTATTATTCAGATGTCACATCCTTTATGAATGAATGTGGCTATATTCAGATTGATCCAGATCTGTTAGATTTCAATTTGGATGAGTATATTACGCCTGGTTACATAGATTTTACAGTTTTTAAAGATACTTCAAGGGATCGTTTATTAATTCCTGTATGCTATAATTCAAGAGATTCCCTCACTATTGCAAGTGCTATGAGCGAATGCGACCATATTTTTTCGCAAACGTATGATGATCAAGGTAATACATACGTAACTTGTTCGGGACGAGGAAACACTTGCCATCTTGAAATTTCGGTCAGTCCTGGTGGTTCTGACGTTTCTGTGTTGATTGTTTCATGTTCTTGATAATATTTTGTCAGATGCTTTCTCGAAAGGCCATAGCGATTATTCTTTTGTTGTGTCTGTTTTATTCATGTCACATAGAACGTGATGTGACAGTGATTTCCTTGCAAGATAATTATGATATTGTCACCCCTGTTAATACAAAGGATCTTTCTCCTGGTTTTGTGTTTTGTACCCGTATCGACAGCACTGGTCATATTATTACTGAAGGAATTCGTCGTCCAGCCAATCAGTGGATAGTCTATGATTTGACTCAAAACATGCTACTTGACTCGTTCAACTTGAATGTGAAACAAAATCTGGAAATTAATCGAGTCCTTCCTATATCTCATGACACGGTGCTGATAGCAGTTAATACTGTTTACGACCATGATTTTCAAGATGGGGCACTTCTTATGATAGACAGGCATGGAAACATCTCAGACACGGTAAAATTAGATGCGTTGCCGGTTAGAACCAAAAGTCATCCGATGTATAACGATGCAGGCAGGTACTATGTGTTTTATTGTGATTTTCCTCTGATTTTTAAGCGAGGAAAAGTTTTCACGCCGCTTATCAAATGGAATGAGGATGGAATAATGCCAGCAAGTTTTTTAGGTTGTGTCAGTAAAGATGGATCGCGAGACTGGGATTTTACCAAATTACCTATTGCTTGTCCGAAAACAGATAAAAATCATTATTGGTCAATGTTTTATAGTTCTCCAAGAGCTGTGGCTACTTCTGAATATGTTTATGCATTGTTTCCCAATAACTCCGTCATCTACAGATATTCCCTTTCAAACAACAATACTTATCATAAAAAGGTAAAATCCAGCCTAATATCGTCCATCTCTCCTTATAAAATAAACGAGGAAGCCAAACAATATGATCCGTATAAAGCTCGTTATGAGCGTGTTTTTTGTGACACAGTCAATAAAAGAATATATGTGACAGCAAGAATCGCCTGCGACACAATGGATTCACCATTAGCTTTGCAGTATAACAATTTCATATATTGTTTTATGATGTTGGACGAAAACTTGAATCTTATAGGAGAAGGTCTCATCCCGGAAGGTTATGCACCTTCCATTATCCCTTATAGAGATGGTTTTCTTTTGTTCAAAAAGAATTGTTCGCATAGGACTTATACCTATTTTACTCCTCAAATTCAAACAAGAAAAGTCTCTTATTTAAAGAATCAAATTGATAACAGAAAATACAAGTGGAACCAAATTGCTCCCAAAATGAGCGAAAAGGAGGCGTTAACTTCGTATTTGAAAAATATTGTCGGCAAGGATTTTAGCAAATATTCGGAATTTTTGATATTGTCGGAATCCTCCTGTTTTAATTGCGTTCCTCTATATGCTGATTTTTTGAAGGAACATCGACAAACTTTTCTTGACAGATCCATGGCGGTCGTCTTAATCAACCAAGATATGGATTTTATTCAGAAGTTTGTTTTATGGTCTGATGGAGAGTTGAGAAACCCAGGCCAAGTCAAAGTGTCGCCTCAAATCCCAATGTATGCTGATACGAATCAAACATTTCACAGATACTTTGCCTATTGGGTTAATGCCCGCCATATCCGATATGACAATGCCGGGAATATTGTTTCTGATACTATTATCAATCCTTCCAATCTTAAGTATCTGATTGAGTATTAGTAGTTTTTTCTTCAAAAATATGTTTCATAAATTTTCTGATCAATATTTTTTTTTAAACAAGTGATTTTTTTTATAAAAAATGTTTTTAAGAAGAAAAAAAGTGTACTTTTGCTCCCAGAATTATTAACCTAAAAATTTTCAAAGCATCATGAAAAAATTCTTATGTGCCAGTGCTTTCGCCCTGTTATTTATCATTGGTGGAGCTTCCTGCAGCAAGACCTGTAACTGCAAAACCTATCTCGATGGTGAAGTGGTTAGCGAAACCTCTTTCGACAACGAGGGTGGCAAGAAGTGCTCCGACTACAACACCGTTATTGTGATCGATGGTCACAAGACTGGTATGGAGTGCCACTAAAAATTAGGTGAAACCTTCTACAAGAGGATATCCTGTCGGGTATCCTCTTTTTTTTTATCTTTGCCGCTCATTTTGAATTTAATAGATAGTAACCCGATTATTATATGGAAACAACCCATAACAACATTATCTCCATTCTCAAAATGGTTCTTCGGATCCTCTTGGGCGCCTTCTTCATTGCCACTGCCGTCATGAAGCTGCTGTCTCTGGATCACTTTGAGCTCTATATTTTCAGTTTCCAGATTTTCAGTTTTGTGTTCAGTACCATCATCGCCCGACTCGTCATTGCGGTGGAGATGATTTTGGGATTCTTCCTTATCTTCAAGATTCTATATAAACCTACGTGGTGGGCCACGATGCTGATGATGTGTGGTTTCACTTTGTTTCTTGTCTATGTGGCCATTTTCCGCAATGATAGCAGTTGTCATTGTATGGGCGACCTGGTGGAGTTGAATCCTGCCTGGTCTATAGTAAAGAATGTTGTCACCATAGCTTTGTTGCTCTTGATCCGGAAGGAGCCCCCCGCGCATTTCAAAGGCTGGAGATTGGTGGGTATTCTTGGCCTCCTTGCCGCCTTTACTGCCACCTTCATCTTGTTCCCCTTGGACGGAGTGTATAATCTTTTCAAAAAAGATAAAAACATCTATAATGAAGAAGCCTTCCAGTCATTTATGCAGGATTCCGTGATGAAGGCCCAGCAACTGGATACGGGTAACTATATTATCGGAGTGGTCGCTTCAGGATGCAAGTATTGTAAGGTAAGTGCGGAGAAACTTCATGCCATAAGTGAACGTAACAACCTGGATGACAATCGTATCCTGATGACTATCTGGGGAAAGGAAGAGTCGTTGGCGGAGTTTGAGGAGATAACGGGCGACAGTAAGTTCCGCTATGTGCCGATCTCACCCATAGTAGCCGTGCAATTGGTTAATGGACGTTTCCCAACATATCTTTATGTCCACAACGGCCAGGTGGTAAAGACGGCGGATCTGCGCCAGCTGACAGAACGCGACATGGTGGATTTCATACCCCAATCGAAATAAGACTCTTCCCATGTATAGCAAAAGGAAACAGAATACGACCTATCAGAAAAAGATCGAGGAGATATACCAATACTATATGTCCAATGGTTTTGACCATTCTGTGGAAGAGATTGCAGCCCGGATGGGTATTGCAAAAAAGACATTCTTCAATCGTTATCACTCTAAAGAGAATTCTGCCAAACTCTCTTTTGACCTTTGGATGCGCAATCTTGCAGGGCGTATCAGGGAACGACAGGCAGCCTGCAACAATGTGGTGGAGGCATTGGTTGTCTTTGTAGTGGAGATGCAGGCAGTCGCTGTCGAGGAGGCGTCATATTATACTTTTGCAGCAAAGCATAATATCATGATGGATGTGAAAACCCCTTTCGCAAAGATTGTCATGGAGGTTTTGCAAACAGGAAAACAACACTATCAGATTCTGGAGACATTGAATATAGCCACATATACCACATTTTTTCTCTTCAATGTCTTTCATTATGTCATTGACAAAAAGCTGGATGGGGATTTGATTCGATATCTGCTCACGCCAGCGATGAATGAGCGGGGAAAGGAATTGATGGAATTCGTTATCGGAAGTATGGATGACGCATAATTAGATTTGTTACTTCAGCAAAAATTGATATTTTTGCAACTTGTTTTTTAAAAGCGATATAGATATTTAACAGCAACAAGACAGATATGTATAGAATCACGAAAAAAGAGGAATTGGGTCAAGACACGCACCTTATAGTGGTGGAAGCCCCGCACATTGCCCGTGCCGCATTGCCCGGACAGTTTGTCATAGTAAAATCTGATGCAACAGCAGAACGCATCCCGCTTACTATCAGTGACTCTAACCTGATGAGGGGAACAATTTCGTTGGTTATCAAAACGATAGGGTTCTCCACGCGCAAGTTGGTCAGCAATTTTGCGGTAGGGGATTCCTTTTTGGATGTTGCCGGACCGTTGGGACAGCCCTCGGCTTTCGTGAACCGCCCCATGGAGTTGTTGCGCAAGCAGCGGTACTGTTTCATCGCAGGCGGTGTGGGTATAGCACCCATCCTGCCTTTGGTGCGCTGGATGTACGCCCATGGTCTCGACAGTGATGTGATTATCGGCGCCCGTACCGAATCCCTGCTGTTCTATCTCGAGAAACTGCGCCCTGTATCCAAAAATCTCTATATCGCCACGGATGACGGTTCTATAGGATTCAAAGGGACCGTTACGGACTTGTTGCAACGTTTGGTGAAAGAAGAGGGAAAGCACTACGACGAGGTCACGGCCATTGGTCCGATGATTATGATGAAGTTCACTGCCAAAAAGTGCCAGGAACTGGGCATCCCCTGTGTTGTCAGCCTCAACTCCCTGATGGTGGATGGCACGGGCATGTGTGGCGCCTGTCGTGTGACGGTGGGTGGCGAGACCAAGTTCACCTGTGTGGACGGTCCCGAGTTTGACGCCTCCAAGATAGACTTTGACGAGTGCATGCGCCGTCAGGTGATGTATGATCATATAGAGACCCGGAAGCAGATGGAGCAGCAGGAGAAGGAAGAAGGTCATGTGTGTCATGTCGGTGGCATCACCCACGAGCCGCCGATGCCGAAGCGTCGGGTGCCTGTTCGCGAGCAACCTGCCGAGCAGCGCCGCCGCAACTTTGAGGAGGTCTGCTATGGCTACAATGCCGAGGAGGCCGTTGAGGAGGCCCGCCGTTGTCTTAACTGCAAGAAACCGCTCTGTGTTACAGGCTGCCCGGTGTCCATCCATATTCCCGAATTCATCCAAAAGGTGGCGGAAGGCAACTTTGAAGAAGCCGCCCGCATCATCAGTGCCGACACGGCCTTGCCTGCTGTCTGCGGACGTGTCTGCCCCCAGGAGACACAGTGCGAGGGACAGTGCATCCTCGGTCGCAAAGGCGAGCCTGTCGCTATCGGCAAACTCGAGCGCTTTGTGGGCGACTATATGCGAGAGCACAAGCTCTCTTTCAACAGTGAGATTGTCGAGAATGGCTTCAATGTGGCCGTTATCGGTAGTGGTCCCGCAGGCCTGACCTGCGCCAAAGAGCTCCGCGCCAAAGGTTATGGTGTGACCGTCTTTGAGGTCTTGCACGAATTCGGCGGCGTGCTCGTCTATGGTATCCCCTCATTCCGTTTGCCCAAGGACACGGTGGTGAAATCCGAGATTGACAACCTCCGTCGTATGGGGGTGCAGTTCGAGAGCGACATCGTGGTTGGGCGCACCGTCACGGTGGATGACATCCTCAACAAGTGGGGCTTCGATGCTATCTTCTTGGGGACTGGCGCCGGCTTCCCCAACTTCTTGAATATCGAAGGTGAGAATCTCTGCGGAGTGGTATCTGCCAATGAATTCTTGACGCGTAACAACCTCTTGTTCTCCTACAAGAAGGAGCATGAGACACCCAACTATGTGGGTAAGCGCGTGGCAGTGGTCGGCGGTGGCAACGTGGCCATGGATGCCGCACGCACCGCTATCCGCCTCGGGGCAGAGGTGCATATCGTCTATCGTCGTTCCGAAGCCGAGCTTCCCGCCCGCGCCGAGGAGGTGCACCACGCAAAAGAAGAGGGGGTGGTCATGAACCTGCTCTGCAATCCTAAAGAGATACTCAGCGATGAGAAAGGCTGGGTCAAGGGCATCGTCTGCACCCGCATGGAACTGGGCGAGCCCGACGCCTCCGGTCGTCGCAGACCCATACCCATCCCCGGTTCCGACTTCACTATCGATGTGGACATGGTCATCATCGCGGTCGGCACCTCGCCTAATCCGCTCATCGTCTCCACCACCGATGGTCTTGAAACGAACCGTCATGGCTGTGTGAATGCCGATGAGGGAGGCCAGACCTCTCGTCGTGGCATCTTCGCCGGCGGCGACATCGTCACGGGCGCCGCCACAGTCATCCTCGCTATGGGCGCAGGCAAGAGCGCCGCCCAAAGCATTGACGAATACCTGATGAGGATAGAACCTCACTGACCGGCAATATGGATGCTTGTCAATGAGTCTTTATGATCATAATGTAAAAAACTATATCTATATGGCAAAGAAAATCAATCTTTTGTGCATCGCCTTGATGATGCTCGTCTTGGGAGCCCGCGCAGATGAGGGCATGTGGCTTCCCTATTCCATTAATGGCAAGAATCTGGCTGAAATGCAACGCCTTGGTTGCAAATTGACAGCCGACCAGATTTTCAGTTTCAACCAACCCAGCCTCAAGGATGCTATCGTCCAGTTCGGCGGCGGCTGTACGGGTGAACTGATCTCTCCCGAAGGACTGCTGCTCACGAACCACCACTGCGGCCTTTCCCAAGTGCAGGCACACTCCTCCGTGGAGCACGACTACTTGCAAGAAGGATTCTGGGCTCGTAGCAAAGACCAGGAACTTCCCAATGAAGGTCTTTCCGTCCTCTTCCTGAACTATATAGAAGATGTCACGGAGATTGTCTTGAAAGGTGTTACCGACAATATGTCGGAAACGGAGCGCGCCAGTCTGATTGAGAAGAATGGCAAACGGCTCTCTGAAGAACGCAAAGGGAAACGGGATGTGACGGTGGAGATCGTCCCTTTCTATCATGGCAACCAATACATCCTGTTCGTTTACAATGAGTATAGAGATGTGCGCCTCGTGGCTTGTCCGCCTTGGGGCATTGGCAAATATGGTGCCGATACGGACAACTGGACCTGGCCGCGCCACAAAGGCGATTTCTGCATCTTCCGCGTCTATACCGCTCCCGACGGTTCCCCCGCCAAATACAGCAAAGATAATGTGCCGATGAAGTCCAAACACTTCCTGCCAATATCTCTGAAGGGCGTTCAACCAGGCGATTATGCCATGATTCTGGGCTACCCCGGCTCTACCGATCGATATTCCTACTCCGGTGCCGTCAAAAACATCATCGACCTCGAAGGTCCCGCTATCGTGGATTGCCGCACTACCAAGCTCAACCAGTATCGTAAACACATGGACGCCGACCCCGCTGTCTTCATCCAATATGCCTCCAAACAGGCCAGCGTCAGCAACTACTGGAAATACTATATCGGTCAGGTGAAACAGCTGCAACGCAACAAAGTGGTCGAGAAACGTTTGGCCCAAGAACAGGACTTCCGCAACTGGATGAATGCCGACAAAGACCGCAAAGACAAATATGCCGGCATCTTTGAAGAGTTTGACGCCTATTGGAATCATCAGAATAAGTACACCAAAGCCTTGATTTATCACCGCGAGGCTGGTTTGACTGGCAGTGAGGCTGTTTATTTTGCTTTGAGATTCAGACAGTTGAATAATATTATCGAGAACAAAACCGCCACGCCAGATGTTATCAAGGAACGCGCCAACGGCATGAAGAAATCTGTTCAGAACTTCTTCAAAGACTACAACAAAGCCCTGGATCGAGACGTCACCATTGCCTTGCTGAACCTCTTCTATCAAGATGTGAATGCTGACCAACTTCCTTCTATCATCAAAAAGGTGGGTGACAAGAGCCATGGCAACTTCACGGCTTTCGTTGACAAGGCCTTTGCCAAGTCCATCTTCGTGGATCAAGACAAGATGAATGCTTGGCTCGAAAATCCCAAGTCATTGGCTAAAGATCCTATCTTCGCCTTGATGTACAACATTCTCTATTCCTATTGGGATCTGGGAGAACAGGCTGAACAGGTAAGCAGCAGTCGTGCCGATCGTCTTTATATGCAAGGCCTGATGGAGATGCAAAAGGAACGCAACTTCTATCCGGATGCCAACTTCACGATGCGACTCACCTACGGAAGCGTGCAGGATTGCAAACCTGCCAACGCTGTGACCTACGACTACATCACGACTTTGGACGGCGTGATGGAAAAATACAAACCCGGCGATTGGGAGTTTGACGTGCCCAAAGACCTTATCAAACTGTGGGAAAACCACGATTATGGCCGTTACGCCGACAAAAATGGTGACTTGGTCGTTAACTTCATCACTACCAATGATATCACGGGTGGCAACTCCGGCAGTCCGGTCCTTGATGGCGAGGGCAATCTCATCGGTTTGGCCTTCGATGGAAACTGGGAAGCTATGAGTGGCGACATCTCTTTTGAGCAAAATGTGCAGCGTACCATCTGTATGGATGTCCGCTATCTGCTCTTCATCATCGACAAGATGGCTAATGCGCAGAATTTGATGCAAGAATTGAAAATTGTGGAGTAAACAGATGCTTTCTTTCCACTTTTTGTTAAACATTATTGATTATGAAATCTGTTAAATCATTCTGTATGATCATATTAACGTGTGTGATGGCCATGGTCAATACTACACCGGTTGATGCACAGCGCGCGCCCAGCTATGGACGAATCGCGCTGGATAATATCTCCACGCGTGTTTCGGTGCGTAGTTATCTGGACAAACCGGTGGAGCCCGAGAAGGTGGAGCAGATGCTTCGTGCGGGCATGGCGGCTCCCTCAGCGGCGAACAAGCAGCCTTGGCATTTTGTGGTGGTCACAGAGCGCAAGCAGCTCAATGCCTTGGCCAAAGCCAATCCTTACGCATCCATGCTTGAAAAAGCGCCCCTTGCCATCGTCGTTTGCGGCAACATGGACAAAACATTCGAAGGCGAGGCCCGCGAGTTTTGGGTTCAGGACTGTTCCGCAGCCACCGAAAACATCCTTTTGGCAGCCAATGCGCTCGGTCTGGGCGCCGTATGGACGGGAACTTATCCTGACGCGAAACGCTGCAAGGATGTCTCCGCTATACTGAAACTACCTGCCAATATCGTGCCCCTTAACACAATCGTTATCGGTTACCCAGATAAAGAAAATAAACCCAAAGACAAATGGGATCCTAAAAATATCTCCTACAACACCTATGGTGGTGCCCGTCCAAAAGATATGGTTCCTGCATCGACAAGAGGCGGTTTCACCGATTTCGACTATGCCAAAGAGTTCAATGAGAACCCCTTTACCTTCTTCAAAGGCAAAGGTCTTCTGCTTGCTTGCGGTGACAAGAAAAACCATAATGCGATGACCATCGGTTGGGGTGCCCTCGGCAATGTGTGGAGTTCAAATGTGAATACGATTACCGTGTATGTGGCTCCGGCACGTTATACCTATGAGTTTATGGAGAAATACCAATATTTCACAGTCATGAGGTTTGACGAGAGTCGAAAAGATGTGCTCGAGTATATGGGCACCCACAGCGGCCGCGATGTCAACAAAGAAAAAGAGTTGGGACTGCATGTGGCCTATACTGAACACGGTGCCCCCTACTATCTGGAAGCTGTGGAGGTGTATGAGTGCGAAATCATCTACCGTGACCAGTTCGACAAGGATGGTTTCGGGGAGATTCCTCAAAAACGCTACGAAAACTTCCCTGCTGGAATCCATCATCAATATATTGGAAGAATTTTAAGTGCTAAACGAAGATAGAGTGAAGGATGTAATAATTCCCTCCGTTTTCTCGTTATTCTCTCCGTATATTATTGATAATTAAAATAGAACGATATGAAAAGAACCATCATCTTTAGTTTTTTGATGTTATGGGCAGTGTTCTCTTTGTCTGCCCAGAATGAGTTTACCGCCAAGATTGACCACGCCACCGTTTATCTGCAAGGCGCTGCCTTGACCCACACTGCCACCGCTTCCCTGAAGAGCGGAAGCTATGATGTGATGATCAATGGGCTGAGCCCTGACATCGAGATTGCCAGCCTGAAGGTCTCCGCCAACGGCGTGCTCATCTCCGCCTCGGAGTTCTCCAACGATTATATCACCCCCAAGGATGAGAGCGCTCGCATCAAGAAGTTGCAAGACTCCTTGGACACCTACAAACGCCAGCTGCAAGAGGCCAAGGACGAGTTGACCGTCCACACCCATCTGCTCAAGATGCTGACCGACGGCACCCTCAACAATATGAGTCAGAAGGATGGCACCGTTTCCGTGGCCGACATCAACGCCAACATGGAGCTCTATAAGTCGAAGGCTGCCCCGCTGCAGCATAGCATCGACCAGGATAACCTCAAAATCGCCAAGCTTGACGAGACGGTGAAGCGTCTCCAGCGGCAGATCTCCCAGGATCAGTCCAAAGACAAGCAGCGCACCGGTGTGTTGCGCCTCACCGTGAGCGTGCCGCAGACTGTCAACACGGTGTTCACCATCACCTATTTTACCGTTATGGCTGGCTGGGTGCCCTGCTACGACATCAACATCGCCTCCATGGACAAACCCGTGGTGCTGAAGTCCAAAGCCCAGGTGACGCAGGTGACGGGCATCGACTGGAACAACGTGAAACTGACACTCTCCAACGCCACGCCCAACCGCACGAAGGAGGCCCCCGTGTTCAAGACGTGGTTCCTCAGCTTTTACAATCCTCATCGTCAGGGCAAATCCTACATTGTGGATGGGGTGCAAGCCAGAAGCAATAGTGTCACATACGCTACCGCTTCACTGGAAGGTGTTTCTGTCAAGGAGGGCGAAAGCTCCTCTGTCAGGACGCCCACCGCGCCGCTGGTGATGGACGACTACGTGGACGTGGATATGCAGGAGGTGGCCGTCAACTACAATATCTCGGTGCCCTACGACATCCCCGGCAACGGCAAAGAGCAGCTCATCGACCTGAAGAGCTACGACATCAAGGCCGACTACAAATACTACTGTGCCCCGAAGCTGTCTGACGAGACCTACCTCATCGCCGACCTGTCCGACTATGAACAATACAACTTGTTGCCGGGCTACGCTACCGTGACCTTCGAGAACACTTTCGTGGGCAAGACTTTCCTGCGCCCCAATGTGACCGATGAACACATCTCGCTGACGCTGACCACCGACCCGCGCATCTCCGTCAAACGGGAGAAGATGAGCAACTACTGCAGCACCAAACATGTGGGGAACACCACTACCGTCACCCAGGCGTACCAGATCACGGTCAAAAACAACCAGACCAAGCCTGTGAAGCTGACCCTCAAGGAGCAATATCCGATCTCCAACAACAAGGACATCGAGGTCAAGCTGGGCGATGTGACTCCCGCCGCTACCTATAACAAGGAGGGCATTGGCGTCCTGACCTGGGATGTGGAGCTCAAGGCCGGCGAAACCCGCACCTTCAGCGTCTCCTATAGCGTGAAGTACCCGAAGGACCAGAATGTGAATCTTTAGCTTCGGCTGTTGGCCATTGGCTATTTTTGAGACTTTGACTTTGAACTTTGACAAAACTGATAACTGATAACTTTTTTATGTCTGAACAACAAATTTCGTGGTGTGGCTGGCTCGTGTGTGTGTTGGTGTGTTTGCTGTGTATGAAGGTGCAGGCGCAGCCTACCGCCTCGCAATATGCCCAGCGAATCAACCAAACGGCGGATGCTGTATGTCCCATTCAAATGGAAGACTGCATCATTACTGATTTCCGTTTCAAGGAAGGCTCCCTCTGTTTCTATGCCACGATAGCGGAGAGTGATCTCGCGGGATTTGATAGCTTGACCCTGAGACAGCTTTTTGCGGACAGACTTCGATATCAAGAGTGGCTGGAACCATTCGGTGCATTCTATGTCCCCTTAAAACAGGATGTGAAAGGTGGTCTCGTCTATGTGCTTCGCTTGATGGAAAACGATAGTGTCATTACCTTGCGCTACTCGGCGGAGGAGGTCCGGCAGTTTCTGAAAGACAGCGAAAAGCCCGAATATAAGAATTCCGACCAGTGGATGGCTCGCTATCTGGTGGCCAGACAGATCTATATGGAGAATCAGGATCTTGAACCCGAAGACGAGGCCTTTTCTACGGATACGATCATGTTGGTAGACTCCTGGGTGACCTATTTCTATTCGTTGAGAGCTCCGCTCTCTTGGGATAAGGAAGTGCTTCCCGGGTTTGAGGAAACGGATAAGCACATCACCAATGTGCTTCTCACCAATCCTTCATTCACAAGTGCTTTGTTCTATGCTGGTTACGGATTGCGATTCTTGTATTGGGATGCGAACCACACTCGCTCTTTCAAGCTGGATTATCCCAACGAGCAATTGAAGCAATTAATGGCGCAGTCAGAACAGCTGCAGGAGGCTTCCGATGATGAGATGCGAGCCTATCTGAAAGAGTTCGCCCGCAAGGATTTAGAGATCTCACGGGAAGAAATGCTTGCTCGTAACGAAGAGTTGATGAATGTGGAATTCGATTATGAGGATGATATCCTTCAGCTTGTTCTTACCTATGAAGATGATGCGGTGATGGAACAGCGGGATGTCACGGCGCTCAAAGATCTCCTGCTTTCGCATTGGGCTTATCTATTGATGACAGAGTTCACACCTGCGGTTCAAGGCGATAAGGTCTATACGCTGGACCATTGTTATGAACTGTTGAAAGGGGTGCGTTTGGTGTTCGTGGAAAATAAAAGCCATCGTTATTCTGAGATCCTGATGAGCGTGGACGAGTTGCAAAATGCGGAGCCCAAGGCGTTTTATTCCCATGAGGATCTTCAGGCGGAGGCCTTGGCTAAGCTGGAAATGGAGGAGTTCAAACGTGTCCTGGAGATGACCAATGAGCAGTGCCCGATACCTGCTGGCAATGTGATGATGACCAAGGTTGAATATGATGGAGAGGCAGTGCATCTCTATTACGAGAGGAAGGAAGAAGTGCTGGACTTTTTGGATACAGCCGACTTGCGCAAATTGATGGAATTCGCGTTGCGAGCAGAAAGTCGGAATGAGTTCGGCCAATATATCGTCCAACTCGGCCTGGGAATCTGTCTCCATATTCTAAATGCCCCCACCCAGGACTCTCTCCAGTTTACCTTCACTCCCCAAGAGGTTCGCTCATTGCTAACTACCGAGAGCGATTCGTTATTCGAAAGCCGTAACGCCTTGTCCATGATAGTGAGGTCGAATAACCGCTACTGTCCGATGGAGCTTCCCAACTTCGGAAGAATTGACTCGTTGAGCATTAGCCAGGATCAGCTGATATACTATTATACTATTCGTGCCGACCTGGCCGACTATTTCTTTATGAATAGTATGGAGGATTTTCGGAGTAATGTCCAAAGCAGTCTGGAGATTGAAGATCCGACCGGGAAGACGCTTCTTCAGTATTGTGTGATGGCAGGCTATGGAATATGTCAGCGCTTTGCGGAGCCCCCTATCTTGCCGAAGTCCCCGAAGCGCAAGCATGTGCGCGCCCCGCGCGTCCGCAAGGTCTGTTTCTCTGTGGAGGAGCTGCGCGCAATTCTCCAAGGCGAATAGCTAAGCCTCTTTTTCCCGAGACACCTTGCGCTTGGCACACCCCCTGGTGACCACATAGGTCGCGAGAGTGAACACCACGGTGATGAGCAAAGAGAAGAGCATCCGGCTGTTAGGCTCTGTGACAGATGTTTCCAACAATCGTCCTACAAAACTGCTTCCCCCGCTGCAGAACACGATCAGCAGGAAAATCATTCCCGTCAAATCGTAGCTGCGTTCTTTAACGCCCCGGAATTTGGATAACATGTAGCGATACATGAAATAGACCATCCCAACAAAAAAGGGGATGATGATGAGCAATGAGATACAAATGAAAGATGCCATAATGTTGTTTTTTATGATGAGGGGAAAAGAAAGATTACATTTTACACAAATTTCTTCTTGATGATATCCACAATCCAGTCGGGGGCGATGATGCTCACCGCAACAAAGATGCGGCTCCAAACGCCAGGTATGCGTCTTTTCCAGCCACGGAATAGAGCGCGTACTCCCTTCTTGGCAACTTGATGGGGTTTCAGCATGAAACCCAAACGACATAGCCATTTACGAGTGTTGACCGGCAGGTTGTAGAGGTCCGTGTCAACTGCGCCAGGACATACGCAGCAAACATTTACCCCATGGTGTTTTAACTCAGAAGAGAGAGCATAGCTGAAGGACATCAAGGCAGTCTTGGTACTCTCATATACTGCCACGGTTGGGAACTTCATGAAGGCAGTGATAGAGCTGGCATTGAGGATATATCCATGCCCACGCTCTTTCATGGCTTTGCCAAAAAGGATGGAAAGTGAAACGGGAGTATGAACATGTAGGTTCAGCATCTTTTGAGATAAAGACAAGGGTTTCTCTACTGTGGCCCCAAAGTAGAACATGCCGGCATTGTTGACCAGCACTTCTACATCCAGATTTTGATTTTGGCAATAGTCGAACAATTGTTGTGCAGCCTCAGGAACGGCCAAGTCCATCATCATGGTCTTGACTTCAAGGGTGGGGTACTCGGTTTGCAAATGTTGTTGGGCAGAAGAGTTGAGGTCGTCACGATTGCTGACGATTAAGATGTTGAAATGGCGTGAGGCCAATTCTTCTGCGTAAGCCAGTCCGATGCCGGAGCTGCCGCCGGTAATTACTGCATAACTCATAGGTCTGATTTATAACAACATGGATTTTGCTTTGTTCAGCGCTTCCACCAGCCTGTCTATTTCTGAATGGGAGCTATAAAGGGCGAAGGATGCTCGCACGGTGCCAGGGATGCCATAGTGAGTCATGATAGGTTGGGTGCAGTGGTGCCCGGTGCGTACAGCAATGCCTTGATGATCAAGTAGAACGCCTACGTCGTAGGGGTGTGCGTTGCCCAACAGGAAGGAGATGACGGCTGCCTTGCGAGGTGCCGTGCCAATAAAACGGATTCCCTCTATCTGGGATAGCGCCTCCATACCATACTGAAGAAGATCGCTCTCGTGTTTTCGGATTTTCTCCATCCCGATGCCCTGCATATATTCAATGGCCTTGCGCAAACCGATGACATCACCCACAGAGGGAGTGCCTGCCTCGAACTTGAACGGCAGATCGTTGTAGGTGGTCTTCTCGAAGGTCACGGAGCTGATCATCTCGCCGCCACCCTGATAGGGTTTCATCTCGTTGAGCCATCGTTCCTTGCCGTACATCACGCCCACGCCCATCGGGGCATACATCTTATGTCCGGAGAAACAGTAGAAGTCGCAATCGAGAGCCTGCACATCCACGGGTTCGTGTGCCACCGCCTGTGCACCATCAACCATGACGGGCACGCCGTGCTCATGCGCGATGCGGATTATCTCTGCCACATTGTTGATGGTCCCTAAGGTGTTGGAGACGTGCGTTACAGCTACAATCTTGGTTTTTTCAGTGAAAAGCGCTGCGTAGTAGTCCATGTCCAACATGCCTTCATCGCTTATCGGGATGACCTTCAGCACGGCCCCGCGGTCTTCGCATAAGAACTGCCATGGCACGATGTTGGAGTGGTGCTCCATCTCGGAGATGATAATCTCGTCGCCACGCTGAATATAGGTCCTGCCGAAAGAGGCCGCCACCAAGTTGATACCTTCAGTGGCCCCGCGCGTGAAGATGATCTCATAATCATGGGCGGCGTTGATGAATTGCTGAACACAGCGGCGGGCTAACTCAAACTCATTGGTGGCCAGCTGACTAAGATAGTGCACTCCACGGTGAATATTACTGTTGATGCTCTTGTAATAATGATCCAAAGCATCAATGACCACCTGAGGTTTTTGTGTCGTCGCTGCATTGTCTAAATAGACTAAAGGTCTGTTGTAGACCTCTTGGGTTAATATCGGGAAATCTTCTCTATTCATCTTGTTTTGTGTTTTCGGTGATTTCGTCAGTCTCTTCCTGCTGCTGTTCTTTCAACGGATGCATATAGCGCAAGTGCATGGCGTAGATGGCAATCAGGAATACTACCGTCAGAATGGCAGTGAAGTCCATCGTCATGTTTCCGCCAATGACAAAGTTCATAATGAGGATGTTGAGTAGCTGACCGATGGCATATAGGTGAAAACCAATTTGATGGAGTCTCCATATCATGATTAAAACGCCAACAAACATCAGCACCTCCACGCCGATTAACATGAGCCATTGGGGCGTGGTGACGGAGGCAAAAGTCTCCATCAGGAGCTCAACACTTTCCTTGCTCATTCCCATCGTGACACCCATCTTGGGCATCATCTCGGCAATCCGCTCTGGCATGATGATCAGAAAGGTGTAGGTGATAATATTGCTGATAGCATCCAACATGGAGCAGATGCTCATGAACCACAAGATAAAGGTGCGTTGCGGTTTGACAGCAGGGGGTTGGGGAATGTTGGGGATTTGCATGACCGTATTCTATTAGAACTGATTGTAATTTGGGCGCAAAAGTACAAATATTATGATTGCGGTAGTGTGATACGATAGTATTGTGCCTCCGTGTCGGTAACTTTGTAGCGTTCGTCACTGCGGTACCCGACCACCCAGGCAATGTCGCCTTCAATACAGAAAAGAAGAATTTGCTCCTTTTGTAACCTGTTGATTTTCTGGTCGATGAAAAAATCGCTGAGTTTCTTTTTCCCTTTGCCGCCAAAAGGATAGAAAAAGTCGCCATGACGCCACGTGCGTAGCGTGACGGGGAATTTCAGCTTGTCGGACGCAACAAGGAAAGTACGGTTGTCGCAAGGAAGATCAATGGGATGTGCCTGTTGAAGCTCAATGTCAAAAAATGATTTCAAGGAATCAAGGTCTTGAAATACCCGTTCTTCTTTTCGCGGCGTGATGGGTTGAACCACAAAATCTGAGCGGTCTGCGACAAGAATGAGCTCTGGAGCATGGAAGATCCGTCCTGTTTGCCCGGGTTTCAGAATGTCTCTCACTGCGGCATCGGTAAAGCCGTAAGGCTGCAAAATCTCGAACAACACAGTTTCTCTATAGGGGAGAGCCTCGATCACTTCACGATGGATACGAAGAGTGTCTCCGTCCTGCGTGACAGCTTGTGAGATAATTTGCTCAATGGCAGCCTTGTAGATGCCGTATTGCTGTCGTAATGTGGCTATGTTGTGTGCAAAGGTGTTGGTCAAGCTGGGGTTGATGGCTCGCAATGCAGGCATTACGGTATGGCGGATTCTGTTCCGACTGATCTGCTCATCGGCATTAGTTGCGTCTGTCACAAAATCGATATGATGCTCATGGGCGAAAAGGAGGATTTCTTCGGCACCAAAAGAGAGAAGAGGTCGCAGTAGCTTGCCAGATTTCTCCGGAATGCCAGTCAGACCTTTGAGCCCGGTGCCTCGGGTGAGGTTGAGCAAAATGGTCTCTGCCGTATCATCTGCCTGGTGGGCTGTCACGACAAAATCATAATCCTTCCCGACTTCCTCAAACCATTGATATCGCAAACGCCGCGCGGTCATCTCCACTGACTCGCCCGTCCGCTCTTTTTCCGACAAGGTGTCGAATTCTTTGACATAAAATGTAATACCATGTTCTTCAGACCAGTGCCTTACAAAAAACATGTCGCGATTGGATTCCTCACCCCGCAGATGGAAGTTGCAGTGCGCAATGGCAAAGTGATAATCGGACAGTAGAAACAGGTGTGCCATGACCATGGAGTCAGCGCCACCACTGACTGCCAACAGATAGCGGCGGTCATGTGGACAACCGACAAGTCGGGTCATCTGTCTCTGAAAGCGTTCAATCATATAGCTGGTCGTGACGACTCTTGTTTGTCAAGATGAAAGTATCGGTTGATAATCATCCTCATGTACTCAAAACTGCCAAATGGGATGGTTTTTGGCTCCTGACCTTTACACAGCAAGACAAGACCTTGTTCCAACGATTCGGTGTAGGGTGTGATGTCGGCCTCCAAAGAGAAGCTCATGTCGTAATTGTGGAGAACCACACGGTTGTACTCTTGGTACACTTCCTCAAAAAGGATGTTGTTCTCTTCGCAATAGGATTGCAACATCTCAACGTACTCATCCCAGAGTTCGGGCTTGTCATTGTGATTGTAGAAAAAGACCACGGCTTTGTAGTCAGGCAGAGTGTCGATTTCCACTGCTTCGAAATGCCCCATGTCGTTGATGATATATTGCTCAGTATAGGTTTGAATGCGATGATATTTTTCCGGGTTTGCTAGAACCTGTTGTTTGGTGGCGCCAGTGACAGAACGGGTCCAGTCGTATTTTTTTATGATGCGGAAAGCTCCGTCGGGTTGGCGATAAGTGGTCCATCTTTCTGTTTCCAAGATATCACCTTCTTGTGTCGCCAGATTCAATGCGACAGGCATCAAGTCGAGGATGCGCTGGGTGCCGTATCCGGAAGTCACCAGCAGGTATTTCCATTCCCGATTTTTGGATTGTACAAGCATAAGTTCGCGCCCTTCCGGAAGACGTTCAACACACAACACTCCCCATTCTTCAGGGAAAGTGGAGCGGATGGTCAAATGTTCTCCTTGATAACTGTTACTCTGACGCAGGAAGTTTTCCAACATTGTCTCTTCCATTGAGTAGAGTTCCCCGTTTTCGGAAATGTTGGTCTTGATCGTATCAGGAATAATGGCAATGGGATAGTCGTAGTCGGCTTCTTCCACTGTCGGTTCCTGATGCCGGTTGCGGCAACTTGTCAGTAGCAGACAAATGCTACAAAGCAGCAATAAACAAATTCTCTTTGACATGACTCGTATTTATTAAGTTTATGATTCTTCAGAAAAGTTATCCACCTCTTCACGGAGGTTCTCCATGATGAAGTTTTGTCGCTCTTGCGTGTTCAAGCCCATGTAGAACTCGATGATATCATCGATGTTGCTATTGGGATTCAGAACTACTGGCTCAAGGCGGATGGATTTTCCAATAAAGCCTTTGAATTCCTTGGGGTCGATTTCGCCCAGACCTTTGAATCGGGTAATCTCAGGCTTGTTGCCCAATTTGCGGATAGCATTTACCTTCTCCAGCTCTGAATAACAATAAATGGTCTCTTTCTTGTTGCGGACACGGAACAGCGGAGTTTGAAGCACATAGACATGGCCGGAGCGCACCACATCTGGAAAGAGTTTGAGGAAGAAAGCCAACAACAGGAGGCGGATGTGCATGCCGTCCACATCAGCATCAGTGGCTATGACAATGTTGTTGTATCGTAGGCCGTCAATGCCGTCTTCAAGGTTGAGGGCAGCTTGTAACAGACTGAGTTCTTCGTTGTTGTAGATAGCACTTTTGGTTTTGATAACGTTGGCAGGCTTGCCCATCAGGCTGAATACCGCTTGGGTGTTGGCATCACGAGACTGGGTGATGGAGCCTGATGCGGAATCGCCCTCCGTGATGAAAATCATGGTCTCCAACCCTCTGGCATCATTGGTGTTGAAATGGTAACGGCAATCGCGCAACTTGCTGTTGTGCAGGCTTACCTTTTTCTGTATCTCCTTCGACTGCTTTTTCAAGTTGGCAATGGCGGTACGCTCTTTCTCGGCTTCCTGAATCTTCTTTAGAATCACATCTGCCACTTCCAGATTTTTGTGCAGATAGTTGTCTAACAGACGGCCGATCATGTCGTTGACGTAGTTGCGGATGGTCTGCCCACCTGGCTCCATGTGCTCGGAACCTAACTTGGTTTTGGTCTGGGAGTCGAAGATGGGGTCTTTGACCTTGATGGACATGTTGGCGACTATAGAATTTCTGACATCTCCGGGCTCGAAGTTCTTCTTGAAGAAGTCGCGGAAGGTCTTGACGATGGCTTCGCGCATGGCCTGCTGGTGGGTGCCGCCGTGCTCCGTGTACTGGCTGTTGACGAACGTGTAGTACTCCTCGCCGTATTTCCGGTTGGTGTGGACCATGGCGAACTCGAAGTTGTCGTCTTTCAGGTAGATAGGCTCATACAGGGCGTTGTCGCCCACTTTTTTGTTGAGCAAATCCAAGAGGCCGTTTTTGGAGTAAAAGCGTTTGCCGTTGAAGTTGATGGTCAGGCCGCGGTTCAGATAGACGTAGTTCCAGAGCAGATTCTCGATGTATTCGGTGTACCATTCGTAGTTCTCAAAGATGGTGTTGTCGGGGAGGAAGGAGGCCATCGTGCCGTTCTTCTCGTCGGTCGCCTCGATGGGGTACTCCTTGGTCAGGAGGCCGGCGGAGAACTCGGCTCTTTTCATCTGGCCGTCGCGCACGCTTTGCACGAGCAGGTGCGTGGAGAGCGCGTTCACCGCCTTCACGCCCACGCCGTTCATGCCGATGGAAGCGAAATCGCCCTTGAAGTTGCGGCCCGTGTTCATCTTGGAGTAGCAATCGACCACCTTGTTCAAGGGGATGCCGCGGCCGTAGTCGCGCACGGTCACGCGGTTTTCCTTGATGGTGATGTCGATGACCTTGCCGTAGCCGTTCATGAACTCGTCGATGGCGTTGTCCATCACCTCCTTCAGGAGCACGTAGATGCCGTCGTCGTGCGACGAGCCGTCGCCCTTCTTGCCGATGTACATGCCGGGTCTTGTCCGGATGTGCTCGTACCAATTCAGGGTTATAATGTTATCATCTTGATAATCTGCCATATCACTGTCTTACAATTGTCAAATCAGGTTTTGCGGTCTGTAGAGACGTGCCATAGCGCGTCTCTACAACGTTACATAATGGTTTTGCCCCTTCTTTTGAAAGGAGCGCAAAAATACAAAAAATACGGATGCAGATGTCGTAGCCAGGGTCGAACACATTTTTTTTCGCATTGTAGCGACGCAAAATTTTGTACTTTTGCCGAAATGATTCCAATGTTAAAGATGATATTCAAAAGATCTCTAATCCATAACAGCTTGTTAATGACAGTTGTTATTTTGCTAACTTCTTTTGCTTTTCCGACTGCACTTCATGCTCAGCGGGTGTTTGCCCCTTATTACGATGATAAAGACGCTAGATTCCTTTATTGGGATTCGTGTAGAAAAGATTATTTGCTCGTTAAGGACTATGATTTCGGATGTCTTTATATTCCAGGAATTGAAAAACCCGATTACGGTTACTCCTATAGCCATAAGACTCATAAGTTGACGCTGGTGGAGTGTGAGACGTTTATCAACATACCAGGTATTCGCCTGAATCCAAATGGTTCTGCGATGATCGATTCGGCTGGGAATCCTATCTTTGAAGAAGTAAAGAAAGTAAAGACCAAACGTCGTTCGATTAGGTTACCCGATAGTCTGGCGGCTCCTTTGACGGAACTGTACCGTTTGGCTGTGAAGACCGCCCGTTGTGACACATGTGTCAGCGATGAACCACCAATAATGGACGGATGGGGATGGTCTTTTTATTCAGGAGCATTCCCTGGCGGTGTTGTGAATGACCCGTTCCGTCATTCCTGTTCAGACGACACGGTTCGGAATGTTCAGCGTTTCAATAGGATTCATTTCTCTGTGGAAAAAGCTGTAAGAGAAGGGGATGTGAAACCTATTGTAAAGGTGATGCCTGTAGTGCGGGAATTGATTGCGGCATGGGGTGGGGAAACTGGAGGTGAAAACGAAAAATTGTCTTTTGCGGGTAAAATAAAAGAAGTTCGATACTTTGGGAATGTAATCCCAGTTGAAGATCTTTATGTCAAGGAGGAATGGAAGAATTTCGAAGTTGTATGTAAAATGTCTTACGGTCGTTGGAAAGTAAAATCCGTTATTCCGGAGTGGCTGGTCCGCGAAGCGGAGTCGGTTGAAATTTGGATTGTTCCAAATCGACATAACAGAACCCCATACGTTGACTTGACGCGGTGGTATAATGTTGGTGCACTTCCGGTAGGAGTATGTGTCCAATGTCAAGATGGGGCAGCAGGGCATTTGGATATTAATTTCAATTTTAACGAAGAGGCTTTGAAATAACAAAATTGAAAGCTTATTGCATCGTCATAGTAAGCATGTTGCGTCGATGATGAGAGCAAGGATACTCGATTGATATTCGAATGATACACAATTCATATTCGATTGTTTTTCGAAAAAAATCGAGTATTAAGACACTATCTATTTCAAAATCAATACGGAAAATTTGGTCAGTCTTTTTGATTTTTCTAATACTTCCAATAGCTCTGAATTTTGGAATAGAATCAAGTATCGGACAATCATAGTAAATGGCAAACGACTTGGGGTTATTTATGTCATAGACGCACAAATATTTCAAACCAGGATAGCCCGTGTTGTTGTTGGGAAGCCAGTGGGGGCCTCCTGTGACATCGTATTCGTCACCATTTTTAGTAACTAAAACATATTGTGCACTCTCTCCTCTACTCTCTCATTGCATTTGCTGAAAAACAACATAGCCATATTCCCATTTGTGGCGTTTAATAAATTTATCTGGAGTGTTATCCCAATTATAAACAACCATACCAATACTCAACGGTATGAAACTTACTGTAGCTATTAACAGAATTACCAGTATGTCTTTTGTAAAATAATTACCAAACTTTTTTTATTCAGTTTCATAGTTGTCATCGTCAGTTAAAGGAAGGAGACAAACTAATCGTAAAGGAATTCCGATGGTGAT
>JAGCFD010000023.1 GCA_017650305.1 Bacteroidales bacterium | reverse complement strand
CAACGCTTCCGCATCATCGTCACCGACGGCGTCTTCTCCATGGACGGCAACGTCTGTCCGCTCGACAAAATCTATGAGCTGGCCCAGAAATATGACGCTATGGTCATGGTGGACGAATCTCACTCCGCCGGCGTGGTGGGCAAAACCGGTCGCGGCGTGACCGAGCGCTACAACCTGCGCGGCAAGATCGAAATCCTCACCGGTACCCTCGGCAAGGCTTTCGGCGGTGCCATCGGCGGTTTCACCACTGGTAAGAAAGAAATCATCGACATGTTGCGTCAACGCTCCCGTCCTTACCTCTTCTCCAACTCCATCCCTCCGATGGTGGCTGCTGCCGGCTGCAAGATGGTCGACATCATGTCGGAGACCAACGAGCTGCAAGACAAACTGCATAGCAACACCGACTACTTCGTGGCTAAGATGAAGGCTGCCGGCTTCGACATCAAACCGACCGAGTCCGCTATCTGCGCCGTGATGCTGTATGACGCCAAACTGTCACAGGTGATGGCCGCCAAACTGCAGGAGGAAGGCATCTATGTCACTGGCTTCTACTATCCTGTGGTGCCGAAAGACCAGGCCCGTATCCGCGTCCAGATCTCTGCCGCCCACGAGCCCGAGCACCTCGACAAGTGCATCGCCGCCTTCACCAAGATCGGCAAGGAACTCGGTGTGCTGAAATAATCTTTAATCTTTGTGCAATATTATAACATAATATTCGTTTATTATTCATTATTCACTAAAACATCAAAAAAAATGAAAAAAATCGCTTTATTCGCAATTGTATGTTGTGCTATGGTGTTCACTAGCTGTAACAGAGGCCAGCATGCCTACTACACTACCACCAATTTCGAATTTTCCGACAATGACAATGTGATCAGAACGGAAGCCGTTCTCGGAACAATCAATTTGTATTGGAATGGAGAATACACTTTCAATGGCGATAACACGGGTTATACCGATGTAAAGGCTAAAGGCAAATATGTTGAATCCAGAGCCGCCATCGTTCTTCACGGCAATGAGCTCAAAGCTAACATGGGTGCTGATGACGTTTTCTATTACAAATTGTATAGAAAAGAGGACAACGTCCTGCTGGAATCCACCAAGTTCTATTTGAATGCTGATGGCAATTTCGCCTATGTGATCGATGTGGACAATGTGGAAGAGTAACAATTGCATCTGAGCACAATGAATTAGAGCCTCTCAATAGGGAGGCTCTTTTTAAATCATAATGGTATGAAAAAAATAATCCCCATCATTCTTTTGCTGTTTGGCGTATGCTCTTTTTTGGGCGCACAAACCCCTAAGGTCGTCTTTGTGGTGGCCGATTGGCACAAGGGTGACCAAATGGAATATAATGTTAAGAAAACCAAAGCCAAGAATGGCGTGGAGGAAACCGTCTGGAGCAATTTGGCCTTACAGGTTGTGGACTCCACCGAAGAGTATTACCGTATCAAAGCTACCTACTCAGGAAAGGAGGTGTCCGGCTACGCGATGCTTGCTGACTCCCTGAGAAAAGTGGTGGATGATCTTCTGATAGATGTGGATACCGTAGTGACATTGTATTATCGTACCGACCTTACGGGCACTTTTCTGGAAATTGAGAACGCTCAAGAGATTTTGGAACATGGATTGCTCGTTGCCGAGAAGTTGCTGCAAGGTACGGGCATGGATGACAATACCCTTCGACAGACCATCCAGATGACGCGGGAAATGTACACGGAGGATATGGTGGCAGCCAAGTTCTTTCCTGAGATTGCACTGCTCCATTCCAGTCTGGGTTATATGTATTCCATGAAAAAACCATCCAAATTCGTCACCTCCTTCAATTCGCCTTTCGGTGAAGTGTTGGGTCGGGGCGTGACCACGGTGACGGCCTATGATCCTGCTGAGTCGTTTTGCAGGATCGAGACTGTTTCCACGATGGATCAAAAACAGCTGAAAAAAGCCGTGAAGACCCTGTTGGACCGGGTGGCTGCCATGACAGGTAACGCTCTTCCGAAAAGCACGTTCAAGAGCATCAAGATCGACATGACTGATGAGACCATTTATGAGTGTACACTCGAACCTGCCACACCCACTCACGTGGAATACACTCGCACTGTCAAAGTCGATGCTTCTGACGGGTCGGGAGGCCAGAAGGAACAATATGTGATTACCCGAAAGAAAGGATGTCTGCTTCTTGATTAACATGACGTTCAGTCACGATGCCATCCCGTATCGCCTCGGAGAGGCGTGAGTTCGATAGCCACCAGAGTATTTGTGTGACCTTCGGATAATAAAGCGTCAATTTGCAGCGTGGATGCTGGAGACCTGTCTTAGAAGGTCACTCTGAAAGAGATGCGGATGCCGTTCTTGCTCCATCCCTTTAAATCTTTTGCGTAAGTAAGCCTACGCACATAGTCAATGCGCAGGAATTGGAAGATGTTTTCAATGCCTGCCGTGATTTCCATGTAGGGTAGTTTCCCCAGTTGCCCGCATCCATCGGGGAAGAGATAGAGCCCCGGGGTTGAAGGGCCAGGGATGTTTTTGGATGACAGTCCGCCGTAAACACCGCTAAAAGAAAGTACTTCTCTGAATTTCAGTCGGTTCCAAAGAGGGATTCGGTTGAAAATCCAGCCTTTTAGATAATAGGTGGCGTAGAATCCCACATACTTGTCCATGATGAATTCCATGGGTTTCAGCAGGCAGAAGGTGTTGGGGGCGAGAAACATGGATTGGTTGGTTGGCGGGATGTAGAGCTTCGGGAAAGGCGCTGCGTTCCAGACAATGCCGGCCTGCAGTGTGGCGTCGATGTGCCCGAAAGCGGAGAGCCAGAACCGTTTCTCCACGGAGAAGTCGGTGCGATGATACCAGGTCCTGCCATCCAAAATGCCGCTTGCGTGTTTGAGACGCAGCACGGGGGCGTTTTTGGAGAGTTTTATGAGATTGTCCTTGCCCGATTGGTTGTTGTAGAGCCGCTCGCCCGGCGCCCAGCGAAGCTGCATACACCATTCCACGTTGTTGAAGGAGCTGACCCTGGCGACCGTGCCGTCGGGATTGATGCGCCAATACATCAAGGATCCTGTGGCCTCGTTGTCTTCATACTGCAGCCAGGTGTCCAAGCTGAGCCGGAAGGGCCATTCCCGCTCGTAACGAAGCTTGATGCGTCGAACATATTGTGCTGACGTGGAGGGCTCTCCCGAAGAATAGGACATCAGGAAGTTGTCGCGATCCATGTAGCCATAATTCTGTCCGAGCATTTCCACGTCATACATGGTGCTGAGGTATAAGATGTTGCGCGGGTGCTCGTTGAGGTGGCGCTCCTTCTTTACAAAGCTGTGTGCCAAGGTGATGTTGTATTTGAGGCGCTGGTCCAGGCATCCGAATGCGACATACCAGTTGGCGAACCATCGCTCGTGTGCTTTGGCGGTGGTCATGCCGCCGAAACGCAACCGGTAACCCTCCACGGGGTTGCGACTGATCATATTGTAAACGCTTCCGATGTCAAAACCACTCTCTTTCCTCACCTTGGCGGTGGCAATATATCCAGTGGCCAGAATCTCCGCAGTTTTCTCTAAAACCTTGTATGCGGGCAGACGCCGCAATTCCGTTGAAATACTGTCCATGAAGGACTCTTTTGCCGTCAAGGGCAGAGGCCTCATCTTCTTCCATTGCCAGTTCTTGTACTTGAGGTTGGGGGCTTCAGCCTTGCCGCCCGTCAACACTGCGTTGATGGAATCCGGTGTCGCGGCGCCAATTTCATAGCCATACCAGTAAGTGCTTTGGTTGACAAAAATCTGTCGCATCTTCTTTCGCTTGACGAGTGAAAACGATGCCGATGTCTTGGCGGTTGATGGTGCCCACAACCCGGTGTCTAACCTCATGAAATCCTGCTCGATGCGAAGCTGTCTGACGAAATTCATGTTGATATCCACAGGCACATTGATGGCATATCGTCTTAAAGCGTAGGTGCTGTCGTTTACGATATACATTCGTCCTGAAAAACCGAATGAACGACTGTTGACGGGCGAAAAGGATAGCTCAATGCAGGAAAGACTGTCTATTAACAGCGTGTCAGTGATGAAATAGTGATAGTATAACGTTGCTAATGAAGAGGATAGGGGACTGACGAACTTGTTGAGCATCAACTCGATATCGTTGTCGAAGATGTTGACTTCGCTGAAGATCTCCTCCAGGTTGGCGCCCATGCCTTCGTCATCCAGAACCTCGTCGATGCCCTGCATCCTGCGCGCTGTCAAGTAGCTGACCTTCTTTTGTGGGGATTTCTGATAGTAAATGTCGGCAAGCGTCTCCCGCAGGGAAAGCGTCAGCACAGGCACATTGTTTTCGGGGATGGTGTCGATGTATTTTTCCAGAAATGAAAATTGACGATTGATGCTGTTCTTGTCAAAATCCATGTCAAATCGACCGAAAGTCATTACCAACTTCTTGTAATTCTGTGCTTTGTAATGGTCGGCTGCTTCAATGCGGTATATGTCTTTGTTCTCGATCACCTTCTCCACTAATTCCACGGCAGGATTTCCCTTGCGGGTGTACTTGGGCTTTTTTTTCTTGGAGATGACCACCTCCTGTAAGGACTGGCTGGAGCTAATGAGGAAGTTGTATTGCCGTTGTTTGCGATTGATGATGACGGTGTCGGGGTTGTAAATCAGGTATCGGACAATCAAAGTGTCGGTGCTGGTGAATGGAAGTCTGAAAGAACCGTCTTTGGCGGTGTAGGTGCCAACCGAGGTGTTGAGCCATTGGAGCTGTGCCTGATGTACGGCCACGGTGTCTCCGTTGTCGTTGATGGTGCGCACCTTCCCCGACAGCATCTGTGCACGGAGTTGCGTCGGAAGCAGAAGCAGGATTAGCAGACAGGCTGCCATCCCGACTGTTTTGATCCGTCTCCGTTGCTTGAGGGGGTGTACTATCTTGCTCATTCAACAAACTTTACCGTGATATTGCATAACGTAGCGCCATACAATTTATTATAGGACAAAGAAACAAAAATTTTGCTATTTTTGCAGCGTGACACCTCGTGGTGAAACCATTCTTTTCGTCTAAATTAAAATATCAACAATATGAGAACCGACAAATTATTCAATGGCAAAACATTAGCAATCCTCTCTGGCGGTGGCGACACCCCCGCTATCAACTCCAGTATTGAATGTGTACGCAACAGAGCTTCCATGCTTGGCTTCAAAGTCTATGGTGTGCTTCGTGGATGGAAAGGCCTGTTGGGTGATGGCGACATCGTGGACCTGACCAACATCTCCTACAACGGAATCTATGGTGGCACGGCGCTGCTCTCTTCCCGTACCAACCCATTCCCCAGCAAAAAGCAACCCGAAGACCGCTCTGCACAAATCCTTCGCAACATCGAGCGCTATAAGATTGACGTGCTGGTGACGATCGGCGGTGATGATACCAATGGTGCTGCCAAGAAAATGTATGAGAAATACGGAATTCCTGTTATAGGCTTCCCGAAGACCATTGACAATGATTTGAGAACCAGAACAATACATCATTATAACGGACAACAGTTCGAGACGGTGTTGTGTCCGGGATTCCCTTCCGGAGCCATGGCCATCAAGAAATTGACGAGCAAGCTGCACACGACTAACGAGTCGCACCAGCGCATCATGGTATTGGAGGTGATGGGTCGCGATGCTGGCTGGCTGACAGGTTCTGCATCCTTTGGTGGCGCCCAGATGGCTCTGATCCCTGAGGTTGAGATGACCAAAGAGCGCAAAGAATTCTTCTTCGAGTCTGTCAAGGAGGCCTACATGCGCGATCCCAAGCACAGCCTTATCATCGCAGTCTCCGAAGGTGTGAGATGGTGGGATGACGAGAAACAGGAACTCGGTATGGTCTACGCTTCTGCCGACACGGATGAGTACGGACACCCGCGCTTCGGTGGTGTCAGTGGTGTGATCGCCTCTGAAATCAACCGCAAACTCGGTATCGAGGCCCGTGGCCAGATCTCTGGTTATATCCCTCGTGCCGGCAAGTGCTATGAGTACGACCGTCGCTTGACCTCCACGCTGGCCGACAAGGTCGTAGACCTCTTGCTCCGCGAAGACTACGGCAAGATGGCCGTCATGCGCGACATCGTTCCTTACGATGAACTGGAAGAGTTCCACGCTACCGAAATCGAGATGGGCAATATCGGAAACTTCCCGCTGCCCGCCGCTTATTATGACGCCAACAAATTCCAGTTTACAGACCAATACACTGACTTCCTGACCAATATCATCGGTGCTCCGTACCGTATGGAATTCAACCAGCAGTTCCCGATCGTGATTCCTGAATAAACTAATGTCTTGCCGGCCGTGGTGTTTGCGGTTTACGGTTCCGATATTCGTTTTATTCATAATCGCGTAATCGATAACGGGTTTGGGGGTAGAAGGTTGGGTTCAAATTCATAGTTTAAAGTCGAAAAATCATGGACGAGTTTATAATCGAAGGTGGTCATCCTTTACAAGGGACCATTGAGCCTCAAGGTGCCAAGAATGAGGCACTTCAGGTGCTTTCTGCTGTTTTGTTGACCAAAGAGCCGGTCACCATTTCCAATCTGCCGGACATTCGCGACACACAACGATACAAGGATATTCTTTCTTTGATGGGAGTGAAGATCACGAAGTTGAGCAAGGACACCTTCACATTTGAGAGTGACCAAGTGAACTTGTCAGTGATGAAGACACCGGAGTTTAGCAAGTTGTCTTCGGCCATCAGGGCCTCCATCATGGTGCTCGGACCGCTGTTGGGGCGTTTTGGGGAAGCCTACGCCGCCCGCCCCGGGGGTGACCAGATCGGTCGCCGGCCTCTGACTACCCATTTCGAAGGTTTCCAGAATCTGGGCGCCGAGACGAAGATTTCAGATGACGACAACTTCTTTGAGTTGAAGGCTGACAAGCTGAAAGGCACCTACATGCTGTTGAATGAGGCTTCTGTGACCGGCACGGCCAATATCGTGATGGCGGCTGTGCTGGCAGAAGGAACCACCACCATCTTCAACGCTGCCTGCGAGCCCTATCTGTACCAGCTCTGTACCATGTTGAATAAGATGGGTGCTAAAATTTCCGGTATCGGCTCCAACCTCCTGACTATCGAGGGAGTGGAGGAGCTGCATGGCTGTGAACACCGGATCTTGCCCGATATGATTGAGGTGGGCAGTTTCTTGGGAATGGCAGCCTTGACACAGTCTGAACTGACCATCAAAAACTGCGCTTGCCAACATTTAGGTATCATCCCCTATACATTCAAGAAGTTGGGTATCAACTTTGAACAAAAGGGTGATGATATCTTGGTCCATGGTGCAGATCCTTATACGGTGGAGACCAATATGGATGGCTCTATCCTGACCATTGCCGATGCTCCGTGGCCGGGCTTCACGCCGGACCTGATCAGTATTGCGTTGGTGACAGCTATCCAGGCCAATGGCAGTGTCCTGATTCATCAGAAAATGTTCGAAAGCCGTTTGTTCTTTGTGGATAACCTGCAGAGAATGGGTGCTCAGATCACTTTGTGCGACCCGCACCGTGCGATTGTTATCGGATTGGGTCGTAAGAAGATGCTGCGCGGCACGACTATGGCTTCCCCCGATATCCGTGCCGGTGTGTCGTTGCTTATAGCGGCGCTCTCCGCCAATGGCACCAGCGTGATCCAAAATGTGGAACAGATTGACCGTGGCTATCAGGATATTGTAGAACGCCTCAAAAACCTTGGCGCCGTGATTGACAGGAGGAAATAATCGTTAAATCCTTCAGACTATGAAAATCACAGGCATCATTACGACTCTTAACGAAGAACAAAACATCGAGGAGTGCATCCGCTCGTTGCAACAGGTTTGTAATGAGATTGTTGTCACTGACTCCTTCAGTAGTGACCGTACGGTGGAGATTGCCCAAAAAAACGGGGCCAAAGTTTATCAGCATGAGTATGTGGGTGATGGTCCGCAGAAGAATCTTGCGCTCCCGTATGCCTCTAACGACTGGGTGATCAGCTTGGATGCCGACGAGCGCTTGTCGGAAGAGTTGGTGGCGCTCATTCGCCAAACCGACTGGGAGAAGGTCCCCTACGATGGATTTGCCGTGCGCCGGCGCAATTTCATTGGGAAGCGCTGGGTGAAGTGCTGCGGTTGGTACCCCGACTATTTAGTGCGTATTTTCAGAAAAGATAAACTCCGGTTCGTCGAACAGAAACAGCATGCTTTCGTGCCTAAATCCAATATTGCTTACTGGAAAGCCGACATTATACATAATAGGTATAAGAGCTATGACGACCTGTTTTCCAAACGCAACTATAGCAACCGCGGTGCGAAGATTCTCTTTCTCCAAGGACGCAAGGCGCACGCTTGGACGCCATTTCTGCACGGCTTCTCCGCTTTTGTGGTCAATTATTTCTTCCATGGCGGATTGTTCGCCGGAGTGGATGGCTATGTGCTGTCCAAGGCCATTGCCCACAACAGTTTCTTGAAATATGCCAAACTGCTGGAGTATTGCCGTGACGAGTCTGTCCGGGAGTCTGAAGATTGGACGTCGGTGTGGTGATTTTTCCTATTATTTTACAAAACTCTCCAAACGAGTGTTGAAAATTAACAATTGACTGTAAGTTAATTGCGGGCAAATTTTCAACATATTGACTGTTAGATAAATAAAATTTTTCAAAATCCTTGACAAACCTGTTTTGTGATTGTATATTTGCATCACAAAACACATCGTTAAGGGTTGGCCTCCCTTTGTGGTGGATGAAGACAATATAAATAAAATGTAAAAGGTGGCCAGAAGAAAAAAAACTGTGATTTCAAATAAGGATTCAGGAGATGAGTTGTTTGACGGAAAAGGAAAATCGGATCCGCATCCCCGAGAAAAGAGAAACCGTAACAAAACAAAGTAACATGTATAAAAACCTTAAACAAAGAAGACTATGAAAAGACTTTTAATTTTTGTGAGCTTAATATCTATTGTGATGGGCATGACTGCCAGACAATATCCAGATGTGATTGTGAGGAAGCACAATGGCGGATTCTGGGCTATTTTCAATCTGTACAATGATGTCGTGTACACCCCGGCAGATGGAGAGGGTGGTCTTGCTGAATTGGATTGTTCAGGCAACGGATTCAGCTTTTGCCGCGTGCCGATGTTGGCCACGGGCGGCGGAACGGGACGTGTGGACATGGCAGAGCAACGTGCTATCACGAACGCGGTGAATGAGATTCTGGAATTCAGTGAGAACACATCGCCCTCGCAGACACTTCTGGCAAACAATTCTCACACGGTTACCTTGTCGTTGCCCGCAACTACCGACAGAGGTCCTCTCTTTTACCAAGTCAAGGGTGTATGGAGCTACGAGACCAATGGCGACTGTGTGATGAAGATTACCATTAGGGATGTCACAAACGCTTATGCCAGAACCAGATAGCAAAATGATCTTCGTTATAGTTATGATGAGTTAGTATTAACCATTAAAACAGATTGAAATGAAAAGGACCCGTATATTTCTGACTTTACTCTTTCTTGCTGCGTGGTACTCTTTGTCATCTCAAGACTGGATAGGAGGTAGGTTCAGTCAAGACACTGTGTGCAAGGTGAATATGTTGGATGATGTTGCTCATGTAGTTATTGGTGTGAATGAGAATAAGGTGTTTTTTACTTCTTCGTCCGCATTTCATGAGAGTGGGCAGGAATATACGGCGACTTTTTATTCAGTGGATTTAGGTGGATATGCCCAATCCGAAACATCGCTTTCCATACCTTTCAAGACACTCCGAGCACATGGTTTTGTCGGTCAGCCGTGGATTTATGATTTTCAGTTTCTTTCAGACAGGCGGATAGTGTCGATACAAAGCGAGCTCCTTCTCTACAAGAGGGAAGGGGGACACTTCGTTTTGGAGAATGTCTTCGATTGTGAAAATGCCAAAGTCTGTTATCTCCACAGAGGAGAGGTCTATTATCTTGAAGAAGACCATGATTTTGGCTATCGATGGTACAAGCTGCGAGAAGGTCGTCCGGTATTGTTGCGTTCGTTAGCATACGAGGCGCCACATGTCGTGCAGGCTCAACCCAACCGATATGTGTTCCGAGACGATCATTTTGTCTACTTCCTCAGCACAAGATATCCGGTTCTTTACAGATATTCGCTGGATGGAGATGCCGTTGACACCGTTGAATTTGATCTGCCACTGTGGCATCCTTTTGAGGATGAATATATAGAACATAGCCTTGAAATGCCATACGGTGTGGAACGTATCAAAGCCACGATGAAGGATATCTATCGCTACTCTTATCCGAAGATGGTGCTCCCGGTAGGTGGAGACTATCTGATCTATTACACACAATTTGACACTGTGACAGGAACTTCCAGATTGCAGTTCGCTATCCGGGAAGCTGACGGGCGTACTGTATTGTATGACAGGAAACCGAAGGCAGAACTCGTTTATAGCGACTCCTTGGTCCCGTTCACTCTTTTGGAGCATCGTGTCGACAAGGCTTGCGTCACTTGGAATAACCGACTGGTGGAGTTGCTGCTGGCTGATTCGGTTGATGTCCGAGGCTTGAATGATGCAGCCTATCGTCAGGCGCGTGAAGATTTTTATAGAAATTCTTCGCCACAACTTGCTGTCAAAGTCAGCACTTACCGACATTCTCAACAGATGTACTGGCCGTTCTTCTTCAACCTGCAAGGAAAACCTCAATCACTCGTTAATCTCCCAAATGGTAAGTACATTCTGTTGCTCAATGATGAATTGGAGTGTTCTGGCTGTCGGAAGACGTTGCTCTCATGGATGAATGGTTTGAAGGGAGGCAACCTGCAGTTTGTCATAGTGTATCCGTGTCTCCCGGGCGCCCTGGCCTTGTATGACTGGCAGGAGGATATCCGCAAATCCTTGACACATTCATTTAGGATGCTGTTCTTGAATAAAGAAAACTGTAAACAGTATCCTTGTTTCCGGGATTCGGGGTGTGGCTCTTTTCCAGGAATTTTGCTCTATGAGTCGGGCCGGGCTCCCATTTATTTCCCTTTGGAAGAAATATTTACAGACAACACCTCAAGTTATCAGTTTCGTGAATCTTTCCTTAAAGAGATCGCAGGGTTTTTAAAGGAATGAAGAGCGGCAAATACGAGAAAAAAGTGTACTTTTGCAAATCTTAACTGAACAGCTATGTCATATTCCATTGATTTAACAAAAATCACTCAGTTCGATAATGTGGAGTTTGTTGCCAAACAGGTGGTGGAGGGCTTCATCACAGGTATGCATCGCAGTCCGATGCATGGCTTCTCTGTTGAATTTGCGGAACACCGTCCCTACAACACTGGCGAGCCAATTCGTCATATCGACTGGAAACTATACGCGCGTACCGACAAGCTGTTTGTGAAGACATACGAAGAGGAGACCAACCTGCGCTGTCATCTCATCATTGACAACTCATCCTCCATGTATTTCCCTGTGAGGGAGAAATATTCTCTGGCGGAGCCCAACAAGATCTTCTTTGCTGTTTATGCGGCTGCGATCTTGATGCAGATTTTCAAGAGTCAGCGCGATGCGGTTGGTCTCAGTGTCTTCTCTGACAAGGTGGAGCTCCAGACCCGCGCCCGTGGTGGGGATGCCCATTTCAAGATGATATACAGGGAATTGGAGAAGATACTACAGCCGATTGGAACGGAAGTGCATCGTACTACCATGGTCGCGGATACGTTGCATCAGATAGCGGAACAGATACATCGGCGCTCTTTGGTCGTCATCTTCAGCGACATGTTCGAGAGCCAAAAGGATCTCGACGAGCTGATGCTGGCGTTAGGACATCTACGTCACAACAAGCATGAGGTGCTCCTGTTCCATACTTACGACCGTTCTCTTGAGTACGACTTCGCTTTTGAAAACCGGCTCTATCGTTTTGTCGATATGGAAACTGGACAAGAGGTGAAGGTACATGCTAACAATATCCGCGAATATTATCAGCAGACTATCCGGAACTTTTTCCACGAGATCAAGGTTCAGTGCGGCAACTATCAGATAGACATGATTCCGGCTGATATCACCCAAGGATTTGACCAAATCCTGCTTCCATATCTGCTGAAGCGCGAGCACATGTTGTAGATGAGGCCTGATCCCAACATTCCTCGGAAAATTTCTATGGCTGACTGGAGCGATCAGGATAAACCGAGGGAGAAATTCGTGCAACAGGGCTCTTCTTTCCTTTCCGATGCAGAACTGATAGCAATCTTGCTTCGCACTGGCAGCGAAACGGAAAATGCCGTGGAACTGTCGAAGAGGATATTGGCAAAATATGGCAATTCACTGAACTCCTTGGCAGAGGCGACATTGAATGATCTCCGGAAGATTCGGGGCATTGGCATGGTGAAGGCCGTGACCATGATGGCGGCTATTGAACTGGGACGACGCTTGCGTGCCGAGGTGGTGGAGCAGGGGAGAAGCGTTAACAGTTCCTACGATATCGTAGAGCTGATACAGCCAAAAATCGCGCATCTGAAACATGAGGAGTTCTGGGCCGTTTTTTTGAATCAGGCATCCAAGATACTCAAGATCTCTCAAATAAGCAAAGGTGGGTTGACAGCCACTGTTGTAGATGTCCGTATGATAATGCAGGAAGCTTTGATGCTGGAGACGACAGGAATCATACTCTGTCATAACCATCCCTCTGGCTCGGTGCGACCGAGCTCACAAGACAAAGCACTGACAAAACAGATTGAGAGTGCTGCTAGTCTGTTGAATATCAGAGTCGTGGATCATATTATCGTGAGTGGGAACAGCTACTATAGTTTTTTGGACGAAGGGATGTTGTAATTGTGATTTTATAATTACAATATGTCAAATAATTCCTTATCTTTGCACCCTAATTTGTTTAATTATGAAAGGAATTGTATTGGCTGGCGGCGCCGGCACTCGTCTTCATCCCATCACTTTGGCTATGAGCAAACAGCTGATGCCTATTTATGACAAACCCATGATTTACTATCCGATCTCCACTTTGATGCAGGCGGATATTCGCGAGATCCTCATTATATCCACTCCTCAGGACTTGCCAAACTTTGAGCATTTGTTAGGCGACGGTTCCCGCATAGGATGCCGTTTCGAGTACAAGGTGCAGGAGGTGCCCAATGGATTGGCCCAGGCATTTGTACTTGGCGAGAAGTTCATTGGCAACGACAAGGCAGCGTTGGTGCTCGGTGACAACATCTTCTACGGCGGTGGCATCGAACAGCACCTGATGGAGAGCAAGGATCCCGAAGGTGGTATCATCTTCGCCTACCATGTCTCCGATCCGGAGCGCTATGGTGTCGTGGAGTTCGACTCCAAGATGAATGCCATCTCCATCGAGGAGAAACCACTCGTCCCCAAATCCAACTATGCTGTCCCTGGACTCTATTTCTACGACAATAGTGTTGTGGAAGTGGCTAAAAACATCAAGCCCAGTGCCCGTGGCGAGTACGAGATTACGGATGTGAACAAATACTACCTGAAGGAAGGCAAGTTGAAAGTGTGCAAGCTGGACCGCGGCACGGCCTGGCTCGACACGGGTACGTTCAATTCCCTCATCGAGGCCACGCAGTTCGTGCAGGTTATCGAGGCGCGTCAAGGTCTTAAGGTGGGATGTATCGAGGAGATTGCATACAGACACGGTTTCATCGATGCCGCCCAGCTGGAGAAAATTGCCCAACCCCTGCTTAAGAGTGGCTATGGCAGTTATCTGCTAGGACTTTTGAAATAGTAGCGACAATTAGTACTAATCCAAATAGTTACATTTATGAAAAAAGTTTTATCCATTTTGCTGACATTGATGCTGGGACTGGCTTCTTGGCAACTGTCAGCGCAGCAAATCGTAGAGATTCTGGGTGATGCAGGTACTACCACCAACAGCTATCTGCCCCTGTATTCATTCTACAACAATACTCTCTCCGAGCAGATCTATACGTCGAATGAGGTGGGTATGGCTGGATCTATATCCGCGATCTCTTTCTTCAATGGAGGGTCGGCAAAGTCTCCCAACCTCAAGATCTACATGGTCAATACCGACAAGACGGAGTTCACCAACAGCACTGATTGGCTTACCGTCGTGGCAACCGACAAGGTGTTTGAGGGAACTGTCACCCTTACGGCTGGAGCCTGGACTACCATCCAGTTCAACACACCGTTTGTCTATGACGGAGTCAGCAACCTCGGACTGATCGTGGATGCCAACTTGTCATACAGCAGCGGTCTTGCCTGCCGTGTCTTCAGCAGCACTTCCAACTGCTCCATGTATGACTATGATGATAACATAGATTACGATCCGATGGGCGCTACCTATACGGCCGACAGCCGTTTGTCTGTGAAAAACCAGATCAAACTGACAATCACCCCTGCCAACCTCAACTGCAATCCTCCCGGACCCTTGAGCGTGTCGAATGTTCTGTCCAATGATGCCACGATCGCCTGGACTATCCCGGTGGATTTAGGCACCTACATTCTTCAATATAAGACTTCCAGTGAAGACTGGGATGGCCCTAATGTTGTAACAGATTTCCCAAGCGATTCTGTCTATAACTTCTCAGGTATGTTGAATCCCAATACCACCTACAATGTTCGTGTGGCCAATATGTGCAGCAACGGGGATACCAGCATGTGGCGCAGCACCACCTTTACCACAACCAATGTCGCGGTGCAGCTGCCCTACATCCAAGATTTTGAGACGTCCCCTGAAAGTATCACCGATTTTACGATTTCTAACAATGGTCCTAATGGCTGGTATATCGGCAGTGCCACGGGTATGGCTTCCGGCGATCCCGCTGTTCACTCCTTGTATATCTCCAATAACAACGGTGCCTCCAATAGCTACACTAACACTAGCGCCTCCGACGCTTATGCCTATATTGATGTCGTGTTTGACAACAACCCGATGGAATGGCATCTCTCTTTCGACTATAATGTAAATGGTGAAGGTACCAGTTACAAATACGACTACCTCTCTGTATACCTGGTAGATGGAAGTACAACGATTCCCTCCAGCGGCGCTCCCAACGGTGCCGCCTTGCTCTACCAATCCAACTTGTTGTCTGATTGGACCCATTTTGATGCTATCTTGGAAAATGTTGTAGGCACTTCGAAGCGTATTGTGTTCTATTGGCGTAATGACGGATCCAGCGGCACCAACCCTCCTGCTGCTGTGGATAACATTTCTGTAGTCGGCTACACTTGCGGCAAACCTTCCAATATCCAGTTGACAGGCAGCACCTCCTCCTCTCTCTCTGTGTCCTGGACGGAGAACGGTACTGCTACCAGCTGGTCCGTGTTCTATCGTGTACATGGCACTACGGATGCCTATACGGAGGTTCCGGTTTCCGGTCAGCCCGTTGCGGATATCATCAACTTGAACGCAGATACCAGATACGATATTTATGTGGTGGCTCATTGTGACGATGGCTCTGACTCTCAGGAGTCCAACATCGCCTCCTTCCGTACCCAGTGCGGTCCTCTGACCCAGCTGCCTTATTTCAACAATTTTGATGATGTGATCGAAGATAACGGTACTAGTTTCATCACCT
>JAGCFD010000022.1 GCA_017650305.1 Bacteroidales bacterium | reverse complement strand
TCAGAGTCTCCGCACTAGAGCGTACCTCTCTACGCGAACTTGTCACCAAACCTAACCCCTCTGTCATTCTCAATCAATCTGTCAAAGAACCTACACTTTTTGATAATTTATAACGTGATAAAATTTATTGCATCAGTACTAAACTATGATTAGTGATATGTGAAGTAGTTATGAAGGAACTCTTTTCGGATTAGCGAAAATCTCCTTTGTGTCCTTCGTGCCTTAGTGGTATAACTCTTTGTGCCCTTTGTGTCTTTGTGGTAACCCCCTTTGTGCCCTTTGTGCCTTTGCGGTAACCCCCTTTGTGTCCTTCGTGCCTTTGTGGTAACCCCCTTTGTGCCCTTTGCGGTAACCCCCTTTGTGTCCTTTGTGCCTTTGCGGTAACCCTCTTTGTGTCCTTTGTGCCTTTGCGGTAACCCTCTTTGTGTCCTTTGTGCCTTTGCGGTAACCTCCTTTGTGCCCTTTGTGGTAACCCCCTTTGTGTTCTTATTCAGCGTCCTTCGTCTTCCACATGAACACCAAGCTGATGAAAGTGCCCACAACGCAGGTGATGATCATGGGGAGAGCTCCATGGATTTGTGTGAACTTGATGTTCTCCAGGTCAATACCTCTTCCGGCCAGCGTGAAAGAGACCATGATGGTGAGCGCGTTGTGCAGGAAATGGGCCAGGATGGGCAGCCAAAGAGAACGGCTCCAGTAACAGAGGTATCCCAGATAGGCGCCTAAGAGGAATCTTGGGATAAATCCCGCGAATTGCAGGTGTATAGCGCTGAAGATAAAGGCGGTAAGCCAAATGGCCAGATGCGGTTTGCGCGTCCAGTCGGTGAGGAACGGTTGCAGGGCTCCTCTGAAAAGAAACTCTTCGCTTGCGGCAGGTATTAAGCCAAGCACGATGATGTTGAGGAAGAGGGTGGCGTAGGAGTGGTCCTGCATCAGCTTTTCTAAGACGTCGTTGGCCGCGTCTTCCATCTGTTGCAAAGCCTCCGGTAGCGGGATGGCCTCATTCCACTGTCCCAACAAAGCTACTAACGGCAAGATGATGATGGAGAGGATTAGCGTGACGTTGACCAGATGGTAAGCAGGTTTCCGGTCTGCACTGCTGTAGCGCCACCATTGACGGTCCTGACAATAGGCGAACAAGAGCGCCGGAGCCAAAAAAGAACCGATGGAGGCCACCGCCGACTGTAAATACAATGCCGCCAATGGATTGCTCGATTCTGCCGCATTCGGAGAGCCAAAGCAAAGCCAAGTGAGCAACATGGAAATACCCGTGGCAACGATGAGGCCAATGAGGAAAAACAGCGCCAGATACAATAACTGCACCCCGCGACTCTTATGCGCAAAAAAGGATTCCATAGCTATTATGGATTACTTGATGAAGGCTACCACGTCTCCGCGGTGCACCTTCTTCCCTTGGCCGACCACAGCCTTGATAAGATGACCATCGTAGCAGGAACGTACTTCCTCGTGTCCGTAGTAGGTCTGGATGAAGCAGACGATGTCGTTCTCTTTGAGATGACTGCCGATGGGCTTGGGCATAGACTGCTCTTCCACGGCAAATTCCCAGAAGAGCTGTCCGCTCACGGGCGCGATGACCGGCTTGGCGTCGGGCTCTTCGGCCTTCATCTTCTCGATGATCTCCTCTTGGATCACTTCGGGCAGTTTCACCACCTTGATGACTTCACGGACGTTGGATTTCTCTTTGGCAATGGCCAGCTCTTTCTCGAAGTTGCCTTTGGCACGGCCCTCTTTGTAGTCGATGTACTGACGCTCGTGCATGGCGAACTCGAAGAGCTCTTCCTCGTCTTCGCCCACATCCCAGCCGCGCTCTTCCATCATCTTGCGGTATTTGGGCAGCTCGTCCGGATAGTTGTCTTGCGGCACACCGTCGAAGAACTCGTAGTTGTGCTCTTTGGCTAACTCCACGATCTCAGGAGCCAAGGTGCCGGGCAGACGGCCACAACGGCCTAAGATCATATCCCACATCTTGTCGTCCATCTTGGAGTAGCGGGGAGCTCCTTGCGCTTGGGCGAGGATGTTCATCAAGGCGATGTTCTTCACGTACTGGCTGAACGGCGTGACCAGGCCGGGCGTGCCGACACGCGGCCACACATATTGCACTTCGTCAAATAGTTTGACTAACAGCTCGTCTTCCGAAAGCTCTTTCTTCCCACTCTTGCGCAACGCCAAGTTGATGGCGTCTTTGACACCCTTCAGGTCGGCCATCATGGAACCCATCATGCCGCCCGGAAGTCCGCAACCCAACAGCAGGGAGGTGGAGATCTTGTTCTTCGGCTCGATGAAGTAACCCAGGAAGTCATCCATGAACTTCTGTGTCAGGGCGCGCGCCTCCATATAGGCGTTCATGTTGATCTCGGGCACATCAAAACCGTCGGCCTTCAACATGGCCTGCACGGCGATGACGTCGGGATGTACCATGCCCCAGGAGAGCGGCTCCATGGCCACATCGATGATGTCGGCACCATTGCGGCAGACCTCCAAGACCGATGCCATGGAGAGACCAGGACCCGTGTGGCCGTGATATTGGATGACCAAGTGCGGGTATTTCTCTTTGATGGCTTTCACCAACTGGCCCAGCATGGTGGGACGACCGATGCCAGCCATGTCCTTCAAGCCGATCTCCTTGGCGCCGTACTCCACATATTTGTCCACGATGGACAGGTAGTGCTCGATGGTGTGCACTGGGGAGTGCGTGATGCTCAAGGCAGCCTGACTGATAAGGCCGAATTCATTGGCATATTTGATGGACAACTCCAAGTTGCGGTGGTCGTTGAGTCCGCAGAAGGAACGGACTACATCAACACCCTGGGCCTTCTTCACCTTGCACATCAGACGACGTACGTCTGCAGGCACCGGATACATGCGCAGGCCATTCAGCGCACGCTCCAACATCTGGGTCTGGATGCCGGCCTCCCGCAAGGGCTTCGTCCATTCGCGCACCGCACGGTTGGGATTCTCACCATACATCAAGTTGACTTGCTCAAAGGCACCGCCGTTGGTCTCTACCCGGGCAAAACAACCCATCTTCACAATCACGGGTGCTATCTCAACTAACTGGTCCACACGCGGCTGGTATTTGCCCGATGATTGCCACATGTCACGATATACTAAACAGAATCTGATCTTCTTACTCATATTGTAAATGATTGATAGTTAAATAGTTAATTTAAAGTATTGCTTCCTCAAAAAGCAGTGCAAATGTACACATTTTTTTGATATGATCTCTGCTCGTCATGCAGATTCCATTTGCTCACAGAAAGCTCTTGTCTGTATGAATCGGTGTTTGTAGAAGATGGTCTCTGACAATCTCCGCGTATCTGTGCTTGTGGTTAGGGTGGGTTAGGGCTTAATCATGCACACATCGAACAGAATACCCATCCCACTTCTCGGCGATAGGGTTTGTTGGCATCATCAAATTATTAGTGATGCTGTATGTAATGATATGGTTGTTGCACGTTTCATTGGTGGTCCAAAAGCGCGCAATGGTGCCTGGCGATACGAAATTGCAACTGTCAGTGTCGCCATACGCCCTTAAAAAGCCAATAGGATATGCTGAAAAGTTGGTTGCATTGTTCGTGGCCATGTCATATCCTGGTGTGCAGGTATCATAATAGTTGCTGTTCCAACCTGTTTGAGAGGCAAATGCTTTAGCTGTATGTCCATTAAAGGTGCCGCAGATATATGCACTTTGGGTGCTTGCATAGTTGATCATCTGGAGCCATTCAGCTTCGCTGGGTACATGCCAATTGTTAGGGCATATACCTTGAAGTCCTGACGGGTTGCTGTCGCTGCCATAAGGACCGTGCATGGTGGCGAGCCAATTGTAAAGGTAACCGTGAGCGGCTACAAGGGTGGAGTCGTTGTTGGGATAATAGCGATAAGCTGTCGTGGCGCTCAGCGTTGTCGGGCCTAATGGGATGCTCGCCCCGTTCGCGTAGTGGGTAGTACGTAAGTTCTCCCTCATCCAACACTGATTGCCAATTTGAACAGTATTGTACTGATTACCATCATAGTCGGTGAAAACCTTGACATTCGGACAGGGTTGGCCATCGTACATCCCTATGGTGGCGGCAAACATCAGTTGTGAAACATGACTGTAGCTAGGTTCTTCTAAGAGATGAAAACTCTCCGCATGGGCACCGCTGACGGCAGCATACCCCACATATTCCATCTGGTCGCCGATGTGGAACGTGTTGTTTATTATCCCTTTGTTGTCGAATTCAGGATTGTGTTGATGAAAAATATCCTCATAGCCTCCATATTCAATGAGGTTCTTTCCGCTATGACCGTGACTGATCATTTTGATGGATGATGATTGACCATTTGCCTGTGCCGTCAAAAAATAGATGCCAGTGGAGGCAGCTGAGATGCGGAAGAAATGAGCCCCCGGCTGCATAGAGTTCCTGTGATATGTACCCACCAAACGACCAGCGAGGTCTGTCATCTCAATGTTAACTTCGCCCTCTTCCTTTATGTTCAGTGTCACGGAAGTAGTGCCTATGAATGGATTTGGCGTGTTTTGCAATAATTGCACAATGGTGCCCGACATTTCATAGTCTTCAATGCCGTTAGGACTGGGAATTATCCTTAATAAGGTATCGGGCCAATAGAGAGTTGACTGCCATCCTTGGCTAATGTTGGTGACTCGCACGCTGTCAAGCTGAACATAACGATTGTTGGTGTCACGACCGGTAAAGAATATATACATAAATTGAGCATCCAATGCTGTACTCATGCAAACGGTGATGAAAACAAGTAATATCTTTTTCATATATGTCAGATTTTTTTGAATGATGATGCCGCAAATATACAAAATTATTATAATGCCATTACCTGTTTAGAAATTATTGTCGGGGGGGGTAATCGATTGAATTCTATTATCTTGTAAATATAGCTTGCCAATTTCAAGGAAATCTTTTCACAATAATCCACTCATATATAAGGACGGATTTTGGATGAAAATGTGGCAAGTATGATCATTACGGGATGATAAATTCTATACCACGCAATGTTTAAGTCAATCTTGATTTACAGAACACTTACAACTCCAAACTCCTAACTGACAACTCCTAAAACGCGTACCCGATCGCAATCTTCAGGCCGTCACCAAAGCGCAGTCTTCTTGGGCCGTCAAACCATTCTTCGTTTAGCACACACCCTCCGTATGAAGTGCGTGTCGGGTCATAGATGGGTAGGGCATAGTCCAAACGCAAGACGAAGAAGTCGAAGTCTAATCGCAATCCTACGCCCACATCCACGGCCAACTCTTTGTAGAAACGTTTGAAGGAGAACTCAGCGTTGGGCATGTCGTCGTTCTTGCGGGCCAGCCAGATGTTTCCAATGTCAGTGAAGATACCATATTTGAAGGAGCGGTAAATGGTTCCGCGCCATTCAAGGTTCAGCTCTATCTTGATGTCGCCGGTATACAGGCTGTCGCGCTCGCGCTCGTACGACCCCGGACCCAGTCCGCGATAGCCCCAACCACGCATGCTGTTGCTCGTACCTAAATAGAATCCTCTTTCGTAAGGGACGTATGAATCTTTGTCAATGGGAATAATGGCGCCTGCATTCAACCGCATGGCCCAGGCATTGTTGTTGTTGACTTTGTAGGTGTAGTTCCAAGTAAACTCCAGACGTTCCATGGTGCTGTAGTTGTAACCGGTGGTGTCAAGAGAATTGCGGCCGAAAATCCATCTGTGATCTGGGGTGAAAAGTGCATTCAACCCTTTGAGAAGCAGTCCGGTGGACTCAGTATTGATGGATATGCGCATGTTGTGCTTCCGCTTGTTTCCGGAGAACGGCACCAGATAGTTGAAACTGTACTCCATCGAGAACAGCATGAACTTTCCGAAACGATTCTGGTAGGAGGTTGGATATTTGTAGATGTTGAGGATGTTGGCGTATCGCTTGTCGTTGTTGTTGATGGTGGAAATGTCGATGGGGGAGAAACTGTGGTTGGTGTAGAAATTGGGACTCCAATTGTATGTGAGAGCGGCAAAATACATGAGTTTTCCATATAATCCTGAGTAGTTGACGCCCAAGTCGATGGAAGTGTTGTACTTGATGCCGTCCCTCCGTTGGTAGTTCTTGAAAAGGAACAATTTAGGGAAATCCAACGAGGCTGAGATGTTGAATTCAGGATACGAGTAGGCCCTGTCATGCTTGAACAGGTTGGGTAGGGAGTAGTAGAAATAACCGGCCGACATGTTCAAAGTCAAATGCTCGGCCCCTTTGAAGATGTTGCGGTTTGTGTAGGTGAAGGAGATGGCCGACTTGTCGTTGCGAAGGTCTATCTGCCCTCCGATACTGTGTACTTTCTGTCTGGTAAGCAGATAATGGGAATCCAGATACCCGATTTTTTTGTTGGTGTCAAGCAGGTCCTCCCGTTCGCGGTAGGAGATGTTGGTGTAGGTGAAGTTGTCAAGCAGGTTTAATGCCCGGCTGCTGTTTCTCTTGACGTACTGGGAGTATGGAATGCCTGTCCGACTGCTGATGGTGGAGGCGATGACGGGATAGTTGAAGTCTTTGATGCGATAACCGCCGTCTGCCACATGCGGAGTTATGAAATAATAGCGTGTGCTGTCAAATTTGAATTTGGCCTGGTATAAGACCGTGTCATACTGCTGACCTTCAGGTGCCGCCGCATCGAAATTGGTGTGGATATATACGTCGTTGAAATAGTATTTGTAAAGATAGCGGTTGGCATTCTCGTGTTCCGGTATCTTCATGAGTATCTCTAAGGAAACAGTCTTGGGATCGGTGGAAGCCGAGTCTTGTGCCTCGTCGTAAGAGACGATGCAGCGGATATTGGATTTCTCCACGTAGTAGTAGCCCTCATCTCTGATAAGGTTGATGATACGGGTCAACTCTTCATTGATGACGTTCTCATTGTATTGCATGCCTGCCGAAAGCAATGACGCTCTCTGGTTGAGCACAATGATTTTTTTGTACTGTGGAATGTCGATGTTGTAGTTTATGCTACTGATGAAATATGGGTCATGGGCCGTGATGTTGTATTCAACACGTACTTTTTTGTAGTTGGATTTCTTGTGTTTTACCTCGAAATCTATTTCGTTGTCGAAATAGCCGAGTTGATTCATGACGATGTCCAGTTGCGACATGGAATTGTCAATTTCTGCGCTGTCCAGAAGAACGGGCGGTTCGCCGACTTTGGTTCGCATCCACTTCTTGAATTTCGAGTCATGTACGATGCCCTTATTGTCGGTGCGGGGATATCCCGCGGCATAAGCCATCGTCTTGACGTTGAAGACATCCATGAACTTTTTGTTGGGCAAGGGGCGCGTGTATGAGCGCAGATTGTCAAAGTCAGGACTCTTGGCATCGTTCACCGTTACGTTGTTTTTAATAAGCATATACTCCCCATCCGACAAGATCCGAGTGGACCGGCAGGATGAAAACAGCAAAGCGACTAATGCGAAGAGTGGGAGATATATAGAAAAACGGTGCATAATCTATGCTCTTTTGGTCTGAGAATAAAAGAGATAGTCAATACTGAGAATTACGATGACAGTGAGAATGGTATCACCTATGATTACTAAGACTGTCTTGCCGAAATGGCGGAATGAGAAGGTCTCCAACATCACCACGGCAGTCTGGTGTATTAAAGTGAGAAGGAAGGTGAAGCCTAACATCCAACGAAAATCCTTGTGGGCTGGCATGGGCCGATCGTTGATTTCGATGGTTTTCCGGCCGTTCATGAGGTTGGAGATGTAGGGCCGTGCAAACATGAGGATGATGGATGCTGCCGCGTTGACACCTAAGGTATGCGTGAACATGTCCACCACGAAACCCATCGCAAAGGCGATCAGGTACTGCACGGATTTCGGTAAGTCTGTTGGCAGGAGAAAAAGCGCAAAGAGATATATTGCTGGGGTCAAGAAGCCAAACAGATGGATGTAGTTGCAGATGAAAATTTGCAACAACAGTGCTATGATGCATCGGATAATATTGGTCAAGGTGCTATTCATTCTTGAAGTTGGATTTTAATGAGTCAAGTTCAGAACGATATAGATTCTTGACGACATAAAGGAGGTCGAGATTCTTGAAGTCAGTGGACAGTTTCACCTTGATGGTCAGGAAGGTGGCATTCTGCTCTGTAGAAACCTCTTTGACGGTTCCTATCATGAGTCCTTTCGGGAAAATGGTGGAGTAACCGCTGGTTAGAACGGAGTCCCCGATGTTGATTTCCAGATGTTGTGGAATGTCGTTGAGATAGGCGATGTCAGCCTCTTTGCCGTCCCAGACGACGGCTCCCACCTGGTTGATGGACGGTATTACCGCACTGATGCGGGTGTCCAGGTGCGGGATGGGGATGATAGAGGAGAAGTTCTTGGACACGTCACTCACCACACCTACGATGCCTGTCGGTGACAGTACTGCCATGTCGCGGTCGATGCCATCCCTCGAGCCTTTGTCGATGATGATGTAGTTGAATGGCTTGTCGGTGGTTGCAAAGGTGACATGCGCGTAGGTGTAGTCGTACAGACGGGTGCGTGTGGTGTGTACCGAGTCAGTCTCGCTCATTTGAGTCAGGGTGGTGTCCTCCCGGGTCAGAAACATGTTTTCTTGCTTGCGCAAGAGCTCGAGGTTCTGTTGAAGCAACTGCTCGTTCTCTTTGCTCAAGTTGAATTGTCGGATCATCTTTCCCCAGCTTTTCTCAACGGGCATGGTGATGCTCTGGCAGATGCGTGCGATCTTGTATCGGCTGTATGACATAGAATGCCCTATCAGCACGAAGCAGAGTATCAACAGTACCGCCGCCACGAAATGATGGAAATTGTTTTTGAAGAACTCAATGAGGTTGTTCATATACTTTGTCTGAGGTGAAACAGAAGGCGGGCCACTCATCCCACAGGTGAGGAGCGGTGGCCCACTTCTGTCTTATTGCCATTTGTTGGTTATCTCCATGATGAGCGGAACTCGCTATTTCATCTTCTCAGCAAATTCTCTGCCGGCACGGAGACATGCGATGTTGGTGTTGACCACATCGTCACCCTTGCGGGCAAAGTTCTCACGCACGGCTGCCTCGATCTCCTCGAACGGGAGCTGCAGATACGGAGAGGCGGCACCCAGGATGACCATGTTGGCCGAACGGGCAGAGCCTAACTCGGAGGCGATCTTGTCAGCATCGATGACAACCTTGTTCTTCAAACCGTCCAAGGTGGCATTCAGCTTGTCCACATCCGGATAGTTCGGGATGTTGATGAACGGCTGGCTGTTGGTGATCAACCAACCCGTCTCCGGGTTGAGCCAAGGCAGATAACGCAAAGACTCCATCGGCTCCACAGAGATGATCATGTCGGCCTTGCCCATGGGGATCAGGTCGGATGCGATCTCGTGGTCGGAAAGACGGAAGTGCGACTGCACATCACCGCCGCGCTGACTCATGCCGTGTACCTCGGCTTGTTTCATGTACATTCCTCTTTTGACGGCTGCATAGCCTACGATGGTGGCGATGGAGAGGATGCCTTGTCCGCCTACACCTGCTAATATAATGTCAATTTTCATTTTTGTTCTATTTTTTGATTAATGTGATATTTGGCCATTAGCTATTAGCTGTTAGCTTTCTTGGCGGCCTGTTGTTTCTTCATGCGACGGCTGAGGGTCTGGATGCACTCACGAGTCGGGATGATGACGGAGACACCTTCGTAAGCTAACTCTTTTTTGATGAGCTCCACGTTAGCCTCGTGGTCTTTCTTCAACGGGGTGATACGGTGGATGTGCTCCTCCTTGACGCCCAGGCCTTTGCAGATCTCGCCCAAGACACCCAATGCGTGAGAGTCCTGACCACCGGTCATGCCAGTGGTGCTGTTGTCCAGAATCATCACCGTGACGGGTGTGTTCTCATAGACGCAGTCCAACAGGGAGGTCATGCCGCTGTGCGTGAAGGTGGAGTCGCCGATGACGGCCAGCACAGGACGCAAGCCAGCGTCGGCGGCACCCTTGGCCATTGTGATGGAAGCACCCATGTCCACTGTCGTGTAGATGGCGTTGTAGGGAGGCAGTGCGCCCAAGGTGTAGCAGCCGATGTCGGCGAAGACTTTGCCCTTGCCGTGCTCAGCCATGGCCTCGTTGATGGCCAGGTAGGAGTCGATGTGCGGACAGCCGACACACAAGGCCGGGGGACGCGGAACCACAAGCTCTGGAACGGGCATGCCGTAGGTGTCGGGAAGACCGAGGGCCTTGGCAATCAGGTTCGGGTTCAACTCGCCGTCACGAGGCAGCGCACCGCTCAAACGACCGATGATGTTGCCCGTGCGGTTCAGGATACCACGTACCTGCTCCTCGATGAAAGGATAACCCTCTTCGGCCACCAAGACCGTCTCACACTCGTCCACCATCTTGGCGATGAGTTTGGAAGGCAGCGGATATTGGGAGATCTTCAGGACAGGGTAGGGGCATTGATGATTCTCAAAGTTCTCCATCAAGTAGTTATAAGCGATACCGGAAGCGATGATACCCATCTTCTTGTCGGCACCGTCGATGTATTTGTTGAATGGGGAGTTCAAAGACTCGTTCTCGAAAGCCTCTTGCTTGCCTAATAAGGTGCGATAGTGCACGCGGGCATTGGCCGGCAACAGGATGAACTGTTTCGGGTTCTCTTCGATGTGCAGCGGGTTCTGCGGACGGGCCTCCTTGCGCTCCACACCTGCGCGGGAGTGGGAGAGACGCGTGGTCAGACGGATCAGAACCGGCGTGTGATATTTCTCAGAATACTCGAAAGCGGCATACGTGATGTCGTAGGCCTCTTGCTGGTTGGAGGGTTCGTAGAAGGGGATCAAGGCGAACTTGCCGAAGAAACGAGAGTCCTGTTCGTCCTGTGAGGAGTGCATCGACGGATCGTCAGCCACTACCACTACCAAACCGCCGTTGGCGCCTGTGATGGAGGAGTTCATGAAGGGGTCGGCAGCAACGTTCAAACCCACATGCTTCATGCAGACCATGGCACGTTTGCCGGCATAGGACATGCCGATCGCGGATTCCATGGCAGTCTTCTCGTTGCCAGCCCAGATGCTGTGCACCTGACCCTCACGGCCCTGTTTGGAATTCTGAATAAACTCTGTGATCTCTGTCGATGGGGTGCCCGGATATGCGTACACGCCCGATAAGCCGGCGTCCAATGCTGCTTGGGCAACGGCTTCATCTCCTAAGAATAATGTTTTAGCCATAAAAAAGTTGTTTTACTTATTTTTTTGATTATTAATTATTTATAGATATTCTTGCACAAATGCCGCCACCCCTTGAACTACCTGTTCGCAGGGTACGGAAATCGGTTGCAAAAATAACAAAATTAATAAATAAAAACAATAAATATGGGGCGTTTTATTTCAGCTTTCCCAAACGTATGCCCACCTTCACATAGCCGCAATGTACATTGTTTTTTTTCTGAATGTGGAAGAGAGAATAACCTGCACTGATGGTGGCTCGTTTATAGTTAAAGCCCAAGCCCGGTTGAAAACGGAATATGGCCATGGTGGGTATGTAATAATACTGTCCTTGATAGAAAATGCCCTGTCCAAATCGGGTGAGGAAAGTTGCGCCCAGAGCACATTCCATATAGAAATAGGCTGGTGCATTTTTAAATGGATAAAGAGCCCGAAAATCAGCCATTAATGGAAAGGATGCCATGTCGAAGCCTGCAACATCGGCAGCCGATGAGCCAAATAGTGCCTCTATGCCGGATTGAATACCTACAAATGTTTGCTCAGAAAGATGAAAGCCAATAGTGACATTCAACATCGGGCCCGCTTCGCCAGTTGTGAAAATACATCCTCCTTCAAAGTAGGCATTGAAAAACGGGTCGAGCTTTCTGTTTTTTGTCGATACATTAGACGTGCTTGTCTCTTTTGGAGAGGATGACGCTTGGCCGAAAACTTCCTTGGTCCCATTAGCATATTTGATGCAAAACACCTCCTGTTTGGCAATCTGATAGCTAGGGCCGTCCTGATAGTCCCATTTTTTGTAAGTGATGTCATTGATGCCCACCAAAAGCACTTTGGCCTGAATCTCATTAGCATTGCGCAATATGATAGTGTCCTGAGCGTAAGAAACTATGCAACAGGAAACAACAAGAGCAATCGTAAGGATTCTTTTCATTTTTTGATTCTTAATTTTTAATTTTTAATTCTTGTTGGTACATCTCTTCCACCACCAGCCCTGCCAATGTGAACCCGAAGATGGCGGTGATGTGCACCAGCGACCCATTGGTCTGCGCCTTGCGCAAATCCCAGCTTGAGGCTCCCACCGCTTTTTCTTCAACGTTATCATCTTGACAATTTTCTGTTTCAGAGTTTGATACGGCTCCTATATTTGGTAGTACTTCAGGTGAATAGACGCACTGGAATTTTTTGGATGGATATTGGTTGAGGTTCTTGAATCGTTTGCGCAGCATCCGGGCGAGCGGACAGTATTTGATCTCCCAGAACTCTCCTGTGCGGATCTTGGACGGGTCCACCTTCAGCGCGGCGCCCATGGCGGAGAAGAACCGGACATCCAGACTGGTGGCGTGCAGGATGAGCTGCACCTTGTTGCTCAGTCTGTCGATGGCATCAATGACATAGTCGTATGTCTCCAGCTGGAACGGGCTGCTGTCTCTGCGCAGTAAATCTCCTGCAAGGCTGTGATGTCGGCATCCGGGTTGATGTCGAGCAGGCGTTCCCGCAGCACCTCCACCTTGGGCTGTCCGACGGTCTTGGTGGTGGTCATCAGCTGTCGGTTGATGTTGGATACGCTGACGGAGTCGCTGTCCACGATGGTCAGATGACCGATGCCGCTGCGAATCAGCCCTTCGGCACACCAGCTGCCGACTCCGCCCACGCCGAAGAGGATCACCCGCGTGTTCTGGAGCGCCTCAAACACGGTGTCGCCTAACAAAAGTTAGGATCTGTCGAATATCTCGTTGCTGCTTGTCATCTGTGTTGGGATTTGTTTTAACCGATAATAACAGGTTCGCCTAAAAATTTAGGTTTTTTATGAAAGATGACGTCCAGTACCACTTTGACTTTTGCCAACGCTTCTCGGGCGTGGTTTTTCACGTAGTTCCGTTTGAGGCTCACGTCTTTGGCATTCAGCGCGATGGCGTCTATCCCATGGTGCCTGGCGATGTAAATGGCCCGCTCGTTATGCCATTCTTGGGAGATGACCGTCACGGAGTCCTGGCCGAACACTTTCTTGGCTCTCACCATGGAGTCATAGGTGCGGAACCCCGCATAGTCAAGGAAGATGACAGAGTCGGGAACTCCGAGCGCAATCAGGGATCTCCGCATGCATTCGGGCTCGTTGTAGCCCAACTTGTGATTGTCGCCGCTGACTAAGACGTAGGTTATCTTGCCCTTGTGATACAACTCTGCGGCAGCCTTCATCCTGTTGGTGTAATAGGGATTGTCGCCACCTCTTTTGTTGAGAGGAGTAGTCCCGAGGAGCAGCCCGACACGCCGGTAGGGTATGTCGTCCACATTCTGGAATATCCTTCCTTTGCTATCTTTGCGAACGAGTATGTTGCAAGTGATGATAGCAATCACAGCCAAACATATTCCTATGAGCAGTATTGAGGATAATACTTTGAGCCAATGCATGTTATATGGGTTGAAGGATGAAAGTGGGTTGGATGGTTAAAAATTCTTAAAATGGTCAGGGTTGACCGGGGAGTGGCCCTGGTCAACCACTATACCATATTGTTGATTATGGAAGGACTATTTCAAATCAAATCCGAACACGGCGCCGGGCTTCTTCTCCACAGGTTTCTTGCCATAGCGCAGAACGATCATGTTGCGGGTGCCGCGCAGCGTGATGCGTTCGTTCTCGACCCAGAGAGCGGTGCCTTCACGCAGGCCGGCAACGGTCTTGTATTGGTTGACCGCCAGGTATTCGTTCAGGCGCACCTGACGGGTCTCACCACCATGACGGATGCTGTCGTTGATATCCTCAGGATAGGGATCGATGTAATGCGGGTTGATCTGGAACGGCACAAGGTCCAGGCACTGGAAGCTCTCCGGCATCACGATGGGCATGTCGTTGGTGGTGCAGAGGGTAGGGCAGGCCACGTTGGAGCCGGCACTCCATCCGATGTATGGCGTGCCTTCCATGACTTTGCGACGGATGGGCTCGATGAGCTTGTTACGGTGCAACTCAGCTACCAAGTGGAAGGTGTTGCCGCCACCCACCATGATGAGGTCCGCATGGTTGATCAGGTCCACAGGATCCTGAGCCGTGTGCACGGAAAGAATGGTCTTGCCGAAAGTCTTGAACACCTTCTGGACGCGCTCCGTATAAGCATCGTAACTCTCTGGATATACTTTGCCGCCCACATCCACGCCTGCATACGGGATGAAGACAATCTTTTTGGAAGTCTTTTGTAAAAACTCCTCTAACAGAGGCATACACCAAGAAAGATAAGGCTCTTTGTAGTTGGTGGAATTGCTGATAAGTAACAGTTTCATAAGTGATATTTTTTATGTGAATAATATGCTGAAAAAATGCGGTGCAAAGGTATAGAATTTTTTGTATGTTTGCATCTTCTTTTTTAGAATGTAAAACCAAAATTACAATTATGGCAATTTCTATCGCAATGTTAGTGGGCTATTTCCTATTCCCCGTGCTGATTATTGTCCTTTTCACCAAGGTTAAATGGACACAGAAGATCGGAACCGTGATGATGGCCTACGCTATAGGCATTATTATTGCCCTGACAGGTATTCTTCCCTCAGGGACAGAAGCCGGCGCTGAGCAATTGGCTTCTTGGCAAAAACTCCTGATGAATGTCGCCGTTCCTCTTGCCATCCCGTTGATGCTTTTCAACTCGGATTTCAAGTTGTGGACCCGCTCGCTGCCCAAGACGATGGCCGTGTTGCTCGGCGGTATCTTCTCTGTCGTGGTGGCCCTCGTGGCAGGCTATTTCGTCTTCCGCAACCAGAATGTCCCGCAGTTTGAGAAGGTGGCGGCCATGATGACCGGTATCTACACGGGTGGCACCATGAACTTCAACTCCCTGGGCCTTGCTCTCGATGTGGATCCGAGCCTCATCGTGCTGACCCTCACCTTCGAGGAGATCGTGACCTTCCCATTCATCCTCTTCATCGTGGCTGGAGGCTACAAAATCTTCCGCAAATTGATGCCCTATCCCGACACATCGTCCGTGGAAGTGACGGATAGTGAGATGCACCTGGAAGACGATTCTTTTGAGAACTATAAGGGCATGTTCAAAGCCAAAACCTTCGGCAAGATGATGCTGGGTCTGCTGCTCTCCGTGCTCTTTCTCGCTATCGGTGCCGGCCTGTCGCTGCTCATCACACATAAACTCAATGAGCTGATCGTGATTCTGACCATCACCACCCTGGCTATCATCGCATCTTTTAGCAAGAAGATAAGAGAACTGCCCAAGACATTTGAACTCGGCATGTTCTTCATCCTCATCTTCAGTGTCGTGGTCTCTTCGCAGTTCAATATCTATGCCATCAACAAGTCCACGCTCACGATTATGTGGTACATCCTCTTCGTGATGCTCATTTCCATAGGATTGCACATTATCATCTGCCGCATTTTCAAGGTGAATGGTGACCTCTTCACGGTTGGCCATATCAGCCTGCTCTGCTCACCTCCCTTCGTGCCGCCTATCGTGGAGGCTCTTGGGAACCGCAAGGTGCTGCTCAGCGGTATCGTGATCGGCCTGGTAGGCTACGCCATCGGCAACTACCTGGGTGTCGCCATCGCCGCTATCTTGGGCGCCCTCTGATAAGTTTTGCGATAATTATTTTCTTAACATAAACATCAAATTATTATGAAAAAATCGATTTTTACCTTTTTAATGTTGTTGTCGATGGTTTGCTTGCAAGCCCAAACACTTCCCAATAACGGTTTTGAGAACTGGAGTAATAATCAACCGGTTTCCTGGACTACCAGTTTGAATGGCAATATTTTGACCGAACTTGTCCCAGGTCTTGAGATCCCCATCCCCGTTTCTGTAAGCTTCGGCGCTTCCACAACGGATTCACATGGCGGATCCTATGCTCTGCAACTTCATCCTGCCACCTTTGGCGTGCCCGGTACCGAATATAGCTATCTGCTGCCCGGTATCGCACAACTGGGAACATCAACGGGGTTCAACATCCCGTTGTCCCTGATCTTGGACATCGCCCAAGGCAACTTCTCTGATATAGACTTCAGCGATGTCTCCACGCTTTCTTCTTTGGCAGGGATGGTGGCCCCTGGTGATGTGTGCACTTCCACACCATACGGTATCAAAATGTGGGTCAAATTCATGCCGGAAGAGGGCGATTCCCTTATCGTGACAGCCTTCACCAAAAGCAATGGGGTGCCGGTATCTTACGCCTATTTTACAACTGGGACCACTATGAATGAATATACCCAGATTGAAGCCCAATTCGACAACCCGCTCTCTGCATGCGACAGCCTCTGTATCATTATCGTCGCAGGCGGACTTCAAACACATGAGAATACCACGCTTATCGTGGATGATGTGACCTTGAACTACAGCAATGTCGCCGTGGAAGATCATCAGAAAAAGTCTTTCGCCATCTTCCCGAATCCGGCTATTGACCAGTTGACTATCCAATCCCCCGAAGGTCGTTTCTCCTATCAGCTGCATGATCTTACTGGACGCTTGCTGCTGTCTGGAAACGGCGAAGGCCAAGAGATGATTTCCGTTTCTTCACTGCCTGCCGGCGCCTACATGCTGCGCCTGCAGTCTGATGCTCAAATAATTACTAAAAAAGTGATAATCAGATAGATGCGTCTTTGGTTGGCTCCCTTAGACGGGATTACGAACTTTCAATTTAGAAATTGTCTATGTCGCCATGTCGGTGGCATAGACAATTTTATTACACCCTTTTTGCCTGTACAGGAGAAGTCCAAGCTGAATGTGCGCAAGTGGAAAGATTTGTGGCCACGGAATAATGCTTGTCGTCCGACAACCCCGCAGTTGATGGGTAATAACCCTGCCCATTTTTTAGATACGCTGAACGAGCTGCATCAGGAATATGGCTATACCTCGTTCAATTGGAATATCGGTTGTCCTGTGGACCAGGTGGTCCGTCGCACGCGTGGCTGCGGTGTGATGCCACACCCCGATATTGTGGAGTCCGTGGTGCGCGCGGTGACCGAACAAACTCCTTACCATTTTTCTCTGAAAATGCGTTTGGGACTCCATGATAAGTCTGAGAGTCTGCAGATCCTCGACAAGATGCAGGATTATCCGCTGGAATATATCGTGATACATCCCCGTCTCGGAGAACAACTGTACGAGGGTGTTCCCGACCTGGATGCCTTTCAAGAGTGCCTGAACCATACTGCTCATCGAGTGGTTTATAGTGGCGATGTCTGGACTGTTGGGGATTATGAGCGTCTGCAGGAGCGTTTTCCTTCTGTTCAAGACTGGATGCTGGGACGTCCAATCCTTTGCAATCCTTTTCTCGCCGAGGAGATTAAGGAGATGGACACTGGTGACGTGAAAGAGCGTTTTCTGCGCTATTACCAGCACTATGCCGACGAATTGCTTGAGACGCGCAAAGAAAAGAGCACCCTCTTCATTTTAAAGGAGTTGTGGCACTACTATGCCTCTTTTGCGGGCATAGATGCTTCGGAACTGAAAACATTGTTGCGAATCAACGACTTCAGTCCCTTCTTCGCACTCTCCTTGGAATACCTGAGGTAGTTATATGCCTGAGGGCACTCTTCAGAGTTAAGAGTTAAAAGTTAATAGATAATAGATAATAGTTGGTAGTTCAAGGCCAATCGATAATAGCTAATAGCTAACGGCCAACAGCTAATGGCTAACGGCCAATGGCTAACGGCTTACGACAACTCCAGCATCTTTTTAATAGGAGCCAGGGATTTCGCCATCAAATCGGGATCCATGGTCAACTCAGGTTCCTCGTTAAGCAAAGCGCTATAGATGTTTTCCAGATTGTTTTTCTTCATGCTGCCGCAATCGTGGGCAAGGTCACCATTGTATAGCGTGTAGAATGTTTTGTCGGGATTGCGCTTTTTAAGCTCATGCAGGATGCCGCTCTCTGTGGCTACGATAAATTCTTTGTCTGGACTTTCTGAGATGAAGTTGATCATGGCAGCTGTGGAACCGACGAAGTCGGCATGTGCCAGGAATTCGCGGCGGCATTCGGGATGAGCCACCACCTTGACACCGGGATAGGACTCTTTCAGTAACTCCAGATCCTCAATGGTGTAATGGTCATGGATGCGGCACATGCCATCCCAAAGCAACATCTGGCGTCCAGTCTGACGATTGATGTAGTCGCCCAGGTTCTGGTCTGGGGTGAAGAGAATCTTCGCATCTTCGGGCAGCGTGTTGACGAGCTTCAAGGCATTGCCGGATGTCACAATCAGGTCGGAGAGTGCCTTGACGGCAGCCGTGCAGTTGACGTAGGAGAGCACCAGGTAGTCGGGATGCTCCTCTTTGAAGCGGGCCAGGTCGGCGGCATGACAGCTGTCGGCCAGACAGCACCCTGCGCTCATGTCGGGCACCAAAACCTTCTTGTCGGGATTGAGTATTTTGGCTGTCTCTGCCATGAAATGCACGCCGGCAAACAGGATGATACTGGCGTCGGTGCTGGCAGCCTTTCGTGCCAATGCCAGACTGTCACCCACGAAGTCTGCAATGTCCTGTACTTCGGGCAGGGTGTAGTAATGCGCTAAAATGATTGCGTTTTTTTCATCACGCAAACGTTTGATTTCATTCACTAAATCTTCTTTTGTCATAATTATGATGTTTATAGTTATCAATTACCAAAGTGCTAAAGGCCAATAGCCTATGGCTAAAGGCCAAAGTTAAAACTCCTCCCCGTCTCCCATCATTGATTTGATGTATTCCAGTTGTCGGCGGTCGCGTTTGGTGGGGCGGCCTAAGCCGTGGGGGCGGTATTCGTAAGTGTGGAGTGTCTTCATGCGGTCGTACTCCTCTTGCGGGGTGAGGTCGGTGTAATAGTCCGGCACTAACGGTGCGCCCACGCGACTTTTCGGGGTGCCGAGCACTTGCACCTGCTTGTTGAGCTGGCCAATGTGCACGTCATAGATCTCTTCGGTCTTGACATCTTTGGAGGGCTTCACATTGACTCCGTTGCATTTCACCTTGCCGGCGTTGCAAGCCTCTGTTGCGGCGGAACGGGTCTTGAACAGTCGCACCATCCACAACCATTTGTCGATTCTGATATGCAAATTCTCCATGACGCTATAGTTTTTCCCAGACCATCGTGCGCCCTAAGGCCGGAACTCCGATATACCCACGCACGCGAAGTTTCTTCTCGTTCTCGAACCACATTTTGCTCTTGTAGTATTTGCCATGCACGGGGTCGTATATCTCTCCATCCACCCACTTGTTCTCCTTGCTGTCGTATCGGAAATGGAATAACAGCTGGATCTTGTCTCCTGGCGTGTTGCGCTTCGATGGGTCCGGATTCTTGATGTCCCGCTTGGGTGAACCATCTTTGAAAACAGGATTCTTGACCCAGAAGATGCGACCCTCGTAGGTGCCCGTGGAAGTCTTGTAGATCTTGATCTTGCAGTCTTCGTCGGAACTGTCGTCAGAGATATAATAGGTGCCGATAATTTTATCAGCGGCTGATTGTCCAACCGCTGATAAAACCGTAAGGCATAATATTCCTAAAAGGAAAATGTGTTTGCGCATGACTTGTTATTCTTGAGTGTTCTCTTCTGTCTCAGGAGCCTCGGCAGCTTCCTCTTTCTTGGGAGCGTCCATCATGCGGATCTTGTATTCCAAATCCTTGATTTCATCCTTGGCAGATTCAATCTTTTTGCGGAATTCAGCAGTGATGATTTCCGCATTCTTGGAGTTGGAGAAGAATCCTAAGTTGTTTTCCCAAAGGATGATGTCTTCTTTCAGTTTCTGAAGTTTGTTCTTCAAGAAGTTCTTCTCTTTGTCGATGATCTTGTCAGCATTCGGATTGTTGAGGATGTTGTCGATCTTGTTTCTGAAACGATTGTTTCTCAAGTCGTTGGCGCTGATCTTCAGCTCGGCGAAGCGTTTGTCCAAAGCAGCTCTGTACTCAGTGTAGATTCTGTCTTTTTCTTTCTTCGGAACGAAGCCGATCTCCAACCATTCGTTTTGGTATTGTTTGATGACCTCCATGTTGGCGCTTCTGTCGTCGGAGAATTCATGTGTCAGAATCTTCTGGATGAGCTCTTCCTTCTTCTTCAGGTTCTCAGCTTCAATGTCTTGAATGTTGTTGAAATAGTTGGCCTTGGCCTCGAAGAATTTGTCGCAAGCGGCGCGGAAGCGTTTCCAAACTTGGTCGGAGTATTTGCGCGGGGTGGCGCCAATGCTCTTCCATTCCGTCTGGAGCTTCAAGATGTCGTTGGTGGCCTCTTTCCAGTCGGTACGGTCCGCGATGCCCTCAGCCTGGATGGCGAGATTCAACTTCTGATTGTAGTTCTGCATCTGGGAATCTTTGATCTGCTGGAAATACTCTTTCTTCTGGCTGAAGAATTTGTCCAAGGTGGATTTGAATCGGTTCCAGATCTCGTCATTCAACTTGGCAGGAGCCGGTCCTAAGGTCTTCCACATGTTCAACAACTCGGTGAGTTTGTCGCTGATCTCGTTGTAATCCTTTACAGAGTTGGCGTTCTGTGCTACCGTCTCTTCTGCTTGCTCGCAAAGCACTACCTTTGCATTGTAGTTGTTTTGCTCTTCGGCAAACAGCTTGTCGTAGTAATCTTTTCTGCGCTGGTTGATCTGGTCGGATGCAGCTTTGAAACGCTCCCAGATCTCCTCTTTTTTCTCTTCAGGAACAGGTCCGATCTCCTTCCACTGCTCGTGCAATGCCTGCAGGTCGCGGAATGATTGGTTGATGGAGTCGTTCAAGAGCAGAGATTCAGCCTTCTCGCAAAGCTCAACCTTGCTTTCCAGGTTCTTTTTCAGATCCAAGGTACGCATCTCCTTGTTGATACGGAGGATGTCGAAGAATTTCTCTACATAGAAGTGATAGTTCTGCCAGAGGGTGGAGGAGTCAGCCTGAGGCACAGGTCCGATGCTCTTCCATTGCTCTTGCAACTCTTTGAACTTGTCGTTAAGAACCTTCAGATGAGATTCGGTCTCGATGAGATTCTTGAGACTTTCAAGGATCTGGTTCTTGGCTTCCAGATTCTTGACTTTCTGAGCCTCCAGAGCGGCGATGAATTTAGCCTTGGAGTCTTTGTATTTTTGTAACGCGTTGTTGAAACGTACTTCAAGCTGGTCGGGCTCGGCAGCCGGTGCTTCCACTTCCGTGGCGGCTTCCGGGTTTTCCTCCGTGGCAGCTTGCGCATTCTTGAGTGCTTCAGAATAAGCAGCTTCGGCAGCACGCTTTCTCTCGCGTAAGAATTCGATGATCTTGGTTCTCAACACACTCATGCGTGTCTTGATGAGGTTGAAGTTGGGCTCTTCAACGAGGCGCTCCATCTCAGCGACGGATTGCTCCAGGTCAAGGTTGGCATACTCGCTCTCAACTTGCTCCATGGTCTCTTCCACGGGGGCAGGCTCTTCTGCTGCCGGCTCCGCTTGAGCAGGCTCCTCAGCGACAGGAGTCTCTGCTACAGGCTCTTCCTGTGCAGGCTCCTCGGCAACGGGCTCTTCCTGAGCGGGTTCCTCGGTTGCAGGCTCCTCAGCAACGGGCTCTTCCTGAACGGGTTCCTCAACCACTGCTGCCTCCTCGGCGGGGGCGGCTGTTTCAGTTTCCTCTGCAGGTGCGGATGTTTCTGATGACGTAATGACGGTGGCCTCTTCTACAGAAGCTCCAGAGTTCACCTCTGCATTCTGAATCTCAGAATTTTCTTGGTGAAGAAGTTCTTGTTGTTCCATAATTCTTGTTAGATTTTTGAATAAAAATTAGAATAAAGATTGTTTATAAAATGAGGCGCAAAGATATTAAAAATATTGTATTTTTGGATTTTCAAGCATTGATTTTTAATTCATTACTAATCAAATAATTATCATTACAACAAGTATGAAAAGAGACGAACAGATTTTCAATCTTATCCAACAAGAGCGTCAACGTCAGACAAATGGCATTGAGTTGATCGCCTCTGAGAATTTTGTCAGTGACCAGGTTATGGAAGCCATGGGCTCTGTGATGACGAACAAATATGCCGAGGGTCTCCCGGGCAAACGTTATTATGGCGGATGCCAGATCGTGGACCAGTCTGAACAGCTGGCCATTGACCGTGTGAAGAAGCTTTTCGGCTGCGAATGGGCTAACGTCCAACCGCACTCCGGCGCCCAGGCCAATATGGCAGTCCTTCTGACCTGCCTTCAACCGGGCGATACCTTCATGGGTCTTGACCTGAATCATGGCGGCCACCTCTCCCATGGTTCTCCAGTAAACTCTTCCGGTATCCTCTATCGCCCTGTCGCTTATCAAGTTGACGAGGAAACAGGTTGTGTCAACTACGACACGATGGAAGAAGTCGCCCTTCGCGAGAAACCGAAGTTGATCATCGGTGGTGCTTCCGCCTATAGCCGCGACTGGGACTGGGCTCGTATGCGTCAGATTGCTGACAAGATCGGTGCTATCCTGATGGCTGACATCTCCCATCCCGCCGGTTTGATCGCCAAGGGTTTGCTCAACAATGCTGTTGCTCATTGCCATATCGTGACCACAACTACTCACAAGACCCTCCGTGGCCCTCGTGGCGGTTTGATCATGTTGGGCAAAGACTTCGAGAATCCTTGGGGAAAGACAACTCCGAAAGGCGTCGTCAAGATGATGTCCCAGATGCTGGATTCCGCCGTGTTCCCAGGCTGCCAAGGTGGTCCCCTGGAGCATGTGATTGCCGCTAAAGCAGTCGCTTTCGGCGAGGCCCTGACCGATGAGTATGCTCAATATGTGAAACAAGTGAAACTGAACGCTGCTGCTATGGCCGACGCTTTCGTGAAGAGAGGCTATAAGGTTATTTCCAACGGTACTGACAACCACTTGATGCTCATTGACTTGCGTACCAAGTTCCCTGAGCTGACCGGTAAAGTCGCCGAGAATACCCTCGTTAAGGCCGACATCACCATCAACAAGAACATGGTTCCGTTCGATACCCGCTCTGCTTTCCAGACATCCGGTATTCGCGTGGGTACCCCCGCTATCACTACCCGTGGCCTGAAAGAGAATGAGATGGACGGCATCGTCGGCATGATCGACGCTATCCTCTGCGATGTGGAGAATGAAGAACTCATCGCCAAGACCCGTAGTCAGGTGAATGAGATGATGCACGATCGTCCACTCTTCGCTTGGTAATCGTTCTTTGCTAAAAACAGTGGGCATCCGGACTGCTTGCGCTTAGACGTGGCAACCGCTGCCCGCTGTTTTTTTCTATACAATATTATATATATACAATTTTTTATTTCATTCGTAGAATTTAATAACCGCTTGACGATGACTTCCGACTATGTGCTCCTTGGCGCTAAAAAGCGAATGATTGAGTCGCTGAGGGAAAAGGGTATTACCGATGAGAATGTCTTGGCCGCTTTCGATAAAGTGGACAGACATCTATTTATGGATTCATTCCTTTGGAATAAAGCATACGAGGAGACTGCCTTGAAACTGCCTATGGGTCAAACAATTTCGCATCCATATACGGTGGCTTTTCAATCGCAGTTGCTGCAGGTTCGGAAGGGACTCAAGGTGCTTGAGATTGGCACGGGCTCAGGTTTCCAAGCGGCTATCCTGAGTGCTATGGGGGCACGCGTGTTCACCATAGAGCGCCAGATGATGCTCTATCAGAAGTCGTCAAAGTTGCTCGAACAGATTGACAATAATATCTATACAGTTTTTGGGGATGGATTTCACGGCATACCCCGCTTCGCACCTTACGACCGAATCATTGTGACATGTGGCGCCTCGGAAGTTCCTAAATCATTGTTGGGACAGTTAGCCGACAATGGCATTATGGTGATTCCGGTCGGTGAAGAATCCCAAACCATGATGCGTTTGACGAAAACAGGAGACGGCACCTTCGAGGAGGAAACCTTCGGTGATTTTCTCTTCGTGCCTATGCTGAAAAGCAGGGTGACCTTCTGAAAAAGTCTTCTTTCCTGTGTTTTTAATTGGTGAGGGCGAACTGCTCGTCGTATTCAGTGACGGTGTCGCAGCTGAAAGTGAGACCTTTCAATATGTAAAAACTGTTTTCGGATACGGAATAACCAACTCCGTAAACAATGTAGTCGCCCGGCGCAATGAATGTGCAGAGAGAGTCAGTGTCAAGTTTCGCAGCTTGCTCGTTAAAATAGGCTACGGCCTTTTCATCATTCTCTTCTTTCGACTCGCTGGTGAAAGTTAATGTCTGATTGTAGTCCACCAGAGATGAAATATATGCTTCAAAACCCTCCCAATCGCTGTATACAAGGTTCCCCTTGAATGTCAAGCAGCCGATAGAGTAGTGGTTTGTGACAGTCTTGTTGCCGCATCCGGATAATAGAAGGATGCTGAAAAACAGAAGAATACTCGTTAATTTCTTCATATTGTTATAGCTAATGATTTGAGCCGCAAAAATACAAAAATCTTGTAATTTTTGTATCTTTGCAGCCATGAAATCTGAGATGGGAAAAGTTACCGGTTTTGTCTTCGCCGCAGGGCTTGGCACGCGACTGATGCCGCTCACGGCCAATCGTCCAAAAGCGCTGGTCCGTTGCGATGGGGTCCCTCTGTTGGAACAGGTCATCAACAAGATGGTGGATGCGGGTGTCAAGAGAATAGTGGTCAACGTGCATCACTTTCCGGATCAGATCATCGATTTTCTTAGAGAAAACAGCTTCGGGGCCGACATTGTGATTTCCGACGAGCGTGCCTATTTGCGTGATACCGCCGGAGGATTGCGTTTTGCGATGCCTCTCCTGAAAGATTGCCGGCATCTGCTCATTCACAATGTGGACATACTCTCGTCTCTTTCCCTTGAATCATTGCTCGAGGCGCATCTGAGTTCCGGCGCCGATGCCACCCTCGCCGTGAAAAATCGCAACACCTCCCGCTATTTCGTTTTTAACAAAGAAACGATGAGGCTTGTCGGGTGGCACGACCATCGGTCCGACGCCCGCCGCGGAGACCCCGAAAGCCCCGGCGATGTTGAAATGGCCTTCAGCGGAATACACCTGATCGGACGCAAGCTGTTGGAATCCATACCCTCCGTTGAGAAATCCTCAATCACCGATTTTTATCTTCAAAAACGTCAAGATTTCAAAATTGTTGGCTATGAGCATAATAGCGATTCTTGGGAGGATGTAGGTAAGTATGAAGAGTATAGTAATCGTTTGAGTTAAAGAATATTACGCGCTAATTCAGGTTGATTATCGTCAATTTTCTTTATACGAATTTTTTTAAAAAGCAATATCATTTTGTTTTTTTTATTAACTTTTTTGTGTTTATTTTTGCAGCGTGGATTTGCGCCGAAAACAAATCCGATAATTGTTTATTTTATAGCTTTTTAAGAATTAGAGATGAATAATACCAGTACAGAAGCAGGAAAAGTGTGGTCTGATTGCCTTAAGATGATTGCCGGAATTGTCGGGGTGCAGACCTTTGAAAGTTGGTTTGCCCCGTTGATTCCATATTCCCTGGAAGATAACGTGCTCACCCTCGTTACGCCCAGCGCGTTTCATAACGAGGTGCTGGAACAACACTATGTGGATGTCTTGAAAGAGGTGATCCACAAGCATCTCGGTCCCAAGGGTCGTTTGAGATACCGGTATCCTGTTGAGATCAATCCGGATCCCAAGATGTCAAAGTACATCACCGAACCTTCTTCCTATCGTCCGGCAATTTCCAATCCGTCAACATTGCCCCCTGTGGATGTCTTTAATAAATCCAATAATGAAATCCCGGATCCGCGCGCGCTTCCCGGCATCCAAAGGATGAAGATCCCCTCCAATCTCATTGACACCATGACGTTTGACAACTACGTGGAGGGCGACTGCAACCGTATGGCCCGCGCCGCGGGATGGGCTATCTCCAAAGAACCCGGCACCACTTCCTTCAACCCGCTTTTCGTCTATTCTGATGTCGGCCTCGGCAAAACCCACCTGGCCAATGCCATCGGTATCCAGACCAAAATCAACTTCCCCGAGAAGATTGTCGTCTATGTGACCGCTGACACATTCTGCTCCCAATATGTTCAGGCTGTGAAGAATAACAATGTCCAAGACTTTATCTACTTCTACCAGTCCCTCGACATGCTCATCATTGACGACATCCAATTCATGAGCGGCGGAAAGGCCAAAACACAGGATACCTTCTTCCAGATCTTCAATGCTTTGCATCGCGACAACAAGCAGATTGTCATCACTTCCGATAAGTCTCCTGTGGATATTTCCGGCTTCGAGCCTCGTCTTCTCAGCCGTTTCAAATGGGGCCTGACCATCGACCTTCAGGTTCCGGACCTGGAGACTCGCCACGCCATTATCCGCAAGAAACTGGAGAATGATGGCATTGAATTCCCGGATGAAATTGTGGATTACTTGGCTTTGCGTATCACCTCCAACACCAGAGAACTGGAGGGCGCCATCATCGCAATCCTGGCCCAAGCCTCCCTCAACCATCGTGAAATCACAATGGATCTTGCCAAAGAGATGGTGGATAAGTATGTCAAATCCAATGCCAAGGAGATATCCATCGAGTATATCCAGAAAATCATCGGAGACTATTACAATATCTCTGTCGAGACTATTAACGCCAAGACCCGTAAAAGCGAAATCGTGCTGGCTCGCCAGCTGTGCATGTATTTCGCCAAGAAATATACCAAACTTCCTCTCTCCACTATTGGTTCCTATTGTGGCAACAAAGATCACGCCACCGTTCTTCATGCCTGCAAGACTATCGCAAACCTTTACGACACCGACAAAAAGATGCGTGCCAGCATCGATGACATCGATAAAAAAATGAAATTATAAATACTTGTATATATAATTTTTTTTGTGTATGTTTGCGGGTATTTTTTTTGAACTAGTATTATGGAGAAAAAGTGGATATTTAAAGAGCTTCCCGACGAGTCGGAAGTGAAGGCCCTCGCCGAGAAAATCTCTATCGAGCAGCCGCTTGCCGCCATTCTGTTACAGCGTGGAATTGACACTCCAGAGAAGGCTCAAGAGTTTTTTAACCCGGACATCTCAAAAATCCATAACCCTTTCCTGATGAAGGATATGGATAAGGCTGTCAACAGACTGTCCGATGCCATCACCCACAATGAACGTATCCTCGTATATGGCGACTATGACGTCGATGGCACATCCGCCGTGGCTCTCCTCTATTCATTTATCTGCGAAATAATCGGTTCAGAAAGCAAAAACCTGGTTGAATATTATATCCCTGACAGATATGCCGAAGGTTATGGCATCTCTGATCAAGGTATCGAATATTGCCGGAATAACAATATCAACTTGCTGATATCGCTTGACTGCGGCATCAAAGCCAATGAGAAGGTCGATAAAGCCAATGAGTATGGTATCGATGTCATCATCTGCGACCATCACCTGGAAGGAGACGAACTCCCCAAGGCAGTCGCCATTCTCGATCCCAAACGCAAAGATTGTCCTTATCCCTATAAAGAACTGTCCGGTTGCGGCGTGGGATTCAAATTGATTCAAGCCTATTGCCAAAAATATGGGCTTCCCGACCAGCTGTGGCTTTCTCGTATAGACCTCGTGGCTATCAGTATCGCCTCCGACATCGTGGCCATCACCGGCGAGAACCGCATCCTGGCCTATTTTGGTCTGGAAATCATCAACAAGTTCCCGCGCATGGGCATCAAGTCGATCCTCGACCAAGCGGGCATCAAATTGCACTATCCGTTCAAGGAGGAGACCATCTTCTCCCGCGTCATCTCTATCTCCGACCTTGTCTTCTATGTCGGCCCGCGTATCAATGCTGCCGGAAGAATGAAGAGCGGCCGCGAGTCTGTGCGACTCTTTATCGATGAGGATGAAAACAAGTCCGCCAACATCGCCAAGAGTATCAATGCGCAGAATGAGAAACGCAAAGAACAAGACCGTAACGCCACCGAAGAGGCTATCCATACCATCCGTACCTCTCACGAATACACGAACCGCAAAAGTATCGTCATATATAACCCGACATGGTTCAAAGGCATTATCGGAATCGTGGCCTCCCGCCTCGTGGAAGTCTTCTACAAACCGACTATCGTGCTGACGAAATCCTCCGATGGCCTGATCACTGGCTCCGCACGCTCCGTGAAGGAGTTTAACATTTATGACGGCATCGATTCTTGCTCCGACCTGTTGGAACACTTCGGCGGTCATAAGTTCGCAGCCGGCCTCTCTATGAAGGAGGAAAACCTCGAAGAGTTTACAGAACGTTTCGAACAATATGTGATCGATAATATTCAGGAGACCTCAGCACTCCCTGAAATCATTGTCGATCTTCCCATCGACTTGAATGATATCACACCCAAGTTCATGCACAACCTGAAACGGTTCGCCCCATTCGGCCCGGGAAATATGGAACCCGTGTTCCAATCCAACAACCTGATCGACGAAGGCAATGCACGCATCGTGGGCGATAAGCACCTCAAGGCTCGAGTCCTCTATCCAGACAAGGTCGTGCAACCTATCGACATGATCGCATTCAACTGCAAAGATAAACTGCCTCTGCTTCAGAATAACAATGAGTTTGACCTACTCTATCATGTGGAGGAGAATGTGTGGAACAATATTACCTCACTGCAACTCAATGTGAAGGATATTCGAGCCAGTCATCCGAAAAAATAAGGACGTTTTATGAAGATAGCCGTCAATACGAGACTTCTCCTGAAAGATCGACTGGAGGGTATTGGTTGGTTTACCCATGAGTGCCTCTCACGTATTGTCCGACAACACCCGGAACATCAATTCTATTTTCTTTTTGACCGAGCATACGATGAATCATTCGTTTATGCTCCCAATGTCACACCCGTTGTGACGCACCCCCAGGCCCGTCATCCATACTTGTGGTATCTTTTTTTTGAAGTCGGAGTGCCGCGCGAGGTGCGACGTATACGCCCCGACCTGCTCCTCTCCACTGACGGCTGGATCCCTACCAGAATGCAGGATGTCCCGATCGTGGATGTCATTCATGATCTGAACTTTGTACATCATCCGGATTTTATCGAAAAACAGTCGGTAAAAAGATATTACGATCGATTTTTTCCGCAATTTGCCCGCCGTGCCGATCGCTTGGCTACCGTCTCGGAATATACGCGTCAAGACATTCATCAGCAGTACGGCGTCCCCCTTGAGAAGATAGATGTGGTCTATAATGGCTCTAACGAACTCTACCATCCGTTGCTCCCTGCAGAGCAAGCAGCTGTCAAGACAGAATTCTCCCAGGGGAGTGATTTCTTTCTTTTTGTAGGCTTGATCCATAAACGGAAGAACCTGGCTAACATTTTCCGTGCCTTTGACGCTTTCAAAGAACAACAAGCATCGGACGCCAAGTTGGTGGTGGTTGGAGACAAAAAATGGTGGCAAGGAGAGATTGAAGACACCTATTTGGCGATGAAACATCGCGATGACGTTATCATGATGGGGCGACAGAAAATAGAGGTGCTTCAGAAACTTTACGGCTCGGCCCGTGCACTCGTCTACACCTCCCTTTTCGAAGGATTTGGCATCCCTATAGTGGAGGCCTTCAATGCTGAAACCGCTGTCATAACATCTAATGTGACTTCCATGCCGGAGGTGGCCGGAGAAGCCGCTGTGCTCGTGGACCCCAATTCAGTGCCGGAAATTACGAAGGCGATGACTCGTCTTTGGAATGATGACGCTTATAGGGATGATTTGATTGCAAAGGGACGTGAACAACGAAAGTTGTTCAGTTGGCAACAGACGGCAGACAGGTTGTGGCAGACGGTGGAAACCGTTCTATGCCGATAGTCCTATCGATACCATAATTTATGTATGAAATATTTGGAGCTGCCCAAGCTGCTCCTTGAGCTACGTCTTTGTCCAGATAACAGATAATAACCTCCATACCACTGCTTCATCTGCGTGCCATTATAGGTGAAAGGAGAGTTCGCCGATGCAGGGAAGAGGCTCGATGTGCGTTTGGAGTCTATGATCTCGTCGTTGGAGTTGGTGAGCATGGTGACCAACTCGTTGCCCCTTACATAATATAACAGATAACGATCTTGGAGAAAGGAAAAGTTGAGATAGGATCCGAGCTGCTGGCTCAGAATGTTGTCGTAAGGGAAATTGTAATACCAGGTCTCAGTGCCGTCGGGCTGGAAGACAAACACATCCGCACTGGTATAACGATAACCGTTGAAAGTCTGCTCGTAAGTCATAACACCGTAATTATAGACGGGTCTGTCATGATACTCTGGGTAGAGAGTCTCTGTGATGAAAACGATACCGTTGGTGTCGCATGTTAGCTTTCCTCCAGTATGGAAATATTGTCCGTTGTTCGGTGTGACAATGCTCGCCGTGGTGTAGGGATGAAGGCTGAGCGAGTCGAATTGCATGTCATGATAGGGTAGGGTGTAAACCCCCATGGTGACATTGTTGGCTCTTGACTCATAGATGCCGGCCAAGAACCATTGGCTGCTGTCGAGAGGGAGCATCCGAAGGCTCTCGCAACGGTGCCCCAAGGTGTCTGGCAGATCAGACGTGAAAAGGATATTCTGCCGGTAGTCCGTTTCACAAAGCCAAATCATCGTTTGGTTGTTCACGGTGGAGCGGAGGGCGGCAAGGACGTGGCGCTGGGATGTGTCAATCCCAAAATCCTCTATTTGATAATCTACAACATCAGGGATGTTAAGGCGTTGGGCATGCGTGGCTCCTTTGCCAAGATAATAGAGGTCTTTGTGTTTGTTGTTTGACCTGGTTGCACTGAAAAGCGTCAGGTCCTTGTTGTGTGACATGCGAGAGACGGAGCCTGCCGCCAAGCCGTCAACACTGAGCGTGTCCACCTGCTTTTTGGAACAGTCATAGATGAGAAAAAAGCCACTGCCCGTTTTCTTTTTTTTCTCTTTGTACTGAAAAAGAATCACTAATTCCCCGTCACCATAACAGGCTGCTTCAAGGTATGTCTCGGGAGCGAAAAGAAGTCGCGTGTGTCCTGTTTGCTCCAGATTGCAATCGTAGTGGAACAACTCAAATAGGCAGCTGTCGTTTTTAGACGAGGAGTGAAAAACACATAGGCCAAAAGTGTCGCATGGAGTATGCTGAAGGTCTTCGCCATACAATTCCAAGGGAAAATCCAAAACCAGCGGCTTGCCCCTTTGGGCGTCTGCCGGTAGGGATAATGCCGCCCATAGGAGCAGCATCAGGACTGGCGCTAAAAAAGAAGTCAGGCCGCTTTTGGCAGCCTGACTGTTATGAAGGTGCATTATTTTACGATATAGTCAACGTAAACGCCCGGCGTGTGGATCTGCTCCATGGGGATGGAACCGGTCGGGACGAGCTCTTTGGTCTCCACGATGACGAGGTCAGCGGCGGTGGCCATGGTGGGGTTGAAGTTCTGGGAGGTACCCTTGTAGATGCAGTTGCCCATTTCGTCACAGATGCTGGCACCGATAAGGGCCACGTCAGCGTGCAACGGCATCTCCAAGAGATACTCTTTGCCATCAATCTCGATGATGCGCTTGCCTTCAGCAACGATAGTGCCTAAACCAGTCTGGGTGAGCACGCCGCCAAGTCCGGCGCCACCGCAGCGGATGCGCTCTGCTAACGTGCCTTGAGGTACGAACTCAATCTCTAACTCCTTGTCGTTGAACTGCTGGATGGTGTCGGCATTCGTGCCGATGTGGGAGGCAATGAGCTTCTTGACCTGCTTGTTGGCAATCAGCATGCCGATGGCCTGGTTCGGATATGCAGTGTCGTTGCCGATGAGAATAAGGTCCTTGACACCCTTCTTGGCAATGCCTTCGATGATCTTGACTGCGGAACCATTGCCCAAAAAACCGCCAAACATGATGGTCATGCCATCGTGAATGTGGGAAACTGCTTCTTCAACTGTGATAATTTTACTCATTGTGATAAGTTTATGTTGTGATTACTATAGAATTCGGTTGGCCATTGGCCGTTAGCTATTAGCTGTTGGCTAATACGCGGGCAAAAGTACACATTTTTTTTGAATTATTCTTCAAAGTTTAACTTTAACAGTCACACCGTAATTCGCCAAGCCAGCAGTGATCAGTGATCAGTGATCAGTGAACGGTGAACAGTGATCAGTGAAGAGTGAACAGTGACAAATTAAGAAATTAAGGAACTAAGAAACTAAGAGCACATAATTCCTTAATTTCTTCATTTCTTAGTTTCTTAATTATTCATACTTCGGAGGCGCAGTTTGCTCCGAGTGGCCTTCTGACCCTCTAACCCCCAACAATTAATCGCCTAATCGTCCAATCGCCTAATCGTCTAATCGAATAACCCTCTAACCTACTAACCTCCTAACCTTCTAACCTTTTTAAACCGTAAACGGTAAACCCTTAACCTCCAAACTGACAACCGACAACTGATAACTGACAACTTTTACGGTCGTGTATTTTTTACACGGATTTATTCAATATTTTTCCTATTTTTGCCACCTTTGAACAATATGCTGGATTTGTTCGCTAAAATTTTGATTTTTAGATTTTTATGATAATTTCTTATGAGTAATATGGAAGATATGCGGATGAAAATAATGCGAAATCAGCGGACCCTGTCTCTCGTGACAATATGTTTGACAGGTTGCCTGCTTCTGCTGATGCCCTCAAGATTGCGTGCTCAGGCGCAGGATTCCGTCCATGTGGATCTGAACAAGGCCATTGAGATTGCACTTTCGGATGCTCCGACTATGCGCATTGCCGACCGTGATGTGCAGATTAAGCAACTTTACAGAAAAGAGCAGATCGCTGCCCTCTTCCCGGACGTGTCGCTTGCTTCGAACTACAACCGCACGCTGCTCAAGCAGACGATGTCGATGGATATGGGCGGACAGACGATGAACATCAAGGTGGGCCGTGACAACACTTACTCCGTTGGGGCCAACCTGAGCCTGCCGATCATCTCCTTCCCGCTCTGGTCGAATCTCAAGCTCAGTGCTATGGACATCGAGCTGGCCCAAGAGGCGGCCCGTTCCTCCAAACTGGAGCTTGTCAACCAGGTGAAACAGGCCTACTACATCTATCTGTTGGCCAAGCAGTCGTACGATGTGCTGCTGAAGAGTTATGCCAACATTGAGGCCAGCAACCAGCTCGTGACCAACTCCTTTAACCAGGGCTTGGTTTCCGAGTTTGAAAAACTGCGTTCTGATGTGACCTTGCAGAACCAGCGCCCGGCTATCAGTTCCGCTGTCAAGAGCCTGCGCCTCGCCCAAATGCGCCTCAAAGTTCTTTTGGGTATGAATATGGAAGAACCCGTTATCTTCGATGGGGAACTTTCGGACTATGAGCAGGGCGTGCTCAATGCCACCATGCCGAGCGAACAGGATATTCAGCTCGCCCAAAACTCCGCCCTGCGCCAGTTGGATCTGGGCATCGGCGAGTTGGAGCAGTCCAAGAAGATTGTCCGCGGTGCCTCCCTGCCGATGCTTGCCTTAGCCGGTGCGTTCCAGTACTCCGGCATGGGCGACGACGGGCAGAAGTTCACCAACTATCCCTACTCATACGTGGCGTTGTCGCTCCAGGTGCCTATCGTCTCCTGGGTGGCCACTTCCTATAAGCTGAAACAGTCCGACCTGAACATCCAGAATATGCGCGACCAACGGTTGGATGTGGAACGGAATCTTCGCGTTGGCGTGCAGAGCTATCTCAACGACATGCAACAGGCCATTGAGGACATCGCGGCCAACCGCGAGACCATGCTCCAGGCCCAGAAGGCATACGAGATAGCCCAGAAGCAATATGAGGTGGGCATGAATACCTGGTTGGATCTGAGCAATGCCGAACTGACCCTTACCAGCACCCAGCTTACCTATTGCCAGTCCATCTTCAATTACCTCACGGCAAAAGCCAACCTGGACGCGACGTTGGGTGTGGAATAAATTCCTTGAGCAGCCTCGCAGGAACAAGAGCTCGGTAGCCCAGGGTAAGGCCGCAGGCCGCAATCCTACATTTTTTTATGACAAAAAGATTATTAAATATGAAATTCCAAATATCTACAATTTTTACCAGATGGTTAATGGTGATTCTTTTTTCCTGCTGTCATTTCCTCCCCGCCCATTCCCAGGACGAGTGGAAGTGGGCGAACTACTGGACAGGCAATGACGACCCTCTAAACACCTCCCACTCATACAACTACGTGGTGCGCACCGCCTTCGACGACGACGGCAACGTGTATGTGTTCGGCAGCTTCGGGGGCAATGCGAGGGTCTATGACCAGACCATGTCCACATGGATTTCCGACATGGTGGAGGTGGTAGCGGCAAACACCCAGGGCACGGTCCTCATGAAGTTCGACTCCTCGGGGAACTTCCTGTGGAGCAGGCTGGTCAAGAACACCAAGCAAGGTGAATGCCCACCGTACGACATGGTTCTCAGGGACGGGAAAATCATTATTTCGGGAGCATATATGTTTGATTATAGCTCTAATGAGAAGCTGTGGTTTCTGGACACCCTGATCACGCAGCAGACAGCCATGTCCTATCCAGCAGAGGAGTACCATCCACCTTATACTTTCACGGGTGGAATTTACACTTTTTTTTCAGTATTAGATCTTGACGGGAACATCTTGGAGAACCATTTCGTCAAGACGCTGTCAAGGGCGCAGGAAAACAGACATACTGAAGGCCTCAGTGCCAGATTTGGTGCCACGCCCATGACCATGGATTCTTACGGGAATATCTACTTGGCTGCTGCTATTTGCTATCAAGGCCCGGACACACTTCCCTGGACTGTCGTGATTGACGAAGATTCGGCCAAGACGTATGACATATTTTTGCCGGGATCTACAGATGCTTACGGCTCAATAACCAATATGATGATATTCAAGTTTTCTCCGGGTTTTGATTTGCTGAAGACAACGTTGGGGGTTGACCACACAGTAGGATTGTCTCCGTATATGCCAGTAGATACAGTCAATCCTTTTTATGTCCCCTATGTCTTCGGATTGAATGTTGACGGGGAGGACAATCTCTATCTTTCAGGATATTTGCGAGATATGTCAATCATGGATGAATACAACCAGTACCCGATGAGTATATATTGGGACAGCACCCATTATGCAACTGTAGATAACGGGGGAATGGCATGGTGTATGCCTTTCATTATCAAGTATGATTCGGATGGCAATGTACAATGGTCTAACCAGGCCCATGTAAATAACGATTTAACGACGACAAACCATTTTATGGATTGGTCGGACAATTATGTTGACAACAGCGGCGTGTATCTGATGGGGAAAGCAAGCATTATGCCCGGAGAGAGTCCGCTATTCTATTTTGACAATGAGTCAAATCACTTGACTTATATATCAGGTGCCTACCAGCACACGGGTTATTTTGTCAGGTTTGACAAGGAGACAGGTGCGTTCAAGTCCTTGGGCCAATTGCCCGGCATGCATGTTTTTGCAAGTGAGCGCTCGCGACCTGCCGTCGTGAACAACCACTTGCTGGGACTGTTTCTGCACGACTTCTCATCAGGTTCTTCGCTCGGGTATTTTCATACTAACGGCCAGTTCATGAGAGCAGATTCCATCACCTATAGCGATCCGTCCGCCAAAGTCCAAAAGACGATCCTTGGAGAAGGCGGGAGAATACTATGCGATTTGACCTGCAAAGAAGACCTGTCTTTCGGCCACGACCTCTCCCTGACCTTTGACAATCATTTGTACAGCCATGCTGTGGTGGCGTACCGATACGACCCGTCCATCCTGACCCCGTATCCGGAGGATTCCACGGGAGTGGCGCAGCATGCGGAGTCCAGTCCTGTCAGGTTATACCCCAACCCTACAGGCGGCGTGCTCCATGTCGAGAGCAAGGGCACTCCAATAGACAGGGTTTATGTCCTTGACCTGGCCGGGAAAGAGCTCCTGCGCCGGGACTTGCACGGCAACAGGGGCGAAATCGACGTGTCGTCGCTGCCGAACGGGATGTATGTGCTCAGGACGGTCTGCGGAGGGGAGACCCATGTCGAAAAGTTTGTAAAAACAGACCTATAGCCCATATAACCATAACATTATGAAGAGAATACTTTATATCGCACTGTTGCCGCTGCTGTTGTGCGGCATCATGCCGGTCTGGGCACAGTCGGGTTGCAGCCTGCACATCAACACCGATTTTGACTCCGAATGCCTCCTGACGGAATACTTCCGGGGGTACCCCAACCTGCTGGATACGGATTCAGTGGAGTGCCTGCTGGCCTGCAAGGGCGGCTCGGTGACCTATACGGCGGTCTGCCCCGACGGGGTGCAGTACACATGGACGGTGACTGGAGCGTCTGGCTGGCATACGGCGGGCCAGGGCCAGTCGGTGGTGGTGACCTGGGGCAGCGGGGACGCGGGCGGTATCTCGGTAAACGTGGTGACCTCCGGCAACAATACCTGTACGGCGGACGCGTGCGTCCTTCTGATGGACACCCCGCAGGTTGCATCCGCCACGGTGCCGGCATATTACACAGACATGAGCGAGACAAAGACCATAGAGGTCTGCCTGAATGCGGTCATAGACCTGATGGACATGAGCACGGCGGGACAGACACCCATCACGGGCTGTCTCTGGACAACTCCTTTCGGGAATGCCTCCACACCGAACCACACCATAACGGCCACACAGGCAGGAACTTTTACGATAGGGCACTATGTGCAGAACGAATGCGGCTGCGAAAGCTATGAAGAGATTACGCTTCACGTTACGGAGCCGCTGAACCTGGAACTCTCCTGCTACGGGACTGTCTGTGCAGGTTCCTCTCACGACTATACGCTTCTGGACCCTTACTGCACCCCGTACAGATGGAATGTGGAGGGGGGCTCCTACATCCAGGACCCCGCCGATCCCTCCACCATACATGTGCAGTGGGGCAACCCTCCTTCAGGATACGGGGTGATCTCCATTGACGCCGCATTCTGCGAATCGTACTGCGATGCGCTGGCATCCATCAGGATCCCGGTCATCGCAGACAGCGTGGACATCACCGGTCCCGATGTGGTGTGCGTTGGGGATGTGCAGCAGTACGGGTTGCCCCTGTGGGGCTCTACACAATATTTGTGGGGTGTGTCCCCATCGGGCAGTGCCGCCATAACTGGCACCGAAGGGCCCAACAGCGTGTTGGTGCACTTCGGACAGGCGGGCACCTACACGCTGGAGGTCGCCTATGCGTGCGACTTCATCGGCTGTGGCCCGTTCGGCTCCTCCAAGACCATTGTGGTGAAGGACACGATGAGTGTCAACTCCGGTGACCATACCCTGTGCGCAGGAGCCACGGGGCATTACGGCACCTGGCACGGGAACGTCGTGGCATGGGAGGTTTACAGCGAGGACAACCTCCTGCTGCATTCCTCCAATGGGGTGTCCCTTGACTATACGTTCGCCTACCCGGGCAACTACAGGGTGGTGGCCTCCGGCAGCAGCTATTGTAGAGAGGCCGAGTGCTGGGTGACGGTGCTGGCCGGCCCTCCAGCCCTGACCGCCACGAGCGGACCTCACGAGGCGTGTGCGGGCAGCTCCATCCTGCTGGGCGGCACACCGACCCATCCCGGATACTATCTGGAGTGGGTGCCCGTATGCACCACGGCCTTGCCGCAGTCGGTGGACGGGAACGAGGTGACTATAAACTACGGGAACGATGTCTGCGACGTGGCCGTGTTCCAGGTTGACGGCGAGAACGGGTGCCGGTCCGCCGCCTACATTCATGAGGTGGACCTGTTCGTCCTGGCCGCCTCTGGACTTCCTTCCTCTGTCGAGCTCTGTGCGGGCACCCCCTTCACCCATACTGTCCCTCTGCAGGACAATGTTCTGTACGAGTGGACGGTGTCGCCTGCTGGGGTGGCGGTTGTGCAGGGGGAGCATCTCAGCAACTATGTCAGCATCCTGTCCAACCATCTCACCAACAACCAGCCGGCCACTGCTTTAGTGACGCTGAAGCGTACCTGCTGCTCGGGACAGGTGTATGCGGAGAGCTTTGTCCTGACCACGATGGACGCCCCCGCCCCGACCATTTCCTACAGCACCCCTATCTGCCAGGGCGGCAGCGCCTCGTTCGCCGTGACCTCCACCGTTACCGACCCGTCTGACTATACTTGGCATATTGGTGGCGGAGATATTGTGGGCAACAGCACCTCGCACGTCTATGCCCAGTCGGGCTTGCAGCCGTTCACGTTGAGTTACCAGCCGTACCCTGCCTGCCAACCTGTGGTGGTCCATGGGACGGTGGAGGTGGTGGCACCACCGGTGGCGATCCCCTATTTTGATGGGCAGGATGTGCGGGTGGTTGCCTATTCTAACGCGACATACAGCTGGTCGAAGGACGGCGTGGCGCAGCCGCAGGTGCAGGGAAGCGTCTTCCCCAATGCCGTTACAGGCACCTATTGCTGCACGGTGACTTACACCACAACCCCGTACTGCTCCGCCACGGGATGCGTCACAGTGACGGGCGGGGCGCCGCCAAGCTCCTGCATAACCATGCCGTGCACGGCCACGGCGACCTGCGGCACGGCGGACGTGACGCTCACCAACACCACCGGCGGCACGGTATCTTGGTCGGTCAGCCCCCAGCTTCCCGGCACGGCCTTCACCTATCAGGACGACTATTCCGCGACCTTGAGCTTCAGCCTTCCAGGTGTCTATACCATAAGTGCCGGCACGACGGTGGGCGGGCAGTGCTATTACGGGGAGAGCCAAGTGGCCGTGGAGTGCGTGCCCGACTTCTCGCTTGTCTATATGTGCAACAACCCTGTGGGCTTTGTGGACGAGACCCTGTGCCTTCAAGGCGTTTCCGTCACCTCCCGGAAGATAGAGGTAACGGAAACGGGCTACGTGGACAACAGCTTCAACGGGGTGTCCATACCCCATGCCGCTTTCCAGCAGGGAACGACGAACCATGTCATATATACGGTGACGCTCTCTAACGGGCACCAGTGCCAGGTGGTCAGGACATTGACCATCGACTATCTGCCCCAGATAACCAGCCTGAACATCGCCTCACAACTGTGCGAGAAAACCCCATACCAGTTTTCCGCCACGGCCACGGGAAGCGATTACCTGTGGAATTTCGGTGACGGGACATATTCACATGGCAGCTCTGTCTTTCACGCGTATGAAGGGAACAATGCACAATGCTCTGTGTCATGGACCGTCCATAATGCGGACGGCTGCGTCGCATTCTCGTCAGCCAGTGTTAATGTTGTCGGTAATGCTCCAGAAAATGTTTCTCTTGTGACCATAGGTGCTCCAGTTTGCCCAGGCACCAGTAGGCAGATTTATATTACTCCTTACTTGCCCAACAATATATATTTTTGGGAGCATTCCCAGACTGGGGTGTCAAGCAACACGTACGACACCTACCAGACGGGGGACTACTATGTGCTTGTCACCGACAATAACGGCTGCAAGGCGGAGCGAATTAAGAATGTCGGCTTCAAAAACGCGCCCACGGCCCGGATCACCGGCAGCACGGAGTACTGTCTCGGCGGGGAGGTGAGCCTGAACGGCAACACGGGCGCCTCCAACCAGTATGCGTGGAGTGTCACCGGGCCTGCTAACTATTCGTTCACCACCCCCAATGTGAAGTTTACGCCGACCCTGCCAGGCACCTATTACGTCAGCCTTACGGTCACCATCCAGGAAGGTTGCACGGCCACGGCTACAACCACCATAACCGTGCATGCTCAGCCTCCAGCCCCCTCCATTGCCTTCTATAACAACGAGTGCATCCACACGCCGCCTGTCAATGTTCATTCTACCACAGGTCAGAGCCTGCTGTGGAACAACGGCCACCACGGGGTCTCGGCCGACTATTACGTGCCCGGGTTCCTGACGGCACATTACATTGACCCCTCCACCGGATGCCCGTCGGCCAAGTCAACCCTGTTCATCCCGCCTGCCCCAAACTATGACGCGCTGCTCACGGGCTGCTATGAGATTTGTGGCGAGGACTTGCCCGCCTTCCTGCACGTTTACGGCCTCTATCCGTACAACGTGGATGGTCTGGAGTGGTTTTGGTATGAGGATGACCAGCTGGCAGGCCAGGGCAATACCATGGATGCGGTCTTGCCAGTCAACATCTTCGGGGAGTATTTCATGGACACCCATTATGGGAACGGATGCATAGCCAAATCCCCGAACTTGGACATTGCTGAGGCTGATGTGTGCCCCTGCGACAGTCTCACCGTGAGCGTGAACAAGAAATGCTCCATCGACAGCTGCACCTTGTCCTACGGGATGAGCATTACCGTCCACAACAACGGCAGCCAGTCGGTTGTGTTTGACCAACTGTCCAACCATACCGTCAGCAATATCCTGTATGTGGATGCCCTGCCGTTTGTCGTTCCGGCTCACAGGAGCAACGACATTGACGTCACCCTGGAGTTCCTGGACTTTTCGAACCCCTTCATCGAGTTTGCCTTCTATGATGTTGAAAATGAATGCGAACTTGTCTTTTCCGAGCACTTTGACTGGGAGGACTGCCATATTGACGAGTGCTATGCGGAGCATGACACGGTGACTTTTCAGGAAGTGTTGAGCACTCCGCACCAGACATCCTATTTCAATGTGCATCTGGAACTGCCTGTCAACACGGCTGATCTGGTGGCGGTGTGGAGCGATTTTCCCCAGATGCTGTCTTACAACTACTTGCCATATACGGACGTGGACGCGTTGCTGATGCTCAGTTACGGCCGGCTGACCCAGATGGCGATGGCAGACGAGAAAATATGTGTCCATGCCATCGTTTGCTTAGACGGGAACAAGCTGTGCCACTTGCAGGTATGCTTCGATGCTTTTGATCTATGGGGACTGGTTCCTGACGACCACCGCCAGCTTGCGGACTCCAGTACGGCGGACAATGACACCACAAGAAGCCTGCAGGCAGCCGTACCGCAGGTTGAGACCCTCTGGTTGGCTCCGAATCCGGCCCATGACGAGGTGACGGTGATGGGGGTTGACCCTGGAGAAGTAGTAGAAATTACCGTCCTTACCATGGAAGGGCGGCAGGTTGCAGTGTACAGGAACGACCATCGCTTTAACGTTAGTCGTCTGGCAAAGGCAAGCTACATCGTCCGCGTGGTCACCACCGGGAAACGGGTGCAATATCTGAAAATGGTGAAACAATAGGAATATAATTAACTAACCTAAAATATGAAAAAAATAACGTATGTAACAATTCTTATGGCCGTGGGTGTAATGATGCTCTGCGGTTGCAAAAAGAAAGAGGCCGTCACCGCCGGCGGTCAGATCATGACCATCCGCACGCAACAAGTGCATGTGCAACAGGTGGACCAGACCTACGAATACACGGCCATCGTGGAGGCTAACGCCGTCAACAACATCGCCCCGCTCACCGGCGGCCGCATCGACCGTATCTATGTCGAGGTCGGCGACCGCGTGGCCAAGGGCAAGGTGCTCGTGCAGATGAACGAGAACAGCCTCAAACAGTCTAAGTCTCAACTGGATAATCTTAAGGCCAGTTTTAATCGTATTGACGAGCTTTACAAGGTCGGCGGATGCTCCAAGTCTGACTGGGATGCGATGAAGACCCAACTCGATGTGGCGCAGACTACCTACGATAACTTGTTGGAGAATACGCAATTGGTAAGTCCTATTTCCGGAGTTGTGACACAGCGCAACTATGATAGTGGCGACCTCTTCGGTGGGCTGCCTGTGGTGCAGGTACAGCAGATCACACCCGTGAAGATGAACATCAACATCTCCGAAACCCTCTTCAAGCAGGTTAAAGTGGGCACGCCGGTGACCATCAAGGTGGATGCCTATGGCGAAGAGGAGTTCAAGGGTAAAATCAGCTTGATCTATCCGACTATGGACGGAGCTACCCACACCTTCCCCGTGGAGGTCCAACTGGCCAATGGGGATAGCCGCGTGCGCCCGGGCATGTACGCTCGTGTGACGATGAACTTCGGCACGGAGAAGCATGTGGTCGTCCCCGACGAGGCCATCTTCCGCCAACAGGGATCCGGCAACCGCTATGTGTATGTTTATAAGGATGGCAAGGTCTCCTTCAATAAAGTTGAAATAGGCCGCCACCTCGGCAAATCCTACGAGCTGCTCTCCGGCAATGTGCAGGACGGTGACATGGTGGCCACCACGGGACTTGCACGTTTGAAAGACGGTCTGGAAGTGAATGTGGAGAATAAATAGCCATTGGCTATTAGCTATTGGCCATTTGCCTATATAGACAAAAGGTAAAGAATCGTAGCAAATAGTCATTGTCAGTTATAATTAAAGATAATATTTTGTAATCAACAGCTAAAAGCCAACGGCCAATAGCTAACAGCAAGAATTATGAGTTTATATCAGAAATCGGTCGCAAGACCCATTATGACAGGGTTGATCTACATTGCCGTCATCATCATCGGCATCTTCTCCCTGACCAAGCTGCCGGTGGACCTCTTCCCCCACATGGACAGCAATACCATTATGGTGCTCACCGTCTATGGCGGCGCGAGTGCCGAGGACATTGAGGACAACGTGTCCAAGCCCATTGAAAATGTGCTCAACACCCTAAGTGACCTCAAGCACATCACCTCCAACTCCAAGGAGAACTACTCCATCGTCTATCTGGAGTTTGAATATGGCGTGGATATCGAACAGAAGACCAACGACGTGCGCGACAAGCTGGATATGGTGAAGTCGGCCCTGCCCGACGGCGCCAACCAGCCCTACCTGTTCAAGTTCAGCGCCGACGACATGCCGATCATGATGCTGTCGGTGCAGTCTGGACAGAGCACGCAGGCCTTGTACAAGATTCTGGACGACAAGGTCTCCTCCCCGCTGTCACGTGTCAGCGGTGTGGGTGCCGTCTCCATCGCCGGTGCCCCGCAGCGCGAAATCCAGGTCTATTGCGATCCGTACAAGTTAGAGAGCTATAACCTTACCATTGAGACCATTGCCCAGATCCTCGGCGCGGAGAACCGCAACGTCTCTCTCGGTATCATGGATGTGGGTTCCAAGACCTATTCCATGCGTGTGGACGGCGAGTTCAACAGCGCAGATGAGATGGAAAATGTGGTCATAGGCAGTTATAATAATAAAAATGTCTATTTGAAGGATGTGGCAATAGTGAAGGATACCCTTCAGGAGCGTATGCAAGAGTCCTATACGGACGGTGAACGCGGAGCCATGGTCATCATCCAGAAACAAACCGGTGCCAATACGGTGCAGATCTGTAAGAAGGTGCTGAAGGAACTGCCCGAAATCCAGCGTTCTCTGCCTTCCGATGTGAAACTGAACGTGTTGGTCGATAACTCCGACAATATTACCAACACTATCGACAGCTTGGAGGAGACCATCCTCATTATCCTTCTGTTGGTGGTTGTCGTGGTGCTCTTCTTCCTCGGCAGATGGCGCGCCACCATCATCATCGCTATCGTGGTGCCCGTCTCCTTGATTGCCGCGTTTATCTATCTGTTGGCTACGGGCAATACGCTGAACATTATCTCTTTGTCGTCTATCTCCATCGCCATCGGCTTGGTGGTCGATGACTCTATCGTGGTGTTGGAGAACATCACCACACATATTGAACGAGGGTCGAAACCCAAGGCGGCGGCTGTGTTCGCCACCAGTGAGGTGTCGCTCTCCATTATCGCTTCCACCTTGGTGATTATCGCCGTGTTCCTGCCGTTGACCTTCCTAACCGGTATGGCTGGTGTGCTCTTCAAGCAGTTGGGCTGGATCGTCACCATTGTGATTGCCGTCTCTTTGGCGGCGGCTATGACGCTGACCCCGATGCTCTGTTCCCTCTTGTTGAAGAAGAACCCGAAAAAGAGTAAATGGTTCGCCAAAGTGTACGGTCCTATCGAGCGCTTCCTCATCCGCTTGGACGAAGGGTACGCCAAGGTGCTCCGCTGGTGTGTCAACCATCGCAAAACGGTTGTGGGTCTCGCCTCCGTCATATTCCTGGCCAGCCTCTCGCTACTGCTGGTGATCCCCACTGAGTTCTTCCCAACGCAGGATAACGCCCGTCTGAGCGTTACCGTGAAGCTGCCGCAGGGTACGCGTGTGGAAACTACCAAGGCATTGGGCGACCAGATCGTGAATGAGATCAGGGAAAAATATCCCAACGAAATCAAGACCATCAACTACTCCGTGGGTATGCCCGACGAAGACAACACCTTCAGCTTGATGCGTGAAAACGGTACGCATCTCCTCTCTTTCAACATCCGTTTGGTAAAGAAGACCGAGCGCGACAAGTTCATCACCGAGATCTCCGACGGTATTCGTGAACTGTTGCGCCAGCATATCGAGATTGTCTCTTCCACGGTCAGTACCGGCCAGGGCAATATGGGTGGACAATCAACCGTCGATATTGAGCTCTACTGTTACGATTTCAACACCACCGACCAGTTCGCCGCCGACCTCGCCGCGCGTATGCGGCAGGTGGAGGGCTGCTCCGAGGTGGTGATCAGTCGTGACGAATACACGCCCGAGTTGGAGGTGGTCTTCGACCGCCAGAAGCTGGCCGAAAACGGACTCAACTCCACGACGGCAGCCGGCTACGTGCGCAACCGCTTCAACGGCTACACGGCATCGCAGTTCCGTGAGGACGGTGACGAGTATAACATTCGTGTGCGTTACGCGCCCGAGTTCCGCGATGACATCCGCGCTATTGAGAACATCCTGATGTACAACAACATGGGCAAAGGCATCCGCGTGGGTGATGTGGCCACGGTGGAGGAAACCTTCACCCCGCCGACCATCGTCCGTAAGGACCGTGAGCGTATGGTCAAAGTCTCCTGTGTGGTGGCCAAGGGCGCCGCGTTGAGTGAACTGGTGGAATCCGCGCAGCACGAACTCGACCAAATGGACGTCCCCGCCACGTTGGATTACAAAATCGGCGGTACGTGGGAAGACCAGCAGGATGCTTTCGGCGACATGTTCATGCTGATGGCGCTGAT
>JAGCFD010000021.1 GCA_017650305.1 Bacteroidales bacterium | reverse complement strand
GCGCCCGTCAAAAATCGAAACACGTCAACGTTTCGCGACAAACAGGTCTGCCCTGATGGTGGAATCGGTAGACACGAGGGACTTAAAATCCCTTGGCCCAAAAGGCCGTGCGGGTTCGACCCCCGCTTGGGGTACCTTTTCAATTAAATAAGAATTGCCAAGCATCTGCAAACTAGATGTTTGGCAATTCATTATTTAATAACCAATCCCCACATATTCCCCACAAATGGCAAGTTCCGAGGGCACGAGTCTCCACAAAAATACGCACATCTGAGAACGGAGAATTATGCTGTACTGATAATCGCCCAATTTGCATCTGAAACTTAGTGTAGAATCGACATTTTTGCCGTAAAAATTGGTCTAAAGCACAAATCATTGAAAAAAACTCCAAAAATGTTTGAATGCTTCAGATTTAATTTGTATTTTTGCCCCGTCTTGTTAGAGGTTTTCTTGTATTTGGTATTTCGCAGCACAAAGATAAGTGAAATTTTTGACATGACAAACACATGGGTAGCCTTATGTTGCCTGATTTTTCTTAAATAGATTTATTAACAATGCTGCGGATTCTAGTTTCTTATGGAAAAAAGACTCACTCTATTTTCCGTCGTTGTGGCCTTTCTGATGTGCTTCATGGCAGGCGCACAGGTTAAAGCCCCACAGCGCGTTCCAGGCCAGTTCAATGTACCCTGGGGAAATTATCTCACCTCACCGACATCGCAGGTATTGTTGGCTGACGGCCAGCAGAAATGGCCAGGCATTCTCATCACAAAGGCAGAAGGCAGGCACACTCGCCATCTGGAGCGCAGTCACACTTCAGGTGCCAGGTTGAGTGCTTCCTCCCGCAGTGCAGTAAAGCGTGCGCCCATCGACGTTCCCGAGGAAGGCCAACAAGCCTACTATAAACGTTCCGGTATGGCCTATAACTACTCCGACGGTTACATCTACCAAACCTCTCAGACGGGGCACGTGGAAATTGTGGAGACCGACGACGGCACGGTGTATATTAAGGACATCATCTCTTATTTCGAGGCTGGCACCTGGGTGAAAGGCACCAAGAGCGGCAACACCATTACCATCCCCACCAACCAAGAGCTCGACTACTATGACTACGCAGACGTGACCTTTACCATCAACTGGGTGGAGCAATCATACGAGAACGGACAAAGAACGTTCAAGGTTTCTGATGAGAGTGCGATTACCTTCACTGTTGCGGGCGACGTCATTACTCTCGACAATTCCTCATACGAGCACTTTATCGGCGTTTGCTACAACTATCAGGGGGAAGATTATTTTGATGGAGAAGGCGACTGGGATACATATTGGCAACTGGACGAAGGCTATGTGCCCGCCTCCACCGATCTGGTGACACCGCCCGACGACATGACATCGGACACTTGGTACAAGGAGGCCGAAGGACCTTATGGGCAGAAATACACCGAAAATGTGAAGTTGGGATTCTCTAGCGACGATGTTTACTTAGGAGGCCTCTTCTCAACTTTCCCCGATTCTTGGATCAAGGGTTCCATCAGCGGCAACACCGTCACTTTTGAGTCTCTCCAGTATCAAGGCAAGCTGGATGGCACGAAGATGTGGGTTGTCGGTGCCTTAAAGAACGAGTCGGAGATCAGTCCTACCTTCACGATGACCTATGATGCGGAGAACCAGGTACTAACCCTCGACGATGACTACAATTTGTTCCTGAACGGATCCGATAACAACCTGTACTATCAGATAGGCTACATCAGCCTGAAAATTACGGCTCAGAATCCCTCCGAGCTGCCTGTAGCGACAGGAGATCCCATCGACCAGATTCCCTACGTCAACACATTCGACACCGAGAACGACTACAACCAGTTTGGCATCATCGACTATAACAGGGATGGCTACAGTTGGAACACCGACTCTCAATACTCCAGCTTCGTCTGCTCTAACGGCTATGGAAACGTGATAGCCGACGACTGGCTTATCTCGCCCGCCATCAAGTTGGAGGCTGGCAAGAGCTACCGCATGTATGTCGATGCCTGGGGCGTTGCAACCAATTATGTGGAGACTTTCGAGGTGAGGATGGGCCATGAGCCTAGCGCTTCGGGGATGACTTCCGTCGCACTTCCTCCCACCAATGTAACATGGCAGGAGCGCGCCACAGTGGAGCAGGATGGTATATTCGTGAATGAGACTGGCTATTACCATTTCGGCATTCACTCTATCTCGGAGTACGGATACATGCTCTACGTCGACAACTTTATCTTGGAGGCCGGAGCCGAGCCCAAGTCGCCCGTAAACGTGACCGACCTGTCTATCACACCTTATGAGGAGACGCCGGGTGCCACCATCTCATTCACCGCTCCCACTGTGACTGTTGACGGCACTGAACTCTCAAGCAACATGAGCGTGAAAGTATTTGTCGATGGCTCGTTGTCAAAGACTTACGAAGACATTGTGCCGGGGTCTGCCAACACCTTGCAGTTCGAGGATAATAGTCTCAGTGTCGGCCACCACACCTTCTATCTGGTTGCTTCCAACGAGGCGGGCGACGGCAAGAAGAGCAAGAGTATCACAGTGATATTGAAGAAAGTGTTGGATGTGCCTTTCACAGCCGACCTCCACGAGAGTTACTGGGTGGATATTTTCCAAATCATCGATGCTAACCACGATGGTTATACCTGGGTCCATGACTGGTGGTACAACAGTATATACTACAATTTGAACAGCGACCGAGTGACACCTGCCGACGATTACCTGGTAACGCTTCCTATCAACATCGAAAGTGGACGTTACTATAGCGTGGTGCTCAATGCTTACTCCAACTACGAGACAGAGCGCTTTGAGGTGGTCGTAGGAAAGGAAGCCACCCCTGAGGGACTCAATATCAAGGCCATAGAGCCTACTGAGGTGCAGGCTGTCAGCCCCATGACCCCCAAAGATTACGAGGGACTGTTCATGGTACCCGAAGATGGAAAGTACTATGTGGCCATCCATATCATATCCGATGCCGACAAGGCTGCTTTTATCCTGAACTCCCTCACCATCGATAAGAGCCTGCTGCCTACTTCGCCCGCTGCTCCCATCCTGACAGTGACACCCGCCGAACTGGGAGTCCTGAGTGCTCAGGTCAGCATCACTGCGCCCACCAAGAGCTATAATGGCGAAGAACTTGGCGACAACTTCAGCAAGGTGGAGCTCTACCGTGACGGCAGTCTCATCACCACCGTTACAAAGGAGCAGTTCGATGCGGCGGCCGGCACCTTCGTATATACTGACAACCAGGTGCCCAACGATGGCAAGTACACCTACCAAGCCATTCCTTTCGACAAGGCTGGCGAACGAGGTGAGAAAACAGAAATAGTAGAGGTGTACATTGGTCAGGACCTGCCCGATTATCCCAAGAACCTCATGATCACCGACAACCAGTCGGCGGTTCACATTGCCTGGGATGCCGTGACCACCGGCATAAACGGTGAATACGTCAATCCCGATGCCATCTCCTACAACATCTGGACAGCCCAAATCCTCTACGGCACCTACTTCATGAAGAATCAGCTGCTAGGCACCACCCAGGAGACAACGTTCGACTTTGACTACGACACCAACGTCGGCGAACAGCGCTTGGAGTACTGGGTTGTGGAGCCTGTCAACTCTGCCGGCATTGGCACCGGCGCCTTGGGAGAGTTGCTGGTGGGTCAGTCATACGACCTGCCCGTTGTGGAGCACTTCATCAACAATGAAGGTTTGGCACACTATTGGGTTTATAACAACAACATCGAGTTCTGGATATCTCAAAACGCCACCGACGGTGACGCCAATGCCATCAAGTTCACCTCTATAGACGGCAGCAAGCCATCGGAGTTCGCCACGGGTAAGTTGAACTTGAAAGACACTTCCTATCCCGTGATGGTCTTTGACGCATTCACTGAATCGGCCGACACGAAACTTGGCATCTCAGGCATCATCGACGGCAAGGACGGTGTGGCGCTGGAGGATAACGTGCCACTCTCCAACGAATATTCCACCGTGGCTATCCCACTGGAACCGCTGAAGGAAGGGCACTACGCACAGGTGATCATGAACATGAAGTTCCCAGAGCCCACTTCTTACTATTATCAGTATCCTACCGGCTACGTCTTCAACTGGGGCGACTCGCTTGTCATCGACAATTTGCACATCGTAGATCTGCCGCTACCAACCGATGTCACGATGACGCTCGCAGATGGGCAAGTGACCGTGATTTGGGCAGCCCCCATTACCTCCGAGAGCATTGTCAAATACATCATCTACGTCAACGGACAACGCTTCGACGAGGTTACCGAGGACACCAGCTACATTTTCAATGCAGCTGAAATCGAAGGAAACGTGACGACCGTGGCCGTGAGCGCCTACTACAGCTACAACGTAGAGACACCGGCGGTAGAAGCCACCCTCAATGAACAGGTAGGTATCAATTTGTTGATGACAGAGGGCAAACCGGTCGATATCTATGATACCTGCGGACGTCTCATCCGCCGTCAGGCAACTGACCTGAATGGTCTGAAGGGACTTTACATCATCAAGTCCAACGAGCGCGTGAACAGCGTCATTCTGCCATAACGATATCTCTTTCGACGGACATCTCCGGACGAACCTAATTGAAGAGGGCGTGTCAAAAGTCCATACAAGACTTTTACACGTCCTCTTCTTATATCAAGCCGCTATCTTGGTCATTTGGCATTCATTTTGAAGTCGATTCGTCCAAATCTATGCCTTCTATTTCCATCTTAGGGCCTCATTCCTTTGAAATAATCTCCGACATGATAATTGACAAGTCTTCATCATCTATAATTGTCCACTCAATGAAAATTTCTTGCATCATTGCAGCCAATGACTCATAAGCATACCCTTTTTCTGCCAAGATTGGTTATTCTTCTGTCGCGGCATACCCTTTCTTGGCCAACTTTGGTTATGCTCCCATCGGAGAAAGCATTCTGACAGCCGACAGAGTACTTCTTCCAACAGAGGCATACCCTTTTCTGGCCGAAATTGGTTATTCTCCCGTCGCCGCATACCCTTTCTTGGCCAAGATTGGTCATGCTCCCGTCGGAGAAAGCACTCTAACGGCCGACAGAGTGTTATTTCCTGTCGAAGCATACCCTTTCCTAGCCAAGATTGGTTATTCTCCCGTCGTCGCATACCCTTTCTTGGCCAACTTTGGTCATTCCTCTACCATACTATAACCAGTCTTGGCCAAGATTGGTCATACTCCTGCAGAAGAATACCCAATCTTGGCCAAAAAAGGTTATGGTTAAACAAGACGTTACATTTCAGGCTTCGCCCAAAAGAAATCAGGATCGGTGGTAGTATCGCACTTCCAATTGTCATTGACGAATCCTACAGGAATCAAGCGTATATCTTCCTCAATAGGATTGGGACGATAATCGCTCTCTGGGTTGAATC
>JAGCFD010000020.1 GCA_017650305.1 Bacteroidales bacterium | reverse complement strand
TTTTGTAACTTTTCTATCAAGAGAAAAGTTAAAGACTATAATTGTCTGATAGACTAATACTTACCACAAGGCACAACATCCTCTCTTTGCATGACACTCTCAAATAAAGAGGTTCTGTTTTCACAATCATATTTGTGCCATGCAGTTATATCATCACCCAAAAAAAAGAGTTCTGCAACATCGTGCAGAACTCTTTATCTTCCCAAAGATGAAACTTTCTTAGAACCAAGGAAAAAACCACTCTATAAAGGAAGCCTCCTGAAAGTGCTGCTCCATGTTCTGCGGCTCGGGCAAGGTCCATTCCTCCTCCACATCATGCATGATAATGGTGGCATTTTGCTTCCCTCCTTTCGTGTAGAAGAGGGCTTTCAGATTCTCCTCCGCCACACAATTCTCGGGAACCGTGTCCCAGTCTGCGATAATCTTCAGCGTCAGATCCCCGGAAGCCCACAGGTTATGGATGTCCATGCCTTTGAAATCCCGTATCTGGGCATCTTTGACCGAGAACGACTGACAGTAATAGGTCTCCTTGTCATGGTCTCTCTTCGCCAAAAAGTGGTAGGCGCCCTCCCCTGACAGCGTGAAATCCTGTCCTGTCAGCGAGGCAGGCACGGAATTGTCGGGAAGCGTAATTTCCAACTCTGTGCTCCATGGAAAATCTGGATGTTCTTGCCAAAAGGGATTGGCGTGTATTATCCAGGTGCTACTACTGTTGCTCAACCGGGATATCATCATGGAACAAGAATTCAAATAGGTAGTATGGAACGGGGTGCTCGAATAAGCAATTGTGTCCCAACCAACCACCCAAGAGACATTGGGGCGAGTCAGTGTGTAGTGACCATAGGTGTTGATCCCAAAGATCACGCGTCCGTCCAAGAGGAACTTCCACACATCATTCGTTTCTTGGATCTCATAATTCGGGAAATAGAGATTCTTGATGCTGTCTTTCTGTTCATCCGGAGCATTCAGCCACGCATTGAACTTGAACGCCACATCAGGACAGCGCATAAGCACCTCTTCGGTAGCATCCAGCCAATAGGCGGCAGCAGAAGCGCCTTTGCCATTCTTCTGGTCATTCTTTTCCACTTTGCAACCACTTAGCAACACAGTGATTGACAAGATGATAACAAACTGTATTCTTTTCATGATAACTCGATTTTTCTGTTAATATTTCTTGGCGTTGAAACGGAAACCGAAACCGGCATTCGCATATCCTCCTTTAAATCCACAGCCCAATTCGGCAAAACCGAACCACCGCTGGCTTCCGGCCGAGACGCCGAAAAGAGTGAGTTGGAAAGCCAGATGGTTGTTGTGGGTCTTGTAGTCAGGATAGCTTTTGCAGTATTCCAAGGCAACACCGCCAGCGATGCCGCTGTACAAGGTGAAATGCTCCCGGTTCAGATACGAAAATCTGACTGCCGGCATGATGGAGATGAAGTGGTCGCGGTAATCGCCCACCTTTTGATCGGTGTAGAGGTCTTTGAAAGAACCAAAGAAACCGCAATAGCTCACATCGCCGCCTATCCATAGCCATTTCAGCACGCGAAAGCGGTATCCCAATGTGATGGGACATGTGGTATAGACATTCCCGAAATAGACTTGGTTCTGCAACCACACCTCCGGATAGAAGTTAGCCACAGTCCCTACCCTGTTCCTGAAAAAATTGACTCTGGCGGGGTCGCCAACTCCGAGGGTGAACTCGTGCCGTTTGAACTGTGTCTTCCAACCTTGATCTTTTGGCGAAGAAGTCACCATCTCTGTTTCGTCTTGATTTTGATAATCCGCAGTGTCAACCTGTGCTGGCGCAGCGGTGTCCATCGCCAGAACCATCAAGGCTGCCAGTCCGATATTTTTGATGCTGTCCATATTTGAATAATTTTCGTGTTCATCATTAAAGACGATGTTTTCATCAAAGGTGACAGTTGTGGAGGAAAAATCATTTGTCGCAACGGGGGCATTGACGATAGGTTCTGAAGATCGGGCGAGTCTCTTCCCAACTGCCGGATTGACGTTTTGTCCGACTGGCACTGTGGGCGTGGCAACCGGTGTCCCGACAACGGAACCGTCTTTAGTCTCTACCCTTTGTGAAGATGCGTCATAGAAAGTATCAATTGAATCGCCAGTTATGATGGCCTGCTGCTCCTCCGGGGATGGCGTTTTGGTTGAGGAGGAACGCAGCACCTGCCATGCGATGACACCCCCGATCAGACCGACGGCTGCAACGATGAGGAAGAGAGCCTTGCGCGTCGCGACGGTTGCGCCCAATTTGGAAGAAGTGTCGGATGGGGGTGGAAAAACCATGCCCCCAGCCTTGGAGGACTCCATTCCATAGTCCGACAACATCGAACGGTAGAAGCGGTCGAGTTGGCGGGTATTGCTCTTGATTATTTTTCGTAAAAACATAGTCTAATCCTTTCTTTTTGTTTTCATCACTTCGTGTTTGTCGGCAAGCATCTTGCCCAACCGTGCGCGCGCCCGGTGGTGCAACTGCTTGGAATTATCGACGGAGATGCCCAACAAGGTTGCGATGCGCTTGTGGGAATAGCCCTCAATGGCGTACAAGTTGAACACTGTGCGCTGCAATTCGGGGAGCTGCCGGATGGTCTCCGCAAGTTCATCCGCGGTAATGTCCTTCACCCACAGGACGGCATCCTCCGTGTCCTCTTCATCGGCAAGTTCCGTCGGCAGAGGGACGAAATTCGGTTGCTGGCGCAAATAGTCTATGCATTGGTTCACTGCAATGCGCTTCAGCCAAGCGTCAAAATTGAATACTGCCCTGATCGTGTGGAACTTTTCCATCGCCTTGAGAAAGATGTCATGGGCAAGGTCCTCCGCCACGGACTGGTCACCCACATAGAGGTAACAGAGTCCGGTGATGCGGCCGATATTGCGTCTGTACTGGTTTTCCCAAAACGATTCGTTATCCATACAAATTAATTACACCACGTTGCGACAACTCATACAACTATAAGACGAGAATATGCAAAAAGGTGACAGTTGTGGATTTTTTTCTCTTTTTTACGAAAACAGGGGCAAACCATAAAGGTCGCCCCTGTATCCCATAAGCCGTATGCACCGTCTTCTATTTGAAGAGATTGCCGGCGATAACCATGCGTTGCACTTCGGAGGTGCCTTCGTAGATCTCGGTGATCTTGGCATCGCGCATCATGCGCTCCACTGGGTACTCGCGGGTGTAGCCGTAACCACCGTGGAACTGCACGGCCTTGGTTGTGACCTCCATGGCGGTCTCGGCGGCGAACAGTTTGCAGCGGGCGGCCTCGACGGCGTAGGGCTTGTGCATATCCTTGTTGTAGGAAGCCTCGCGCACTAAGAGGCGGGCGGCCTGGATCTTGGCGTCCAGGTTGGCCAGCTGGAACTGCGTGTTCTGGAAGGCAGCGATGGGGCGACCGAACTGTTTGCGCTCCTTGACGTACTTGACGGTCTCATCCAAAGCGCCCTGGGCAATGCCGAGAGCTTGGGCGGCGATACCGATACGGCCGCCGTTCAGCGTGTTCATGGCGATCTTGAAGCCCTTGCCTTGCTCGCCGAGGAGATTCTCCTTCGGGATGCGGCAGTTTTCAAAAATCAGCTCGCAGGTTGCGGAACCGCGGATGCCCATCTTCTTCTCCTTCTTGCCAATGGAGAAACCAGGGGTGCCCTTTTCCACGATGAAGGCGGAGATGCCCTTAGTGCCCAACTCCTTGTTGGTCATGGCCATCACCACATACACGTGCGCATATCCGGCATTCGTGATGAAGATCTTGGTGCCATTGAGCACCCACTCGTCACCGTCCAGGACGGCCGTGGTCTGCTGCATGGCAGCGTCGGTGCCGGCATTGGGCTCGGTCAGACCGAAGGCGCCGATCCATTCACCGGAGGCCAGTTTGGGTACATATTTCTGTTTCTGTTCTTCTGTTCCGTATTCGAGTATCGGGTTGATACAGAGTGAGGTGTGTGCTGACACGATGACGCCGGTGGTGGCGCATACGCG
>JAGCFD010000019.1 GCA_017650305.1 Bacteroidales bacterium | reverse complement strand
TCAGAGTCTCCGCACTAGAGCGTACCTCTCTACGCGAACTTGTCACCAAACCTAACCCCTCTGTCATTCTCAATCAATCTGTCAAAGAACCTACACTTTTTGATAATTTATAACGTGATAAAATTTATTGCATCAGTACTAGTCAAGGTTTATAAATTTCCCTCGGTTTGTATTGGTACTCGGGCCGCACACGGTCGGGATTAGTGCCGCGTACACGTTTCATATAGTGCCATTGGCCCTCCTTCTCGATGAATCCTTGGCTCAGGCTGGACTCAGGCACCATATAGGCGGCGAGGTTCTCCATCCCTTCTTCCATCGGTATCAGCTCATCATAGATAATCATGGGACTGTTGATAAGCTTGTACTCGGTTTGTTGGGTCTTGGGGTTGAACTTTCCGGTGCTGACCATATATTGCTGGTCTTCGTAGTTGAGATGCAGAGTCGCATTCTTAGAGTATTCCAGAATGACGCGGGTGACGCGCTCGGGATATCCTTTGAAGACACGCGCCCCGAAAACCGGTGTCATGTCTTTGTTGAAATGCAGAATCTCGATGATCTTCTGGTTGGTGAAGAGGTTGTTCCCGTTCCATCCTAATAATGTATAATAGGTGGTGTTTTTTTCCTTGATAGGAATCATTTTGTAATAGACGGCCCCATACCATTTGTTGTGATTGCCGATGAGCGATTTTGGAAAGTCAATGACAGAGCGTTTGTCATACAAGGGGAAGAGCACATATTTTTTTCGTGCCTCGTTATAGACCTGTATGAATCCGAAGTTTTCCACCGTCTGATTGGCTTTTACAATGTACCAAGTAAAGATTTTGAAGAGATTGTCGGGGGAGGCGAGAATGGCAAAGTTGTGGATGGAATCCCATCCATACTGGAATGAGTTGGGCATTTGGAGAACTTCTTCTAGCAGGGTCATGAAGTCCTCGTTCAGTGATAGACGCGTGGTCTCGTCTGGTTCTTGCATCACATGGTCGCGCAACGCAATCAATGAGTCTTCCCAGACTCTGAACGCGGCAACGTTCTTCTGGGCATGGCCAGTCATGATGACGGTCGCGAGGATGATATAGCAAATGGCCTTTCTCATGTAGGATGTCAAGAGGGTGTCTTGTCTTTATCCTGTTGTTTCCTCTTTTTCTCAATGTATGCGTAACTGCCCCAGTAGGCGATAGTTACGGCCAGCACAATGCCAATGACGATGGGGAAACGTTCAGGGATATAAGGCATAAACGTAATGGGCACCAGACATATTGCCATAAGTAGCAAATATCGGAAAGCGGCTTTCATAATTTATTTAAGTTTAGAAAGTTGCTCTTTGATGATGCGAATCTTCTCTTCTGCGTCAGCCTGTTTTTTGCGTTCAATGTCCACTACCTTTTGCGGGGCATTGTTTACGAAGTTGGCGTTGGAGAGTTTCTTCATAACCCCTTGCAGGAAGCCTTCGGCATATTTCAGGTCGGCTTCCAATTTCTTAATCTCTTCTTCTGTATTGACGAGTCCGGTGAGAGGAATAGAATATTTGACATTTTGGAGAATGAAGGAGGCTCCATTCACTTCTGCATCAGGGGCTACATGGCATATTTGCTCCACGTTGGCCAGCTTGCGGATGACAGCGTCCAGACCTTCGTCGGCAGCCTTGTCGCTATGGACATGCAGTGTGAGAGCTTGCTTGTTGGCGATATTCTTCTCGGAGCGGATACGGCGCACCTGCTCAATGACTTCACGGGCATTGGCGAACTCATCCAGCAACTGCTGGTTAACGGTGCCCGTGGCCTTAGGCATCGGGGTGACCATGATGCTGGCATCGGCGGGACGCTCGCGGAGCTCATGCCACAACTCTTCGGTGATGAAAGGCATGAAGGGATGCAAGATCTCCATCAGCGTTTCAAAGAGGTCGATGATCTCTTCGTATGTCTTTTGGTCAACAGGTTGCATGTAGGCCGCCTTGACCACCTCCAGGAAGCAGGAGCAGAAGTCGTCCCAAATCAGCTTATAGATAGCCATGAGCGCTTCGGAGAGACGATAGTCTTTGAAAGATTCTTCCACCTTGACGAGCACCTCCTGGATACGTTCGCGCATCCAGAGGACCGCGGTGGCGGAGTGCGAGGGCTGCGGGATGTTCGGGTCAATGGTCCACCCTTTGACAAGGCGGAAGGCGTTCCACAACTTGTTGCTGAAGTTACGACCCTGCTCGCAGAGCGACTCGTCGAAGAGGAGATCGTTGCCTGCGGGCGAGCTGAGCATCATGCCGAAGCGGACACCGTCGGCGCCATATTGTTCCATCAGCAGGATAGGATCGGGGGAGTTGCCTAACTGCTTTGACATCTTGCGGTGCAGTTTGTCGCGCACGGTACCCGTGAAATAGACATCCCTGAACGGGATGGTGCCGCGCCATTCGAAGCCGGCCATGATCATACGCGCCACCCAGAAGAAGATGATGTCGGGAGCAGTGATCAAAGCGGAGGTCGGATAGTAGTAGTTGATTTCCGGGTTGTCAGGATGGCGGATGCCGTCGAAGACCGACAAAGGCCAGAGCCAGGAGCTGAACCATGTGTCCATCACGTCCTCGTCTTGCTTCAGATCAGCAGCGGTCAGGTTGAGCTCGGGATACTTCTCTTGGGCGATCCGCAAAGCCTCTTCGGCATTGTGTGCCACCACGAACTCATGGTTGGGCAGATGCCAGGCCGGAATGCGGTGGCCCCACCAGAGCTGACGACTGATACACCAGTCCTTCACATTCTCCATCCAGTGAGAGTAGGTGTTCTTGAACTTGTCTGGATAAAAGCGGATGTCGTCTTTCATGACGGCCTCCAAGGCGGGTTTGGCCAGACTCTCCATCTTGCAGAACCACTGCAGGGAGAGCTTGGGCTCAATCACCTCGTTGGTACGCTCGGAAAAGCCCACCTTGTTGGTGTAGTCCTCGATCTTTACGAGGCTGCCAGCCTCTTCCAGCATCGGGATGATCGCCTTGCGGGCCTCGAAACGGTCCATGCCGACCAAGAACTGAGCAGCCTCGCTGAGCGTGCCGTTGTCATTGAAGATGTTGATGGTCTCCAGATGGTGCTTGATGCCGAGGTTGTAGTCGTTGATGTCGTGGGCAGGGGTGATCTTGAGGGCACCCGTGCCGAACTCACGCTCCACATACTCATCGTAAATCAAGGGGATGGAGCGGTTTACGAGCGGCACGATGGCCCGTTTGCCCTTGTATTTCGCATAACGCTCATCTTCGGGGTGCATACAGATGGCCGTATCTCCAAGAATGGTCTCCGGACGCGTGGTGGCGATGGTGATGTACTCGCCAGGCTCACCTTCAATCTGATAGCGCACATAGTAGAGCTTGGACTGCAACTCTTTATAGATGACCTCCTCGTCAGAGACGGCGGTCAGCGCTTTGGGGTCCCAGTTGACCATCCGCACGCCACGGTAGATGAGGCCTTTGTTGTACAAGTCGACAAACACATCAATAACGGCTTCAGAAAGCTCCTCGTCCATGGTGAACTTGGTGCGGTCCCAGTCGCAGGAGGCACCCAGCTTGCGGAGTTGCTTGAGGATGATGCCGCCATGTTTCTCCTTCCACTCCCAGGCATACTTCAGGAACTCCTCACGAGTGAGGTCTTTCTTGTCGATACCTTTCTCTTTAAGCATGTTGACCACCTTGGCTTCCGTAGCGATGGAGGCGTGGTCGGTGCCCGGCACCCAGACGGCGTTGAAACCCATCTTGCGGGCGCGACGGATGAGGATGTCTTGAATGGTGTTGTTCAGCATGTGACCCATGTGCAAGATGCCCGTCACATTGGGCGGCGGGATCACGATGGTGTAGGCCGGACGGCTGTCAGGTTCGGAATGAAAGAGCTTATGCTCCATCCAATATTGGTACCATTTGTCTTCTACTTCCTGGGGATTGTACTTAGTTGCTAATTCCATTATTGATGTTAATTTTTTAAAGGTCGCAAAAATACACATTTTTCAGCAAATATTTTTATGAATTTGCCACATGAATTTATAAATAATTTTTAATTTTGCAGTGTTGTTTGTTTATCTTGATGTTTAACAGACTTCGCATCAAGATTGACGGCATCGCGAAGAAGTAAAAAGTAGAAGTCCTCTTAAATTTAGACCCTTAAAATTATGGCACGATTTACTATTACGCAAACACAAGCATCAGACTCTTGGTTCTGGGAATGTACGAATAACCCATCCATTAATGGTTTTGCTCGATCTAAAAAGGAAGCAAGACAACGAGCAAGGGAGAATTGTAGGGATGGTGAAGCCAATATTACACCTCCGCCTGTGGATTATATTGTGGTGGATGGAGTGATGACCGAATTTACTTTCGAGAATCTTGTAGGTGATGAAGTAACTTTTTATGCTTCTGAAATTCCTGAGGATATTTTTTTGTACGTTTTTGGATATGATAAAACCGATTCTGACTTGTTGTCAAAAGAAGATGTCATTATTGCCATTCTTAAGATATGGGGTGTGTTTAAGAGCGGAGGGACAGATGTTCTTGCAAATCATAATTTGTCTGAAGCACAGGGAGATATATTGTTTGAAAGCACTTGGCAAAGTATAATATTAGAAATTAGCGACGATGAAACAGAATATTCTTGGACTTTTAATGGCAGGTAGCCTTTTATTGTGCACAATGCTTGCCTATGGAATTAGGCCTCCCGGAACCATCAAGGCCAAACAAGATGGTAAAATGGTTTATGTTGACAAGGAACCTATATCTCACATGGATTGGTTTGCCTATTTGTGGCATTTACAACATGTTGATTCTCTTTCTGAGGCAGAAATTCTTCTTTTGATGCCTGACACCAACTTTTACAGAACGGTGGAGGAGTTCTCAATGATCCGTTTTGACGAAAGAAGAGATGCACCCGTGGTAGGATTGAATGATGTTCAGAAGACAAGTTTTGCTCAATGGAGAAGCTGCTATGTTCAACAGAAGAAAAAATATGCAAATTTCATCTATGAGGTCATTACGGCAGATGAATATGATGAACTTTGTAGTCAGAACAGAAAATTGAAGAAGATCGACAATGAGCCGCAAGTGTTGCGATGCGTGGTGAAGAACTATTCGGGAGCAGCTTCCAGATGAGGTTTCTTCATCTTTAGATTCGTCATGGTGATGACTGCGAAGGCGCCCCAGAATGGCAGCGACAGTTTGTCTGTATCCAGGAAATTATTCATGCTGCCATGCACATAGTAGGTGATGAGCGCCAAAGTCATCATGAGTGCTAACAACCGATCATAGGGATCATCTGTGTGATTGTAAGTTTTTAAACCAGTATACAGTGCGATGATGAACATCACAATGACGGTCAGGGCGCCCGGGATGCCGGTTTCGGTGCAGGGGCCGATGTATTCACTATGCGCATTGCCTCCGTCACCAAAGTTTGTGGAGATGATGGTTTTGTATTTGCTCTTCTGGAAGGGGGCGTATTCAAACTGATAAGTGCCTGGCCCCCAACCAACTATTGGCCGTTCCTTGATCATGGAGAAGGCAGAGTTCCACCGGTTCAGTCGTTCCACATTGGAGGCGTCGGTGGAGATGTTGGACATAGACTTGATATGTTCCACGAAAGATGTGGAGGAATCCTGGCTATTACGACTCATTTTATAGAGAATGTCATCGGCATAAAAATACAATACTCCTCCCACAATAAGAGTGCCAACTACAAACCAGGAGAATTTAATGCGCAGTTTCAGGACAATCCAAATACCGATGGCGATGATGAGGCTGAGCCAGGCTGCACGGCTGAATGATAGATAAAGGGCCAGGGCAAACAGAACTGTCAGGGAGGCGTAGTATATTTTCTGGAAGATATTGTTTTTGGGCAGGAAAAAGCAACAAGCCGTAATGGGTAGAAAGAAGGCCAGCACGGCACCATACGCGGTATGGTCGTTGTAGAAAGGACTCATTACCCAGTGGGCATAATGCTTGTCAAAGCCGCTCCCCGCGTGCTTGATGGTGGTGATGAGCACCACGATGGCCAATGCCGCGGCATAGCAGTTGAAGAAACGCATCGCTTTGGTATGGTCGCCTTGGGCCAGCACCATCAGCATCCAGAAACAGGAGGTGGTGAACCATAGTTTCGATGCCCAGAACTTGAATGATACCACCGGCAGCTCAGAGGTGATACATGTCAGCAGCATCCAGAGCAGATAGACATATAATGCGATGGCTATAGGATGCGTGAGCAGCCGCCGGTCTAACCGCAAATCATAGAGGATGCGGAAGAGAAACATCAAGGAGATGGCAATCATGAAGGCTTCCGCCGGAAGCGAGAGGCCCAAATGTATCTCTTTGTGACTGAAAATGATAGAGAAAGGGGTGCTGAATGCCATTAAATACATGGCCAGGTCTATGCGGAATATGACCACATAAACCAAGAAGGCCGCTGCCGTAATCAAGGGGATGATGGGCAACTCTTTTAGAACGGCAACACCGTTCATCAGGAGCAGGAGCAGACCAGCACAGATGAGTATGTAATGCTTGATGGTGAGCTTGTTACTCCACTGTTTCAACCTTTCTGTCAGTCGGCTCATTAATTTTTTCGAATATTAATAATGCGAGGATGGATAAGAGGAGAACGCAGAAGGTGGAGACGATCATGATGATCGACTTTTTGGGATAGTATTTCTTGTCGGCCGGCGTGGGGTTGTCCACCACGAACTTGACAGGGATACGGTTCGACATGTCGAGTTTGGCATCCATCATCTTCTGTTTGCAGAGGGATTGATACTGGATGAAGAAGTACTGCAGGTTCTGGGCGGCATCGAGTTTCGGGCCCCATTCGGCCATGTTCTTCATCTCCTCCTTGATGCGGTTGATGGCGGCGGTGTTGCCACCCGCAACGGCAATCGCATACTGTTGCATCATGCGTTCCGACTGCTTCTCCACGTCATAGACACCATGCTCCATGCAGAGCTTGATGGTGTCGTCCACGCGGGCGATCTCACGATCAATGGAGTCCAATTGGTCCACCAAAGCATAGTAGGAGGCGGCAGCACGCTCATGCTCGGCACGGTTCTTGACTGTATCAAGCAAGCGAAGGATGTCTCGCGTCATATTGCAGGCCATCTGGGGATCCTCGTCCGACACGGCAATGGTGATCGCCCCATATTCTGTGCGCTTGATGGTGATGTTGTTGGTCAACACCTTGTTCAACTTGGTCTTCCAGCCTTTGCTGCTCGTGTTGATGTCATAATAGGTGGCCAAATCATATTTGGAGATGAGCGAGTCTTTGATCTCCTGGGCATTCAGCAGCTGCATCATCTGCTCGGTCTCCTCCTCGATGGCATAGGCCTTCATGTCCAAGCGTTCGTTATAGTTCTCCTCGTTGAGCAAGATCTTCGCTGTCGAGTTGGTACGCGGAGCGTAGATGGTGGCGGTGGACTTAAACCGCGGTTTGATCAGCATGGAGCAGCCCAGGGAGATGATCATCGTGGCGAGGCAGATGGCCAGGAGCCACCATTTCCAGCGCCACAGGAATTGTATCAGGCTGAATGCGTTGTATTGTTCTTTATTTTCCATTCGGGATAGGTTTTATGTCGATATAAAGTTCTTCCAGCTGCTTGGGATCGATGGGGGTCGGGGCGGGCAGCATGGTGTCGCGACCGGCATTGTTCTTCGGGAAGGCGATGAAGTCGCGGATGGAGTCGCAGTCGGACAGGACAGCACACAGACGGTCGAAGCCGAAGGCGATGCCACCGTGCGGGGGTGCGCCGTACTGGAAGGCGTTCATCAGGAAGCCGAACTGAGCCTGTGCCTGCTCTTCCGTGAAGTTGAGGGCCTTGAACATCCGTTTCTGCAGCTCCTGGTCGTGGATACGGATGGAGCCGCCGCCGATCTCGGAACCATTGATGACAAGGTCGTAGGCGTTGGCGTTGACGGCGCCGGGATCGCTCTCCAACATGGACTCATGCTCCGGTTTGGGTGCGGTGAACGGGTGGTGCATGGCGTAGAAACGCTGTGTCTCCTCATCCCACTCCAACAAGGGGAAGTCGATGACCCAGAGGAGCTTGTACTCGCCAGCTTTGCGCAATCCAAGCCGGTCGCCCATCTCCAGACGGAGGGTGCCTAACTGCTTGCGTGTCTTCATGGCCTTGCCCGACATGATGAGGATCAGGTCGCCAGCCTTCGCCTCGCAGCGCTCGGCCACCGCCTTCAAGTCAGCTTGATCGTAGAACTTGTCCACAGAAGACTTGAACGTGCCGTCGGCATTGCAGAGGATATAGACCAGTCCGCCGGCGCCCACCTGCGGGCTCTTGACGAACTCGACCAAGCCGTCGAGTTGCTTGCGGGAGTAGTTGCCACAGCCGTCCACCTTGATGCCGGCGACGAGCTCAGCTTCGTTGAAGACCTTGAAATCTTTGTGCTGCAACAGGTCGTTGAGCTCCACAAAGCGCATGCCGAAGCGGGCATCGGGCTTGTCGGAACCGTAGTATTTCATGGCATCAGCCCAGGTGATGCGCTCGATGGGCTCGATGTCAATGTTCTTGAATTTCTTGAAGATGTCCTTGACAAGACCTTCGAACATCTGCAGGATGTCCTCCTGTTCGATGAACGACATCTCGCAGTCTATTTGGGTGAACTCGGGCTGGCGGTCGGCGCGGAGGTCCTCATCGCGGAAGCAGCGTACAATCTGGAAATAGCGATCCATGCCGGAGATCATGAGGAGCTGTTTGAGGGTCTGGGGCGACTGCGGGAGGGCGTAGAACTCGCCCGGGTTCATGCGGGAGGGCACGAGGAAGTCGCGTGCGCCTTCGGGGGTGCTGTTCACGAGGAAGGGGGTCTCAATCTCCAAGAAGCCTTGCTCGCTCAGATACTTGCGGATTTCCAAGCCTAGCTTGTGGCGGAAGATGAGGTTCTCCTTCACGGGACGGCGACGGATGTCCAAGTAGCGGTATTTCATGCGCAGCTCGTCGCCTCCGTCGGAGACGTCCTCGATGGTGAACGGCGGCACTAACGACTTGTTGAGCACCTTCAGGGTCTCCACATCGATCTCGATGTCCCCGGTGGGGATGTTTTTGTTCTTGCTGTAGCGTTCGATGACTTGGCCGGTCACTTGGATGACCCACTCGCGGCCCATGGCTTCGGCTTGGGCGCACAACTCGGGACGGGTCTCGTGGTTGAAAGCTAATTGGGTGATGCCGTAGCGATCTCTCAAGTCAATGAAAATCATGCCGCCTAAGTGGCGGATTTTCTGAATCCAGCCGCACAGAGTGACAGTCTGCTGGATGTTGGCGGCGTTCAGTTCACCGCAGGTATGAGTTCTATACATAGTATCGGATATTGTATTTAAAAGAAACTGCAAAAATACAAAAAAAAGAAAGGGGTTTCGCATGGTTGCGGGGAATTTTGAAAAAACTCTCTTTCACTGGCGCTTTTTTTATGTTTTTGCGGAGTGAAATGAGATGTGCCGGATGATTAGTATAAATAAGATTTAGCCGTCTTTTTTAAAATAATGAAAAGGAATATTGAACAAACAATATTGATGGTTTTGTTGTGGGCAATTGTTACCAATTTTAATTGCAGTCCGAGTTGAGCGAGGTGTATAACAGCATGAACCATGTTAACGGCTTATAGAATAGGATTAATGTAATATTCCCCAATGGCAGAGGATAGTTTTTGTAGAATGGATTCATTTAAATGCGGCGAGGAGCACGCGCAAAACGCCGCACAGACAATCCTCATCAATCTAATATGTATCATGAGCAGGTACTAACAAATGCAAGTACCCATGCCTTGGGATGAATTAACAAATGATTGACAAATAAATAGTTATAGCAACAAGCAGATAAAAAAACGACAAATAATTATCAACAAGTTGCAACCTTTTGATTTTTTCGCAGTCTATTCACGGCAATTTTTATATTTTTGCAGCGTTATTTGCCTATCTGGATGTTTGACGGACTTCGCATCCAGATAAGCGAAACGTGAAGAAGTAAAAAAAACAGAAGTCCACTATAATCACTAAAAAATCCAAAACAATGAAAAAATTATTCTTGTTATTGTTAGGTCTGGTGACATTGAATGTTTATGCTGCGAATGACCGGCCTGTGACGTTGAAAGAGCTTCCCCAAAAGGCACAGACGTTCATCCAACAACATTTCAGTGGGACGGAGTTCTTTTCCGCCAAGCTGGATGACGGCGAATACGAGGTGATGCTTAAAGACGGTACCAAAATCGACTTCACACTACAGGGTGACTGGAAAGATGTCGATTGCGGTATGCGTGCAGTTCCTGCTGCCATTGTTCCTGCCGCTATTTCGAAGTATGTGAAGGCCAACTTCCCGAACAATATCATCACCAAAATCGATAAGAATTATAACGGTTACGACATTGAGCTTGAAACCGACATGGAACTGAAGTTCGACAAGAACGGCAAGTTCATGTATGCTGATGATTAATATTTGACGAAGTTAATGGTTAAAAACGAATCATTTATGAAAAAGCTCTTTGCAATTTTGTCCACAGTGTTGTTGTTGGGCATGTTCGCGTCGTGCGACCGGACGGTTTCTGTTAATAAACTGCCCAGCCAGGCGAAGCAGTTCATCGCCGCCAATTTCAATGGTACCGAGGTGCTTTCTGTGCGGAAGGACGGCCTAAAGTATGATGTGGTGCTATTCGATGGTACAGAGATGGAATTCAAATCCAATGGCCAATGGATCAAGGTCGATTGTGGCCTGAATCCGCTGCCCGACGGCATTCTCCCTGCCAATACCGCCCAGTTTCTTTCCACCAAATTCCCTGTGAATTATCCCACCCACGTAAAGTATGAGCATAAGCGCTACGAAGTGGAGTTGGAAAATGACATCGACTTGGTCTTCGACAAGAACGGCAATTTCATGGCAGCCGATGATTAAAATCCGGATGAGACGAAAATTGTTTGTTTCTACCCAAAGACAATATTTAATACAATAGTCAACAACTAAAATCTTAAACAATGAAAAAAATATTTTTGCTTTTAATAAGCTTGGTTGCCTTAAGCGCGTTTGTGTCGTGTGACGACAAACCCGTCACTGGCGACAAACTCCCTTCCAAGGCCAAAGCTTTCCTGAATACTTATTTTCCTGGTATTGACATTCTTTCCGTCATCAAAGACGATGGTATCTATGACGTTAACCTCGTTGACGGAACGGATGTGGATTTCAGATTGAATGGCAATTGGAAAAAGGTGGATTGTCACGGCCGACACGTACCTACGGGTTTCTTCCCGGCAAATATCGACACTTATGTGGCTGCTAATTGCCCTGGTCAGCATATCGAGGAGATTGAATTTGAAAACAACCGCTACAAAGTCGGATTATCCGATGAGTATGGTTGGGAAACTGACGATGATCTGTTATTCGACAAGAACGGCAATTTTATAGGCTTTGATGATTAAAAACCTTAAAGAGACGCAAAATTGTGCGTCTCTTTTTTTATTATCTTTGCCGTCTAAAAAATAAGACGCATGGCGAAGAGCAAATCAATGTATTATTGCAAGAATTGTGGGGCGCAGTCGGCCCAGTGGCTTGGCCGTTGTCCTTCCTGTGGCGAGTGGAATACCTTTGAGGAGGAGGTGGTCGTGCGCGAGACACCGGTCCAGAAAGGGCGCTCTACCGCGGAGGTGCTCCAGAGCACGCCGAAACCCATCGACGAGATCTCCCTGACGCAGCTACCCCGCATCCAGACTGGCTTCACCGAGTTCGACAATGTGCTGGGCGGGGGCGTCGTGCCCGGCTCTATCATCTTGCTTGGCGGTGAGCCCGGCATCGGCAAATCGACGCTCCTGCTCCAGATGGCCCTCCGCATGCGCGACCTCAAGGTGCTCTACGTCTCCGGCGAGGAGAGCGAGATGCAGCTCAAGATGCGCGCCGCCCGACTCTCGTCCGAGAAGGCTCCCCATTGCTACGTGCTCACCGAGACCAATACCCAGCAGATCTTCAAGCACGTGGAGGCCATGAAGCCCAACCTCATTGTCGTGGACTCCATCCAGACCTTGCAAAGCTCCCTGATAGACTCCGCCGCGGCCTCTATCTCCCAGCTCAAGGAGTGCGCCGCCGAGTTCCAGCATCTCGCCAAGACCACCGGCATCCCCGTCTTCCTCATCGGCCATATCACCAAGGAGGGCAGCCTTGCCGGTCCCAAGATCCTCGAACATATCGTCGATACGGTGCTGCAGTTTGAGGGCGACCAGCACTATGGCTACCGCATGGTGCGCTGCATGAAGAACCGCTTCGGATCCACCGCCGAGATGGGCATCTTCGAGATGACACAGAGCGGACTTAACGAGATCCACAACCCATCGGAGATCCTGTTGTCGCAGCATGACGAGGATTACAGCGGCACGGCCGTCGCCACCATCCTGGAGGGCAACCGTCCGATGCTCATCGAGGTGCAAGCGTTGGTCAGCACCGCTGTCTATGGCATGCCGCAGCGCTCCGCCACCGGCTACGATATCCGCCGGATGAACATGCTGTTAGCCGTCTTGGAGAAACGATGCAACTTCAAATTGGGCGCCAAGGATGTGTTCCTCAACATCGCGGGCGGCCTGCGCGTGGAGGACCCAGCCATCAACCTCTCCGTGGTTGCTGCTATCCTCTCCTCCGCCACCGACATCGCCATCGACGCCAAGACCTGCTTCTCCGGCGAGATGGGCCTCAACGGGGAGGTGCGCCCCGTGTCACGCATCACCCAAAGAATCGCTGAAGCCGACAAACTCGGATTCACCCGCATGTTTGTCTCCAAATATAACATGAAAGGTATCAACCCCAAAGACTATAAACTTCGACTGATCCCCATTGCCCGCGTGGAGGAGATGTTCAAAAACCTCTTTGAATAGATTATGGAAACACAACCCATCTGCCGTGACGGCATCGTTAGAAAGATAGAAGACGGACATCTGCTGGTGGAGATCACCATCAGCTCCGCCTGCGGCCAGTGCCGCGCCAAGAGTATCTGTATGCCTTCGGAACGGAAACAGGAGCTGATAGAGGCGCAGAATCCGTATAACCAAGAATTTACTGTTGGGGAGGTCGTTACGCTGAATCTCCAGTCGTCGGCAGGTCGGAAAGCCGTGGTGTTAGGCTACCTGATGCCCTTTGTGGTGCTCCTCGCCTCCTTCCTGCTCACCTTCCTGCTCACCGACAAAGAGTGGATCCCCGTGCTGGTGAGCCTCGCCTGCACCTTTCTCTATTTCGTGGTGCTCTATCGTTTCAAAAAACGGATGGACGAGCAATTCACCTTCTATGTGACGAAGAAGGAATGTTAAACTTTGGCTATTGGCTTTTAGCTATTAACTCCAAACTGCTAACTTCTAACTTCCAACTCATTAAAGTATTCTTCCACCTGTCGGTACAGGTCTTCAAAGCTGCCATCGTTGTGGAAGACCTTGTCGGCCATCTCCATGCAGCGTCCGATGTTCTGGTGGTTGGGGTCGGTGGAGTCCATTTCGCGCTGTTCGTTCTCGATGAAGGTCTCGAAGGAGACGTGATCTGTCTCGGAGCCGCGGAGCACGATGCGCTCGTAGCGGATCTTCGGGTCAGCATCGACGGCGAAGAGGAGGAAGTGCTCGTTCTGGCGGAGGGAGAGCACCTCGCCCGGGGTGCGCACGCTCTCGATGATGGCGTCCGTGCCCGCTGCCTCGGCCTGCTTGTAGAGCTCATCCGTGATAAAGGAGGGGCTATGGGTGGCGCGCAGGTCGTTGGCCACCACCACGAAGGTGTCGCGGTTGAGGGGCAAGCCCCGCCGCTCAGCCTCTTCAATCAGATAGCCACGCACCGAGTAGTGCTTGTATCCGTAATGTTCCATCAGATAGTCAACTAACGTGCCCTTTCCAGCACCTAACGTGCCCGTAATGCCAATAATCTTCATTGCTCTTTTTTTTAGAATGCAAAAATAGAAAAAAATGTGATTGGTGTCATTATTTCTTGATAAGGCTTTATAAAGAAGAGGTCCTGACATCACCCACTCAACAAAACTATTGTAATTATCTTCTTTCGTTATTTATTTTTGTTATTTTTGCACGTTTTTTATGAGTGTAAGATTCAAACATATCGTAACCGCATTTCTGTTCTTGCTTCTGGCTGGCCAGATGTGTGCGCAGACAGGGGGAAGGAGCGTCTATAATTTTTTAAGTTACAGTTATGCCTCCCGGGTTACCGCTTTAGGTAGTGGTTTGATATCAGTTTATGATGATGACCCGACACTGTTGATGGTGAATCCTTCCTTCATTGGGGCGCGTCATCATAATACGCTGGCGCTGGATTTCACCAACTATTTTGCCAACACCAACTACGCCTCTGCACTCTATTCGTTTACTGTTCCCAAGGCGGGAAGCTTTGCGGTGGAGGCCCGTTATGTCAACTATGGCAAGTTCACCGGCACAGATGAAAGCGGGGTGGAGACGGGCAGCTTTTCCGTGAACGATGTTGCCCTGACGGTGGGGTGGGGTCGTGAGTTGTCTCCGCACTTCAGCATCGGCGCCGACCTCAAGCTCGTCTATTGCGGCTATGAGTCGTACCACTCCTTCGGCTTGGCCGTGGATGTAGCAGGTAGCTATTTCAATAAGGAAAAGAATCTGTCGCTTACCTTGTTGGCCAAAAATATCGGTACCGAGGTAAAACCTTTCTATCCCGGCAACTTGGAACGTTTGCCCTTTGATCTCCAGTTTGCCCTCTCGCAGCGCCTTGCTCACGTGCCTATCCGCTATCATATCTCCCTCCATTCCCTCTATCGCTGGAATATGAATTACTATGGTGAAGATAATCCCTTCATGGAGCGGGATGCTCTGACCAATACCTTGAATTATCCTTCAAAGGCATCTCAGTTTTTTGACAATTTCTTTCGTCACATCATCTTTGGATTAGAAATTGAACCTTCCAAATATTTCTCTATCCAGCTGGCCTACAATCACAACATTCATCAAGAGATGAAGGTGCTGGCACGCCACTCAATGGCGGGTTTCTCATACGGCTTCATGCTGAATATCAAAGGGCTTCGCTTCGGTTTCTCCCGTTTGCAATATGCTCCCGGCGCCGCACCCAATTGTGTCAACCTTGCCCTGAACTTTGAAGAGATCTCCCAATGGAAGAAGAAAGACAATCCCAAGAAACTGGAACGGATGCCATAATCCCTCCTCATATATCTAAATCAACTGATTATGTCAAGAACCAATGAAGAATTGAAAGGTGTCACGCTGTTGGGAAACCAGCAGACACACTATGCCTACGATTATACCCCAGAGGTGCTGGAGACTTTCGACAACAAGCACCCGGAGCATGAATATCTGGTCACCCTGGATTGTCCGGAGTTCACCTCTCTGTGTCCCAAGACCGGTCAGCCCGACTTCGGCCATCTCATCATCCGATATATTCCCCGCATCCGCATGGTGGAGAGCAAGAGCCTGAAACTTTATCTCTTTAGCTTCCGCAACCATGGCGACTTCCATGAGGACTGTGTCAACATCATCATGAAAGACCTTGTCAAGTTGATGGATCCCAAGTATCTGGAGGTGGAGGGGCTCTTCAATCCGCGTGGGGGCATCTCCATCCTGCCTTTTGCCAACTACGGGGATGCAGACCATCAAGCGATGGTGCGGGAGAGAATGTTAAGTGTGATGCAAAATCGTTAGGATATGGCTAAAGATGCAGTGATCATCCTCTCTGGTGGTATGGATTCCACCACGATGTTGTACGAATATCGCGAAGAGATAGCCATGGCTATCACCTTTGATTATGGCTCCACGCAGAACGGGCGGGAACGGCAGTGGGCGATTACCCATTGTCAACGACTCCATATCCCGCACATCACCATCCCGTTGTCTTTCATCCATCAGTATTTCAAGAGCGCCCTGCTCATGACGGCCGACGATATTCCGGAGGGCAACTACAATGATGAGAATATGAAGTCCACGGTGGTGCCCTTCCGCAACGGTATCATGTTGGCTGTGGCTTGCGGTGTGGCCGAGAGCAACGGGCTGAAACGCGTGATGATCGCCAACCATGCCGGGGACCATGCTATCTATCCTGACTGTCGCCCCAACTTCATCCATGCCATGGACGAGGCCATGCAGGCAGGCACCTATGAGAACATCGCTATTTACGCCCCTTACACTCACCTCGATAAAGTGGAAATCGCCCGCCATGGCAAAGCGCTGGGTCTTGACTACGCCGAGACCTACTCCTGCTATAAGGGCGGCGAGCATCACTGCGGCAAGTGCGGCACATGTCGCGAACGGCGCATGGCCCTCGCCGCCGCCGGCATCGACGACACTACCGTGTATGATGTTGAACTTTGACAAGGACTAATGACCATTTCTATCGCAAGCTTCCACTTGAAAGTTTAATATTTTAATAGTTTAGTAATTTAATAACTTAATAATAATCAATGTATTACGTTAGAAAAACCCTCGAAATTTCTTCTTGTCACCAGCTCTATCTCGATTATGAGAGCAAGTGCGAGAACCTGCATGGCCATAATTGGATCGTGAAGGTCTATTGTCGCGCCAAAGAGTTGGATTCCAATGGTATGGTGTGTGACTTTACAGAGATCAAGCGTCTTATTCACAACAAGATAGACCATAAGAACTTGAACGAAGTGTTGGATTTCAATCCGACTGCGGAAAATATCGCTCGTTGGATTGTGGACACCGTGCCCAACTGCTACCGGGCTGATGTCTGGGAGTCGCGTGACAACAAAGCCTGTTACATTGCGGACGATGCCCCGCAGAACTTTTAGCCATGTATCCTGTCAACGAGATATTCCATTCTCTGCAGGGGGAAGGCTTCCATAGTGGCACCCCGGCAGTCTTTGTGCGCTTCAGTGGCTGCAACCTGCGTTGCCATTTCTGCGACACGGACCATCGGGAGAAACGGATGCTGACGGCAGAACAGATTGTAGCGGAGGTGCTGGCCCTGCCCTCGTCCCCGCTGCTCGTCCTGACGGGTGGTGAACCCTCTCTTTTCATTGACGAGGCGCTCGTGACGCTCTTGAAGCACGACACCGGCATGATGGTGGCAGTGGAGACCAACGGCACACGCCCGTTGCTTACCGCAGTGGACTGGGTCACCTTGTCCCCCAAAGACGCTTTTGAGGGCGGTGATGCGGAGCCTTGTCTGCTCCGGACGTGCGATGAGCTCAAGGTGGTCTATACAGGCCAGGACCTGGCACGCTATGATCATATCCAAGCTCACCATCGCTTTCTGCAGCCCTGCTATTCACCCATTCCTGATCTGTGTGAACAGAACCTTCGCGCCTGCGTGCAAGCCGTGACTGACCACCCGCAATGGCGCCTCTCCCTCCAAATCCATCGAATCCTCGGCCTTCCATAGCAGCTAACAGCTAATGGCTAATGGCCAATAGCTAACGTATCGATATTTTATCTATCTTTGCCGCCGTTTTGAAAGGGGTGCCGAAAGGCTGAGATCAGACCCGTTGAACCTGATGCGGATAATGCCGCCGTAGGGAGATAAACAACGTCCTCTTATCCCTCTTTCAGTATTGTTTCATTTTAAAAACTAAAACTGTTAGAGCAATGAAAAAAAATGTACTTGGTAAGTTGAAAATTTTCGATTTTCAATTTTTAATCATCAATTTTCTCTTGCTGGTTCTTCCGGCAGGACTGTTCGCCCAGGTGCTGGATACGACACAACACGGCGAACTTGACGAGGTGACGATCCGCTTTACCAAACCTACGGTGCAGACCTTCGCGAATGTCACGACCATGTCAATGCCCCAAATCCGGGCTCAACAGGGTAATGGAAGTGTCAACAACCTGTTGGAGATGATGCCCTCTGTGGTCACCACCTCCGAATCGGGTAATGGTCTCGGTGCCACCTACCTTTTCATCCGTGGCATTGACCAGACCCGTATCAACACCACCCTCAACGGAGTCACCATCAACAATGCCGAGTCGCAGGGTTCCTGGCTGGTGAACCTGCCCGACATGGCCTCCTTCATCGAGCATGTGAGTGTGCAGAGTGGTGCCAACACCTACGACGGTAGTACCTCATACGGTGCCCGTGTGGATTTCGTCACCCGGCAGATACCCAACAAGCCCTTTGCAGAAGTGAGAAGTTCCTACGGTTCCTTCAATACACTCCACAACATGGTCAGTGCCGGCACTGGCCTCATCGGCAAGCGCTTCTCCATGCTGGCCTCTTTCTCCGACATCCGCAGCGATGGCTACATCGACTTCTCCGGGGTGCGCCTCAACTCTGGCTTCTTGACTGCCCAGTACGATCTTTATAACTTCAAAAAGAACAAAGATTATGGTAAATTGAGATTCCACATGCTCTTTGGTACCGAACATACCGGCCTTGCCTGGAACGGCGTGCCATACGATATGCTAGAGACCAACCGTACCTATAACTCCTGCGGCGAATACTATGATGCTAACGAGCAATATCATTATTATGAGAACTCCAAAGACCACTACACACAGACCTTCTATCAGCTGGAGTATGTCAAAGACTGGATCCGCCAAGACGGTCTGCAGCACCATAGTCTGCAGGTGATGCCCTATTTGACCCGCGGCATCGGTTATTATGAGCAATATAAGGACGACAAGAAGGTGCGCAAATATGGTTTGGAGGGCCTCATCCATATCATTGGTCATGAACTTGACAGTGCCACCTACACGGTCAACACGTTGTATGACACGGTAACAAAAGCCGACCTGGTCACCCAGAAGTATCTCGACAACTATTATTATGGCATTCATGCGCAATATACGGGCACACAGGTGTTCAAAAACCATACTGACCAAGGGTTGCGCTGGGTGGCTGGTATGGATGTCAGCAACTACAACGGCAAACACTATGGCAATATCGTTTGGGTCGAGCCCGACCGCGTAGTGGAGTGCCCGCCCTTGTACCAATGGTACAGTGGAACGGGTAACAAGTTGCAGAGCAAGCTCTTTGCCAACCTGCGCTACTGGTACAAGAACTTCAGCGTCACGGGCGAACTGCAATACCGCCGGGTGGATTACACCATTGAAGGTGTCAATGACGAGCTGATGCCCATTCCGCAGGAATACCACTGGAACTTCATCAACCCGAAGATTGCGCTGCACTACTATCTGGCCAAGGGCAAGTTGAAACATGCCTTCGACCTCTCTTTTGCCACCGCCAACCGTGAGGCCACGCGCAACGACCTTGTCGGTGCCCCCGATGATCGCAAGCCGATGCCGGAGACCCTGTACGACATGGAGTTCAGCTACACTATGCACAACGACAAGTTCTTCTTCAACACCACGTTGTACGGCATGTACTACCGTGACCAGCTCGTGCGTACCGGTGAGCTGGATCAGACCGGTGATCCCCTCATGACCAATGTTGACAAGAGCTATCGCGCTGGCATCGAGCTCTCCGCAGCCTATCGTCCTGTCCGTTTCTTCACTTGGCATGTCAACGGCAGCTTCAGTATCAACAGAGTGCTGGATTACGTCCACTATGTGTCTAATTATAATGAGGATTGGGATGATGATGGCTATGTGGAGCAGCATCTTGGCAACACGCCCATCGCCTATTCTCCCAGCATCATCATTGGCAACGACTTCACCTTCACGCCGATTCGGAATTTCAACATCTCCCTCGTTACCAAGTTCGTCAGCAAGCAATATCTGGACAACTCCGGCGATGATACCTACATGATGAAGCCCTACTCCTTCACCAACCTCCGTCTCTCCTACACCTTCCACTTCAAATGTTTGAGAGATCTGGAACTCTTCTTCAATGTCAACAATCTCTTCAACACGAAATATGAGAACAATGCGGCGATGTACTCCTATTACTACATGGCCACCGACAAATACTATGAGGCCAGCTACTTCCCGCAGGCCGGCATCAATTTCTTAGGAGGTTTGCGGCTGAAGTTCTAACGGAGCAGTTTGTGTCTTACCAAACATCCTTTTGGATAATTCTCAGAATTGACTATCTTTGCACCTGCAAAAATGCAGATGCAAAGATAGTCAGTCTGTACTGTCCTTATAGTGTTCTGCCGTAAAGTATGATGTTATGCTTTTGCTGGATGTGTCGCGTATTACAACGGTCATTGAGACGATATACGGTTGGGTGTGGAGCCCGGCGCTGGTAGGCTTGTGCCTGCTGTCGGCGCTCTATTTCTCCCTGCGCACCCGTTTTGTGCAGGTGCGCCGTCTTGGCGAGATGTGCCGTCTGCTCTTCAGCACCGACAAGACCCAGAAAACGGGCATCACCTCCTTCCAGGCTTTTGCCATGGCCTTGTCTGGGCGCGTGGGCACGGGCAATATCGTGGGGGTGGCCACGGCCATCGGATTCGGCGGTCCCGGCGCTATCGTCTGGATGTGGGTCATCGCCTTCTTCGGGGCGGGTAGCGCTTTCGTAGAGGCCACACTTGCCCAGATCTTCAAGGAAAACCACCATGGCCAGTTCCGCGGTGGTCCGGCCTACTACATCGAGAACGGCTTGCACAGTACCTTCTTCGGATGCGTGTTCGCTGTCATCACGGCTATTGCCTGCGGGTTCCTCCTGCCGCCAGTACAGTGCAACGGCATCGCCCTGTCCATGTCGCAGTCCTTTGGCATCGCCCCTTGGATGGTGGGTTTGGGCGTGGCACTGCTCATCGCGTTGGTCATCATCGGTGGGGTGAAGCGCATTGCCAATGTGGCGCAGATCGTTGCTCCCTTCATGGCCATCCTTTACATCCTGCTCGCCATCGTGGTGCTCGTCGTCCACTATAAGCTGGTGCCGGGCGTCTTTCTCGACATGCTACGGGGAGCGGTGGGCGCGGGACCGCTGGGCTCCGCTATCCTCGGCAGCACCATCTCCTGGGGCGTGAAACGTGGCATCTATTCCAACGAGGCCGGCCAGGGCACCGGACCCATCGTGGCAGCCGCCGCCAAGGTGAGCCATCCCGTCAAGCAGGGCCTTGTGCAGGCCTTCTCCGTCTATATCGACACCCTGCTGGTGTGCACCGCCACCGCCCTGATGATCCTCGCCTGCCAGACCTACAACATCCTCGACAGTGTGCAGATGACCTCGTCGGGAGAGGCTGTCGTGACCTACCTGCAGCAAAACGCCGGAGCGCCGTCGGGTGAGCCGGGCGTCTTCTACACCATCGGCGCCATCGGCACCATCATCGGCCACCGCGCCGCCGGCGATATCGTCTCCATCGCCCTCTTCTTCTTCGCCTTCACAACCATCATGGCCTATTATTACTATGCCGAGACCAATCTCGTCTATCTCTTCAGCCGTTTCCGCAGATGGCAACTGCGTCGGATGCGCGAAAAGGGACGCGACCAGGAGACTCTCGACAAGGCCGCAGAGGCCATGGAACGTGCAGATCTGGCTTTCGGTGATGACCGTAGCGAGAAGATTGCGATTTGGATATTGCGTATCTGTACGATTTTCACCGTGTTTGCCGGCTCTCTTACCACGAGCGGCGTCACGTGGACATTGGGTGACATTGGCGTGGGCACCATGGCCTGGATCAATCTGATTGCCATCATCTTGCTCTCTCCCAAAGCATTAAGGGCCCTCCGCGATTATGAACAGACCAAGAAGAAAGGCGAAGAACCGCGCTTCGACCCGAAAAAACTGGATGTCGAGGGAGCAGAGTTCTGGGAAAAATATAACCCTGGCGCAAAGGAATAAGGATCTTTTCTTATTTCCACAGGGTTGCCACACGGCACAACTCGGTACCTTTGTCAGCTTCAAAAATGGAGGCTACAAAATGATTGGGCTCTGTCTCTTGTTGCAGGATGCGATAGCGGTCGTCAGGAAGTGTTTGCACCAAATAGTTGATGGAGATAAACTTGACACGATGCTGGCGATGAAATGCATAGTCGAAATTGTCCACCGCCCAGGCAATGTAGGCCGTGTTATTCACATGCTGGTTGAGGTCCAGATGGGAGTAGAGCACAGGGTGCACCTCCGACCAATTGCCCTCCGTCACTTTGCGCAGGCGTGAGGCCGGTTTTTCTAAAGCATCGCATCCCAGTCGATGCCGGAGTCCGCCTTTGACCTCCTCAATCAGATGCGGTTTTCCTTCCAGATCCACCAGTGCCCAGTTGGAGGTGGCGCGTGCCAGCAGCTCCCCATGCTCGGTTTCCACAAAGAAATCACGGGGCTGCACCAGCAGGTGATACTCCTTACTCCAGGTGATGATTTTGATGCGTTCCAACCACTTCGGCATCCGGAGAATCTCCACGTCTATCTTTGACAAGGCCCAGAAAAGTCCCTGGGCATGGAGTGCATCCCAGCCTACTCCCAAGACTTCGGAGTGACTCACCGCGGTCTCCTGCAGGAGGTTGAAGAGATGATTGGGCAGCAACTCCCGGTTGAAGTCTGCAATGTGAGAGCCTATTTCAAAAGTTTTGATGAATGAGTTGTCGGGTTGTAGCATACGATACAGCTTTTATGGGTGGTGAAAATGTGGCGGCAAAAGTATAAAAAATTTTAGACGGGAGTGTCTTTTATGCAATGATGGAGCAGAGGATGACCAAAAGGCTGAACCATTGCAGGATATTGCGGGCGTAGAACCAGCGGATGGCGAACCATCCGAGTCCGGCCTCTTGGATCTGATCCCAATGTTCGATAGGACCGAACCACCATTTGCGTGAGAACTCCTTTTCAGGATGATGGCAGAACTGGATCATCAGGTAGAAGAGGTTGACCGACAGTGGTATCAGCAGGAGTGTAATCAGGAAGGGTGGTGCCATCGCGTGGGTGGCGACAGCCCAAAGGATGAGCAGATAGGGCAGGAAGTTGAAGAGGGCGCAGGCCGTCAGGTTCAGGGCCGGGCGTCGCAAGACAGCCGCCAGCGTCCGTTTGCCATTGGCGATGTCGGGTTTGTAGTCCAGGATAGAGTGGGTGAAGAGGATGTTGATGACCAACAGTCCGATGGCGCAGGAGAGATAGAGAATCTCGCTGTTGAGATGGCCGACAGCCGAATAGAAAACGCCGCACATGAGCAGTGGTCCGAAGACCACCCCGATGATCAGCTCTCCCAATCCGTGGTAGGAAAGGCGCAGGGGCCGCCCGGAGTAGAAGTATCCGAGGAAGCCTGCGACTCCGGCGATGTAGAGCGGAACGGGACCGCGCTGCCAGACGATGATGAGGCCCAACGCCAGGGCCGTCAGCGCAAAGAGAGAGGCCACCAGGAAAAGCTGCCGCGGTGTCGCCTCGCCCGAGACCAGATAGGGACTCTTGGCTATGCGGGCTCGCTCGCCCTGCTGCTCCAACTCCTCCCGAATCTCATTGCCCCGGGTCTGAAAGTCGAAATAGTCGTCAAAAAGGTTCATCGACAAGTGGGCGATGGCCACGATGAGTATCGCCAATAAGCCCAAGGGGAGCGAATAGCCCTCTTCCCCGACAGGCAGCAACAGGGCCACAATGGCCGGCAAAACACTTTGCGGCAACGCATACGCTCTCGCATTCTGAATCCAATAGAGGAGTTTTTTCATGACTTTTGACTTTAACTTTTGACTTTAACTTTAAACTTTGACTTTAAACTTTGACTTTAAACTTTGACTTTGAACCCTAACAACCCTAAATTATTAACTTTTAACTTTTAACTTTTAATTCTTAACTCTTAACTCTTCACTGCTCACTGATTACAATCTTCCTGTCCTTCGCTGCCTGTACCCCGAAGACCGTCTCGCTGGAGGCGGAGGTGCTGAAGGAATGCAAAACAGCTCCCTGGGGGTCGGTGGTGATGGTGAGCCCCGCCTTTTGGCCATTCAGATAGGGCTCAAAGTATCCCCCTTCTACTTGATGAAGGTAGTTGAGAAGGCTGGCGATACGTCGGCTGGAAAGGTGCCGGTTGTAGTCGCTATGGTGCAGGGGAGACGCGTACCCGCTGATCTTGACTGCTACGGTGTCGCCATGTTCCAACGCTTCCTTCAGATACTGGGTCAGCAAAACGAGTCGTGTATAGCCCGTGGCCACCGAGTCGCGCATGAAGGCGGCGACCTCTTTGCGCACCTGCTGCAGGGTGTCTCCTGTCAGACCTTCACCTGCCTCTTCCACATAATGGTTAATCTCTTCCACATACTGACGATAGAGCATGGCGTAGTGCACATCCGTGGTGTCGCTCGTGCTGCGCGGGTCTGGGTAGTCGTTTTGAAAATACAGAGTGATGGGCAGTACTGAGGCAATCTTCTCCGCAATCGTAGTATCTGTCTTGACTACAGTTGCTGATGTATCTTTTTCTTTCCAATGGAAATGATAAATGTCGTTGCAGCAGGTGTCCTCGTCAAAGTAGTCGTTGGGCCGGTTGGAAGAGAAAAAACCACTTTTCATGTCTGGAGTGAGGTTAAAGTAGAAGTCGTGATAGCTGGAGTTGAAGGGTGCTCCCATGTTGGTGACCTCTCCCCACTGGCTGAGTGCCCCCGAACTGTAGAAGATGTCGTAGCCCCCAATGCCCAGATGCTCGTCGGAACTGAAGTACAGCCGTTCTTCGGCGGGACTATAAAACGGTGTCACCTCATTGCCTTCGGTGTTGATGACGCGCCCCGCGTTGATGGGTGCATTGTAGTCGCCATCTTTGACGATGGAATACCAGATGTCCAGACCTCCGGTTCCGTGTTCGCGGTTGGAGACGAAGTAGAGCGCGGTGTACTTTTCGTTCTCCACCAGACAAGGCTGCATATTGCTGGAGTTGGGGGCGTTGATGGTCTTGGGCAGCAACTTGGGCTTTTCCCAACCTTTTTTGCCCAGTTCCGACTGCCATAGGGAACACTGGAGTTCCCCGTCTCCGCTCTTGGTGCAGCGGGTGAAGATGAGCCGGTCGTGTTGGGCGTTGAAGCAGAAGTTACTGTTGAACATTTTCACATTGTTTATTGTGGAAGGAAATGCTATCGGTTTTTCGTAGCTGCCGTCGGGATGTAATCGGCTTTGGTAGAGATAACAATACCAGCTGGTTTCGAAGAATCGATCGTAGTCTTCCTCCATGTCGGCCCGCATGGATGTGAAGTAGAAAGAGGAGTCTGGGGCAAGGTGGGAGGCGTATTCCGAGAAGTGGGAGTTGATGCGGGAGGGCAGGCGCTCGATGTCAACAGGCAGTGTGTCCTGGGCGATGAAACGCTGTTGCGCCCGACGCTGGGCGTCCGTCAGGGGCTGCGCCTGCATGGCGAGGGTAGTCAGGAGAGTTAATATGAGCAAAAGGGTTCGTTTCATTACATCAGGTCATAGGGGCATGGCTCTTTGCCAATGCGGGTGATCCGTTTCTTGCGGAAGATATAGGTGATGGAGACCTCCAGGGCACCCCTGCCACTGGTGGCGGTGAAGAATCGGGAAACATTGACATCATAGCTGATGCCGATGCGGAGGTTCTGCCAGTCAAAGAAACCGTTCAGTATCAAAGCATCGTTCCATCGGTAGAAGATGCCGCCGCCCAAGGAGAAAAGGGTGGTGTAGCTGTTCTTCTTCTGGAAGTATTCGATGTTGGTGCCGAAGGTGTACTCGCTGAACCGGCGTTGCCATGACATGTAGAGGCTTGGCTCCAAAGCCAGATTGCTGCTGAGGCTGATGCGTGCCAGCGCATGCGTGGTCCAGCGCAACGGCAACTGCAGAAATCCGTTCTGGAAGACCTCCTTGGGTTGGTTGAGGTGCGACACGCTCATGCCTGCCTGGTAGTTATCCGTCTTGTTGGGCGAGAAACTCCAGAATGCGCCGACGCCACAGTCGAAGAAGAGCTGCCGGGTGTTGTCGAAGAGGTCGTGTATCGGGATGGTAGGGTCATAGTAGCCATGCTGGTATTGCTCGTCCATCCGGGCGGCATACTGGTTGTAGGCGTTATTGATGATACCCCCATAGAAACCCAGTCCGAGTTTGTGCCGGTTGCGGTGACCTAAGTATCGGATCAGCGAAACCGACCCTACGGCCTGCAGGGAGGTGTAGTTGAGATCACCGGCTTTGTCACCATTGAAAGACAATCCGGCACCGATGAGTGTCTGTTTGCGGTTGTTGCGGTAGATGGCGCCGTCCACGCTGGCACCGAAGGTCAGATAGGGGACGGTCACGGAGAGCCATTGGGTACGTTGTGTGAGTCCCGCACGGATGAGGCCGTCATAGGCACCTGTCAGCGCTGGGTTCATGGCTGCAGGCTGGGTGTAGTATTGGCTGAAATGGTAGTTCTGCGCTGCCGCCCTGTTCAAACTAAAAAAAAAACCTAATGCCACCAGTAAGAGTATTACATAGTGGTATTTCTCTTTCCAGCATTGTTTTAGATACCGTCGAAGCTCGTTCTCGCGAGGGTTGTTTTGCGGCTCATATAGCTGCGTTCCGCTGATGGCGTCGGGCAGGAATTCCTGATTGACGAAGTTGTGCTCAAAGTCGTGGGCATACTGGTAGTTCTTGTGGTAACCCAGCTCCTTCATCAGTTTGGTGGGGGCGTTGCGGATATGCAGCGGCACGGGCAGGTCACCCGTCTGCTTGACCAGCGAATAGGCTTTTTCAATAGCCATATAAGAGGCGTTGCTCTTGGGTGAGGAGGCCAGGTAAATAGCCGTTTGCGCCAATGGGATGCGCGCTTCCGGCATGCCGATGACATTCACCGCCTGGAAACAGTTGTTGGCCAACAACAGGGCATTGGGATTGGCATTGCCGATGTCCTCAGAGGCCAAGATGACCATCCGGCGGGCAATGAAGAGCGGGTCCTCCCCGCCAATCAGCATCCGCGCCATCCAATAGACCGCTGCATTGGGGTCGCTGCCCCGCATCGACTTGATGAAGGCCGAGATGATGTCGTAATGCTGCTCCCCTTTCTTGTCGTATAAGGCCAGATTCTGTTGGATGACATGCACCACCTGCTGGTGGGTGACGTGAATCACTCCATCCACCGGCTTGGTCATCCATGTGACCAACTCTATGGCATTGAGGAGTTTGCGGGCGTCGCCACCTGAGATGCGCAGCAGGGCTTCCGTGTCCTCAATCTCTATCTTGCAGCTCATCTGCTCGGATAGATATTGGACGGCTGTCTGCAATATAGCCTCCAGGTTCTCTCGGGAAAGACTCTTCAGCACATAGACCTGGCAACGGGAGAGTAGGGGTGAGATGACCTCGAAAGAGGGATTCTCGGTAGTGGCGCCGATGAGGGTGATGACGCCCTGCTCCACCGCACCCAGCAGGGAGTCCTGCTGCGACTTGGAAAAACGATGGATTTCATCGATGAACAACAGTGCGCGCTTCTCCGACTTTTTGGCCTTGTCGATGACGTCACGGATGTCCTTTACCCCACTGTTGATGGCGCTGAGCAGAAAAAAGTCGGAATCGGTGAGCTCCGCGATAAGCAATGCCAAAGTGGTCTTTCCCACCCCAGGCGGCCCCCAGAAGATCATCGATTGGATACTGCGCTGTTCAATGGCATTGCGCAACACAGCCCCCTTGCCCATCAGATGTTCTTGTCCGATGTAGGCTTCCAAGGTGTGCGGTCGTAATATTTCTGCCAGCGGCTTCTGCATATCCTGTCGAAAATACTAAGTGGCAAAAATACAAAAAATGTATGCAATCTTGCGAAAAATCTTCCTGCAAATGACCCCCGATAATCCTATTGTCGCACTTTGTTCGTTGGCTTTAGTAAATAATTGCATTTTGTTAAGTCTTATAACAATTTGATTTCCAAAATAATAACTCATTATTTTCAACTTCTTGCATGTTTTATTATAATAAGGGATGAAAATGGCTTGTTTTTGAAAAAAAATGTTGTATTTTTGTAACCGAAAAATAATTAAAATTTTGAATTATGAACGAGCAAGAAAACAATGTCCCTTTTTTCCGCTTTGAGGATTTGAGGATTTACGCCAAGGCTATGGATTATATCACTTGGCTATACGAAAAGTTGAATGTTGATTTTGAAAATGATAACGAACGATTTCTTGTCAAGTCGTTTCTTAAGTCAGCACACAATATAGCGTTAAATACTGCTGAAGGTTCATCCCGTAACAAAGCGCAATTCCTCTACTATCTTAAGATGGCCAAGAGTGCCGTGCGTGAGTGTGTCGTCTTTACGGAGATTGTCAAGAATGTTGGACTTCAGAATGAAGAGGATTACGAATATTCCCGTGGCAAGTTGGTTGAGCTTACCAAGATGATCGGTTCTTTGATCGCTTCATTGCAGAGAATCACCAACGCTCCTGAGGGCGATGCGGATATGGATATTCCATCCACTCCCTATCCGGACGAACTGGTTTAGCCTGTTTTAACGATTTTCTAATACAAAAAAGGGTGGCCGATTGGATATCGGTCACCCTTTCTTTTTGGGTTGGAGGAGGGCTTAGAATGTGTAGCCGACTTTCACCTCAATACCACCGTTGAAGGAGTCGTCAGACGGGAAGGTTCTGAAGAAGAAGCCGCCCGTGAAGGAGAAGGCCTTGACCTTGAAACCGCCGGCGATGGTGGAGTATAGGCCTACGCCACGTCTGTTGACGTAGTCATACTCATACCAACCATATTCATTCATCCAGGGAATCTCGTCCTCCCAGAAGTGGAAAGCGGCACCGAGGGCGATGTTGATGCAGGGCATCAGTTTGCGGCCACGGTCAAAATAGTGACGATAGTTCACAAAAAGAGGTAATTCCTGGAAGGTGGCAGAATTCAGGCCATAGCCTACACCGATACCGATAGCATCCAGCTGGTTGATGGCGATGCCATTTACAAATACTCCGGTGAAACCGGCATTTTTGCCAAAAAATCCACCATACTCATTGATGAAGTTGTATTGGATCTTCTTGACAGGCTGCTCCTGACCCAACAGGGTGGTGGCGCTAAGACAGAAAATGGCGCATAAAGCCACAAATAATTTCAAACAATTTCTTTTCATATCTTAAAGATTTTAAGTTAGTTATCTTGAATTAAGGGCCTGCTCGGGTCATCAAGAACAGGGGGCGCAAAAATATTAAAAATCCGTATGCCGTATCAAAATATTCCAGATTTTTAAAAAAATGCGCAGGATTGGTCCCATTCTTGAGTGATACCTCCAATGGTGATGCTCACCTTTCCACTCTCCAGAATGGTGGCTTCAGCGGTGTTGCTCCCCCCGTCCGACTGGTTCACGGCAGTCAATTCAACCGACCCGCCTTCCCATTTCACAGGGTCGTGATAGAATTGGTGTGGCCATGCCGATATCCTTATGGCATTTTGAGCAACAGACATCTCCCTGAAAATGTCGAAACTAAGTAATGTCTCCGAAAAAACAGGAGTGGAGGCATCGCTATGTGTCTCGTGCCGGAAAGAGCCAGAGCCGGAAATAGATAGTTTGGAATTCTTCAGGCTGGAAGGAAGCACCTCGCTTCCGAAATCAAGAGTTATGACCAAGTCGTTGTTGTTGCGCAAAACCCATTGTCCATTGCCCATATTTTCCATAAAGAACATAACCCCTCCAATCGTTGACGGGAGATTGCGCCCTATAGAATAGATGCGCATGATGGCACCGTCGTCGTTCAAGTTGTCTCCAGACATCATGGATAAATATAGTTTGGAGTTGGAAGATTCATGGAAGATGAGATAGCTTCGTTCTCCTGTCTCCGTGAGTGTGGAATTGCTGAAATTGCGAGTCATCAAGGTCTCTATGTCGACATTTGGATCCTCCCAGTAGTGGTTGAACTGGAGGGCAGGCTCCAAAATTGCACTGAACAGATTGTTCATGTCGGTTCCCCACCCGTCAAATATTTGCTTGCCCGTGCGGGTCTTGCCCATTTCGCCGTCGCCCATCTCACAGGAAGAGAATGTTGCTATAAATCCAATGCATAATATGCTTATTATCAATTTTTTCATTGCTGTTGTTGTTGATTGTTTTTTAAAAATCATAACCGAATCCTGCTGACACAAATCCTTTTGAACCTATCCCCAGTTCCATATTGCCAAACCAATGATTGCCTCCCGCCTTGATGCCGAAGGCTGTCAGTTGATAGGAATAGAAGATACTAGTGACATTGTACTCTTGATTGCTTCTGTCGGTGAAGAACCGGGATACTTGTGGATCTTTAATGTGCTCAATCTCCATTCCGAATCCTAATCCAGAGTAGAGGGTCACATGCTTGCGGTTGAGATAGGAGAAGCGGATGTCAGGCATGATAGAGAAATAGAATTCGCTTCCGTGACCGGTAATCTTGTCGGTGAGCCTGTCACGCCAAGTGTTGTGTATACCAGTGAAGGTGGTGAGTCCTCCTACCCAAAACCATTTGGCCACCCTGTAATGATAGTTGAAGGAGAATACGGGCACATACCGTGTGATGGCATAGTCGCCCAAAGGTCGTGTCCAAAATGATGGGGAAGAGCCTCTTGAAATATAATTGTGGAAAATGCCATCGGAATTGTTGAAAAAAGCCAGCACACTACTGTTGGCAATCAAGATGGGATCCCCAATGTTGAATTGGAACTCGTGGGAGGGCAGCACTTCCCGCCAAGACTGGTCGTGCTTGTTCATCTTGTATTTGTGGAAGGTGTGCAGATAGGCCACTTGCAGATTGAGAGAGTGGTTGCGGGTGCTGATCTGCCCCTGGTCGGTATTGAGGGAATTCCAGATGGGTATGGTATAGTTGAAATAAGACGTGTTTTGGAAGCCGACATTGGTACCTATCGAACAGCGCAGGATGTCTCCGTATGGTAAAATGTAGGCAAAGCCCAGATCTGCCAAGAGAGAGGTATACACCTTCACACTTGGATCAGCCACCCTGCCTGTCATGTGAATCCAATCGGCACCAATAGTTTTATAAAGATTATATGGAGGGGAGAGCTTTACGCCGAGGTCACCAATCAGCCAGAAGCGGTTTTTCAGAGGGATGTGAAACTCTGCCTTGATGGGGAACATAACATTGTGATATCGGTCGTCGTATGAGAAGGAGTTTTTCATTTGAAACTCTGCATTGTCTGGTTCGGCAGTGGGCATACGCTCCAGGTGGGGTTTGAGCCTAATGACAGCGAAAGTGCCAAAGTCGGCACCGACCGAAAAGCCGAAATATTTGAAATGATACGACAACTCCAGCCCAACCTCCCCACCGATGCCGGGCCTGCTCTCCATGAAGTTGTTGTCTGAGTGAGATAGCACTGTGGCCGGCAAGGTCAACTGTGTCTGTGTGGTAATACCGATACAGAACCCCTTGAAAGGATTGTTGACGAGAACGGCAGGGCAATTCAAGGCAGTCCCTTCTTTACCGAGTGTGTCGGTGTTGTCTTGTGCCGAAAGCGTTAGTGCCAAGCTGAGAAATAGTAGCGGGAATGTGAAGCTGAGGATTTTTCTTTTCATATTGTATGGTTAGAATGATGATGCTGCAAAGATATGCTTTTTTTTTTATTTTTGTAGTGTTCTTCTTCTATTTCACCTAAAGCACTTCTATGTGCGTGGCGGTGTTTTGCTCGGGGCCGGCATCAATGCATGGGTCGCTGCGAATGCGAAAGATGTTTTTCTCTGGGGCCCCACTTTGGGTTTGGGTGGAAGAATACCGTTGACCTCAAATGATGCGCTCACAATCGGAGCAACTTCCCATTTTGTTATGTATGTTGAAAAAATGTACTCTAAGGGTGTCCCCAAAGGACGTTTTTCTGAAAATTATCATGTAGGTGCGGGTATTCGTATAGGCTATGAACACAAGTTTTGATTACAAATTCACGCTGCTGTCAAGGTGTCGTCATAGGCACCTTCTTCATTATACCAAGTGGGCACCGCGGTCTAGGATGACCGTCGTGCGCTGTGTTCACTCCCACACCACCTTGCCACCTCCGCTGATATCCACTTTTCCCACGTGGGATTGATTGTTGACGTAGGCGGTGCCCGTTACGGTTGCCTTCACGCCGCCCACACCGTTGTTGGTGATATGCGAGGTCTCTGCTTCCAAGGACAGTGCGTTAATGTGGCCGCTACCACTGTTGACCAGCCTGTGCGACGTTGCCTTGCCGTTCAGTACTACATCGCCGGTGCCCAGATTCTTCACCTTCACACTCTTTCCCAACATGTTTTGAATTCTGATGTCGCCCGTGCCCTTGTTTTGCAGCGTGATATCTTCTGTGGGAATACCCATCAGGTTGACCTTGACTTCACCTGTGCCCGGATTGCTGATTGTCAGGGATTCGCTAATAGAACTGGCGTTGATGGTTATATCTCCTACGCCAGGATTGTTGATAAACAGCGACTGTGCTTTAAGCGGACCCTCTCTCGGTATGATGACATCACCCGTGCCATTGTTGTGGATTTCTATGGATTCTTCAACCTTGACACAGTTGACGATGCAGTCGCCGGTACCCGACTTGCTGATGGCGAGTTGTGGTTCGGTGCGCGACTCTATCCGAACGTCGCACGTCCCACGCATGGTCAATTCCTTCAGATGGGGCGTGGTGATGTCCACCCGTAGGCTTGCCTTTTCGTATGAGAAATTGTCATCCATACAGATGGATAATTTCCCCTCCGCCACTTGCATTTTGACATGCTCTATAATATTGTCATCCGCCGTGATTTCGGTTTTATGCTGGTTTCCATACCTGATAACCACATTTCCAATGAAGTTAACGTCCACAGCCGTAAAGGGTTTGTGTATATACCCCTGGGTGATGGCATTGCCACTGGCCACAATACGCTTTTGCGCACTTAGAGTACCAACAGACAGAAGAATCATGATAATAAAGCCTATTTTTTTCATTGTGTTAGGGTTTTGTGATGATTTTAATGTATAGCCAATAGCCAATGGCTAATAGCCATCAGCTATCTCCTTCCTTTTCTTTGTCGCGGGCACCACCTCTTTGCCGGTCAGGTCGATAAAACCGTAGAAGTTGCCCTTTCTTACCAGCGCTCTTCCGTCTTGGTAAAAGCCGAACTTGCCGATTTCGTCGTATTGAGGGTGCACGACTTCCCGACCATTGCTGTCGATAAACCCCTTGAAACCGAACAGTTCCACCATTGCCCACCCGCTTCGGTATTCGTCATATGGATGAATGTAGGAATACTTTGGACTCACCACCACATTTCCTTGCTCATCGGCTAACCCGAAATAGCCGTGTCGCTGGATTTTTTTCAGACTATGATTTTTAGATGGTGTAGTGGTAGTGTTTGGGGATGATTTGGGCAATGGCGGTTCGGTTGGTTCAGGTTGGATAGCCATGTCGGGGTCGGGTAGAGATGCCGTGCATGGCGTCTCTACAGGAGTGATCGCCGTGTTATCGGATGGTATGGTGTTCGTGTCTGAAAGCGAGAGTTGTGCCTCCATGGTGGTGTCGGGCAGGGCAATCGTTTGCGCTGTGGGTGGAGGTGTGGTGTTTGCGGGTGATGGGGCATCGGCGGATGGTGCCTGCCATACGGCCACGGAACCTGCCACTGCTGCCGCCACTCCCACGCCAGCGATGACTGGAGCTTTCGTGGCGGAGAGAGCCAGCCAGACCGAGGGCTTCGGTGCGGAGGCCCAGTTCAGAGTGCTGAGGGGCGAGGGCGCAGTGGGAGCCAGCGTCAAATGTCCCAATTTGGCCCGGCAGAGACGGTCAATGGCGTGGCCTCGGAAAGATATCAGTGTGAGTAAAACCATGATTCCTGATTTTTTATGTTCGTGTTTGTTTTGTAGGGTCTTTTGCAAATGCGCCCGCGCCTCCGCCAGATAGCGCTTGGAACTGCGCACCCCAATCTGCAATGTCTCAGCAATCTTGGTGTGCTTCTGACCCTCGAAGACATACAGGTTGAATACCGCGCGCTGTTTGTCGGGAAGCATGCCTATTGCCGACAATATCTCTTCCTCTGTATACTCATCAACTCTTAGCGCAAAAACATCCTGAACACTTGTCTCTTCCCTGCTATCCTCCATGTCGATATTCTCAATCGACAGAAATGTTGGTTGCCGGCGCAGATAGTCCAGGGTGTTGTTCAGATTCACCCGCATCAGCCACCCCTCAAAACTGCCCAGACGATGAAAGCTTCCCGATTTCTCAATGGCCTTGAGGAAGGCGTCGTGCGCCAGGTCCTCCGCCAAAGCGCGGTCACCAACATAGCGGTAGCACACGCCAATCATCTTGCCAATATTGCGTTGATATGCTTTCGTCCAAAAACGCTGTGCCTGCATGCTCTCTTTTTTATAATGACGCAAAAATACAAAAAGGTGCCAGCAAAAAATAATACTATCTTTGCATGCTGAAAAATACTCTTAAAACACTAACATTATCTGAATATGAAAAACATTTTTAACGTTCTTAAAACCAAGAAGTTCTGGGTTGAGTTGCTGATTATGACCGTCGGTATGATGATTACCGCCTGTGCGGTCTATTATTTCTTGGTGCCGAGCAAGCTGATCATCGGTACCATCTCTGGTCTCTCCATCGTCATCAGTGGAGTGTCCCAGAGTCTCTTTGGGGTGGCGCTGCCTGTATCCACTGTTATCCTTGTGGTCAATGCCATCCTGCTGATTTTGGCTTATTTCTTGATTGGCAAGGAGTTCGGCATCAAAACTGTCTATACTGCCCTGATCCTGGGCCCGATGATGCGTGTGCTGGAGACCTATTTCCCCTATGAGCGTTTCATCCAGCCGGATGCCGCAGTCCCGTCCATTATGGGTGATATCTGGTTTGATCTTTGCTGTTTTGTGCTCTTGCTGAGCGCCGCCCAAGCCGTCCTTTTCAAAATCAACGCCTCCACAGGCGGTTTGGATATCCTGGCCAAGATTGTCAACAAATACTTGCACTTCGATATCGGTGCGTCCGTGTCTGTGGCCGGTGCCATCATTTGCTGCACCGCTTTTGCCATCAATCCCTTCCACATGGTGGTTATCGGTCTGATCGGCACCTGGATCAATGGTCTGGTGGTGGACTACTTCACCGCGGGCCTCAACAACAAAAAGCGTGTCTGCATCGTCTCCAAAGACTACGACCGCATCCGTCGCTACATCATCGACGAGTTGGTGCGCGGTTGCACGCTGTATGAGGTGACGGGTGGCTATACCAACGAGAAATCCATCGAGCTGGAAAGCCTGCTGACCAAGGATGAGTTCGTTCAGCTGATGGCTTTCATCAATCAGAATGAGATCAAAGCGTTTATCACGGCCGGCAATGTCAGCGAAGTCTATGGCTTATGGCTTGACAAGAAGCATATCAAGACTCATGCCGACAAGCGTTAGCCGTTATTCCACTTTAGCTTTAAGATAAGCGGTGCAGTCTTCAAAAGTCGGGAAGGTGTGATCTTCCGGCACCAATGCCGGAATCACATTCATCGTCTTGAGCATGTACATGGGCTGTGGTTGGATGATGGTCATCAAGACCAGCACCCCGCGTTCCTGCAACTCCTTGATGGCGGTCTCCATTGCATACAGACCCGACTGATCCATGAAGCTGACCAGGCGCATGCGGATGATGACGATGCGGGCATCTTCCGGCACATCGTTCATCACCTGCTGGAATTTGGTGATGGTGCCGAAGAAGATGGGGCCGTTGAGACGCTGGATGTAGATCTTATGCTGCACTTTGTCGGGCATGCCGCCTTCATCCTGCCAAGGGCTCTCTTTGTCGAAGTTGGTCATCTCGGAAGAGCTGTAGCCGCCTTCCACCAAGTCGCTGGCCCGCTTCATGAAGAGCACGCAGGCGATCACCATGCCGATGCCGACAGCGGTGAGCAAATCCACAAAGACGGTGAGCAGGAAGACGATGATGAGTACCACGGCGTCAGCGCGCGGGATCTTGAGCAGGTCTTTGAAGCCTTTGAAGTCGATGATGCCCCAGCCAACTGTGATCAGGATGCCTGCCAACACGGAGAGGGGAACGTAACGTACCAGGCTGCCCAGTCCGAGCAGTACCGCAAGCAGGAGCAAGGAATGCACCATGCCGCTGATCTGGGTGCGACCGCCGCTCTTGACATTCACCACGGTACGCATGGTGGCGCCGGCACCGCTGATGCCACAGAACAAGCCGCTGATCATATTGCCAATACCCTGCCCGACAAGCTCCCGGTTGCTATTGTGATGCGTCTTGGTGATGTTGTCAGCCACCACCGAGGTGAGCAACGTGTCAATGCTGCCCAGGCCCGCCAAGGTGAGACCCGGAATGACCGATGCTTTCAAGATGGCACCCCAGTCGAGACCGGTCAGGTCGAGGCCCTCTTTTGCAAATGCCGGCATCGGGAAGCCGGACGGGATCTGTCCGATGAGCAATTTCTCATCCATGTTGAGAAACAAAGAGATGATGGTCATCACCAGCAAGGCGACCAAGGTGGAGGGTACCTTCTTGGTAATCAGGGGGAAAAGATAGATGATGGCGATGGTGCCCAGGCCGAGCAACAATGCAGTCAGGGAGACACCTCCTGCCAGTCGCTCCGGAAGCTGCTTGATCATATCAAAGACCAAGACGGGTGATTTGCATCCGATGAGCGGGTAGAGTTGCTGGATGATGATAATTACGCCAATGCCGCTCATGAAGCCGGAGAGGACGGGGTAGGGGATGTATCGTACATATTTTCCGATTTTGAGGATGCCGAACAGAATCTGAAACAGGCCGCAGAAGAGTCCCGCTAACGACATGCTGATGAGCACGGCACTCATCGAGTGCTGGGCAGCCCAGACACCGCTGAGCAAGGAAGCCGTGATGACAGTCATGGGGCCGGTAGGCCCGCTGATCTGCGAGTGCGTTCCGCCAAAAAGAGAGGCGAAGAAGCCGAGAAAGGTGGCGCCGATGAGGCCTGCCAAGGCGCCCATGGAGCTCGCGGAGGGATCGTCAATGCCTCCAAACGCCTGTATGCCGAATGCCAAAGCTAGTGGCAAGGCTACAATGCCGGCGGTGATGCCGCCAAAAAGATCGCCTTTCAGATTGTTGGTTTTAATCCATGCCATAGTATAAGTTTTTTATAGTCATTGTATTAGAAAAATAGCAGGGTGATACATCCTGCTATATGAAATATGGCGCGAAGATAGGATTTTTTTGTTTTCCCTATCGCTATTCAAAATATTCAAAGGCATCTATAATGTCCAAATAGACACCATCGAAACCAGCATGGAGAATGCGGCTCAGATAGCTGTCTTCGGAACCACAAATGAGGTCCTGCCACTCGGAATACCAATACCGCACTTTGTAGTTGCCATCCCAGTGGGGGTTGCGCTTGGCAAGCCATACGGGCTTGTGATGGTTCCACTCCGTCTGCCAATAATAGCGGTAATCTTCCGCCTCCCCGATGGACAAGTAGCAGATGACCAGCCGCTGGCCACCATTCGCCTTTTGCTTCAAATGCTTTATCTCTTCTGCGGTGAAGGAAGATCCATCGTTAAAAAACAGATCCATGATGATCAAATCGTAATTGGTGGCCGAGACAGCATGTATAAAATCGGCGCGACTATTATACCTTTCAGGGTTGATGATGTATAGAAAGTTTTGTATGTCACATAGTTGTGATATGTCTCTCGCATTTTCTCCCAAAGGACTCAGGGCGGGGATCACATCCAGTTCACGGCTGGGAGCGGTGAAGGAGACAAATCCTTCCGCTTGGCAATGGGCTATGGCGTTGGCAAGGTGCTCCGGTTGATTGCAATAATCGGTGATCAGAATAGTCTTGCCAGCCGAGTGCGAGCGGCGGAGATAGGTGAGCAGACGGGCGGTCTCGTCCTGGGGAGTCGGCTGGTCGTCGCGAGTGTAGCCATAGAAGAGATCCTCTTGCCCGTGTCCGTCGATGGCAGACAAGTAATCAACAGCTAATTCATCTTGTGCGCTAACACCTGTGGTGATTAACTCGATGCCGTTTTGTGGGATGACGATAAATGCAGGGTTTTGGGCCTTGGCGGTCATGCTGATACGCACAACAAAGTCGCGCATCGCCTGTCGATAGTCGTCGCAAGGCTCCAAATCTTGTCGGGTGCATGAGCACGTCAACAAGCATATCAGGAATAGAGTCGATAGCGATAGAATGTGTTTCATCATTGCCTCTATACCAACGCATCTGTTTTTTCGTTTTCCACGTTGGGAATCAGCCGTTTCACCACCTTGTAGTCGTAGAAGAAGCGGCTGGCGATAACGCGGATAACCGTATAGGCGGGGATAGCGATGAGCATGCCCACAATGCCACCGATATGCCCGGCAATCAGCAACACGATGAAGATCTCCAGTGGGTGGGCCTTGATGCTGGTGGAGTAGATGAGCGGTTGGTATATGAAGTTGTCTATGAGTTGGACCGTTAACATGACGACCAGCACGATGAGGGCGAAGACCCAGATGTTCACGTTCAACCCGACGCCGGCACCGTATTTCAGGATGAGGCAGAGCACCACGCCGATGGCTTCTCCGATCAGCGGACCCACATACGGGATGATGTTCAGCAGGCCAGCGATGAAGGCGATGCCCAGCGCGTAATTGAAGCCTATGCGGGCAATGAGCCAGAGCCCGAGACAGTCGAGCAGCACCACCCCGAAAATCTCCATAAGCAGTCCTACAAAATAGCGGGAGAGGAGTCTATCGATGTCAAGGACCGTCTTTTGCACCTTATCTTCAATGGTGTCGGGCACAATAGAACCGATAATCCGTCCGAATAGTGTTTCATCCTTGACGAAAAAGAAAGAGATGAACAGGACGGAGAAGAGTCCGACGGCAATGCCGGCCACAGCGGACGCCACCGAGCCCAAGATGGAAGGAATATTCGACAAATCGACCACTTCCGACAGTTTTTGGATGAGCATCTGCACGCCGTCAAAGTCTTCGCCCACCCAGGGAACCACACTGATTATCCAATCGTTAATACGGTTAATCAGGTTATGGGTATCCATCGACTCCTGCGCATTCATCAAAGAAGCGTCGCGTAGGATGCCGGAAACGACGGGGACAACTTGCATAATCAGAAGGAAGAGCAGTGCGAAGATGACAAGGAGCGTGATCACCGCCAGCAGGGCATCCGGGGCCGATTTGCCCTTTATTCTGATTTTCTTCAAGAGCCTAAAGACAGGCTGCCCTATCAGTGACACGACAAAAGCCAGGAGGATGTAAGCCAGCACGCTGCTGAATAGATAGCATAGCACAGCAGCTATAGCGAGCGTGCCCAAGATGATGATATAACGTGCCAATCGGTCGATGCTGCGTTCTTTTTCCATTTTTCGATTATTAGAGGTGCAAAACTACAAAATAATCCAATATGAAAAACCGGGCGCCGACCGCAATGGGTCAACGCCCGGTTTGGGTAATTGTAGAGACGTGCCATGGCGCGTCTCTACAGATCGTACCGCATTCAAGCCTCGTTTATGGCAATTCTTTACCATCGTATCGTTTCATCAGCGTCCGTGCCTCGTTCCGAAACTGATCCCGCAACCACTTCGGGTGCGTGATTTCAATGTCCGGACCGATGGAACGCAGAGCCTGCAAAAAGTCTGGGGTAGGGACAAGGCGCAGCTCGAACTCACCGGGACGGACCTCTTTCTGACTGTGGTGCAACGGTAGCGAACGGAGATAGGGTGTTCGGAAATCGTTGGCTTTCAGACGGATAGTTTCTACTCTGGCATCGGTAATCATCGCTCCGAAAAAACGGGAGAAGTAGTCTGAAGCATCAAAATCCTTGGGGAGGCTGAAGGTTTTGTTCGTAGCCGCTACTGCACTCATACGGTCAAGGGCATAGAGGCGCAGGGTTGTGTGGAAGTCTGCCTTGGCGAGCAGATACCAGCGATGGTTGGAATAGCGGAGGGCATACGGGCAGACCTCGAATTCACGGGGCTTCTGCATCTCGAAACTCTGGTAGGTGATGGAAAGGCGGCGGTTGTCGCGCATGGCGGCAGTGATGTCTTCCAAGAAGGTGTTGCCCCCCACCGACACATTGTCCATCAGGATGCGTGACATCAGGTTCCGGTTCTCGCGCAGCAGGTGGTTCACGGAGAAGGCAGAGAGCAGGAACTTTCGGACATTCCGGGTCTGTTCTTCCAGATTGTCAGCGATGTAATAGACGTTGGCGGAGCGGTCACAGGCAATGCGGATACCGAACAGCTCCACTATGGCATCGCGCATCCGTACAAACGTGCGGCGCGGAATCACCTTCTCTCCGGTCTTGTTGAGGGCCGACATTTCCCAAAGCCGGTCTATTTCCTCCTTGGTGAGCCTACGGTTAGGGGAAAGTTGCTCCAAAAGCCAAAGGTAGCGGTTGAAAAGGTTGGTCGGGGTCATAAGGTTACCAGTAACGGGTTTTGAGGTAGGTGATGAGGTCTTTGTAGTTGGCATTGCTTTCGAGCGGGGAAAGGAGGGATTGGGGGTCGATGATGCGGAATTTGGAATTCGATTCCAACATTGGCACAAATTCCTTTTCCACAGCGTCTCGCAACACCTTGTTTCTCTCTGGAATGACAACTAAATGAAACATATTATTGGCCAAACCTCTGTTTATCAAACCTTCAGTAAGTATAGTCTGACGCATGAGTTCATAACTTGGTTCTTGAAAGTAGATGGAATGCGCTACTCCGTTCTCTGGAGTTTTTAACCTTCTGGATTCTACGATTCCGGCTCCGTATCGATTAAGACGGGTGTCATTTGTCTTATCCTCTTTCTCGTAATTCTCCGTGTACTTCCATTCAATTGGAATCAACCATTTATCCTCACCTTTGCGTGCGACAATCATGGCGTCGATGGAGGTACAAAGAACACCTCTTCGAGCTCCTTTATCTGTTTCACCCAATATTTCATCGTTTTTATAGGCGAACTCAAAGGCAATGTTGCCACCGTCTCCATCAAGAGAAGAAGGTAGCACCTCGTCAAAACCCATTTCCGTGACATGATTCAGTATTGCCAATACAGCATTTTTATCGTTCCGCAAGGCAAAAAGGTGGTTGAGGCAATGGATTTGGGAAGACAGCAGGTGACCCGAGGGAAAATATCTGTCTTCGTTTTCACGCCACCAAGCGATGTTTTGATGTTTGAAATAGAATAAAGTTGTCCATTGTATCTCCGAATACAGATTGTTAAGGCTATCTTCAGGACGAAGAATGTTTTTCGAACGAACTCTTTTGATGAAATTACCAAAATGGTCATAGAAGTTCCAATGCCCAAAGATTTTTGCACCACAAAACAAACCTCTATTATAACAGTTGAATTGTCTTTCTTTTTCCTGTATTTTATAAGACTTCGTCATAATAATCTTAAAATTTCTTCTTTGTTCATAATACACTTTGAATACAAACCATAGCCCGTAAATGATGAAGTAAAAAATTTGCAATCAGGCATTACAGATAGCTCATTTACCAAGTTTTTGCTGGATTTTTTATAATTAGCCAACAGACAAATAAAATCTAAATCTCCGACTATTGACAAATTAGTTTCTTCTGTTATGCTTTTTATCTTATTATTTGCCGAAATAATTCCCAACTCGCACTTCTGTTTGAAAACGGTAAGCATGTCCTCCATAAATTCCCTTTTGATGACAGCATTCTTGCAAAACACATAAAAGTCTTCTTGATGTTTCTTCAATCCGGGTTTGATATCACATTTTTTTGAGATTGTTGTACGAATTGCATTTATTCCTTGCTTGACTTCTATTATTGCTAATGATACATTATTTGATTTCCTGCTCGCGGAATTTGAATCCCACCTTAATGCAACCAGGTCAAATCTCCCAACACTATCTTGATATTCCATATCTACAATAAAATAGTCTGTATCATCAGAATTTGGAGAATAGTTGTTTTCCTTAATCACTAGCTGTTGAATTTCTTTTTCTCCTAAATGATTTTTCGGTCCACAAACGATGTATTTATCAATTACATGTTTTGCTTGTGGAATGTATCTTTCAATATTTTCAACGCTTGTTTCCGGCATGATTGTTTTACTTTTTTTGTATTCAGCATCTAAAGGTTTCCATTCAAAATCCTTTTCTTTTTCTTCAATTGACAATAATGCACCCCCACGATAATACACCGTTATTTCACTCCCTCTTAATTCCAAATCAAGTGTGTCATCCTCTTTTACATAAGTAAGGAGATTATGGAGACTTCCTGTTAATAATTCTTTCTTAAATTGCTCGCTAATTTTTCTCATTGTTTTCCTATTTTAAATAATTTAACTTCTTAACAATTCAATATCTCTATCGCCCGCTCCGCATCCTTCTCCGTAATCCCTACAATCGGGTCGATTCGGATGAAGTGGTCCTCCTGTTCGGGTAGCACGTCTTTCAGGTCGTCCAAGATGACGTATCGCTGCATGGCGGCATCAACGCTCAGCACCTCCTCGAAATAGGCCTTGATTTCGTTGCCTCGGCCGGAGCAGAACATATCGGCGGTGATCTCGTCCAACTGGCTCAGGTCTGTTTCCAACAGCTTGTCATCGTCCGTGTGCAGGGGCGTGATACTCACGATTTTGCCTGGCAGACCACGGTCGTGCCACATCCGCTGCAAATCTTCCAAACCCATGTACCGCCATGAGGAACTGGCCACAATCTGCGCACTCGTAACATCAATGATTTTCTTCAGGTTTTTCACTGCTTCGGGATCGAATAATGGACCATATTTGTCCTTGAACGGCAGACCTTTCCCTTTCAATTCGGCAAAATGTCTTTCTGTGTTCAGTACCCCGTCAAAATCGAGAAAGACAAGAGGTTTACTTTCGTCATCAGCTTGATTTTCAGATTCTTTCTCCTTTGCAAACAAGACATCCGCCGTCGTCCTGAACAATTTCTGTTCGCCATGCTTTCCGCTCTTTTTCCAATCCAACAAAGCCGGTTGCTCTTTCTCGGTAAGATAGTCCGAGCATTCCAGCAGGTCGCTCGCGTCTGTGTCGAAAAAGATATCGCTGGAAATGGTGGGCATTCGCCGGAACAGGTCACGACTTCCTTCAAAGAGCTCCTTATTTTCCAGATAGTCAGTCAGCGTTCCCATGATGACAAATTTCTTTTCCTCAATATGATGCAAGACCGCCTCTATTAAGAAATCGTCAATCTCGTTTTTCAGAGCTTGTAAATTGCATTGTGCGCCGCCGGCCTCTAAAAACGCCTCCAAATGGGGCAAATCATAAAAAATTTCAATGTATCCTCTCATAATAACTGTTTTTATTTCGGCGGCAAAGAAACAAAACGAATGTGCCATTACGTGGCGCAATTAAATTTTTTCGCAAAAAAATAGCCACAAACGCTATCTACTATTATATATTATGGTTGGTCTTTTAGTCTGTTTCTTCTTTTCGTTGCTTTTTCGTTAATACCTATTATCTAATATACGATAATATCTATTTCTCAATAAGTTCAACAATCTTCTCCACAAAACGATGCGCTGGTTCCTCCAGACTTTTTGCTTCATCTTCCGTAACATCGTACGCGCAATTGTAGTCCGCTTTCTGCCGGAGTTGGAATAATCGGGCAAGCAAACTACCGTCTTCCAAAGAGACGATGCCCGTTTTCACGAAATGCTGGCTGAACTGCGAAATCATTCCGGAATGGGTGCGGACGGATATACCTTTTTGCAAAAACAACGCTTGCACAATGTGGAAGCAAGCATAATAGTAACGGTTGACGGCCAAATCACTGTGGCCTAACGTCATCATCTCTTCTGATTGCCGGATAAAGTGATGCGATTTCTCAACCTGCCGGTTAATTAACAATTGTTTCTCCTCCTGATTCATGACAATAGGTTTACAGCATCATGTTGGACGTTTTCATAAAATGGCGTTGCCTGATATGATTCCCATTCTTTTTCCGTATAAAGGATAGGATTGATTTCCTCGCCCAATTCGCATCCAAGCAGCACAAAAGGATAGCTCACGGTGTCGTAATCGGCTTGGGTAAGCGTGTCTTTCCGCAAGATGAGCAGAACATCCCAGTCGGAATGGCGATG
>JAGCFD010000018.1 GCA_017650305.1 Bacteroidales bacterium | reverse complement strand
TCCCAAAGTGTCAAATTTGGCCAATAAGATAGAATGCTCTGAAGTAGTTATCACATCCGAATTACTTGAAAACATAAGCATTTCCCCGTCTAACCTGACATTGCCACCCATCGTGCCATATACGTAAACATTGCCCTCCTCATCAAAGGCAGTATTTGTAATATTATTGAAAATGTTGGTCAAGTCGCCACCACTGCCCGTCCAGTGATGCGCCCACTTCCACTCACCTTGGGCGGAGGCGGTGAGGGTGAGGAAAAGGGTGGCGAGGGTGGCCACGAAAAGGGATAGTTGTTTTTTCATATTGTTGGGGTTTAATGGGTTAGCAGTTAGTAGTTAGCAGTTGGTCGGTAGGGGCAAGGGCTCGGTAGATGGAACGTTATCGTCAACGTCTCTCCAAATCACCACCCATTCCCCGTTTTTACGACCACCTTTGCGTTCCAGTGCGCCATATTGCTGTAGCAGGCCGATGTGGAATTTCACACCGTTCACCGTGATGTTCCCCAATGCATCCGCCACATTCTGTCTTGTTGCTTTGGGGTAGTCTTTCAAATAGTCAAGTATTCTCTTTTGGGTAGTGTTCAACGGCTTTCGGGTAGTGACTTTGCTCTTTTGGGTAGTGACATCCTCTTTTTGGGTAGCGGAAATCAGTTCCTTGTTAGCCTTTTGGGTAGTATCTTCGTTCTTTTGGGTAGTACGCCAGACGCGGGCGATGAACTGGTTGCCGTCGGGCCGGTCGATCAGTTCCACATCGCAGCCGGAGGCCATCACACGGGGAATGCCGGACCCTAGTCCCCGATAGGGCATCGTGTTGGATCCGAACTGGGCCAGCAACATGTTTCTGGGGTCGGAGTTGCCCAACATAACCTCCTCGATGGTCTGACCATCAGGCAGACAGCCAGGATTGACAATCTCTATACGGTCATCGAAAACCAACAGACGTATGGCGGCGGGTTTCAGTAGGTCAAGATGCACCAGCGCATTCTGAACCAACTCTTCCAACACTACTTCGGATATTTCCAACTCTCCGATGCTGTTGAACGATTGCCCGTTTTGTGGTCTTTTCAGACAGGATTTCAGCCAGCGGATAGCTTCGTCGTACATTTCAGGGATGGTTCCGGTAATATCGCGACTGTCGCGATATTCTGTTCCGCCTATATGATTGCCGTAAAACCATACGGCTTTGATGCAGTGTTGTGGGAGAAACTGCTGCGGGTCTTTGGCAAAGAACAACAGTCCGGCAACGGTTAGCCGGCCAAGTTCGTCAGTAATATGTGCATTCTTCAACACAGCACCGACAGAAACCTTAAACTCATCGGGTCGCTTGTTGAACACGTTCTTAAAGTAATCATCAAGTGTCTTTGTGTCGATGTCGTTCTCCGAAGTGCCTTCCACGCCGTCGGCATCGGCTTGGTATTGACGTGAATTTTGCAACAGTCGCCGTATTTCCACATTTTCGGTTATCCTGCGTTTGTCGGCACCCTGTTTCACCCAGATGTTTCCAGAGAGGTCTTTGTATGGCTTGTAAGCACCGTTTTTCACGTAAGCAACCACATAAACCATACCCTCGTGCTTCACAGTTTCGGTTTCGATATATATGACCGGTCGGACAAAATCGTTGGCCGTAGTTCCCAGTTCGCGCGAAGTGTACTGCACCTGTTCGAAAGTAAGTCCCACCATCCTGCCTGTCTTATCTTCGGCACCAAACACAATGACGCCGCCGCGAGTGTTGGCAAAAGCCACCAACTCCTCCGCTATCTGCTTTTGGGTGGTGAATTCCAACTTGTATTGAACCGTGGTGGATTCACCAAGGCTGCACAATTCTAAGAGTTCCTGTTCTGTCATTTCGTCCTAAATTCTTTTCTTTTTTCGCGTTTTCACAACCGTGTTCATGCAAACACATTAGGCTGCAAAAATAAAAAATTCCATTAAAAGAAGAACGATGTTAGTGGCGCAATTCCGCCTCCCGTAACCGCAAACTACCAACTGCGAACCACTAATTTTTCACCACCTTCCTCACCACGCTCACCCCTCTCTCGAAGTTGATCTTCACAAGGTACGTGCCGGCGGGGTAAGGGGAGAGGTCAAAGACTGGTATGGGCTGCATCGTGGAGGCATTGGAGGGTTGCCATGCCTCCACCAGGTCGGCGAGTTTTCGGCCTTGGAGGTCATAGAGTTCTATGCTCTGGTAACCGTACATATAACCGTGCACAGAAGTCGGACCGCTCGTGGGGTTGGGAGAAATGTAAATGTCGCGCTCGCGCCTGTCAAGGTAATCCTCGATGCCCACGGAGTCGTCGGGGACGAAGGGCTGGGTAAATTCCGGATTATGATATAGCGCAAATACAGCATTGCTATTGGGTTGATTATTGCAGTTGGTAATCACATTGTTGCTAAAAGTCACAGGAGAGAACGCAACCAAATCAACCAAAAGCGTTCCATTATGGTTGGCATTGACAGCACCCAACTTAGACTGTCCTGTCGAATAGGGAATATGGCTGATGAAGTTCCCGTCGGTACTCCATTGAATAATTGCCGGATCATAAGAAAACTGTTTATACAAGGACAAAGCAAAAACCCTGTTGTTAATGACAGCCAGAACAGGGCCAGGGGATGCGGATGAATTGCCTTCTATAGCAGGAACAACTCCATAATTTATGTAATTCCCCGAAGTAGCGTCATATCTGACAAAAAAACCAACATTTGTCTTACTGATGTTTTGCGGGCCGTGAAGCCGCATTGTACAGGTACTATCAAAGAAAATGCCAAGATTCTCATCAAGGACGCTACATCCACGTCCGGTTAAATACAATGCATTATTGTAATAACAATTACCATATAAATCACCACGAGAAAACTCTTCAGAGTTGTCCGAATGTCCTTTCGTATAAATTTGGTTACACCATAGTATGTCACCATCAGTATTGTATTTTATAATAAAATTCACTCTTCGTGTGCCGCTTTGGTCGCTTATAGTCGCATAATGCAAACTGTCAAAATAAATGCGGACAGGGTACTGGTGCAGGTGCGCACCAAAAACAGATAGTCCAAGCGTCACAAAGCCAGAAAAATACATATTGTCTTCCTCGTCGTATGACAACCATTCAGGATATACATAATATAAAGGGTTTATGCTGTCGTGTGCAAGTTCCCAAGAGGTGGCAATGCCTTCGGTGTTTTGCACCATCAGTTTGGCAAAATCCAACTCCCAGTTCGGTGTGAATTTGTAAAGCATAGCGTTCTGCAAACTACTATTGCCACAGCTGCTGCCAGGCAAATACAGGTCATACATCTTAGAGGAATCCCCATCTATGACTACAGTGTATGGGTCTTCTTCATTTCCAGCATAATCAAAAGGGGCGAATAAGTATGTGTTACCTTCATTATCTATATGCATAGGTGTTGGATTTGCATATTCATCCGTACATATAGGCCTCACGCTTCGTACAATATTATTACCATTCTCATAATATTGCCTTGTATATGTTTCCACGAAATGGTCTTCAATTCGGTTCCCGTCCAAATCCAACTGGGAAAAGAATGTCCAACGGCTATGCTTATAGGGTGGCTTCCTTTCCGAAGCCTGCAAACTCAACACATCCGCTTTAGTAATCAGAGTGTCAATATAATACAACCAATAATCATAGTCTCCCCACATACCCGTTATTCCGGTAATGTATATCCTATCGTTTTTCACGGTCATCCATTTGGGAAAGGACCAATAGTCGCTATTGCACTTTATCACTTTATACCATAGCATTGTTCCCAAAGTGTCAAATTTGGCCAACAAGATAGAATGCTCTGAAGTAGTAATCACAGTAGAATTATCTGAAAACATAAGCATTTCCCCATCTAACCTGGCATTGCCGCCCATCGTACCATAGACATACATATTGCCATCCTCGTCAAAAGCAGTATTTGTAACTTTATTAAAAACTTCATTCAAGTTGCCCCCAATTCCAGTCCAGTAATGCGCCCACTTCCACTCGCCTTGGGCGGTGGCGGATGTGCTGGCAAGAAGGAAAAATAGGGCCGATAGTAAAAACGTTGTAAATCTCACAGTGTTAGTAAAATAGGGGGGGGGTAAGGACGGCTTGTCATATTCGCGATTTTTAACATTATCCATATTACAAGACGAATTCACCGGAAAAATGTTGCACGGAAAATGATTCTTTTCTCCAAGGATTGCGCGGGTTGGGGGTGGAAAAAAGCGTCAGAAAATCTCCCCATCCCAAAGCATTCTGAAGAAATCGGTCACATAGATCAATTCTATATCGCCGGAGGGACGCGTTATGGGGTCAAGAGAGACCAGAATTAGCCGGCAGTCGGGATGCTCATCCTTGAATGCCTTGAGTCCAGCTTTTTGCCGAGTCTTCACCTCTTCGCTGGATTTGATTTCGATGGCCACCTTGGCGTCGCCTATAATGGCATCCACCTCCTGATGGTTGTAGGTGTGCCAGTAGGAGATCTTCTCACGTCGACGACAGTACCCGCGATATGCGATGATTTCCTGCATGACAAGATGCTCGAAAGCGTGACCGTAATCGTCAGAGCCTCGTCTCAGGCGGTGGCGTCCCATCAGATAGTTCACCAAGCCCACATCAAAATAGTAGAATTTCGGAGCTTGCACCACCTTGCGCTTGACCACCCTTGTGTATGCAGGTATCTCGTAGCCCATCAGGGTGTCCTTCAGAATCTGATAATAGGCTTTGACAGTCTTTGCCGCTACACCGCAGTCACTCGCGATATTTGAATAGTTAATCATCTCGCCGTCGGAAATGGCGGCAGCTTCCATAAACTGTTCGAAGGCTTCGACATCCTGAACTGCGGCTTCGTCCCGGATTTCCTCCCTGAGATATAAATCCACGTAGGCCTCTAAACGATCGGTGGCGTCATCGACAAGATAATGGCGGGGAATCATCCCGTTCTGGACAGCTTTGTCTATCTGGTAGTCCGGCACCTCTTTCCAGACCAATGGGAACAGTGTCCTTGGAATAGCTCTGCCACCAAGAGTGTTCGCACCAGAACGTTTCAGTTTGCGTGCACTCGAACCGCTGAGAACAAACCAAAGTCCTCGGTTGACCATCAGCCAATGGACACTGTCAAGCAACTCGGGAACTTTCTGTATCTCATCCACGATGACTATCGTTCCGGCAGGTTTGGCAAGCAGAGCCTGACGAAAAGAGTCGGGGTTGCGTTTGAAAGCTTTTCTTACACTGTCGATCAGCAGATCGTAATAGACAGCTTGGGGAAACCGCTCTTGCAGAAGCGTCGATTTTCCCACCTGACGGGCACCAAACAGGAACATTCCTTCGTCAAGCTGGTTCTCAATATCAAAGATTCTCTTGTACATTATTTTATTAATTTTGAGAGTGCAGGTCTGATTTTCATAGGAAATTCAGGAATACGGGTGCAAAATTACTAAAAATATAGATATGCTATTCGGTCCTGAAAAAAAAATTCTATTTTTGCGCCTTGTTTTTTTAACCTAGTAAAGATAAGAACTTTGGCAGATCGTTATGGTTTTTGTGTCCATCTATCGTTTTTTTCAAAAGCACAAGGCGTTACTATATAGTATTTTAATTGTCACTAGCCTGGTTTTCGTCTATTTCGGCACCAAGGTGCGCTATGTGGAAGACCTTTCCCAATTGCTGCCGTCCACCGAGACGCAGGAGAGCGGCCTGGTCTTCGGCAACCTGAAGGTGAAGGACAAGATCTTCCTGGAGATGACCGGGGCGGCGCCCGAAACGATGGCCGGCTACGTGGACGAGCTGATGGACTCCGTCTTGACACAGCCCGACCATATCGCCAACACGCTGTACAAGCTAGATGTGGACGTGGCCCTGAATGCCCTCGACTATGCGTTGGCGCACGTGCCCTCCTTCGTCTCCCCCGACCTCTACCCCCGCTTTGACGAGGCCATCGCTCGTGTGGACGAGACCATGGCCAAGAACTACGACCTGGTGATGAACGATGAGACCGGTGCCGTGACACAGATGGTCACCACCGACCCGCTCAACCTCCGCGAGCTGCTAATTCCGGAGATATCCGGCAGTATGGGCTACACCCTCATCGACGGTCATCTGTTCTCCAAGGACAGCACTACGGCCCTGATGTTCATCTCTCCCAACACACAGTCGTTCGACTCCCGCTCCAGCCAAGCCCTGATCCAATACTTGGAGGAGCGGATCCAGCAGTTTGAGCAGGCGCACCCGGAGGCGAAGGTCCTCTTCCATGGCGCGCCCGTCCGCTCAGCCGGCAACTCCCGGATGATGCACCGCGACATCGCGCTGACCATCTGCCTCTCGTTGGCGGTCATCCTGATTCTGCTCAGCCTCTGCTTCAAGAGTGTCAACATCCTGTGGCAGAACGTGCTGCCGGTGGCTTACGGCTCCTTCTTCGCCTTGGCGTGCATGTACTGGATCAAGGGCGGCATGTCGCTGATGGCGCTCGGCATCGGCTCGGTGGTCCTGGGCGTGGCGGTCAGCTACTGCCTGCACGTCATCATCCATCAGCATTTCGTCGGCGACGTGGAGAAGATGCTCTCCGACGAGGCCAAGCCGGTCTGTCTCGGCTGCATCACCACCATCGGAGCCTTCTTAGGACTGCTCTTCACCAAGAGCGCCCTGTTGCAGGACTTCGGCCTCTTCGCCACCTACATGCTCATCGGCAACACCCTGTTCGCCCTCATCTTCCTGCCCCACTTCCTGAAGTCGGGCGACGCGCCGCACAACGAAAAGGTCTTCAAGCTTATCCATAAGGTCAACGACTATGCCTACGACCGCAACCCTGTCCTAATTATCGCCCTGGTGCTGATCATCGTGGTGGGCTTTATCTTCAGTCCGAAGGTGAAGTTCGACAACAACCTGAAGCACATCGGCTATGAGAGCGACGCCTTGCACGCCTCCGAGAAACTGTACGCCGAGAAGTTCACCGGCGGCGGCATCCAGCGTTACTATGCCGTGGTGGCTCCGACCTTGGACGAGGCTTTGGATGCCAACCAGCGACTGTCGGCCACGTTGGACTCGCTTCGCAAGCAGGGTCTCTTGACCAGCTACACGCCAGTGGTCTCCATGCTTTTCCAGTCGGAGAAGGAGCAGCAGGCGCGCATCCAGGCCTGGCGGAAATACTGGACCCCGGAGAAGATCAACGAGGCGGAGGCCGCCATCCATCGGGCAGCCCGCGCACACGACCTCGATCCCTCCATCTTCGTGCCCTTCCGCGCCATGGTGGAGAGTGACTACGAGGTAGGCGACCTCTATGGCGACAGCCTCGTGCCCGACGGATTGCTCTGCAACTTCATCGAACAATCAGACGGCCGCTTCCTCATCTTCAATGCCACTGAGATGGATGAGTATTATAAAGTGCATATAGACAATCAGATTGCCGCTATGCCACATGCCGTCGTGGTGGATCCCTTCTACTATACGGGCAACATGATCACGCTGGTTCATCAGGACTTCAACTCTACACTGCTCATCTCTTCCATCTTCGTCTTTGTGGTGCTCTTGCTTTCGTTCCGCAGGATAACGGTCGCCATCTTGGCCTTCCTGCCCATGTTCCTGAGTTGGTATGTGGTGCAGGGTTGGATGGCTATCTTCGGTCTGCAATTCAACCTCATCAACATCGTCATCTCCACCTTCATCTTCGGCATCGGGGTGGACTACAGTATCTTCGTGGTGCAGGGCTTGTTGGCGAGTGCGAGAGGCACCGACAACCAGCTGTTGGAATACCATAAGATGGCCATCTTCTTCTCGGCCTTCGTGCTCATCATCGTGGTCTGCTCCATGATCTGTGCTACGCATCCGGCCATCAAGTCCATCGGCATCTGCACGCTCATCGGCATGGCCTCCACCATCATGATCACCTATACGCTTCAACCGCTGCTCTTCCGCTGGATGATCAAGATACCGTTGGTGAAGAAAGCGCTGGGAATACGGTGACTGGCCGTTGGCTATTAGCTATTGGCTATTAGCCATTGGCCATTGGCTGTTGGCTGTTGGCTGTTGACTTTGAACTTTGAACTTTGACATTGACATTGAACTTTGAACGTTGACTTCAATCTAATAACCCTTCAATCTAATAACCCTTTAACCTTCTAACCTTCTAACCTTTTAACCTTCTAACCTTCTAACCTCATAACCTAATAACCCTTTAACCTCATAACCCAAAATATGAAAAAGATCACACTGTTTATCATCATTGTAAGCTGCATTTTCTCTTTAGGTGCACAGTCTCAGATTAACGCCTCCTTTGCCCAACAGAAGACCATCAAGGCATCCGGCAAGACTATTGAGTCCAAGGGAAGTGTCCTGTACCAATCCCCGGAGACGTTGAAGATGAACTACACGCAGCCCGCCGGCGACTACTTCATCATTGAAGGGAATATGCTCAAGATCAACATGAACGGCAAGAAATCGACGGTGGATGTGACGAAGAATGCGGTGATGAAAACACAGAAGAGCACCCTGCTGAACTGTATCAAGGGTAATTACAAGCAGGTGGCCACCGACAACAATGCCGAATATACGGTCAAGGAGGCCGGCGCCTCCCGCATTGTAACCATCACGGCCAAGAAGGCTGCCACCAGAGGCTACTCCAAGATTACGCTGACCTATCGTAAATCCGACAATATGGTCACCGAGATGGTCTTGGAAGAGTTCAACGGCAATACGACCCGTTACAGCTTCAGCAATATTTCCATTAAAAAATAACCAACCTCATGTCTATGGAATATGGCGAATTCAAGGTGAAAGAAGGGGTTTATGTCCCTGACGTGGGCATTGACTACCCCAAAGACGATCCCTACGCCAGGTTGCTGAAGGTGCAGGTGGAGGATTCGTCGCAAGGGAAGTACCAGTTTGACGAGACCTTTCCCTATCTTGACAATTCGTGGCAGTACAAAGTGAACAACTTCTTCGGTTTTTTCGTCCAATGGATTGCGGCGGCCTTTTGGAACCGGACCCATTTCGGGGTGCAGGTTCGGGGGAAGAAGAATCTGAAAGGATATAGGGATAAGCTGAAGAATGGAGCCATGTGTATTTGCAATCATGTCTATGTATTTGACGCTCTCTGTGTCTATCAGGCTGTTCACAAGTTTCGCAAACTGCGGATCCCGATGTATGCCAAGCATTTCAATGGCAGTATGAGCTGGTTTATGCGGTACGTCGGGGGCATCCCCGTCCCGGAGACGATGGCTGGCATGCGGAAGTTCAACGAGGCCTTTGACGAATACCATCGTCGGAAGGACTGGATGCTGTTGTTCCCGGAGTCCACGCGCTGGGACTATTACACGCCGTTGCGTCCCTTCAAGCGCGGGGCCTTCTCCATGGCCTACAAGTATGATCTGCCCATTATCCCGACGGTCATCACCTATCGTGAACGGAAGGGCTTGTACCGTCTCTTTGGCAAGAAGGAGTTGCCCTGCATGACCATTCATGTAGGCGAACCCATATTGATCAACAGGGAAGCTAATCGCAAGGAAGAGTTGGATCGCTTACGTGCAGCAACGCACGGCGTGATGCTAGAGATGGCGGGCATCGAGGTCAATCCGTGGCCGGCTGCCCCGGACGTAGAGTAGGAAGGGCATTTTCACGGCGGCGGCGCCCAGCCCGTCGGTGTCGCGCCGGTCGCCCACCATAAGGCACTCTTGTGGCGCCACTCCCATTTTTTCACACAACTTTGCAAACGACTCCGCGCAGGGCTTCAGGCCGCCGAGTGAGGGCGCGTCAAAGAGCGCATCGGCCCATTGCGGGTCGAAACCGATAGCCTGTAGCTTCTCGGGCACACTGCCATAGTCGGAGAAGATGACAATCTTAACGCGCTGATCTTGAAGTTGTTTCACGATTTCTGGCACCCAAGCATATAGTTGGTGATGCTTTTGCAGGATGCGGGCCATCAAGGGCATGTAGCGTTGGAAATACCACTCGCGTGCTTTGGCGGGATGTGGGAACTCGGCAAAGAAGGCCTCGTAGAACTGCTCCTCGGAAGGGTAGGGCGTCCCGCGCAGTTTCTTGCGCACCTGTTGTTCGCGCCGAAGGAACCCCAGGTCTCCATGGCATAGCGATGCGAGAATGAGTCGGCGGGCCAACGCTTTCTTGTCGTATAAGGTACCGTCCAGGTCGAAGATGACGGCTTTAGGGAGCGGTTGTGTTGACATACGGTCGAAATTCTTAAGCAGCGGCGAAGATACGATTTTTTTCTTGCGTTGTGGTGCAATATTCAACGAAAGGCTGCGTTATATATGTTGTTTTTAAACAAAACCTTAAAATTATGAAGAAGTTGCTTGTGGCTGTTTTGGCCATTTTCCTGTGCCTGGGCGTCTCAGCACAGAATCATCTTGAGTTTATGGGAGTGCCCATAGATGGATCCATAAAAAAAATCTCACAACAGTTGACGGAGAAGGGGCTGTTTTCTCTTGGCGAAGTGAATGATATAGCTTATTTTATGGGTACTGTTTTGGGCTATGACGATTGTGTGATAGGCGTGGTGCCGCTGGAAGACCAAGACTTGGCGTACAGTGTGTTGGTAAGTATTCTCAACTTTTCTGATTGGGCATCTCTCCAGAATGCCTATTTCGATTTGAAGAAAAAACTGACCAAAGAGTATGGGAAACCAGAGAAATCTGAGGAGACAATTGCAACTCCCGTTCAAAGTGATGCTGAAAAATTCCAGTCTGTTATCGATGGATGGTGTGATTACAAGACAACCTTTGTGACGAAATATGGAGAAATAGATCTCTCTATTGAAAGTTTTGAAGGGTTACCCTGTATGATTATTCAATACACAGATGAGGAGAATGCGCTAAAAGGGAAATAAGAATTAATAGTTAATAATTAAAAATTAAAAATGGGAGGGGAAATTTGCAACTTTATTGAGTTGCTCTCGTTGCGAATTAACCAGTAACTTCTATTCTTTCAATTTGTTAATGGTTTCTGAGGGAGCCATTCCACTTGTGTTAAATGACAACCCGTTTTTAATAAAAAAATGTATATTTGCCGCTTGTTTTTCGAAGTCGGTAATCAGCAGTATTTACTATTTCAAACACTTTACACAATCATTAAATAATTTCAATTTTTATTCACTTAAACAAAAAACAGTATGAAAAAAGTTTTACTTTTAATGCTTATGCTTATCACATTGAGCATAAGTGGGTTCGCACAGAACTCTCTGACTGTGGCCGATGGTACTTCGACCAACTCGTATGTACCTGTCTATGGTCTGTATGTCGATGACTTTGTGCGTTGTCAGACCATCTATCCTGCCGCTATGCTTGATGCAGCTGCGGTTGGTTATGGCATGAATGGTGGCACGATTTCCAGTCTGACCTACTATCTGGGTACACCAGCTTCTGATTCCTGGGGCTCTGCCAGTTTCGTGGTCAAAATCAAAGAGGTGACAGCCACCACGTTGTCTGCCTTTGTGGATATGACCGATGCCACGACGGTTTACACTGGCTCGTTGGATGCTACCCAGTCCACTATGACTATCACCTTCACCACGCCTTACACCTATCAAGGCGGAAACTTGCTCGTTGAAATTTACAATACTCTTGAAGGTACCTACAAGTCTGCATATTTCTATGGCGTAGCCTCTACTGGTGCCAGCTGGCAAGGATATAACAGCACATCTTGGTCGGCGGTCACAGGCTCTGCTCAAAACTTCATTCCGAAGACTACTTTTTCCTTCACTGGTGGAACGGAGATTTCCTGTAGTCCTGTGAATAATCTTGCCATTGATGCTACCCAAATTACCTCAAGCAGCATGACTCTTACCTGGACGGATGCTGTCAATGTAGGAGCCACCTACACTGTGTATGACATGTCTGACAATTCTGTGATCCAATCCGGAATAACTGGTAATACCTATACTGTCACAGGTCTCAATGCTAGTACTGATTATACGTTTGGTGTAGAGGCCAATTGCTCTGCCACGGATGCCAGTGCTATTGCCACTGCCAGTGGCCGTACTGCATGTAGTGCCATGAATCTTCCTTGGACTTGCGGATTCGAGACTAATGAGATTGAGAGTACCACTGCTGCCACAGCTCTTCCCTGGTGTGCTCAACGCTACGTCTCTCCTGAAGCCACCTCTGGCCTTACCTATCCGTATTCATACACCACTTATCCTCATAATGGCAGCCGAGCACTCTATTTCTATGGTACTACCTCCACCAGCTATCCAGCAGTTATGGCTCTCATCTTGCCGGAAGTTGATGTGACTGCTTACCCGATGAACGGCAATCGTATTTCTTTCTGGGCACGTTCCTCTTCTACCTCTTACGATAAAACCGTTTATGTAGGTACTGTTACCAATCCCGCCGACATTAATACATTCACCGTTCTTGACAGTGTGCTTGTCACCGGTACCACTCATACAAAATATGTTGTTTCTCTTGCTAATGCTTCTGCTACGGCTCCCTATGTCGTTCTTGCCGTTATGAGAGGTAGTGGTAACCTGTATCTTGATGATATGACTCTTGAGGTGCTTCCTTCCTGCCTTGAGGTTGCAAGTGCTTCTGCTTCAAATGTGACTAGTAACAGCGTGACGTTGTCTTGGGTACCTGATAATAGCAATCCCAGCGCCACCTTCACCATCTATAATATGGCTGACAATAGCGTAGTGGCAAGTAACCTCACGGACACTACCTATACGATTAACAATCTTACCTCCAATACGCAATATACTTTCGGTATTCAGGCTAACTGTCCTGCTGGTGACGCCTCGATAACCACTGTTTCCTGTCGTACCGATTGCGATGTTGAGTCAATGCCTTTCGTAGAGTCTTTCTCCGCCACTCTTGCCTCTGATCCATGCTGGACCGGTGCTACTGGTGTTACTGCCGCTGAAGTTTTCGGAGGAGCCTCTCTCCCTCTCGGCAACATTTCAGCAGGATACTGGAACTACTCCACTTCTCAAAACGGTTTTACCGACGGACACTACTATAACAACATTTATGGTTCTTCTCGCAAAGCTTGGATGATTACTCCGGCCATTGACCTTACCACTGCTACTTCAGCCCAACTCTCTTTCGATATGGCTTTGACAGCTTATAGCGGCACGATGGCTGCTCCTGCTACCTACACGGGTGGTCAGAAGTTCATGGTTATCGTATCTGCCGATGGCGGTAACACCTGGCTTGCCAACAATGCCACTGTGTGGATGAATGCCGACAGCAATGCCACCTATGCATTCGAGGATATTCCTTACGATCATTATGGCAACTATACCATCAACCTCAACCAATATATTGGTAACACCATTAAAATCGCTTTCTATGGTGAATCTACTGTTTCCGGTGGCGACAACAATTTCCACATTGACAATATTGCTGTGACTGAGGTTCCCAGCTGTCCTAATGTAATGGGTCTGACCCTCGATAGCCAGACTGCCACTTCCGCTACTATCAGCTGGAACGATAACGGCGCCAGCGACTATGAGGTTGAAGTGTCTCAAAACGGTACGCCTCTGACCACGGTTAGTGTGGTTGTTACCGACACCACGGCCGTGATTTCCGGCTTGGATATTGACAATGATTATCAGGTTGCTGTTCGCTCCATCTGCGGCAGCGACTACGGACAATGGACCAACCCGATGAATATTCATATTGGCTACTGTCTGCCAACCCCGTTGAGCGTTGACAACGATGGTATCACCAGTGTCAGCTTCGGCGGTATGACCAATACCACCCATCCTTCTACTGCCGCTTATGCCAACTATTCTACTATGAGCGGTACGGTTCCCACAGGTCTTCCTGCCACTGTTGAGATTACGTATGCTACCGGTTATACCTATGGAACGATTATCTGGGTTGACTGGAACAACAGCTTGAGCTTTGATTCTGACGAGGTAGTCTATGTTGGCGAGTCCACCAATGCCAACCCGACAACACTTGTCGCCACTTTTGACGTTCCTGCGACCATTGCTCCCGGCAGCTACCGTATGCGTATCGTGGGTGCGGATATGGCTTTCGACAGCTATACCACTTCCATTGCTGATGCAGCTAATGCCAACCCGTGTACCAGCTATTCCTATGGCGTGGCTGAGGACTACACTCTCGTTGTTTCTGCTGCTCCTTCCTGTTTGCCTGTAACGGGTCTTACGGTTACCGATGCCACCTCTAACAGCGTTACCATCAGCTGGACTGGCACCGCCGCCAGCTATGATGTCTATAATGGCACCACTTTCGTGGCTAATGTTACTACGAACAGTTATACCTTCACTGGTCTTGGCGCTTCTTCTGACTACACCTTCGGAGTGCAGGCCATCTGCTCTGCAACCGACAGCGCTGCCATGGTTACCGTTAATGCCAGCACATCTTGTGGTGCTATCACCACCTATCCTTATGTTCAGGATTTCGCCAGCGCACCTAATTGCTGGATGACGCTCGATGCTGATGGTGACGGACAGACCTGGATTCTCTACCAAGGTGCTATCCAGTCCGCTTCTTACAACAGCACCGCTCTCTTCCCTGACAACTGGTTGATTTCTCCGCAGTTTGCAATCCCTGCAACCGGCAACTATGAGGTTACTTGGACCGCTACCGCCCAGGATCAAAGCTGGCCTGCCGAGCACTATGGTGTTTACATCTCTACCACTGGCAACGTTGATACTGCCGATTACACCTTGATTCAAGAGTGGACCCTCGCAACTGGTCTCTTCAATCCTGTTATTGATTTGAGCTCATACGCTGGTCAGAATATCTATATCGCATTGCGTCACTTCAACTGTACCGACCAGTTCCGTATTTCCATCGACGACTTCACTGTACGTGAGCAGGCTGGTGCCAACCAGGTTACCATCAACGTTGGCCAGAACAACCCGGCTTACGGTACTGTTACTGGTGGAGGTATCTATACTATTGGCGACAATGTTACCGTGACTGCTACTCCGGCCACTGGCTACAACTTCTCCAAGTGGGTTGATGATGCCAACACTACCCTCAGCACCGACAATCCTTACACCTTCGTCGCTGCTACCGACCTCTCTCTGACAGCCATCTTCCTTGACAATGCTGGTGCTACCTATACCATCACGGTTCAAGTTAATGACTCTACCATGGGTACTGCTACTGGCAGCGGCACCTATACTGCCGGTGAGCAAGTTACGTTAGTTGCCACTCCGTTCGCAGGTTATCAGTTCGTGAACTGGACTCAGATTTCCGGTTTCGGCACCAACGTGGTTGGCACTGATTCCCTCCTCACTATCACTGTTACCAGCGACAAGACCTTTATGGCTAACTTTGAGGTTGGCTCAACTCCTCCTCCCACACCGTGCGACGTTCCTACAGGTCTCCACGCTACCGATGTTCAGAATGAGAGCATTGCAATTGCTTGGGATGCCAATGCTGATGTCACCAGCTGGAATATCCAGTATGGTCCTCAAGGTGGTACTACCACAACGGTTTCTTCCACTACGAACAGCTATGTAATTAACGGTCTCACTGGCTTGACAACCTACGAGATTAAGATTCAAGCAGTTTGTGGCGATGGCCAAACCAGCGAGTGGAGCGCTTCTATCGTTGAAACGACCACCAATGTTGGTATCGAAGAGTACCTGCTCAGCAAGATCAGCCTCTATCCGAACCCTGCCAATGAGTATGTTGACATTCAAATCAGCGATAACGCTGTGAATGTTACCATGATGGAGGTTTACGATGTTTATGGCAAGCTGATCAACACTGTTGAAGTGGTGAACAATCCGACTCGCATCAACGTCAGCGGCCTCGCAAACGGCATGTATTTCGTCCGTGTGACCACCGACAATGGTGTTGCTACCAAGAGCTTCGTGAAGAAGTAAGTATCGGCAATTGGCTATTAGCCATTAGCTATTAGCTATAACGCAAGCGTGCGGCTTCGGTTTCCCGAAGTCGCACGCTTTTTTTGGTGAACAGTGATCAGTTTACGATTTAAAAGGTTAGGAGGTTAGGAGGTTAACGGTTAAATGGGTCATGGTTCAAAGTCAAGGGGTTAGGCGGGCAGGCCAGAGGACTGACGGGGGTAACGCGTGCCGTTGGGCGGGGACGCCGCTCTTGAGGAGCGGCGGAATGGCGGGCGTGCGCGAATCAGGGGGGTGATGAGAGGGCGGCGGCGGGAGATGAGTGATATAAGCTTCGCTCCGTGCGCCGCCGCCCTCACCTGTGGCCCACCCCGGTTGCGCATCGCCATTCCGCACATCGCAGATGGGCGGAATCTCCATGAATTGTGAGAGCAATTATTAGGTTATTTGGTTAGGAGGTTAACGGTTAAATGGGTCATGGTTCAAAGTCAAAGTTCAAGGTTATGAGGTTAAAGTTCACTGTTCACTCTTCACTGATCACTCTTAACTTTTAACTCTTAACTCCTCACTTGTGGTATGTTGAATCGCGGAGGGGCGGAATGCCCCGAGTTTTGCGGTATTAGAGCTCTTTTACCGGGAACTCAAAATAGGTGTCCGGATAGGGTTCGTCCTTGAGGGTGAAGTGCCACCATTCGCTGTCGATGGGCTTGAAGCCGTGGCGGAGCATGACAGCCCGCAGGATCATGCGGTTGCGGAACTGTTCTTCGGTGATGGTGCGGCCAGCGGGGGATGGTTTCCCGTGGTACGCTCCTGTCTCAGGGTTGCCGCCGAAATCGGGGTGACTCTCCTCGCCGAACCAGTCGAACGTGCCGCCCATGTCGAGTTCCTTTTCTGTGTTCATGTCGAAAAGGGTGAGGTCAACGGTGGAGCCGCGGGTGTGGCCGCTCTTGGCCGCTATGTAGTCCTGCACGAACAAGAGGCTCTTGTCTACTTCGGGATAGAAATATTGCCGCATCATCGTGTCAGGGATGTCCTCAGCCCAGCGCACGAAGTTGTCCACGGCCATCTGCGGACGGTAGGCATCATAGATCTTCAGCCGATAGCCCATGCGCATCACTTCGTCACTTACGGCCTTGAGGCTGTCAGCAGCGCGTCTGGTCATCAGGGCGGTGGGCTGCAAGTAGCCGTCAATGCGTCTGCCTACGAAGTTGTAGGTGCTGAAATAGCGGATTTCCAGGATGGCGTCCGGCACCACGTCTGTGATGTTCACAAAGTCATTGCTATTATCTTCCAGCCGGTTTTCGGGTATGAAGAGTCCTTCAGTGCGCACTGTCTTAGGCGTTCCGGGAATGCCAAAGGAGAGGGTGGCGCCGTCTGTCCGCACATCAAGCGTGACAGGTGCGCCCATGACGAGCGGCAGGTTCACTTTCTCGTGACCAGCAGGGAAACAGCAAAGCAGGGGGATGTTGTACGGTTCTATGTACTGGCGCAACATCGTCTCCACGTTCTCGTAGCCTACATCGTTTTTGCAGTCGGTGAAGCCGCCTAAGATGATGCCTTTACAACGGGCAAGCACACCGTTCATTTTCAATATGTTGAAGAGTCTGTCGATATTGTGGTGGGATTCTTCCACCTCTTCCACAAAGAGGATGATGTCGGAATTGCCGAGGGCGTCGGCCTGCGTGCCGAGCAGTGGAGCGAAGGTGGCCAGATTGCCGCCCACGAGGGTGCCGGTTGCGTGGCCGGGGATGTTCCATGCGTTGGCAGGCAACTCATAACGTGGCACTTGTCCCTTGAGCAAATCCCGCATGAGCGAGCAGGAGAGGTCCGCACCGCCACGAGCCGCCATGTTACAGCCCATCACACCATGGATGCCCATCACACCCGCGCAATTCTCCATACAGAGCAATGTGGTGATGTCACTGTAGCCAATGATCCATTTGGGATGGGCCGTCATCTCCGACAAAGGCATCCCTTCCACCAGATGCAGGGTGCCGTAGCCACCGCGCATGCAGACAATAGCTTTGATGTCCGGGTCGCGCAACGCCCAGCGGAGGTCGGTAAGACGCTCCTCCGTGGTGCCGGCGTATTTGCTCAAGTGCTTGCGCCCGACATTGGGCCCGATGACCGGCTTGAAGCCCCAACTACGCAGCACTTTCGCTGCCTTTTTGGTGGATTCTTCCGCACCAAAATAGGACGGCGTAATCAGCGCCACTTTATCACCTGCCTTCAGGTAGGCCGGCGCTGTGCAATGCATCGTCGTTATTTGTTTCTGTTGCCCCTTTACGCCAGAAATGGTCAGGAGGCATAATGCGATAAAAAAGATCGTGATTTTGATGAGAGATCTGGCCATAATAGTTGTCAGTTATCAGATGTGCTATTTCACTTAATTTCTTAGTTTCTTAACTTCTTAATTCAATGGAACGGTTCGCGCCTCATTCATGGCTAATATGCACATCCATTTGGTTGAACGGGATCTCGATGCCATTGGCCTGGAAGGCCTCGTAAATCTCCTGGTTGAGCGAGAAAAGGGCGTTCCAGTAGTTCTCTTGGGTGGCCCAGGCGAAGACGACCAACTCGACTGCGCTCTCACCAAGGGCGTTGACATATACGGCAGGTGCTTTTTGGTCGTTGGAGACGTGCGGATTGGCGTTGATGACCTGCATTACCACTCCCTTGGCTTTCTCCACGGACTCGCCATAGCGGATGCCCACGTTGATCTTGACACGCCGCAAGGGTAGGGCGGTGTAGTTGGTGAGCGACTTGGTGGCCAACTCCGTATTCGGAACCACAATGGTCAGGTTGTCGTAGGTGACGATGGTGGTGTTGAAGATCTGAATGCTCTTTACAATGCCCGCGTATGAGCCTTGCTCGATGTAGTCGCCAACCTTGAAAGGCTTGAGTAATAAGATGATGACGCCTCCTGCAAAATTCTGTAAGGTGCCTTGCAAAGCCATGCCGACAGCCAAGCCGGCCGCACCGATAATGGCCACAAAGGAGGTCATCTGAATGCCGATCATGTTCATCACCGTCAGGATAAGCAATATCTTGAGGGTGATGTCAATCAACGAATGGAGAAACTGCTGTAGCGAGATATCTACCTTGTGTTTCTCGTAGATCTTCTTCATGACCCGGTCAAGCAGCTTGATCAGTTTCAGGCCGACATACAGTACGATGAGGGCGACAATCAGTTTTGGGATGTTGTTAAACAGCACATCCGTCAGGAATTTCTTGGCAGCAGCAATTATTTGATCCATAAAGGTTGTTTTTTCGTAGAGACGTTCCATGGAACGTCTCTATAGGTGTGTAAAATATTGTTATCTCGTTGTTTCTAAATCAATGTCAATCAATAGAGTAGGCAAATCCAATCATCAGTTTGTGCTTGGGATTCTTGACCTGCACCTCATTGGAGAGGCGGAGGTAAAAGTCGAGGGTGTGGTGCTTCCGGACTTCATATTTCACACCGGCGGTGGTGCGTAGCTCATCGATGATGTTCTTCCCAGGGTGATACAAGCGCCACCAGAACTCCTCGGAGACGTATAGCTTGACGGGCTTCCCAGGGATGCTGAAGGTGCATTGCAGACGATTGCGCATGTAGGTCTTGGGGTTGAATTTGTAGTCGCCACGGGATTCGTCGCGGAAGGTGCTCTGAAAGGCTGCCCGATAGCTGAGCTTGGCGGTGCCGATTTTCTGGCTGAAGGTGAGGGAGCCTGTGATACGATGACGCCAGTCGAAAATACCTTCGTCACTCTGGTAATTCATAAAACTGTATGCGGCGGCAACTTTGAGATGCTTTTTCCAGAAGGTGTAGTCAGTTCCGACGGCAATCTTCCAACGGTCATAATGGGTGAAGTTGTGGTCGAAACGTAGCTCTGTCTCAGCATTGAAATGCCAGCCTTTGAGAATCTTCACGTCATACTCCATGCCCAGAAGACCTCCGGTTTCAAAGGACTGGGCTCGTAGACAGGTAGCGGATAGAGCTATGCAGCAAAGGAGTATTGTGATTCTTTTTAGCTTCATGCGTTGAAGTAGTTGTCGGACTTGACTTTGGTAAGATGGTTGATGGTGTTGATGTTTTGGGAGGTGGTTCTGTAATAGACCTTGATGTAGGCTGTGTCTTTCAGAAAATTGATGTGGCCAACTTCCACATTGACGATGTCAAGGCCTGTGCGTTCCACGAGGTCGGCTTTGAGCTCTTCTTCACGTCCCACCTTGATCAAATCGATTTTCTCATACAGGATGATCTTGGATTCCAGCCGTCTCTTTCGTCCCTGGATAAACTCGAAGAACCATACGGCCAGTACTACGAAGATATTGGTGAAGAAGAGTTCGGCATAGCTGGTGGTCATGGCTAATCCGTTGATGACGGAGAGGCCGATCGTGACGAACAGATAGGTCATCTCTCGGATGGGAATCGTTTCGGTCCGGTATCGGATCATGCCGAAGATGGCAAAGAGACCCAAGGCAAAGCCAATCTGCACTTTCACATTGTCCATCAGGAAGATCATGAAGAAGATGGTGATGCTGAAGAGCATGAAGGTGAAGTAGTAGTCTTTGCGCTGGCTTTTCCGATAGTAGAAGAGCCCTATGATAATCCAGCAGACGATGAGGTTGATGGCAAAGCGGAAGAGCAGTTGCCACAGTGAAGGGCCGTCGAACCAAGGGATGCCGAAGAGCTGGCTGCCATCCATTTCGTTCATGCCGAACTGTTGGGCTATTTCAGGATCATAATCAGGGAAATCTGCTTGAAACATAGCATGTTGTTTTGTTAGTGAATATTCATTTCGCTGCAAATCTGAAGGGGGTGGCCAATCAGTTTGCTTACATAGCGGATTTTATCTTTGAATCGGTTATATTTGATGAGCTCGTCGGTCAGGAGCATGCCGAGGCAGTACTTGCTGAGGCCGCGTTGTTGCACGCGGGCGTTGAGGAGCAGTTTTTTGAAGTCGGATGGATTGTTGCCGTCCTGTTTGACTTCCACAATCACAAGGTCTGAGACATCGGCATCGCGTTGCGAGAGGTGGTTGTAGAAGCGGATGCCACTGTCGATGGTGATGCGTTCGGTGCGGTTTTTGTTGACTAATGTGACACGTTGGAAGTAGTTCTGCAGACGCGGTGTCAGGGGTTGGTCGGTGACCCAGACCTTTTGGCGGAGGAACTCTGCCATCTCGGGGGTGCTGTAGATGTCGCCCCACGCGCTTTCGGGAATCTCGATGCGCTTTTTCTTGGTGCGGCCGGTGTTGATCTTGTTCTTGACCTCCAGGTAGCAGGTGCCGGTGTCGAGGTAGTGGCGCTGGCGTACCTTCTGGCGCCGCAGATGCTGGTTGTGGTGGATGGTGTAGGTGAGCGCGTCAGGAGTGTCGAAGTAGAGGGTGGTGTAGCGCGCGCTCCAAATACCCTCGATCTCCTGCACATAAAACAGCGGCTCCCAATAGCATGCCATCGCTTGAAGCGTTTGCCTGTTGGTGAGATACTTGGTGTCCACGCGGTTCATCAACTTGACAGCGTTCATCTCCTCCAGGGTGATGGGCTGCATCTGTGAGAGCATATCCCTGATGAAGCCAAAGTTGTCAGTATGATCCTTTTGTTCACTCATAGTCTCACGGTTCGGCCTTATCGGACATATTCAAACTCTTTGACCGAGATCAGCTTCCCGTCAGGTCCGTAGTTGTACTGTTTGTGTTTGGTGCCGTCGGTGTTGTATTCGAATTTGCGGATGCGGACCGCTTTGTTGCGCTCGTCATAGACCACCTCCTGCTTCACCTTGCCTTTCTCATCGTAGGAGTAGGTGCAGCGGCTGACCATCTTTGAGTTGGTGTTGTATTCGATTTCCTCGATCTTGCGTCCCTGGGCGTCGTATTTGGTCACATGGTCCAGATATCGGGTGCCCTTGCCGGCGTTCCCGCGTTTCCACACTTTGACAGTCAGGTTCTTGCGGCTATCCTGTTTGGAGGAGGCTGATTGTGCGGAAGCAATACCTATGGTGAAGGTCAGTATGCATATTGTCAAGAGAATCTTTTTCATCGTGGTGATTTTTTTAACGAAGTTAAAAAGAGTAAAAAAGACAGCTAAGGTTTAATGGTGATCTCGAAACGATCTGGTATTTCCACGATAGCGTCTGGATCGGGTACGGAGACGGTCTTCTGGACGACGAGGGGAACCTCATCTTCATTGTAGATGCTGGTGGTGAAGACGATATAGTCGCCAGGGGTGACCTTTTGGAACATGAAGATGCCGTCAAGACCGACGCGCACGTCATCACAAGGGAATGCCTCCCCCACGCGTTGCAAGTACATGCGGTGGTTGTAGGCGGGACCGGTGGTCAGTACGTTGCCGTCCTTGTCGATATAGGTGGCGTACACCTGGCCCTTGATGATGGAGGTCCCGTAAGCCTTTCCGTCATGAATGTAGATGTCGGGCACCGTGACGTTCTCGCCCTTGCCGACGGTCACGGTCTGATATTCGGCCACTCGCTCGCCCGATGGCTTGGAGGAGTAGGCATAGACGGTGTAGTTGCCCGGACGGAGGTATTTGAAGACATAGTGGCCGGTGTGGTCTGTCTCCACATCATCGCCGTAGAAGCTCTCGTTGCCATAAACGATGAAGACATCCTCTTTGGCGGCCAGTACGGTGTCTTTGTCCAGATTGTAGTTGTCATCGGGGTGCAAAACCAGATAGACGTTGCCCTCGATAGTGCCGCGACCGCCTGTGCCTTCACCAGTGTTACAAGAGAAGAGCGTCAGTAGCGCGACGGCAAACATCAAAAAAGTGAGTGTCCTTTTCATTTGTGATTTTTGATGATGGGATTATGCGTATAGGTTAATCCATTCGTAAGTGTTGCCCTGGTGGTCCAGGAAGCGTATGAGGTCCTCGCGGCGGATGATGAGCGAGGCAGTGTTGACGCAAGGGTGGAAACTGACCTTCTCTGCCTGTTGCAGCTTCTCGTCGATGAAGACATGCACATGATGTTCGGTGTCGTTGATGAGCCCGAAGGGGGTCACCGAGCCGGGCATGACTCCTAAATATTTCATCAGGCGTTGCTCGGAAGCAAAACTCAGTTTGCCCTGATGCAACTGCTTTTCGATGGCATGAATGTCCATGTTCTGGTCACAGTCCAGCAGCACCAAATAGTGCCGGTTGCCCTTGTGGTTGCGGAAGAAGAGGTTCTTGCAGTGTTTGGCATCATGCCCAGCCCAGTATTGCTTGGCAATTTCAATGGTAGGAGCTTCGGGGTGTTCCAAATACTCAAAGCCTATGCCGAGCTCTTGCAGTAGCTGATATAGTCGGGGATCTCCGTTCATGATGCTAGAGCTGATTATTGAACCATCACTTTGCGGATAGTTTTGCCAGTTGGAGTGTTGATTTCCAGCATGTAGAATCCTGTGGCAAGAGAGGAGGTCTGGATGGTGTGTGTGTTCTCTCCGCTGAAAGCATCGATATTGTCCGTAGAGAGAACTTTGCCGGTGGCATCCATCAGCTTGCAGGTGATGTTGGTGGATTCAGCCACGTTGAATTTGATGTAGAGGTGGTCGGTGGCTGGGTTCGGATATACGGAGAGGTCTTCAATGCCGCTGTTTTCTTCAACACCTGTGAGGGTGAAATAACGCAGGGCGAAGCCCTCGCGTTGGTCGTAGTTGTCGGAGATGAATTGTACACGCATCTTCTGGAAAGGCACCTGATAGACACCGTTGGGCATGTTGTTCAAGTCGAAACGCTTGTGGAAGGTGGGAGGGTTGGTGCTGTTGTTGTAGATGTCCACAAAATCGCCAATGCCAAGGTCGAATTTGTCGAAGGAGAAGGCATAACCGCTGACATATTGGTGGTTGATGTTGAATTGACAAGAGGTCTGCGGCATGTAGTTTGTTCCCTCTCCGGTGCCGTCAGTGATGGTGGCAGTCCAGTCGGTAAGGTTAGTGATGGTGTTGCAGGAGCGAGTTGGAAGTGTGGTTGTATAGCTGAACATGAAACCGTAGTATTCGGTATTGGTGTCAACAGCGGAGGTGCTGGTAAATGTTACGAGCACACTGTCGGCGCTGATGGTCAGGGGGTCAGAGGGTAGCGTTTGCCCCGTGTAAGTGCCGGCGATACCAGACTCGGTGGTGGGACCATTGTAGATGGTTACGTAATCCACACCGGGGTTAAGATCCAAACGGTCAAAGTTGATGCTGTATTTGGTGGCGTCGGGGACGGCAAGCATCCAGGAACAGTCGGGGTTGGCCTTGTAGGGCATGGCGGTGTGCGAACCATCGGTAAGGGTGCCGAGGGAGGCGGTTAGGCGTTGATGCCCTTGACATTGGGGAGCTGCGTATGCTTTGGATGGGTAGATGTTGAAAAGTGCCTCTGCACTATAGTCGTAGTGTTGATAGCCCGCCACGAAGTTGTCGATGGCATAATTGCCGTTGGAGGCGCCACCCCATCCGTAGTTGACGTGGAACAGGTCGTCCTCGTCATAACCATCCACCACATAGGCGTGACAAGAGTTGAGCTGCTGTGTGCAACCTGAATAATATACGGGCAGGCGGCGTTGCAGCTGTTCTTTCAAGGCGATGATGTACTCCTCAACCAAAGTGTCGATATAGTTGCCACGATAGTAGGTGGTGATGCTCGGGTCATAGAGGAAAGTCTGGCTTAGGCGCTCCTTGGCATCGTTGGTCTGTGCGCCGGAGCCGTCATAGTTGTAGTTCATGCGGATAGCCACGCCGAAGTGGTATGCTAAACGTGAGATCTGGTTGACGTATGTCGTTGGCATATTGCACATGGCCTCGTAGTTGTAGTGCTCATTGTTGAAATGTACAGTCTGGATGCCGTAGCCATAGGGAATGTAGGAAATCATGCCCGTTCCATGCTCTGGCCAGCGGTGATAATAGATGATCTGCGAGGCAGCTAATGCCACACAGCCGTTGGGTACGCGGTAGTCATAGTAGGCGCCAGCGTTGACATCCCAGGGACAGTAGGTGTTGTAGAACTTGTTCTGGTTCCAGAAAGAGGTCAATAGAGGGTCAACCTTGGTGCCCTTGTCTGCAGGGGAAGCATATTCTGGGGCCAGATAACGGTCCCAGTTGGCCGCGGCCTTGGGCAACGCCTTCAATTGCTTGCTTTCGGCAAAGGCAATCTCCTGCTCGTAAAGCCACAAGAGGTCGCGCACCGGCGGAATCATCACAAACGGCCCTTCGAAAGAGTAGGCCAGTACGGGAGGTGTTGTCGTGGAGGCAGAGACCAGCACAAAACCCTCTTCGCCAACACTGTAACGGTACAGGTAGCCTTGGCCTTCTTTGTTCAGCATGAGCTCTTCAAATTTGAAAATGGGCGTGTCACCCGCTTTCATTTTCTGTTTGTCCATCAAGAAACGCTGACATACTTGGTCTGCCTGTGCTTTGGTGACAGATTGTGCCATGCCTTGAATACCTGCAAACAGACAGGCAACGGCGAATATCAAGGTGAAAAGATTCTTTTTCATGTAGGTGTATTTAAGATTTAAAAATTAGGGCGCAAAGATATAAAAAATTGGGGAATAACAACAATGTCAGTTGTCAGTTGACAGTTAGAAGTTTGGAGTTAGCCATTGGCTATTAGCCATTAGCTATTGGCCGTTGGCTTCTTAACCTCTAATCGCCTAATCGCCTAAACGATGCTGTACGGTGTCGCCCCTAACCTAATAACCTAATAACCTCTTAACCTTCTAACCTTCTAACCTCTTAACCTCTAATCGTCTAATCGCCTAATCGGTAAACCCCATTGCCACCCCCCCCTTAATTTCTTAATTTCTTAGTTTCTTAGTTTCTTAGTTTCTCTTTGTGTCCTTTGTGGTAATAATTTAATAGTTTCATAATTTAATAACTTCATAAATAAAAAATATTATCTTTGCCCCGAAATAATAAAACAACATGGTTATGAAAAAAATCTTCACCCTTTTCTTCCTGTTGCTTGGATTTGCGCTCGGTGGCGTGGCGCAGAACCAGTATTGGAATTATCAATCCCAGAACTATGTCACTAACCCCACCAGTACTGTTTCCATTGTTCATAGCAATGGGTTTGTATATTATTTTCAAGCAGATGCTTTCATCATAAACGCTAATACAAAATTGTCTATTACCGAAATAGATCCCGTTACCATGCAGCCCACAGGGGTTGACAAAGGTTCTATACACTTGTCTGGTCTCACGCTTGAAGGCGGTTTTGAGGATGAGAACGGAGAGTTTGTCCTTTATGGGTACAAAGACATGGGTGGCTATCAATGGCATCCTTTTTATATGGTTGTCGGACAAAATTTCTCTTTGAATTTCTATTGGCATGGTATCACTCCTATCGGCCGCTTTGTGAGAGGGTGCTCAGGTTATGATGCCTACAACGACCCCGTTTATGTGTTTGTTATGGACAATGGCAAGCTTTTTGTGGCCGAACCGCAAAGTCAAAATGCTAACTATATTGCCACACAAGGTCTTGGCTATCCCTATCAGGACATCTCTTGGGATGACACGCACCAGCAGTTTATTGCCACAGGGACAGCCCCGGCACCTTCAGCCCAATATTCTCCGGGACCATTCGTGGAGATGTTGCAGGCAGACCTCACAGCAGCGGCGCTGAACCCCAACAGCGTCATGAACGCAACATGCCAATATTCCATCCATAACCAGACCATACTGAATGGTGCGGAATTCCAAACCTTGCATGTCCAAATTGACGATGGACACCTCCTGCTTTACCATGATCTGCGAAGGGACCTGGGGGATGTTGTTTGGCTGACCCTTGTCAAAGAATACTATAACAACAACCACAATGTT
>JAGCFD010000017.1 GCA_017650305.1 Bacteroidales bacterium | reverse complement strand
TTCAAACGCTTCCGCCTTAAATCCAACGAAAAAGTAAAAACAGAGTTCGGCCTGATCGCCTTGGCTCACAATATCAGGAAATACATCGCGATTAACGAGTGCAATAGGGCAAAAACAAACGAAACTGATGCCCCTAATTGCACCTTTTTGCCTTCGGTAAGAGAATGGAAATGCTTGCCTATGGCCTGTTGAAAATCAAAAAACTAAACAGGTGTTTTTTTTACACTTAAATTATATTATCGCAAATAAAAAGAAGCCGAACAAAAATCACTTTTTAGTCGGCCTCTTTTTTTGCTTAGCGGTCTTCGGCCGACATTGCTTAGTGCGGATTTCCGTATTGAAGAGATAATTGTGGTAGTGCATCCATCTATCACATAGTGAAAAACTATATTAGTTTTGCAGTTGTGAGAGTTGGATAATAGACTGCATGTCAGTCCAGAAGAGGTAGCTGGAGAATCACCGAGTTTTTAAGGTTGTGTCTTTGTCTATCGGAGTATGTCGCTTGGGTAATATGGTGGTTGGAGAGGTGAGGGGTGCAATTATCGTTTATGATCAATGGCTAATCGCACCCTTCAATAGATACCTGTTGACCGAAGCACAAATAATCTGATTTTCATTCCTTTAAACGAGTATTTATTTTTTTGGCCGAACAATTCTATATTCAACAACTCTAAACATTCTCCCAAAAGCATCCTCAAACCTTTCATCATTTGACATTCGGCGCACCCTATACCTATAGTAAGCTTCATAGACATATCGATGAAGAAGTACTCTTGAAACATAATGATACACACCCATAATCATACGTTTCAACTGCAGCCAAAAGACATCCACCACAACATTTTTCCCTGACTTAAATGTTGTACTACCTAATGGATAAGGATCTTCTACTCGGTATTTAGCTATTCCACTCTCATCCAAACTCTGATAACAAATTCGATCATCTATAAAAACCCGAGATTCATCTTTAACATATTTTAACAGCTTTGGATGTAGACGATATGGTTTGTCTGCAACCCTGATTTTATACGGTTTATTATGCCTGTCACGTTTTTCAACAATCAATCCAAAAACTTTATCTGGAAATTCATCTTCCGCGTCACGAAGTAATATTCTGATTTTCTGCAATATAAACCATGCTGTCTTTTGAGTTACACCTATAATTCCTGCAAGTTGGCAAGAAGAAATCCCAGACTTACTATTAACCACCAAATAAATAGCTTTAAACCAAATTAACAAGGATAATTTTGTGTTTTGGAAGATTGTACCTACAAGGACTGAAAAGGTATTACCACAAGACGCACAAGCGTATCTACCATCACGTTTTTTATAAACTACTTTACAATGGCAATACGGACATTCAGGATTCCCATCCCATCGCATCTCTGCGAGATAATCCTTACATTTTTGATCATTCGAAAAATAGCTGCTGAGTTCTTCAAGAGATCTGAATTTCTTAATCATCATTCTTTTCATAGAGTTTAAAATAGTAAAAAACAGTTTATTGAGTTTAATTTTGCAAATATACAACAATTGTCAATAAAAGTCAAGAAAAATATCACAAATATAAGATATTGAAATACAAATACTTGACTAAAAATTGGTCAACTCGTATCTATTGAAATAACATCGTTCAGATAATTATTCGTAAACATTTCCACCCTCACCCGCAACATTCAATCTCTCATCTCCACGATTTTTGTATTTTCGCAGCCTCAAAATACCCCTTACCATTATGACATTAGAAAGCATCTTGGCCTCCGCCCTCCAAAACACATTAAAAAGCCTCTATCAAATCAACATAGACGCCGACCCCAAACTCATCCAACCAACCCGCAAAGAGTTCTCCGGCGACCGCACCATCGTGGTATTCCCCTACGTCAAACTCGCACGCAAAGCACCCGACATGGTCGCCAACGAAATTGGCTCCCAACTCCAGCAAACACTGGACATCATATCTGCTTTCAACGTGGTGAAAGGATATCTCAACATCTCTATCAAAGAATCCTTCTGGACACAATATCTCTCCCAACACTTTAACGAAGAACACTATGGCCTGGTCCCACTCCGAGACGAGGCTCCCGTGCTCATAGAGTACTCCTCCCCTAACACCAACAAACCGCTACACCTGGGACACGTCCGCAACAACCTCTTGGGACACTCCGTCTCCAAAATCACTATGGCCTGCGGGCACCCCGTCGTCCAAGTAAACCTGGTCAACGACCGCGGCATCCATATCTGCAAGTCTATGGTGGCCTGGCTACGCTACGGCAACGGCGAGACTCCCGAAAGTAGCGGCCTCAAGGGCGACCACCTGGTGGGCAACTACTATGTGGCCTTCGACAAACACTACAAAGAAGAGCAGCAACAACTCATCGCCCAAGGCTTAACCCCTGAAGATGCCGAACAACAAGCGTCTATCATGCTGGAAGCTCGCGAGATGCTGCGCCAGTGGGAAGCCGGCAACCCGACCGTCCGCGCCCTCTGGCAACAGATGAACAGCTGGGTCTACAACGGCTTCGACCAGACCTACGATAGGCTCGGCATCCATTTCGACAAGGTATATCATGAATCAGAAACATACCTCCTCGGCAAAGCTTTAGTCGAAGAGGGCCTGGCCAAAGGCGTCTTCTACAAACACGAGGATGGATCTGTCCGCGTCAACTTGGAAGCCGACGGACTTGACGAAAAAGTGCTCCTGCGCAAAGATGGCACCTCTGTGTATATTACCCAAGACATTGGCACCGCCCAACTGCGCTATGAGGAATTCCATCCGCAAAAGATGATCTATGTGGTTGGAAACGAGCAGAACTATCACTTCGATGTTCTGAAACTGATCCTCGGCAAGAAATTGGAACGACCTTTTGGCGACACTATCCTCCACCTCTCATACGGAATGGTGGAACTCCCCAACGGCAAAATGAAATCCCGCGAAGGCACGGTTGTGGACGCCGACGACCTGATGGATGCCATGTACGATGAAGCCAAAGCAAGCACCGAAGCACTCGGCAAGTTCCAGTTCACTCCGGAAGAGGCCGACAAACTCTATGAGATGGTTGGTCTGGGCGCTCTCAAATACTTCATCCTCAAGGTGGACCCCACCAAGAACATGCTCTTCAACCCAGAAGAGTCCATCGACTTCAACGGGAACACAGCACCTTTCATCCAATACACACATGCCCGCATCTGCTCCCTGCTGCGCAAAGCCGATGACCAACAACTGCCCTGGCGCAAGGATCTGCCTACTGACACCGCCATGAACGAGAACGAACGCGAACTGGTCAAGGCTCTCTACCAATACCCAGACACCGTTCTGGCTGCCGGCGACAACTATAGCCCAGCCCTCATCGCCAACTACATCTATGATCTCTCCAAACAGTTCAACCGCTTCTACCAAGAGACTCCCATCATGAAAGAGACGGATGAGAGCAAACGCCTCTTGCGCCTGCAAATCGCCCGCCTGACAGCCATCACCATCCACAACGGTATGGACTTGTTAGGCATTGAGGTGCCTGAAAGAATGTAACCCTCTACTCTTAACAACTCATTGCAATCTCTCGTGGTATAATCTTAGAATATCAAACAGTATGGTTTAAAGTTATTATTTACACCCACTGATGAACAAAAGAGGAATTATTATCATCCTGACAATCGTTGTTTCCATGCTGGTCTTGTCAGTGACCTGCATACGGCGGACAGACTCGCCGTCAGAATTTTCAAAAGGAGGTAAATCCATATTCCACACTTCCCAAATAAAGGATACGCTCCACACAAAGCAGGCGGCCATGTCCATCTACGCCTATCAGCCGACACAGGCACTGCAAATCATTGACACGGCAGTCTTAGTGGGCAACCTCAGTGAATGGGCTGCCGACATGTACAGGGCCAAAATATTCAGCTCGACCCTCATGAAGGATCAACTCGACTCGCTGCTCCAAGGACCAAAGGGCGCCTGCTTAGACACGGCTCGGACCATCAGCAAACGCCTGCTTGGGCATGACTCTGTCAAGGTGGATTTGAAAAGACTGCTGGATGTTTGGGAACTCTTGATCAACATCGCACGCATGCAGGACGACACTTCACAGTTGTTGCAATGCTCATACCAATTTGTTGACGTGTGTCATCAAATAGGAGCTGAAGAAGAGACCAACGCCCTGCGCACAGAGGCAGAAATCGGGGCGGCACTCTGTTCGTTTGGGCAGAAAGACAAAGGTCTGGCAAAGCTTGACAGCGTGATCGAACAGCTCAGCGGAATACCCTCTTTCACTTTTGCCGAACTTGACGCGCTAATTGTCGCCCTGAAGAGGAAGATTCATGTACTTGCTTCGGATGACCAGTATGCCGAAACTTCACCCGGGTGAGGCGTTCGCACCTCACGTCTTCACCCCTGGCTACAGATCTGTATCTCCTACGGGGAACCACAACTCCGTACAGCTACGTCCGAGCGCCATGGCAAGCTTCCTGCAGACAGGCATCGTGGAATCAAGGAAATGTTACGCCATGTTGGACGCGGGCGGGAATGCCGACATGGCGAGGCGGACGCGGCGTGAATGTCCGGCCTCCAACAGTGGCGTGCAAAGGCGCTTGCGTTTACAAAAATGCAAAGCCTTCGGAATTAGTTCCCTTTTTGCTCCGGCCGGCATTTTTGTTCACGTTTGCCGCCGCTGTCAGAGGGCGGACAGAGCGGGCGGATTTCATGTCGGCTTGATCTTTTGTA
>JAGCFD010000001.1 GCA_017650305.1 Bacteroidales bacterium | reverse complement strand
CCGCCACCGCCGGGCGCATCCACCACGAAGGTCGGGACGCAATAGCCGGAGGTATGTCCGCGGAGGTTCTCGATGATTTCGATACCCTTGGAGACGGGCGTGCGGAAGTGTTCCAGACCCATGGAGAGGTCGCATTGGTAGATGTAGTACGGACGCACGCGCATACGCACGAGGTCGTGCACGAGCTGCTTCATAATCTCGGTGTCGTCGTTCACGCCGCGCAACAGCACTGTCTGGTTGCCGAGCGGGATGCCGGCGTCAGCAAGACGGGCACATGCGGCCATTGACTCTTCGGTCACCTCATTCGGGTGGTTGAAGTGGGTGTTGAGCCAAATCGGATGATATTTCTTGAGCATGTTGACGAGGTCGTCGGTGATGCGCTGCGGGCAAACCACAGGGGTACGAGAGCCGAGACGGATAATCTCCACGTGCGGGATGGCGCGCAGGCGTTGGATGATGGACTCGAGCATCTTGTCGCCCACCATCAGCGCGTCACCGCCGGAGAGCAGCACGTCGCGCACTTGCGGGGTGCGGGCGATGTAGTCGATGGCAGCCTGGATGCGGTCCTGCGTGGACTCGCAGTCGTGCTGGCCGGCGAAACGTCTGCGGGTGCAGTGACGGCAGTACATGGAGCACATATCGGTGATGAGGAACAACACTCTGTCCGGATAACGGTGGGTGAGGCCGGGAACCGGGGAGTCCTCATCCTCGTGCAGCGGGTCGAGCAGGTCGGCCGGTGACTGGTGCACTTCGGCGGCCGTCGGGATGGCCTGGCGGCGAATCGGGCACTTCGGGTTGTTCGGATCGATCAGACTCAGGTAGTACGGGGTGATGGCCATACGAAGGGTGGCGAGGGACTTCTTCACGCCCTCTTCCTCTGCCGGGGTCAAGTCGATGTATTTTTTCAGTTCTTCCAAGGTCTCCACTCTGTTGCGGACCTGCCATCTCCAATCGTTCCATTCAGCATCGGTTACGTTGGGGAATAATTCTTTTCTCCTGCTTGCCATAAATTATTGTTTATTAGTGTTTTAAATTTTATTATGCGGTTTTTATATAAGGCCGCAAATATATAAAATTCATAACACAAATACAAAAGTTATCCGTATTTGGAGGATGCTTTTGGCCGTTGGCTATTAGCCATTAGCCATTAGCTATTAGCCGTTAGCTGTTGGCTGTTGGATGTTGGCTAAGAATTCTCCGACGACAAAGCAGCTGCCTCCGACAAAAACGACATCGTCGGGTGCGGCGTCGGCGTTGGCAGCCTTGAAGGCCTCGATGACAGAATGGTGCGTGCGACAGCGCAGCCCGGCATCTTGGAACATCGCGGCGAGCGTCTCCGAAGGCAGGGCGCGTTCGATGTCGGCTTGGCAGATATAGTATTCGGCACCCTTGGGCAGAAGCGGGATGACATGTGCGATGTCTTTGTCACTTACCATGCCCATCACAATCCGAAGCGTGCGATAGGGTAGCGCTTCCAGCTGGCGCATGGTCAGCGCAAGTCCGCCTGTGTTGTGCCCCACATCGCAGATGGTCAGAGGCTCTTGGCGCAAGACCTGCCAGCGACCCATCAGCCCGGTGTTGGCGATCAAATGCTCAATGGCTTGCGGAACCACATCTTGGTCGTAGGGCATAAGCTCTTCCAGCACGCGCACAGCTGTCAGGAAGGTGCGCAGGTTGAGCCGCTGGTATTCGCCCTGGAGTGGACAATGGATATGCTCGTACAGAGGATGGCCCTCCATGTCTTGGATGGAGCAGTCGGATAACGCCCCCTCAATTTGATAATGCTCTTCAGCAAGAAATAGGGGAGCCTGTTTCTTGTCGGCAATGTCTTTGAAGACTGGAAAACTCTCCGGGTGGAACTCGCCGATGACGACCGGCGTCTTCTCCTTGATGATGCCAGCCTTTTCGTAGGCGATCTTGGCGATGGTGTCGCCCAATAGTTGGGTGTGCTCCAAGGAGATGTTGGTGATGATGGATAACAACGGGTGCAGCACGTTGGTAGCGTCGAGCCTTCCGCCCAATCCAACCTCTATCACGGCGATGTCCACATTCTGCTGGGCAAAATAGTGAAATGCTAAAGCCGTGGTAATCTCAAAGAAGGAGGGCTCCAGATGGTCGAATTTGGGCTTGAACCGCTGGAAGAAGTCGACCACTTCCTCTTCCGTGATCATCTGTCCGTTGATGCGGATGCGCTCGCGGAAATCCACTAAGTGCGGGGAGGTGAAGAGCCCGGTTTTCCAACCTCGTTCCTGACAGTAGGAGGCCATCATGTTGGCGACGGAGCCTTTACCGTTGGTGCCGGCGATATGGATGGCTTTCAGTTTCTTCTCGGGGTTCCCGATGATAGTCAGCAGAGCTTCAATGTTTTCCAAGCCCTCTTTATAGGCGGAGCTGCCCACCTTGTGATACATGGGGTAGGCGTGGAATATTTCGTCTAGGATTTGATTGTACATGTTGGTGTTTTTAGACCGCAAAGATAGATATTTTATAACCACGAAGGCACAAAGATATTTTATGAACCGCAAAGGCGCAAAGGGCGCAAAGATATTTTAAGAACCGCAAAGGCACGAAGGACACAAAGTTTAGTTGTTTGTACTCTAACTAAAGCTCGGAGCCAAATTCTGAATCCCTGAATTAAATATTAGATATTGTTGGGAGGAATTTATAGTAGTTCCGATGAACGTAAATGAAATATTTAAGAATTAATTGTAAATAAATCAGTTAAAAAATGTAAATATTGTCGTGGTAATATGAAAAAGTGTATTTTTGCAGCAAAAAAAGGAAATATGACTGAAAATGAAATTGCAAGAGAAATTGTGGATGCTGCGTTAAAAGTGCACAAGACTTTGGGTCCTGGGTTGTTGGAGAAACCATATCATGAGTGCTTGCTCTATGAATTGCATAAAAGAGGGCTCCGGATTGTTAATGAGAAGTGGATGCCTTTGATCTATGAGGATTTGTACATTGATCATGCATTCAAAATGGATTTGGTGGTGGAAGATAAAGTTGTGATAGAGGTAAAGAGCGTGTCAGAACTTGCGGGCATCCATATAGCACAAACTTTAACATATCTGAAGTTAGGAGGATACAAATTGGGTTTGTTGCTGAACTTCAATGTGGAATTGATGAAAGATGGCATCAAACGAATTGTCAATCACCTGTAATTCTTCTTTGCACTCTTTATGCTTGTAAGGTTGCGCCCTTCGCGTCCTTTGCGTCTTAGCGGTAATCTAATTGAACAAGATGATTCGCAGCTCTTCCTTCCCAGGTTTGTATTTGGCCTTCTTGGCCTCTCGGATACACTGTTGTTGGATAAAGGTGTTGGTGATGGTGGTTCTGCCTTTGGAGTTGTTCACGATGCGGGCCTCGCTCACGGTTCCATCGGCCATGACGTGCACCTCCACGGCCACTTGGCCCTCTTCGCTCACCTCGGTGTTGATCTGTTTCACCAGTCCACGACTGCCGGTGCCATAGCCGATGCCTCCGCCGCTGCCACTACCTTCTCCCGGGCCCAAACCGGAGCCGGTACCGGTGCCTATGCCGCTGCCTTCACCACCGCCGCTTCCACTACCGCCTTTGCCACCCTTAAACATGGCGTTTTGGTTGACGGTTTGTGTAGGCTGGGGTTTTGCATCAGGATTGGTGTTGGTGGCGTGTGTTGTCGCAGGGGCGTCCACGGCATTCTGTGTGGCATAATTGGGAGCCGAGGGTTTGGCGTGAGTAGTCTTGGTGGGTACATCGGCACCGCCGCCACCGCCGCCACCCGTGGTGGGAGCCTCTAATTCCACGTATACCATCTTCTTGGGAGGTGGGGGTGGAATCAAACTCTTCAGAGTGCATAGCAACAGTGCCACGATAATGAGAACCATAAGCACTACCGTCACAACACTCGGTATGATGATCTCTTTTTTATGTTCTTGTTCGATTCTCATTTTGCTTCGGTTGCCAAAACCATTTTATAACGTTGTTCTTCAGGAAAACCTTCGTTCAGCTCGTTCAGCACATCCATCAAGGCAACCACGTTCTCCACGGGCACGCTCTTGTCGGCGCGCAAGATGATGGAGTGGTTGTCGGAATTGTCTTGCAGGATCGCATTTTGCAATGCCGGAAGCAACTCTTCATAAGGGATAGGCTGCGCATTGGAACCTTGGGGATTGACAAAATACAGTAGGTCTTCATTGATGTAGACTTCCACATCTTTGGTCACTAACTGTTTGTCGGCAGTGCTTTTCGGCAACACCAAGTTAATAGCATTTGGCGACACCATGGTGGAGGTCAGCATGAAGAATATCAACAACAGGAACACCAAGTCTGACATGGACGTGGCGCTGAATGTCGTATCGATTTTGTTTTGCATTTTTATAGCCATGGCTCAATGCTTTTATGCGTTTTCGTGAAGAAGATCCATGAACTCAGTGGTACGTACTTCCAACAGATACACAACATTGGAGATTCTGGAAACGATGAAGTTGTGCAGTACCAGTGCGATGACGCCGACGATCAGACCGGCTACGGTGGTGATCATGGCGGTGTAGATACCATTGGAGAGTGTGCCGATGTTGAAGTTGTTCGGATCAGCGGCCATGGCGTGGAAGGCGGAGACCATACCCACGACTGTGCCCAAGAAGCCTAACATCGGGGCGATGGCGGCGATGGTTGCCACAGCAGACACGCCCTTTTCCAGACGCTCCACTTCCAAATTTCCCTCGTTCTCAATGGCTGTGCGGATGTCCTCCAGCGGGTGTCCGATACGAGATAGGCCCTTCTCGATAAGACGGGCGGTCGGGGTGTCGTTGCCCTTGCAGAGTGCCACCGCTGAATCCAGTTTTCCATCATGGATGAAGTCGCGGATGTTGTTCATGAAGTTGTGCTCTTCCTTCGATGCGCGATTCAGCACGATCATTTTCTTGACGAAGAGATAGATGGCAAATGCCAACATCAGGAAGAGTGGAATCATGATCCAAAGACTGTTCTTGGCAAAAACCAGATCAAAATAGGTGGTCTCTTTGACTTGAGGCTGGCTTGCGGCAACCTCCACGGCTTCGGCGGCTTGCGCCATTAATAGGGATATCTGCATTGTTCTAAAATTTTAGCAAAAATAATTACTTCTATATTATATTAATCCAAGTTGATGCATTAATTTCTAACATACTTATGTTTATATTGTTACCTCATGTCATTCACTTCCACGCCCGGATATTTGCTTTTGTTGAACGTGAAGGTGTCGTCTGAAAGCGTTACGTTGCTTTTGAACTGCTCTATGTGGTAAGTATAAATCGTGTTGTCTTTCTCGTATATCGCTATTTTGTTGATGGTCATTGTGTTCTTGTTGATAAATAAGCGAATGCGATAATAAGATTGGTTATATTTCGGGGTCAAATCAATAATAGCGACGGACTGGTTGTTGGAAATCTCATCGCGGATGAACTTGGCTCGGAAGTGCTTGTCCCAGTTTTTCAGCAGTAGCCGAGGATTCATCATGTTGTCGTCATCTTCCGGATCATACTCGAAGATAGAGACTTCATTGGTGGATTTTTGGTAGTTCCAGAGTGTTACACCATCGCAATAGAAGGTTTGACCTTGGTAGGAGGTGTGGTATTTGTTGCCTTTCAGGTAGAAGTCTCCTTGCGTGGATCCCAATGTCTTCGTGTCTTTGGTGGTCACGAGCGTGTAGTGGAACTGCAAGGAGGTGAAGGCCTGGTATTTTTTGGACACTTTGTTCAACAATTCTGTGGCACCGCCATCAGTGTTCTGGGCGTTGACAAATGCAATCAAGAGAATCAGAAGTGTGGTTATTGAAAATCTTTTCATTTTGTGATTGGATTGAGAAAAAAACGAGGAGTTAGACGTTTTTATTATGCAAAGGTTAAATTAAATCATCCCTTTTGAGGCTAAGAGGTTGCGGAGTTGGGCCTCGTCTTTGATGAGCACCTCGCGGGGTTTGCTGCCGTTAGCTTGTCCAACGATGCCAAATTCGCAGAGCTGGTCCATGATGCGGCCTGCGCGGTTGTATCCCAGCTTCATTCTGCGTTGGATGAAACTGGTGGATCCCTGCTGGGTTTGGACAATCAGGGTGGCGGCATCCACGAACAGAGGGTCGATGGCATCGGAGGAGGTGTCATCGGGATCGTCAAAGAAGTCCTCTTTGTTCTTGTCGGGGACGTCGGGCAGAACGTAAGGTTCGAGTAGCGGACTCAGTTCGCTTTTGGCTTCGATATGATTGACGATGCGCTCCACTTCCGGGGTGTCCACAAAGGCGCACTGCACACGAATGAGATCGCTGCCAGTGGTGATGAGCATATCGCCCTTGCCGATGAGTTGGTCGGCGCCGCTGGCGTCCAGAATGGTGCGGGAGTCAATCTTGGAAGCCACGCGGAAGGCCATTCTGGATGGGAAGTTAGCCTTGATGCTGCCGGTGATGATGTTGACAGACGGACGCTGGGTGGCGATGACCAAGTGGATGCCGATGGCGCGTGCCAACTGGGCCAGACGTGCCAATGGGGTCTCCACCTCGCGCCCTGCCGTCATGATCAGGTCGCCGAACTCGTCAATGATGAGGACGATATAGGGCAGATAACGGTGCCCCATGGCAGGGGAGAGCTGGCGAGAACAGAACTTCTCGTTGTACTCTTTTATGTTGCGCATCTTGGCTGCCTTGAGGAGGTCGTAGCGTTGGTCCATCTCGGCGCAAAGAGAGTTCAATGTCCTGACAACCTTCTGTGTGTCAGTGACAATGGGCTCCTCCTGGTCAGGCAACTCTGCCAGATAGTAGTTCTGGATGACAGAATAGAGTGTGAACTCCACCTTCTTGGGGTCTATCAAAACCATTTTCATCTCTGACGGATGCTTGGTATAGAGTAGGGAGGTGATGATGGCATTCAAGCCGACAGACTTGCCCTGTCCGGTGGCACCGGCAACAAGCAGGTGCGGCATCTTGGCCAAATCCACCACAAAGGCTTCGTTGCTGATGGTCTTGCCCAAGCCGATGGGCAGTGAAAACTTGTTGTTCTTGAATTTGTCAGATTCTATGATCTCCTTCATGGAGACGATGTTGGCATTCTTGTTGGGTACTTCGATGCCGATGGTGCCGCGTCCTGGGATCGGGGCGATGATACGGATGCCTAATGCGGCCAGACTAAGTGCGATATCATCCTCCAGGTTCTTGATCTTGCTGATACGGACGCCCTCTTCGGGGACAATCTCATAAAGCGTGACGGTAGGACCGACAGTGGCGGTGATGCGCTTGATGGGGATGCCGAAGCTCTTCAGCGTGTTTTCGATACGGTGCTTGTTCTCCAACAACTCATTCTTGAGATTCTCCTGTGTCGTCTCGGAACTTTCATGGTCATCTAATAAATCAATAGAAGGAAACTCATAGTTGGAGAGCTCTTTCTTGGGATCGTAGGGCTCCAAATCTTTCAACTGATCCAAAGGATTGACACTCTTCTCTTCATCCTCTTCAACGGCAGCAATATCCTCTTTGTTGGAACTGTTCTCCAAATGATTTGTCAGGACTTCAAAAGGCACATCATCGGAAATGTCGCTTGTTTTATCCTCAGGATGATTGTCAACGACTTCGACTTTTGATTTGAATGTGGGCTCATCATCTTGGGAATCAAAGGTGTAGGTGTTGTTGCCAAGATATTCATTGGTGAACACATGATGGTCGGAGATATAGGGGTCGTCAAGATCTTGGTGAGTTGTCTCTTCTTGACCCTCATCTTGATTTTTACGTCTGCTTCGTCTGACCTTAGGCTCAGCTTGGCGGTGTTCACGTCGAGCTTGGATGGAGGCGCCGATATTTTGTAACAGTTCGTTAAGCTGCACGTTGTAGAAGAGGACAAAAATGAAGATGAACAGTACCAGCATGATGAGTGCTGCCACCAGTTTGCCAAGTTTGAGCAACATGGTAGCGAGATAACTGCCGAAATAACCGCTTAAGAAGGTGCTGTCCTGGTTCTTGATGATCAATCCGAAGAAGATCGAGATCCAGGCCATGGAGATGATGATGTTGGCAGTGGTTTTGCCAAGAGGCAGCAGGTCTTTGTTGAAAAGAAGTTTGAACCCCAGGAGGAAGAAGATGATGGAGAAACCGATGGAGGCGATGCCGAAAGTGTATTCCACCAAGCCGACAGACAGATGGGAACCCACGCTCCTTGCGATGTTGGGAGACGACCCGGCGGTGTCATGAACGTATGACATGTTGCCGTGGGGGTCGAAGTAAAACCAAAGAACAGACACAAACAGCAGCAAAGAAAAGAGGATGATGAGAGCTCCGTAGAACTGGATCATTTTCTCGGAGGAGAGAAACTTCCAGAATTCAGAATCTCCTTTTTTTGTTTTAGTTTTGGTGCTTTTTGGTGCTTTTGAAGCTGTTTTTTTAGCTTTCGCCTTCGCAAATTTCTGCAGGGAACGAGTGTTTTTCGATTTTTTTGTTTTGCTTGCCTGTTTGGGTTGAACGCTGGGGTGGGTGACTTTCATAGGTGTTTTTGTATGTTTTGATGGACTTTCTTCAGAAAATACAAAAATACTATATTTATACCTTAATTTTGGTGCTTGCAGAAAAGAATATAAACATCGTTTTGTTAGAAAATAAAGCGGTTTTAGGAGGTGGCAGAATACAAAAAAAAACAGCATGATGCGAGGCACCATGCTGTTTTGTATTGTGGTTTGTAAAGATTAGTTCTGATAGAATCTGTTACGGTTGTCCAGCACCTTAGCTTCTTTAACCAGATAGTTGAGGATGGTGGACTCGTTGCGATCTCTGCCGACCACGAGGTTGCGGAGCATGTTTTTCTCTAGGAAGAGTTCGTTGGTGGGGTTAGCACTTTCGACGTTTTTCACATTGACCACATAAACCATGTTGTCGCCGCTTACTGCGGTCGGTTTGTTGGTGGGCAGGGAGAAGATGGTGCCGATGGCTTTACCTTCCACGCCGGAGTTTTGGTACATATCGCCGGCGAAAATAAGACGAACACTGTCGCGCACTTGGGTGCTGTAGGTGGTGGCCAGGGTCTCCATGCTGGAAGAAGCGAGGTCTTTGTTCACCTTGTCAGCGATGGCGGCCACTCTCTTCTGGGCGCTCAGCATAGCTTCGATGTCAGCCTTCACGTCGTCGAGTTTCTGTGTGCCGGTCTTGCGGATGTTGTTCACAGAAGCCACGGCGAAGAACATCTTTTCAACATTGATAACGTCGGAGATGTCATCTTTCTTCACATCGTCGGAGAAAGCCCAAGAAACGATGTCGCGGCAGTTAGGCAGTTGACCGATGGTGGCTGCCATGGGGGTAACGCCAGTTCCTTTGACGGTCTGGATACCTTTGGATGCAGCTTTGGTGGTCAGCTCCTCAGCATTGTTGATGGAGGCTGCGAACTCGGTTGCTTGAGACTTGATTTGACTGATGGTGGCGTCGGAGGGGACGATCGGATAGTCGAAGAGTACGAATTGGCGTTTGCTGATCGGGGCGGTGCGCTCGAGGACTTGGAGGACAAGGTATCCGCCTTGAGCCTTGTAGACATAAACGCCACCGTTAGGCGTGCCAATCAATCCATTGTAGAGTTCCACGATGGTGCCGCGCTCGGGCAACCAGAGGGTGGAGTCGGTACGCTCGCCAGAGATATAGTCGCGTTGGAGGGCGAAGATGTTGTTTTGGTTGGAGGTGATCACATCTTTCAAGCTGTCGGCCAAAGCTGCGGCCTGCTTGCGAGTGCGGGTCTCATTCTGGTTCTGGGCGTTCTTGTAGGGAAGCTCGATGAGAGCCACGTGGATAGAGTCGGGACGCTCTGCAGCACCGAACACTTTGCCGAAGTACCATCTGGAGTTCTCATATTCGAAAGGTTCAATCACGGAACCCACAGGAGTGCTCTTGAACAAGATGCTGTCAAGACCTTCCAAAACGATGTCTTCCTCTTTGTAGAAAGTGCTGTCAACAGTGCGGTTCATCTCGGTGCAGAATTGAGCCATGTCTGAAGTGGAGAACTTCGCGAAGTCAGCGCGTACGCTGTCTTCGATGGCTTTCAAGTCTGCTGCGGAAGGATTGATGGGGAAGATGGCCACATCAATGTCGCGGTTTTGCTCGGTTACAACAAACAGGTCGTCTTTGTGGGTGTTGTAGAAATCTTTGACCTCTTTGTCCGAAACGGTGGCTTTGACATCCTTGAAAGCGGGAGCCTCCGGGTTAACCATCATCATAGATGCCATGATGCTCTTGTTGTCCTCGCCGAGTTTCTTGGCTATCGGGTTGGAGAAGTAAAGGGTGTTTTGAGCCAGCGCATTGTAGCGGTTGAGTTTCTCGCCCAGAGCGGCATATCTTACGATGGCCTGATAGGCGCTGTAGAGATCCTTGCCTTGCTCGTTGTTGGCTAACTCCTCGATGTTGGAGAGAATAGACATGGTCTGCTCCGGTCCAATCTGGTTGGCCAACGCCTGTGCGAACTGCATCATATACTGGTTCGGCTGTTGGGTGTTCAGACTGGCCAACATCTCAGATTTGAGCTCCTCAATCATGTCGGCATTGTAAGAGAGACCTAAAGCTGCGAGCTGCTTGTCGAGAATCTTTTCTTGAATCAGTGATCTCCAAGTGGTCTCGTGAATTTGTGCGGTCTCATTCTCATCGAAAGAGGACTTGTTCTGAAGTAAACGGAAGAGAGAGGTTGTCTGCTCGTACAGGGTCCGGTACTCCTGATCCACACTTTTGCCGTCGATCTTGGCCATCACATTTTTATTGGAGAAAGTACGTGTAACCTGGGAAAGGTCACCCAAGATGAAAGCAAGAAGTGCTATACCGATGATGATCATCAAGGCTACACCGTGTTTTCTTATTGAGCCAATTGCTGCCATATTAAAAATGTTTTGAGTGTTTTACTAAATGATGTTTAATGTTGGAGAATTATGCCTCTGCCTCAGCAGACTCTTCGCCTTCACCTTCGCCTTCAGCTGAAGCAACAGCGTTACGAGTCGGGTTGACAATAACAACAACCTTGTTGGGGTTGTCAACGATGGTGAGGTTGTCCAAAGACAAGTCGCCAATCTTGATGAACTGGTTGATGTCGAGGCCGGAGATGTCAGCGGTAATCTCTTCGGGAATGTTCTCAAGGAGACCGCGAACTTTAATCTTGCGAACTCTCTTCTTCAAAGAACCACCCTTCAAAACACCAGGGGAAGTACCTTTGACTTTGAACGGGATCTCAATGGTGATGGGCTTGCCGTCCACGACTTCGAGGAAGTCAACATGTAATAATTTATCGGTGATGGGATGGAATTGCGTGTCTTGAACAATTGCTTTGGTGATCTTGCCGTCCAGATCCAATTCTACAAATTGGACTTCAGGGGTGTAGAGCAACTTGGTGAATTGTTTTTCCTCAACGAGGAAGAGTTTTTGCTCTTTTCCGCCGTAAATGACGCAAGGAACCATACCTTGTCTGCGTTGTGACTTTGCATCTTTTTTCCCTACGTTCTCTCTCAGAGAACCGCTAATAGATACTGATTTCATTGTTTAGATTTTTTAAATTAGTGAATAAAATATTATTGAAAAAAACGGCGGCAAAAATACAAAAAATATTTGTTTTTCTCAACCTTAAAAGAATATGTCTCAGGGTGAAAAGAAATAAGGTGTTTAACGTTATTTTTTCTTTCGCTTTTTTTCCTATTTTTGCACGTCAAAAATGTAGCTTATGAGTCGAAAAATATTAGTGGCCACTGGCGGTGGTGATTGCCCGGGCCTGAACGCCGTGATTCGCGGCATTGTGAAAAGAGCCATGATGGAACCGGAAGAGTGGGAGATCTATGGCTGTATAGAGTCTTTTAACGGCATCTTGCGTGACGAGGTCGAGCTGATGCGCCTGACGGAGCGTCGTGTTTCCGGATTGCATGTCAAAGGCGGCACGATCATCAAAACTACCAACAAAGGCGGCCCCTTCCGCTTCCCGGTCCGCCAGCCTGATGGCTCCTGGATCACCGAAGACCGTTCCCAGCTGATGAAACAGCGGCTGGAGGAGATGGGCTTCGAGGCGGTCATCAATATCGGTGGCGACGGCTCCCAGGGAATCTCCATGCAACTGGCCAACATCGGCATCAACGTGGTGGGCGTGCCCAAAACTATCGACAACGACCTGTCATCCACCGACTTCACCTTCGGCTTCCAGACCGCTGTGCAGATTGCCACTGAGGCATTGGACAAGTTAGTGACAACGGCTGACAGCCATAACCGTGTGTTCATCATGGAGGTTATGGGACGTGATGCCGGCTGGATTGCCTTGCATACAGCCTTGGCCGGTGGCGCGGATGTCTGCATCATCCCGGAAATCCCGTATGATCCAGCAGCGATAGCCAAGAAGATTGAAACTCGTTACCTGAACGGCATGGGATTTTGCAATATCGTCATCGCAGAAGGTGCTAAAAAGGCAGATGGGAAGGTGACAGGGTCAGCTCCTACCGCGGCCGGTGACGAGCATATCAAGTTGGGAGGCGTGGGCGAAGTGCTCCGCCAGGAACTCATCAAGTTGGGCGTGGAACACGACATCCGAGTGACCGTGCTGGGTCACCTCCAGCGTGGCGGCACCCCCGTGGCCTACGACCGCATCCTGGCTACCGAGTTCGGCGTGAAAGCGTTTGAACTTGTCAAAGAGAAAAAATACGGCAATCTGGTGGTGTATCGCCATCCCGACATTACCTACGTGCCGATAGAGGAGGCTATACGCAGCCCGCATCTGGTGCAGCCTGACAAGGATTTCCTCGTGCACACAGCCAAAGGAATCGGCATCTGCTTCGGAGACGAAGATTGATGAAGGAAAGTTCTCATCTTGTATTTTTTTAATTATCTACTTGCTGCTATGAAAAAATATTTTCTGTTAACGATTCTGGCTTTTGTCCTGATCTTGTCCGCGTGCGATCGTCAAGAAGGATGTGAGGATCTTGTCGGATATGAGTGGCTCCTGCCCAAGACACTCAACCAATATCTGCCATATACAATGGGACAAAGAGTCTCTTTTGTGAACGAAACGGTTGACGCCCCAGAGGATACGCTGGTTTATGAAGTGAGCGAGGTCTTTTTGCTCAACTATGACACCGCTTATGCCTCATATCATTGGAATCCCTGCTATCCTACGGGTCTTTTGCCTGATTATTATGTTGCATTGAAGCGCGTCTCTGGACAAAATGATGTTGACGTGCCCAAACATCTGCGCTTGGCATTTTCGGGAAGCGCAGGAGGAAACGATGGCCAAATGGTTGACGTAAGCTTCTTTATTGTGGCCGATTTCAACAATCAGCAATCCATTTTGTCTTCCACAGAATATAATGGTGATATCTCTAACCTGGAGGCCGAGATTTCAATGGAAACAGATGGTTATGAAGATATGACTCATGCTTATATTTTGAAAGACAAGGGTTTGACACGCTTTACTATCAAAAACGGTAATGTTACTTGGTCGTTGATAGAATAAATTGGAATATTTTTGCAAGTTTATAAAAACCAACATGATATGAAAAAGAAAATAGTTGTGTTGTCGGGCGCAGGCATCAGTGCCGAGAGTGGCATCAGCACTTTCCGTGACAGCGATGGCTTGTGGGAAAACTATGACGTTCAAGAGGTCGCTTCCATCGACGGCTGGTATCGGAATCCCGATCTGATGACGAAATTCTACAACGAGCGCCGTGCCCAATTGGAACATACGGAACCTAATGAGGCTCACAAACTGGTTGCAGCCCTCGAAGAGTATTGCAAGGTGGTAGTCGTGACCCAAAATATCGACGATCTTCATGAGCGCGGCGGCTCCCATCATATTATCCATCTCCACGGCGAGGCGACGAAGGCCTGTAGCGAGAACGGGAAGAAGTTTGTGCAAGACATCGGCTACCGTCCTATCGCTAACGACGAGAAAGCTCCCGATGGCGGTCGCCTCCGCCCATTCATCGTCTGGTTCGGCGAAGCTGTACCCCTTATGGAAGATGCTGTTCGTGAGATTGAAACAGCCGATATCGTCATAATCATCGGAACATCCCTCAATGTCTATCCTGCCGCCGGACTGCTTTACTATGCCCCCAATAATGCTGATATCTATGTGATTGATCCTAAGGATGTTCAACCTATATCCAGGAATGTCCATTTTATCAAGGAAAAAGCTACTGTAGGCATGAGAAAACTCTTCGATCTATTAACAAAATAATCATCATCTATGAAATCCTTCAAAATTGCCCTGCTGCTTTTGATATCCGGAGTCGCACTCACCAGCACCTCCTGCTTCCCTGAAGGTGGAGGGCTTGTGAATCCCGAATACAAGATAATCAACGTCTGGCGACTTGCCCATTCCTATTGTGATGACGTGGAGGTTGACACAGCAACATTTAATACGGATGATATTTATTACCAGGCCTTTATGCCGAATGTACTGTATTATATCTACGTCGATCATGTCATGAATGTGCTTTGCGTTTATCATGGCCAAGTGCGTCAGTCAACATTCAGCACATGGATTCTCGACAAACAAGACAAAACCTTGACGTTGAACTATACGCTGCTGGGGCGGCACTACCAATACACAGCAGATATTCGCAAGCTGAGCAAAAACGAGTTGATTATTGAATTTGACGATGAAGGCCGTCATTGGCGACTGGAAATGTATTCGCAATCTGGATTCTGATGAGTAACGAAATAGAAAAAATAACAGATAACGTCACCGCTGCTTCGTCAGACCGCAGGCCTTCCCGCGCATGGGCGTGGGTGCTGGTGGCCGCCGTGATTCTGGCTCTGACTATAGCTGTGTTGAATATGACACAAAAGAACAAGGAGTCATACGAGTATCACTTTAATGTCCAAAGAGATACGGTGGAACAAGCTGTCGTTGGACTGCAGGAAGTCTCCATCATATACAGATGGACTCCTGTCGGCGGTTTGTTTCCCAAAATTATCCTTCATGGCATCGCAATGGTGGATGGCGCGGATGTCAAATACGGACAGTTCGTCTTCGTCACAGACAAGGACCCGGTGCCGACCATTGTGGATCCGACTCGTAGCAAAGACGGTCACTATTGGGTGACATTGAGGGACTTGCCGGAAGGAAGGATTGTTACTTGTCGTTTTATGGCTGTCACAAAAGACGGTCGCAAGATATATTCTGATTCCTATGTCTTCAATACCAACAGGGAGGCAGAATAGTTAAGATTCCAGCATTTTAATGTCGTACACCGGCACCTCCACCACTTTTTGCAGGGCGTTTTGGAGGTCATGGGAGTTGAGGCGTGCGCCCATCGGAGAGGTGGGGTTGACACAGATGGCCGTCAGATTTGGTTTCTGCAAGACAAACAAAGAACCGCCTTTCTGTAGATAACTATTTAGTATAAATGGTGTTACGAATATTTTGGTGAAGTCCTTTACGATGAGGGCAGTCTTTTTTATTTCCGGTTGAGTTTTGAGATATTCGAGGATGGCGTCGGTGAGGATGCCGCTGATGAAGAGGGTGGATCCGTGTTGGAAGAGAACATCCTTGCTCTTGGCAAAGAGCAGCGGAGAGGCGATGGGGAGTTGGAAGACGGTATCGTTTTCCAGAGCATAGATGCCAGAATCAGCCCTGATCAACTCTTCGCGGTGGGAAGTCTCGTATTCAGGTAGCTGCGTCATTCGATAGACGAAGCGGGTCTTGTCAACAATGGTGGGGATGTCGGGGGCGATGGCGGCTCCGGTGGATAGAATGAGTCCGTCGGTGATGGAGGGCGCGGCGGGACTGCGTCGTGAGAGGGCGCCGTCCACAATGGTCATGTCGACTCCCAACTCGTCCATGCGATTGATGAGGGCCTTCATCCTGACCGACGAAGCGGGCCCTGCAATGATGGCTTTGCCCGTCTGCAAGACCTTGGCGATGACCAGTCGGCCCATGGAGGTTGTCTCCTCCAAGATGTCGTAGATCTCCGACACTAATCTGCGCTGACGATAGAAATATTCCGTAGTGACAAAGAAGGAGCCTTCGTAGAGTGTCACTTCCGGCTTTTCGGTCTGTGTCACCTGGTCTTTCTGCTCTCCGTCAATGCCAATGGAGGTCACGGCCAGCACCTTGTCGGTCTTGCGGAGTTGCTCCAACACGTAGTTGAGGCACACCGTCTTCCCGGTGTTCTTGGCCATGCCCACGATGGACAGACTGCGGAAGGGTAATATGGAGGAAATGAGGGACAAGGTTAGTTAATAATTAAAAGTTAAGAGTTAAGAATTGGAGGGGATTTGTCAGTTATCAGTTGTCAGTTAGGAGTTTAAAGTCAAAGTTCAAAGTCAAAGTATAAAGCTAATGGCCAATGGCTAACGGCTAATAGCCAACAGCTAATGGCTACTTTCTCATCAGCCGTTCGATCTCGTCGGGTTCGACGGGGGTGCCGGCGAGGAGGTCGACTGGGTTTTCGCCCACGACCACGTCGGTTTCAATGCGCACGCCGATACCTTCTTCAGCTATGTAGATGCCGGGTTCGCAGCTGAGCACGTTGCCGGGTTCAAATACCCAGTCGCGTTGCCCTACGTCATGCACGTCGAGTCCGATGAAGTGGCTGGTGTTGTGCATGTAGTATTTCTTGAAGCAGGGCATTGCCGGGTCTTGGTTGCGCACGTCCTCTTCGGTGTAGAGCCCTAATTTGATGAGCTCTTCGTCCATCCGTTTGAAGACGAAGTCGTTGATCTTGTGGATGGTCATGCCGGGTTTGAACTTCGGGATGGTCTCCTTGTAGATGGAGAGCACGGCCTCGTATACTTGTCGTTGGCGCTCGGTAAACTTGCCGTTGACGGGCACGGTGCGGGAGCAGTCGCCGGCGTAGTTGGCATACTCCGCGCCGAAGTCCATGAGCAGCAGGTCGCCGTCCTGCATCTGCTTGTCGTTTTTGATGTAGTGGAGGATGCAGGTGTCGGGGCCGGAGGCCATGATGGGGGCGAAGGAGTGCCCGGAGGCGCCGTTTCGGATCATCTCGTAGGTCATCTCCGCCTCAATCTCGTATTCGTACTTGCCTGGAGCGATGGCTGTCAGGGCGCGCTCGAAGGCTTTGCGGGTGATCTGGCAAGCGTGGTGCAAGGCCTTCAACTCCTCCGGCTGCTTGCGACAGCGCAGCGGATAGAGGATGGGGGCTAAACGCCGGAAGTCGTGTAGCGGATAGTCCTCCTTGAGCTGCTTGGCGAAACGGACCTCTTGAGTAGGGTAGGTCGGCTTGATTCGCGGATCCTCGGGGATGTGCAGATAGACGTGCTGGGCGTGCATCATCAGGTCGTTGAGGACACTCTCGAAAGAGTCGGTGAACATCACCGTCTTGACTCCAGAGAGGGCAGTCGCCTGCTCTTTGCTCAGCCGGTGCCCAAACCATACTATTTTTTCGGGCGAGGGGTTCTTGATGAAGAGGATCTCGCGGTAGTCGGGGTTGGGATGCCACGGCGCCAGCGTCAGGAAGGTCTCCTCCTGGTCGATGCCGCTAAGGTAGAGCAGGTCGGAGTTCTGACGGAACGGGTGGGTGGTGTCGCCACAACGGGGGTATTCGTCATGGGAGGTGAGGATGGCAATGGAGTCAGGCTCCAAGGCCGCCACCACGTTGCGGCGGTTCTGCATGTAGAAATCGGAGGATAAAGGTTCGTATCGCATGACAGTTTTTTTTGAGGCGCAAAGATAGTGATTTTTTTGAAACTTTGACTTTGAACTTTGACAGCCACTCTGCAATTCATCATGCCAGCAGCGATCAGTGACAAATTAAGAAATTAAGGAACTAAGAAACTAAGAGGTCGTAATTCCTTAACTCCTTAATTTCTTAGTTTCTTAATTATTCATATCTTCGGAGGCGCAGTTT
>JAGCFD010000016.1 GCA_017650305.1 Bacteroidales bacterium | reverse complement strand
TTCGGCCCTGTCAGTCGGGTTCGCGCAATTCTTCGGCACCGAGGATTGCTACAATGTCACCTATCCTGAACACCGCCATCCGTGGCTAAGTGGCGAAATTAACGGCGACTATTCGCCCACCCAATTCTCCACCCTCCATGTAACGCTTTTCGGCGTGAAGGCAGGTTGGAAGCATCTGTTCGGCAGCCTGGAGCTGGGCGCCGGATACAAAGGACTGGGCAGCATCGGCATAGGCTACGAATTTTAGTAGAGACGTGGCATGCCGCGTCTCTGAATGAAGCGTAATATCTAAAGAATTGATAATTAAAAAAATAAGAATAATGAAAAAGATTGGATTGTTAGCTTTGGTGATTATGAGTGTCGGCCTGATGTCATGTGAACGTCCGAAGGTGGACCCAAACGTGCGGTTTTACATGGAAGGTCAAGAAATCACCACCGACACCGTTGTGGTGGCGTTGAACTCCTATCAGGAAATCAGCATCAAGACCATTTCCCCGGATATGTTCTTCAGTTACTCCTGGCAGCTTCCGACTGGCTATCCGATGGAGCTGGGCAATGGGTCGGAAAATTTCCAGATTTTCCAGCAAAGTACAGGGTATAACGGGAACAGCGCTGTACACACCACAAACGCCCTGTTTAAGATGTTTTTCAGCGACACCCTGTACCACACAGGCGATGTGTGCCGCTTGAGAGCATACAGTTCTGACTACCAACGGGTGCTGAAGGTGGTGGTGGAATGAGGCGCTGGGAACTATCCCAAAGTGGAGGTGTTGAGCCAACAGCACAATAATTGATTAGTCTTAAGGGCAAGATATGCGAGAATTTGCTATTTTTGCCGCGCAAAATCGATATTGTGTAATGGAAAGAAAATTTAACACCGAAGATATAGAGGGAGATTATGGTAATGAGGGCGCCCGCCCCCGCAAGAACGACCGTTCTCGTCATGATGAAAAAAGATCAGGAAAACGTTCTTTTTCATCCCGTGATAGCAAATTCTCGCGTCCAAAACGTCGCTTTAAAGATGACGACAACCATGAAGAGAAAGGCTATTCCGGCAAACGCTCGTTCAAAGGTATGGACCGTGATCGCGACAAGCGCCGTTTTTCCAAAAATGCCGACAATCGCTCTCGTCGCCGCAATGTGACGGCCGAATCCTCTATTTTGACAGAGATTGTGGAGCGTCGCAAGCAAGAAGGTCGCCAGAATCCTCGTAAACCTCAGATTCTGACACTGGAATATGAAGAACAACATGGACCTATCCGTCTCAACAAATATATCGCCAATGCTGGCATCTGCTCCCGTCGCGAGGCAGACGTCCTCATCTCTTCCGGAGCCATCACCGTCAATGGCGAAGTGGTGACCGAGATGGGCCATAAAGTGATGCCTACCGATGAGGTGCGCTACGGAGACAAGGTGCTCCAACGTGAGAGACCTGTCTATGTGCTTCTGAACAAACCCAAAGATTATATCACTACTACTGATGATGAGCATGACCGTGCCAACGTGATGGAGCTGGTGCGCGATGCTTGTGATGAGCGTATCTATCCTGTTGGACGCCTCGACCGAGATACGACAGGTCTTCTGCTCTTCACCAACGATGGCGACTTGACTAAGAAATTGACCCATCCCAGCTCACAAATAGAGAAGACCTATATGGTGGAACTTGATAAACCTTTCGCGCCTGTTGATATGGAGGCTATCCGCAACGGTGTGGAACTGAGCGATGGCGTGATTGTGCCCGATGATGTTCAGTATGTGGAAGACTCGGAGTCTAAGAATGTAGTTGGTGTCACCATACATTCTGGCAAGAATCGAATCATCCGCCGCATGTTTGACGCCCTGGGCTACGAGGTGGTGAAACTTGACCGCGTGGTTTTTGCCGGCCTTACCAAAAAAGATCTGCGCCGCGGTTATTGGCGTTTCCTTACCAAAAAAGAGGTCTCTTTCTTGAAGATGATCTCTTCCAAGAACAAAGAGGAGGAAAAATAGCAATGAATAATCTTGAATTGATGGCTCCGGCCGGCTCGTATGAGTCGTTGATGGCCGCCATCCAAGCGGGTGCAAAGGCCGTCTATTTTGGCGTGGGCGCTCTCAATATGCGCTCCCGTTCCGCTGCCAACTTCACCTTTGAAGACCTGCAACAGATTGCTGATATCTGTCGCGAACATCAAGTTCGCTCCTATCTCACCGTCAACACTATTGTCTATAACGATGAGATCCAAAAATGCCATGATCTGCTCGAAGCTGCCAAGAAGGCGCAAGTCACTGCCATCATTGCTTCCGATATGGCCGTCATCCAGTATGCCCGCCAGATTGGCCTCGAAATCCATCTCTCCACACAATGCAACGTGACTAACGTGGAGGCGGTTCGCTACTATGCCCAGTTTGCCGATGTGGTCGTCTTAGGACGCGAGTGCAACCTTCGCCAAGTGGCTGATATCTGTCAGACTATCAAGGATGAACATATTACCGGCCCTAAAGGAGAATTGGTGCAGGTGGAGATGTTCGTCCATGGTGCCCTCTGCATGGCCGTTTCAGGCAAGTGCTATCTGAGCCTCGACAATTACAACTACCCCGCCAACCGTGGTGCCTGCATCCAGCCGTGCCGCCGTGCTTATCACGTCACCGATTACGACAACGAAATCGAACTGCTGGTGGATAATCAATATATCATGTCGCCTAAAGACCTCTGTACCATCGGCTTTATCGACAAGATGATCAAGGCGGGTGTCTCCATTTTCAAGATAGAAGGCCGTGGCCGCTCACCCGAGTATGTTAAGATTGTGACACAATGCTATCAGGAAGCCATCAATGCCGTCTTGAACAAGAGCTATTCCAAAGAGAAGGTGGAAGCCTGGACTCAGCGCCTGCGCAGTGTCTATAACCGCGACTTCTGGGACGGCTATTACCTGGGACGCAAGATGGGTGAATGGTCAGAACGCTACGGCTCTCAAGCCACCCGCGTGAAACAACATGTCGGCAAGGTGACCAACTTCTTCAGCAATATCTCCGTAGCGGAAATCTCCATTGAGGAAGATGCTCTTTCTGTCGGGGACGAGATGCTGATAATCGGTCCAACCACCGGTGTGTACGAGGACTCTGTTGCGGAAATTCGCGTGGACCTTAAACCGGTGGAAAATGCACCACAAGGGGAACTTTGCTCAGTTCCTGTCAAGCAGCTGGTGCGCCGCGGCGACCAAGTCTATAAGTGGGTGACAGTTATGGATGAATTTTAAGCTTTTTAACTGATTCTCGTCCAATTCTTTTCTCTTTTCATGAGTTCCCTCAAGGTGACGGCAATCCGATGATGCTCCGGTTGGGAAAGCGACGGGTCGTTGTCCAGAATCTGCATGGCCAGCTTGCGAGTGTAGGCTACCAGTTGCTCGTCTTTACTGAGGTCGGCGATTTTGAAGTCCAGCATCCCGCTCTGTTGCGTACCTTGGATGTCGCCAGGCCCGCGCAACTTCAAGTCAAAATTGGCTATCTCAAAGCCATCCGTGGTGCTGACCATCGCGTTGAGGCGCTGCTTGCCCTCGGAACTCAACTCATACTTCGACATCAGGATACAATACGACTGGTTTCCGCCACGGCCCACGCGCCCGCGAAGCTGATGAAGCTGCGATAGACCGAAACGCTCGGCATTCTCAATGACCATCACCGTGGCGTTGGGCACATCAATGCCAACCTCGATGACTGTGGTGGACAATAATATCTGCGACTGATTTTTTGCAAACCGCTGCATTTCAAAGTCTTTGTCCTCCGCACTCATCCTGCCATGCACAACGCCAATGCCGTACTCAGGTTCGGGAAATTCGCGTTGAATAGCCTCATATCCCGCCATCAGATCCAATAAGTCCAGCTTCTCCGACTCTTTGATGAGAGGATATACAATAAAAATTTGTCTGCCCGCAGCTATCTGTTTCTTCATGAAACCAAAGAGAGCCAACCTGTCTTTCTCGTATATGTGTTTGGTTATGATGGGTTTGCGACCTTGTGGCAGCTCGTCTATAACAGAAATGTCCAAATCTCCGTACAAGGTCATGGCCAAAGTTCTCGGAATGGGAGTGGCTGTCATGACCAAGATGTGGGGTGGGGTGGTGTTCTTTTTCCACAATTTGGCCCGCTGCTCCACACCAAAACGATGCTGTTCGTCAATGACAACCAGCCCTAAGTTTTGGAAAATCACATTGTCTTCTATCAATGCATGGGTTCCGATGAGGATGTCAACATCACCGTTTTGCAATCCTTCCAATATCTGCCGGCGTTTGGCAGTTTTGGTGTTGCCAGAGAGGAATTCCACATGCAATCCTAACGGTGCCACCTGCTTGCTGATCTTCTCAAAGTGCTGCGTGGCTAAGATTTCCGTGGGCGCCATCAAACAGGATTGGAAATGGTTGTCCTTGGCTAACAACATGATAAAGAGCGCGATGATGGTCTTGCCGCTCCCTACATCGCCTTGCAACAGCCGGTTCATCTGCCGTCCGCTACCCACATCAGCCCGGATCTCCTTGATGACCCGCTTCTGGGCATTCGTTAGCTCAAAAGGAAGGTAGTTTTTGTAGAATTTGTTGAAATAATCGCCTACTGTCGGAAACAGATGCCCTTTAATGGTCTGGGTGTTGATGAGCTTTAGCGAGAGCATCTTCATCTGGGTGAAGAATAGCTCGTCAAACTTGAGACGTAAAGCCGCCCGCGCCAAGTCCTGACTGTTGGCTGGATAATGGATGTTGCAATAGGCATCCCTCAAGGGCATCAGCTTCAACTCCCGAATCATCCTGTCAGACAAAGTCTCTGGTATAATCCCCTTGACGATGGGTAAGAGATTGGCCACCAGCTTGCTGACTGCTTTGGAGTCCAAGGTCTTCTTTTTGGCTGCATCAGAAGTGTTGTACAAGGGCATGAAGTTCATGGGCACCGCCGATTCTGCCTGCACTGTGGGGTCAATCATCTCAGGGTGCGTCATGTTCCATCGCCCGTTGAAAAGGGTCGGCTTGCCGAAGATGATGTAGTCCTGCCTCTTCTGCAACATATCTTCCACCCATTTGATGGCATTGAACCAAACTAACTCTAGCGTGCCCGTGTCGTCGCGAAAAACAGCAGTTAGCCGCTTGGCTCGCTGCTGCCCGACCACTTGCACATTGGAAATAGTGCCCCGCAACTGGATGTAACCTCCATTCTCCACAATGTCGCGCACTTTGTACACATGCGTTTTGTCAATGTGACGATATGGATAATAGGTTAACAGATCTCTATAGGTGCTGATATTGAACTCTTTACGCAAGACTTCTGCTCGCTTGGGCCCAACACCTTTCAAGTATTCAATGGGAGTCTGTAATATGTCAGTTTCTGTTGTCAATGCTGTGGAAGAATTCTTGTTTTCAGTTTGATATGATCAGATTATAATAAAACATCAAAATCTCTTTTCAAGCCGCAAAAATACGGAAAAATGTGAAATATTCGCAGTCATTCCTAAAGAAAAAACTCGCTCGCATTCCACACAACGCCTCGGAGAGGCGTATTCTTCATAATCCCAAACTAAACAGCCTGGAGTGAACGGCGCCTTCGACAATCATTGCACCGCAGGAGTTTCTTTCCACAAGGCTCTCTATAAACCCAGAGTAAATTTGGGTGGCCCCGTAAGACATTATCCGATAGTTACTTCCTTATTCAATCAAGTATATAATTTTCCCTAAAACTATCTTTTTTAAACCTTTAATAGATGTCAGGGTCAATATCTCTTTTAATATGTATGAAAAAATATAGTCAATGAAAAAAATATTTTTGCTACTGCTTTGTAATTTTTTAATACTGTTTGTATTAGCACAAAGTTCTCCCGAGAATCTTCCTGCCGACAAATCTTCATTCACCTTGGAAGAATGCATTCGTTACGCCGAAACCTATAATTATTCTCTGCAAAGCGCGGCTCTCAATGTCTCCGCTTCCGAGTTGAGCTTGAAATCAGCCAAGGAACACATTGCACCTTCTGTTTCTGCCTCCGCCTCCCAGGCTCTGAGCACTAACCATTATCTGAAATCGGTAGGCTGGAGTGGTAACTATGGAATCAATGCCGGAATGACGCTTTTCAACGGACTGAGCAACTATAATTCCATTCAGCAGAGCAAATTGCAAGTGGAACAGTCTCAACTGCAAGTGGAACAAAGCAGAAATCATATCCGAATTTCCATTATCCAGGCTTTCCTCGCGGTGATGATGAATGAGGATCTCTTGGAGTACCAGCAGGAGGTGATGAAAAGCAGTCAAGAGCAGATGGAACAAGGTGCCCAACAGTTTCAGGTGGGCCAGATATTGGAGAGTGATTATAAAATGCTGCAGGCACAATACACTTCCGACCGTCTCAATGTGGAGAATACCAAACTCAATATCCAAAATAACTTGTTGACACTCAAGCAACTGTTGTCCATCAATCCCAGTCAGGCTTTTTCCATTGTTCGTCCCGACAGTGCCACGCTTTTCAAAAGTCTGGAGATTCCTGAACTGGACTATGTGCTGAACAGCGCCAATAATTATCTCCCAGAGTTAAAAATCAGTGAGAATAATATTACGGATGCCAACTATGCGGTCAAATTGCAAAAGGCTAATTACTATCCGACCCTTTCCCTCAATGCGGGCGTTAGTACAGGCTATAATAACAACAATTTGACTGAAAATGAAAAATGGGGTACGCAACTTTGGCACGGGCTTGGCGAAAATGTAGGTCTGAGCCTGAATATCCCGATATATCAGCATAGCGATGTGCGTCATAATGTGCAGCAAGCCCAACTTCGTGTGCGACAGGCAGAACTGAGCAACCTGGAAACCCAAAACCAAATCAACCAGGAGCTGCAACAATATTATATTGACGTGCTCTCTGCACAGAACGACTATCTGGTGGCAGAAGCCCAAAAAGATGCCTATGAAGCTAATTATCACGCGTATACATTCAAATTCAAGTATGGCTCGATTACAGCTGTGGATTTGATCCAACAGCAGACCAACTACTTGAACCAGCTTAACAAATATATGCAGGCCAAATATTCCTATGTGCTCAAGCGCAAAATTCTGGACGTGATGACCGGCCAAGAGGTGCGGTTGTAAGGGCTTGACATTCTTTAATCGAAAGTAAAAATCATTCTTATGGCAAAACAATTATCTAAAAAAGCAAAATGGTTGATAGCGATAGCCATTGTCATTCTTTTAGCGCTCATCCTGTTGATAACTTTGAAGAAAGGGAAACATGCTGAAATGCAGATTAATACCGTGCGCAGTGCAATGGACAGCATTGAGGTCACGGTGACCGCCACGGGCGAACTCCAACCCGTCTATAAAGTGGATGTGGGTACCCAAGTTTCCGGTATTGTGCAACATATCTATGTGGATTTTAATTCCGTGGTGAAGAAAGGTCAGCTGTTAGCTGAACTGGACCGCTCGAACCTGAACGAGCAGCTCACACAGGCCCAAACGAGCGTGTCAAATGCCAAGAGCAACCTGACGCTGGCCCAACAACAATATGATCGTATCAAAGCCCTGTATGACAATAAAGCCGCTACACAGGAGTCCTACGAGTCGGCGGTGAACTCCCTGAACATGGCCAAGAACCAGCTCAAGACAGCTCAGTCGGAACTGTCGCGTGCCCAGACCAATCTCTCCTACGCCACCATCTATTCGCCTATTGACGGCGTCATCATGGACAAGGCGGTGGAGGAGGGCCAGACGGTGGCTTCCTCTTTCAACACCCCGACACTATTCACGATTGCCAACGACCTGACCCAGATGCAGGTGGAGGCTAAAGTGGATGAGGCGGATATTGGCGAGGTGAAGGCCGGTCAGCCCGTGACATTCACCGTGGATGCTTTCCCTGAAGATGTCTTCTCCGGCACTGTTAAAGAGGTCCGTATCAACCCGACGGTCACCTCCAATGTGGTCACCTACACCGTCATCATCAATGCTCCCAATCCTGACACCAAGCTCTTCCCAGGTATGACGGCCAATGTGGTCATCACCACTAAGAAAGAGGCTGGCGTCTGCATCCCCATGACGGCCCTGTATGCCTCCATTGATCAAGAAGTACTCAAACAGTTTGAGAAGAAAGGCTATATCTTTAAGTCGCTCTATAAGAATCAAGAGGAGCTAACCCAAGGTTTGAAAGATATTACTAAAAAAACCATTTGGGTTAAGCGTGGGGAGAAAAACTACGAGCAGGTGAGTGTCACCGTAGGATTGAATAACGGGGTTAAAACATTGATCACCGACGGCTTGCAAGAGGGGATGGAGGTTGTTACCGGAGTTAGCGAAGCTATGAATGGGATGCCTCCAGGTATGAATGCAAAAGAAAAGGGCAATTCGAATCCCTTTATGCCAGGCAGACCGGAACGAAAAACGAGATAGTAAGGGAGCATCGCATACACCTGCCACCAAAAACTGATGATTATGGCGAAAGACATCTTGAAAGTAGAAAAACTGGAGCGTGTGTTCCGTGTGGGTAGCGAGGACGTGCATGCCTTGCGAGGGGTCTCCTTTACCATCGCGGAAGGCGAGTTTGTGAGCATCATGGGCACGAGCGGCTCGGGAAAATCCACCCTGCTGAATATCTTAGGATGCTTGGACACTCCCTCCGCCGGCGACTATATCATTGATGGAGTCTCTATCAAGAATCTGAGTAAAAACGAACTCTCCACACTGCGCAACCGTAAGATTGGGTTTGTGTTCCAGAACTACAACCTGCTGGCCCGTACCACAGCCATCGAAAATGTGGAACTACCCTTGTTTTACAATAACAGTGTGCCGGCCAAGGAACGGCGCGACAGGGCTATAGAGGCTCTGAAGCTGGTGGGACTGGAGAACCGTATGGAACACATGCCCAACCAGCTCTCCGGCGGACAACAGCAGCGTGTGGCCATCGCCCGCGCCCTGGTCAATGATCCTGTCATCCTCTTGGCCGACGAAGCCACCGGCAACCTGGACACCCGCACCTCCTACGAAATCATGAGCCTGTTTCAGGACCTGCATAGCCAAGGCAAAACCATCGCCTTCGTGACGCACGAGCCCGACATCGCCACTTTCACCACTCGCAAAATAAAACTCCGAGACGGACAAGTCATCGAAGACGCCCCCATTGATACCCAGTCGGCCTCCGAAGCACTGGCCGCCCTCAACCTCCAGAAAGAAGATTAAGCTATGAATATAGGAAACCTCATCAAAATAGCCTTCCGATCTCTGCTGCGCAACAAGATGCGTACCGCCCTTACCATGCTCGGTATTGTCATTGGCATTGCCTCTGTGATTGCCATGGTCAGCATCGGACAGGCCTCCACCCAAAGTGTCAAATCCGAACTCTCTTCCATGGGTTCCAATATGATCATGATCATGCCAGCCCGCCAACATCGCGGAGGTGTGGATATGGGCATGTCTTCTTCCAAATCTTTGGACAATAAGGATTTGGAATCCTTGATCCAGAATACCCGCTACGTGGCTGCCGTCTCTCCGATGGTGAGTAGCAGCAAACAGCTGATATACGGCAATAACAACCACAGCTGCTCTGTGAACGGTGTCTCCGCCTCCTACTTGGAGATACGGAAATATGATCTCCAGGAGGGCGTGATGTTCACCGAAGATGATGTGAAACGCTATAACAAGGTGTGCGTCATCGGCCAGACAGTCGTTAAGGAACTGTTCACCAACGGGGAAGATCCCATCGGAAAGTCTATCCGTTTTGGGTCAATACCCATGACTGTCATAGGGGTCTTAGCATCCAAAGGCCAAAGCGGCATGGGCGATGACCAGGATGATATTGTGCTGGCTCCCTATACCACCATTCAGAAACGTTTCTTGGGAATCACCTACTTCAATATGTTGTTTGCCTCTGCTACTTCGGAAGAGGAATCTGAATTGGCCGCTACGGAAATCACTTATATTCTGCGCAGCAACCATGGCATTAAGAGTGGTGCAGCCGATGACTTTGATATCCGTACACAGGAAGAATTGGTCTCTACCATCAGTTCCGTCACTGGCTTGATGACCACCCTGCTGGCCGCCATCGCTTCCATCTCCTTGGTGGTGGGCGGTATCGGCATCATGAATATCATGTATGTCACCGTGACAGAACGTACCAAAGAAATCGGTCTGCGCATGGCGATCGGTGCTCACAATCGTGACATCAAGTTGCAGTTTCTCAGCGAGAGCGTTATTCTAAGCCTGATAGGTGGTATTATTGGCATCATCTTGGGGATGATTATATCGTATGCAGCTTCCAGACTGATGAAAATGCCGTATGTGGTGAGTGAGATGGCTATCTTGGGTTCTTTTGTTGTCTGTGCACTGACCGGCATCTTCTTCGGGTGGTACCCGGCTAAGAAGGCCGCCAACATGGACCCGATTTCCGCATTGCGCTACGAGTAAACGACCTCATTCAAACCGAATTGCTTCCACCGGGGTGATCTTTCGTCCGACAATCCAAGCCGGCAGTATCAATACCACCATACACACGACAAAGACCCCGGCATTCAACAGCAGGATGCTCCAAAATTGGAAATGGATCGGTACGGCGCTGACGTAATAGGTGTCTGGATTCAGTTTTATAAGATGAAAATGTTGTTGTAGGATACCAAGTAGAAATCCTATCGCATTGCCTATCAGCATTCCACGTAAAAGAATCCGTCCAGCTACTAACATGAATGATTGCATCACATGTCCGGTTCTCATACCCATGGCCTTGAGGATCCCGATGGTTTGGATCTGTTCCAAGATGACAATGAAGAAAATGGAGATGATGGTGATGAGACAGACGCAAGTAGTGATGGCCAACAAAATGGCTACATTGGTGTCAAACAAAGCCAGCCAGTCGAATATGTCGGGATAGATTTGTTTGATGGTTTCAGCCTTTAAATCATAGTCGGCATGACTATGTACGTATGCTCCCATCTCGTCTATTTTGTCATAATCGCGGATCAAGACCTCCATTCCGCTGATTTTGGAGGAGTCCCAATCGTTGAGTTTCTGTATCTGCCGGAGATCTACTATGGCATAGCGCTCGTCATAATCGGTCATGCCGGTCTCGTAGAGTCCGCAGATGACGAAACTGCGCGCCCGCGGGGGGTCTTGAACAAAGTAAGTCTGCACTTTGTCCCCGATTTTCAGCTGCAGTTTGTTGGCCATCCGTGAGGAAATGATAATCTGATTGGATACTGCCGTGTCGGAAAGTTGAAGCAGGGAGCCTTCCTTCATATTCTGCTGGAACAATTCAGGATGAAAGGTCTCGTCTATACCCTTCAGCACGATACCTTCAACTTGGTCGGTGGTTTTCACCACACCAACCTTGGTGGCATAGTTCTGAACCCCGAGAATGTCAGGATGTTTTTGTAGCAAAGGCACAACCGCTTGTTCTTTGTCTATGGGTGTCTGTTCAAAGGAGTAATTCTGGTCGAAATGTGTAATGCGGATGTGTGATCCCATGGCGATGACACGGTCTCGAATGGCTTTCTTATATCCGGCTGTAACGCCTAAGGCCAAAATCATGATGACCAGTCCTATGGCAATACCGCAAATTGAAAGACGAATGATGGGGCGTGAGAATTTGTTGCCCTTGTCTTTCAGAATGCGCTGAGACAAAAAGAGATGAAACGGCGACCGAGCCATCGTGAACATGTTAGAAACTATATCGGATACCTATGCGGGCAAACATCGGGAAAGGCCTGTAGATGGCATAGTCAAATTTGCGGTCGCTGTGATAGGGATACAAAATATACATGGCATAAATGCTCAATTTGTCGGAAATCAAAGCGTGGGAGTTGAATCCTATGCCTGCCGCGACAGCATGGACATTATGTCGGTATGCCATTCCGTCATTCATGTCCAAATAAGGGTAGTTCAGATATTCATATCCTACATGTAGGATGAGGTAGTCTATCAAGGTGACTTCTCCGAAGCCGCTGGCGCCGAAGCAATGGCTTACTTCCCCACCATATAGACTGTATTCCAACTCATAGCGAGGGCCAAAACCAATGGTGAACATCTCATCATGTAATTGAATGCCTGTTTCTGCCATAAGGGCGAGCCTATAGCCAAAGTTGGAGTTGAGGTTGCCGCCCACGAAGAATTTATAGTCGCGTTCCGGTTTGTCGTTTTTTTCTTGTTGCCGTTCGCCAGAGCGAAGACTGTAGGGCACGGAAACATTTTGCGCCTGCATAAAAATAGGCAAGCATAATATACAGGATAGTGCGATGAGGATTGACTTTTTCATCAGGATGATTTTTTAATGAGAATGCAAAAATACAAAAAATAGATGAAGTTGAAAGAATAGTTGATTTTTAGGATAGAAAAACTGTCTACTTCGACAAAAAAAGAAAAACGTATCTTTGCCGCCGTTTTCACCATCTTACCGCAATATGCTATGGCCAAAGTAAAGATCCTTGGGAAAGAGTTTTCCCATCAAAACGAGTTGAAATTCGCTGACGCTATCAAAGCCGGTTTCCCTTCGCCGGCGGAAGACTATCGTCATGACGGACTCGACTTCAACCGCGACCTCATCCGCCACCCGGAAGCCACCTTTTATGGCCGCGTGGACGGCGACTCGATGGTGGATGCCGGCATCTCCGATGGTGACCTGGCCGTCATCGACAGGTCCGTGGAGGCCGCCCATGGCGATGTGATTGTGGCGTATGTCAACGAGGAGTTCACCATCAAATTTCTCGACCTCTCCCATCAGAAGGAGGGCTACATTGAACTCCGCCCCGCCAACCCCAAATATCGGCCTATCCGAATCAGTGCCGATGACGACTTTGAAGTGTGGGGCGTGGTGGTTTGGACTATTAAACCCTGGAAACGCTAATCCATGTACGGCATTATCGACTGCGACAACTGCTATGTCTCCTGTGAGCGTGTCTTCCGCCCCGACTTGAAACACAAGCCTGTGGTGGTGCTTTCCAACAACGATGGTTGCGTGGTCGCCCGCTCTAATGAGGCCAAGAAACTGGGCATTAAGGCGGGGACTCCTTACTATCAGCTGCAGGAAAAATTCCCCCGCCATCAAATTGCTGTTTTCTCGTCCAACTATGAATTGTATGGCGAGATGACAGGTAGAGTTGTCAGCATTATTCGTCAGGAAGCACCTAACTACTTCCGCTATTCTATTGACGAGTGTTTTGTGAACTTGAAGAAGATGGAGACCTCTGACTTGAAACTTTGGGGCGAACATCTCCATCAGAAGGTAATGCGTTATGTGGGCATGCCCATCAGCATCGGCATAGCATCCAATAAAACGCTTGCCAAAGTTGCCAGTCATTTTGCAAAACGATATCCCGGTTACAAGCACTGCTGTTTTATTGACACTGAGGAAAAACGAGTCAAGGCGTTGAAGCTGTTTCCTGTGGAAGATGTGTGGGGCATAGGCCGTCGCTATGCCGCCAAACTCAAAACAATGGGCATACAAACAGCCTGGGACTTTGCCCGCCAAAAACCAGAATGGATACGCTATCATTTCCATAATGTGGTCATCCTCCGCACTTGGCGCGAACTGAATGGCGAAGACTGTGTCCCGGAAGAGGAGATGGCCAAGAAAAAGAGCATCTGCACCAGCCGTAGCTTTAGCGGGATGGTATCTGAACTTGCGGATTTGAGAACCCACATTTCCAACTATGCTGCTCACTGTGCGGAGAAGTTGCGCCAAGAGGGCTCCGTGGCTTCCTCCGTGAGCGTGTTTATCCGAACAAACCCCTTCCGTGAAGACCTGCCCCAATATGAGAATTTTATAGAATATCCCCTCTATACCGCCACAAACTCGACCATTACCATTGCGAAAGCTTGCACCGAAGCGCTGGAAAAAATCTACCGCCCTGGATTTCAATACAAAAAAGCCGGCGTAATCGTGATGCAGACATCTCCCGAGGATGCTATCCAAACCACTTTGTTCGATATCGGCACCGAACAGTTTGATAAACTGAAAAAGTTAGATCGAGTGCTTGATAAGATCAACAAAGTGAATGGCACCGAAACAGTTGTGCTTGGCTCACAGCAATATTCCTTGAAATCCGACAAAGGCAAGGCGGAGGTCTTCGCCAATGTTATCAAGCATGAGTTCCGAAGCCCTAATCCGACTACCCGCTGGAACGATATTATCCGATTGAAATAGTGGATGAAAACCAGATTCTTCTTCTTTGTTTTTAAAAAATCAGAAAATCAATATAATAACGACCATTATTTCACGTTTTACCGACACCATGTTTTTAGTCATTGACATAGGAAATACTTTGAGGAAAGCCGCCGTTTTTGATGAAGATGGTTTGGTGACTGCGCAATGCCATTGGGAAACAATGGATGACCTGCATCAGTTTCTGACTCTTTATGAAATCAAGGCTTGTATAGTCTCATCTGTGCGCGAAGATGGATCGCAGTTGGTCGCTGAGTTGAACCATGATTTTCCGACGATGTTGTTCACCACCACGATGCCACTCCCTATCACTTTGTGCTATGATACTCCTCTCACATTGGGCACGGACCGTATTGCCAGTGCGGTGGGTGCACACTCACTCTTCCCCGACAGAACGGTGCTCGCCATACAAGCCGGTACCTGTCTGGTGGCAGATATAGTCACAGCAGAAGGAAAGTACCTTGGTGGTTCTATCGCACCTGGATTGCACATGCGTTTCACCGCACTTGCCAAAGGCACAGCCCGCTTGCCACTGGTGGAACCCGTGTCTGATGCGCAGGTGCTGGGAACGTCGACAGAGACATCAATTCTCTCTGGCGTCATCCATGGCATGCACTTTGAGATTGATGGTATGATAGAGTATTATGGAGGGCTGTTTTCCAACCTCCAAACCGTCCTGACAGGTGGAGATGCAACTATCTTGAAAAATTCAATAAAAAATCCTATCTTTGCCGCTCCAAACTTGGTACTGTTTGGATTGTATAGAATCTTGAAATTTAATGCGTCAGATTGTTAGATATATACTTCTTTTTGTGATGTTTTCGGGCGTGGGCAGCCTGTGTGTGCAGGCGCAGAATGCCATTAATCAGCCCTATTCCGAGTTGGGGGTTGGCCTTCTCAACAAAAATGCCAATGGCATCTTGGACGCCATGGGCGGTACTGCATTGGCAATGCAGGACCCTTACACGATCAACTTCCGCAACCCGGCTTCGTATGCTGCATTCGACTCTCTCTCATTTGTGGGTGATGTCGGCGCTTCCATCTTCTTTTCTACCTTGAAGCAGAATAATCTGGCCCAGAAAAACACCTATGCCCGTCCAAGCTATATAGCCATCGGCCTGCCCGTGACCCGCCACTGGCGTACCAGCGTCGGAGTGGTGCCGTTTAGCACGGTTGGTTATGACGTGACGGATAGCCGAACTATTGACAATATCGGCGACGTCTCTTATTCCTATTCGGGAAATGGTGGTTTGAACCAACTATACTGGGGCAACGCTTTCCGCATCTGCAAAGGCTTGTCCATAGGACTGAACACTTCGTATATGTTCGGCACTCTGTCCCACTCCTCCAACACCGCTTTTTCTGAAAGCAATTTCTATAACTCTGTTGTCCATGACAATTTTCATGTCAACGGAATATATCTATCCGCAGGGGCACAGTATTTTGTTGATATAAAAGAAAAACACCGCCTGGGATTAGGAGTAACTTATAGCAACACAGCCTATATTTGGGTTAAAGAAGATCTTTTAGTCAATTATTATACAGGTATTTATAGCTCTGTAACGACTTACGATACGATTGTACATACCAATAACAAGACCGAAAATCTTCGTATTCCGCAATCCGTTGGAGGAGGTTTGAGTTATACCTACAATAACCGCTTGACTATAGCCGCGGACGTGACCTGGCATAACTGGGCAAAGTTCAAGTACAATAGTCTTGCCGATACTATGACAAACTCTATTTCCAGTTCGCTGGGAATCCAATATATTCCTGATCCTTTGTCTAACAAGTTCTTCAGAAAAATGGCCTTCAGAGCAGGTGCCAAATTCTCTACAGGGGAATTGGTCTTGCAGAACCATGCAATCAATGAGTTTGGAGTCACCGTTGGCGTAGGAATTCCGCTGACAACCTTCAATACACATTCTTCCCTCAACGTGATGTTTGAGTATGGAAAGATGGGAACTTTGGCAGATAATCTTATAAGACAGAACTACTTCCGCATAGGCCTCTGCTTTACCTTGCAGGAGCGCTGGTATCAACGCAAAAAGCTCGATTGATAATGATTGGATCTTCTTTGACTTGTTAAACTTTCATGTTTGTTTATCATCTATAAAAACGCTCACGAGATTGTAAAACCACTAAATAATATGACGAAAATGAAAAAGATTGTTGTAACATTGTTTGCTCTACTGATGTCAAGTAGTTTTATGTTTGCTCAGTGCCCATTCAAATATGGCGCTAATGAGGCTGATTCTTTAAGATGCCTTGAGCAACTTACAAATTTCGACATCTTCTTGAAGGCTAAAAATTATGGGGAAGCTTATCCTTCCTGGCAGTATCTTGTTCAGCACTCTCCGTGCTGCTCTAACAAACTTTATACTGCAAATGCACAGAATATGATTAAGGCTTTGATCGAGCAAGAAAGTGATTCCGTAAGAAAGGAAGTTCTGATTGATACGCTGTTGTATCTTTATGATGCCAGCAACCGCTCTATGCCTGAACAATTTTCCGAAGGTTCAACCTTGGGTTTCAAAGCGTTAGTGATTCTTCAGTATCGAGGCAACTCTTGGAAAAAGGACTTCTCCAAAGTTGAATCCATTCTCGATATGTTCGTTCGCTCTGTAGAAATGGAGAAGGAGGAGACGCAGCCGACTATCTGGGATAAATATTTCCAATTGGCTGAAAGAGTAACTAAAGCTAAGAAAGATACCTCTTACGTGATCGAGGCTTATGGTCGTGCAACAGATTATCTGGATGTTTCCATCAACAACTCTGTGGTACAGTATGAAAAACAAGTGGCTGTTTTGGATAGCTTGTATGATCTGTACACTAATGGTAAAATTGATACGGATTATCTGGTTCATCTGAGCAAAAAGCCTGCAGCCGATACCGCTCGCCAGATGAAGTTCGTCTTGAACTACCGTAAAGTTCTGGCCAAAATAGAGAAGGCCGTTGCTCCTTACGCATCCTGCGAAGTCTTAGAGGAATTGTATGGCAAAAAGCTGGAGTCCATCAAAGATGATATTTCTGCTGTGAATAAAGTAGTTATGACGATGTCCAAAGGCGGTTGCTTGACAAGCCCTGTTTTCAAAGAGGCTTTGAACATTCAACATAATGCCAAACCGAGCAGAACCTCTGCTTACTGGATGGGTATGCTCTCATTGAATTCCTATGCTACTGAAAATAATAAAGCCGAGATAGATGCTGCCATCAATTTCTTCCAGGAGGCAGTTAAGCTGAGTGAAACCAACGAGCAGAAATGTGATGCCAACTATATGCTGGCTGTTGCTTATCAGAACAAAGGTTCCTACTCAGAAGCTCGTAACGCCGCTTATGCTGCTCTGAAGGCAAACCCGAACTATGGTGAGGCCTACATCCTGATCGGTGACCTTTACAAAGCTTCTGGCGGAAGATGCACAGACGGTATTCCTTACGATGTCAGCTGGGCCGCTGCAGATAAATACAACAAAGCTGCCGCTGTTGATCCTTCCTGCGCCGCTAAGGCTAATCAACACCGCTCAACTCTGAGATTCCCTGACAAAGCTGAATTGTTCAGACGCGGTCTCTCTGCCGGATCATCCTATCACGTAGGCTGCTGGATTCAGGAGAATACAACTGTCAGATAATAAAACCCGCTCCATGCGCATAGTATCATGGACGACGAATATGTGGAACATCATCATGGCTGCAAGCCTGATGATGTTCCTTCTTTCTTGTAACAGCCATAAGGAAGAGGCTGCGCTTTTCTCTTATCAAGGCAAGTACCCCGACGAATCTGCTCAAAATATCACGATCACCATGAGTGATTCCGGCAAGGTCAGTTTTGTCGTTTCCACCCCAATTCTGAATAGATATTATCTTGATACAGTTAATTATGTCGATTGTCCCGAAGGCATTAAAATAGTGTCGTATACAGAATGGGGAGAAAAACAAGCCGTCATTACGGCTGATTATGCCATTTTTGAAAACAATTCCGTCTATCGTGCAACCCGTAATGTCACTATATGTGATGTTATAAAAGGCGATACCTTGGAGACGGAAGAGATAATCTGGGATCAGCGCTCTCGTACTATCTATTCAAATGTATTGGTGATACAGAAAAAAGCAGATGGCTCCGTCAACTATGGTGATGGTTTTACTGCGGATGAACGTTTTACCAAATACACGATTATACATCCTCGTGGCGAAATGAATGGTTTTGAGTTTTAAAATTCATTTACCATTCAAACGGAAAATATGTTATTTTTGCCACTCTTTTGAAAAAATTATAATATGCAGAATATCAGAAATATAGCCATTATTGCCCATGTCGATCATGGCAAAACAACCCTCGTTGATAGAATTTTACACCAAGCACATCTTTTTAGAGAGAACCAGCAGGTTCAGGATTTGGTTTTGGATAACAATGATTTGGAGAGAGAACGTGGTATCACGATTCTGTCGAAGAATGTATCCGTGCGCTATAAAGGGGTTAAAATTAATGTGATAGACACCCCGGGTCACAGCGACTTTGGAGGAGAGGTGGAGCGTGTGCTCAATATGGCTGATGGTGTTTTGTTAGTGGTGGATGCTTTTGAGGGCCCGATGCCACAAACTCGTTTCGTGACGCAAAAAGCGATAGAACTGGGTCTGAAACCCATTGTGGTTATCAATAAGGTGGACAAACCCAATTGCAATCCCGATCTGGCACAGGAGGCTGTTTTTGAACTGATGTTCAACTTGGGCGCTTCCGATGAGCAATTGGACTTCCCGACAGTGTTCGGTTCCGCAAAAATCGGATGGATGGGTCCTGACTGGCAAAATCCCACTTCTGATATCTCATATCTGCTGGATACAATAGTGGAAAATATCCCGGCTCCGAAAGTTGAAGAGGGCAATCTCCAAATGATGATTTCCTCCTTGGACTACTCCTCATACGTGGGGCGTATCGCCGTGGGGCGCGTGAAGAGAGGAAGTATTCAGTGGGGCCAAACGGTTTCTTTGATGAAACGTGACGGTACCGTGCAGCAATCCAAGGTGAAGGAGCTGTATGTTTTCGAAGGCCTTGGCAAGGAGAAGATTAAAACGCCGGTTGAGGCAGGTGAAATCTGTGCAGTGTTGGGCTTGGATGATTTTGAAATAGGTGATACTGTGGCCGATTTTGAAAATCCGGAACAGTTGACTCCTATCAAGGTCGATGAACCGACCATGAGTATGCTCTTCACAATCAATACTTCACCATTTTTTGGCAAGGAGGGCAAATATGTGACGTCCCGACATCTTCGCGACAGACTTTTTGCAGAGCTGGAACGAAACTTGGCCATGCGTATAGAGGAGACAGATTCTCCTGACCGACTGAATGTTTTTGGGCGTGGTATTTTGCATCTCTCTATTTTGATAGAGACCATGCGCCGCGAAGGATATGAGCTTCAAGTTGGACAGCCGCAGGTCATCATTAAGGAGATAGACGGCCAGAAATGCGAACCCATAGAGCAGTTGATGGTATTGGTTCCTGAAGAGATGTCCAGCCGCGTTATCGATTATGTGTCTCGCCGTAAAGGAGAACTCCTGTCTATGGAGACGGTCAATGACCGTGTCCACCTGAACTTCAACATCCCTTCGAGAGGTTTGATAGGCTTGTCCAACCAGTTGCTGACTGCCACCGAGGGAGAAGCTATCATATCTCACCGCTTTTTGGAATTTCAGCCTTGGAAGGGCGAAATCCCCGGTCGACATGCAGGTTCTTTGATTGCAATGGAGACAGGCCAGGCGTATGCATACGCACTGAACAAGTTGCAAGATCGTGGTAAGTTCTTCATCGAGCCGGGTGATCAGGTGTATGCAGGCCAAGTGATTGGTGAGCATATCCGTCAGGGAGACTTGGTTATCAATGTGTGCAAATCCAAAAAACTGTCCAATATGCGTGCTGCCGGTTCCGATGAGAAACTGGTACTTGCGCCAGCCATCAAGTATTCCCTTGAGCAGTATATGGAGTTTATCGCCAAAGACGAATATTTGGAGATCACACCGCAGTCATTGAGACTGCGCAAGATCATTCTTGACGAGATTGAACGTAAACGTTCAGAAAAACGGAATACGGATATCCAATAGAGATAATATGGATAGGGAGGAGTTCTATACCCATCTTTGCGAGGAGCTAAGGCAGAATCCTGCCCTGTATCCGTATTATAAATTGACGCACGGCTCTCCCCAACAGCAACAGTTCCGTAAGGCCTATTTCATGCAACGCCTGGAATATTTGGAAAAATATCTGGATTTTTCCAAATCCCTTAAGATCTGGGATTGCGGTTGCGGCTATGGAACTACGGGCTTGTATCTTGCCATGAATGGTATTTCCAGCGAGGGCTCTTCCCTGGAATATTATATCAGTCAATTGGATAGCAGACGAGAGTTTTGGCAGCAATTTGGAGACACATCACTCTTTTCCTACCATTATGCGAATGTGTTTGACCAAAATATTGCCCCGGAGAGTTATGACGTCATCATCATGCAAGACACCCTTCATCATATAGAACCGGTGGAAGAAGCTTTGTCTTTGTTTTACCGCGCCTTAAAAAAAAGCGGAAGACTTATTCTAATCGAAGAAAATGGTGCCTGTATCATAAAGAATATCAAGTTGTTCCTTCAGCGAGGGAACAAAAGGGTGGTGGAGGTTTATGATGAGACTTTGAAGAAGACGGTGTTGATGGGTAACGAGAATATCCGGACGGAAAAACAATGGCGTGAACTGTTCGCCAATACCTCGTTCAGATTGTTGGAAGATTCTTTGAACTATATCCGTATTCTGCCACCATATTCATATAAAAAGAAGAGTTGCGAAGAGGTGATTGATCGTGAGCAGTCCTTTTGGATTTCTAAAAAATGGTTCCGCGAAAAAGGCTTCTTCGGACTGAATATGGTGTTTGAGAAATAGTGTTGGCTCTTTCCAGATAATGTTATGAAAGATTCCCCCATTCAACAACTTGCTGTATCATTGAAGAAAGGAAGCTGCCGTCAGGTGGTGATTTTGACCGATTCAAATGTAGACAAACTTTATCCTGATTATTTTTCTTCCTTGGAATCTTTGGGTATCCAAGTTCAGGATAAAATAGTTGTTGCGCCTGGCGAAGAGTCGAAAAATCTGAGTCAGGTGGAGAAAATATGTGCCCGACTCCTTGAACTTGGATGTGACAAGTCTGTTTGTCTTTTAAATTTCGGAGGAGGTATGGTTAGTGACCTGGGTGGTTTTTCCGCATCAGTTTTCAAGCGTGGAATACATTATGTGAATTGTCCCACCACCTTGATTTCCATGATTGATGCTGCTATTGGTGGAAAAACGGGAGTGAATCTTCTTCATACTAAAAATATTATTGGTCTGATTAATCAGCCGTTGGCGGTCATGAAACCAGATTTGGACCTGCTGAAAACGCTTCCTTATCAGGATTTGCTCAGTGGTTTTGGAGAGATGATCAAGTATGCCTTGATTGGATTGCCAAAGCTTTTTGAAGAGTTGTGTGGCATGGAGAAACTCGCGGTGCCTGGCATTAGCCAATTCTGGATTGAGAGTTGTGCGGAGTTTAAACAAGCTGTAGTAAGCGTGGACCCGAATGACACAGCCTATCGTCACATTTTAAATTTTGGGCACACGGTCGGACATGCCATTGAGGGAGCTTGCGCGATGGATGGTCATCCGGTGCCTCATGGCGTTGCGGTGGCGCAAGGCATGCTATATGAGGCTTTGTTGTCGAGAGTCTTCGGCTCTTTGCCTGAAGAGTCTTTGAGACGAATTCAACGATTGATTCTTCGGTATTTTGAGGTGAATCCTATGGGTGACGATATGGTGGATTTGGTTTTGGAATTGATGGAGCGGGATAAGAAGAATCGGGATGGAGATATTAATTTCACCATTTTGAACGAAATTGGAGCCGCTCAATCTGATTATTATCTGGATTCGCAGACGTGCCGCCAATTTTTTGAATTGGCATTCAAAGAAGGCTTTTTGACTAGTCCTAAATAACCGTTACAGGTTTTTCGGGATGCAAAATTACAATTTTATCGAATCACGGCAAGGGTACCCTTGCCGTGATTCGTTTGGCATAGGTTTTTATCTGTAAATTTTTCTGGCCGTGGGTCCATTCGGG
>JAGCFD010000015.1 GCA_017650305.1 Bacteroidales bacterium | reverse complement strand
TCAGAGTCTCCGCACTAGAGCGTACCTCTCTACGCGAACTTGTCACCAAACCTAACCCCTCTGTCATTCTCAATCAATCTGTCAAAGAACCTACACTTTTTGATAATTTATAACGTGATAAAATTTATTGCATCAGTACTATTGATAAATTAAGAGGCACGAAGAGAAAAACCGCAAAGGCACAAAGGACACAAAGAGAAACTTACGGAGGGGATAGTTCAAGGTTCATAGTCAAAGTTCAAAGTCGTGTTTTCACACAACGAAAAATCACAGAACACAAAACCTTTATCCAATTGTCGGATGAACTACAATTGGGCGCAAGTGTTTTTTGCTGAAAAACTCGATAATAGCCTTGCAAAATGGATTCTGCTCACGGCTCCCTGATCTCTCGTATTACCTTCGCCGGCACGCCACCCACGACGGTGTTGGCGGGAACGTCCTTGCCCACTACGGCGCCGGCGGCCACGATGGCATTCTCCCCGATGGTGACGCCTGCCAGTATCGTAGCGTTGGCCCCGATCCAAGCGTTGCGCTTGATGACGACTGGCTTCGTGAGCAGGGAATGCCGTTTTTCAGGGTCTTCGGGATGGAATTCCGTCGCGACGACCACATGAGGCGCGATGAAAACGCCCTCCTCGACGGTGATTCCGCCAAGGCCTAAGAAGGTGCAGCCGAAGTTCACGAAGCTGCCCTTGCCGAAGGTGGTCTTCTTGCCGTAGTTGATGTTGAACGGCGGGAACACGCGCACGGTGTCGTCAATCTCCGAGCCGGTGATCTGCCGCAGGTAGTCGCGCACCTCCGCCTCCGTGTGGTAGCCCGTGTTCATCTCGGCCACCAATTTCATACAACGCTGCACATCGGCGTAAAGCTCATCACTGCCGACGTAGGTTTTTCCTGTAGGTTGTTCGTTCATAGAATTTTCGGATAAAAATCACTCTATTCAAAAGACCTTGCAAAAATACGACTTTTCTTGAAAGAAACAGAATGTTGTTTCAGCGGCAAAATTTATCGGAATTATTCCTTCTAGTCTTGTAGATAATTTTGTATTTTTGCAGTATGGAAATAGTTTGCGTTGCGGTTGTAGGCGAATATTGCTCACTCATATAATCATAATAGTCTTTATGGATTATGGTCGCACGCAAACTTTTTGTTTGACTGATTTTACAAGACCAAAAGGGATGATTCCAAAATTTATTGTTCATAGACCATGAAAGTCAAAACAACCCTGCTTTTGTTGTGTATGGACAATAGAAATATCTGTCGTTATATCCGCAGGCTCACAGCGCTCATTCTCGTTTATCTCTTCCGAGGTTTGATGTCATAGACAACCACCTCGTTGAAGAGGCCTTCTTTTGTGAAAACGCTAAACAAATAGGCCTTGCAGGTGACGGGTGTGTCCTTCGGCAACCGGCAGCTGTTCTTCACCCGTTCCACGGTGGTGATGTAGAGCTCCTTCCCTCCTTGCGATAGCAGGACGGCGGTGGGTTCAGCCGGCATGTTCTCTTCAAAGTCCCGTATGACGTAATAGTAGGCTATCTCTTCCCGCAACGCCTCGTCCTTGATGAACGCCAGATCCTGTTCTTGGAAATTGAAATTGCCTTTGCCACAAGAGAGGTAGAGGGCTTCGAAAGAATGAGTGGAGACAGAGATGGAGTCGATACTGTCGTATCCCCAAAGTTTTTCGAGCAATATTGCCGAATCTCCGTCTGAAAATGTGAGGACAGGGCATTGGTTTGTTTTCATTCCCATGTCAAGGAAGAAGTCATCGTAAGATAACATAACCAGCTCCTGGCGTGCAGGAACATTCAACACAATATGAGGAATATCGCTGCCGTCTCCTTGGTGATAATCCACGGTGGAAAAGCCCAATTTGGGTGGATAGGATGGTTCGTAAATGGGCATGTCTGTAGGGAGAGAGGGAAAAGAGAAAACAGAGTCGTTGCTACTTAAATAAAAGGTCGGCCAAAACTGCAGGTGGGCGCCCCCATTCCCTACAAATAGAAGCTTGTCGGCAATGCCGTCGCCGTCAAAATCCCAATTTCCGGAATAGTCATGCGTTTGGCTCGCTTCGTCGTAAGAATAATGTATGTCCGTGTTTTTGTATAACTCTGAAAGTGAATTTGTTGGCTGCGCGTTACAGCCAAATGGCCCAAAGCCGACCAAAAGCAGGATTACAACAGTATGTCTCATCATGTAGATTTTTATGGTGCGAAAATTCATTTTTTTGAGGGAATGGTGGTTGTTGCACGTTGGTTATTTCATCTTAACACAAAGTCATTAACAGCGAAGCTCATCAACAGCCGGAGGCTCAAAATAGTATTTCAAGCAGAGGATTGATGATGGCATCCGTCCACCCTGGTAAAATCCAAAAGAAGAGGATGATCAAGATGAAACCGACCGCTCCGCAGATGTTGACAAATTTGGGTGAGGGTTTCTTGCCGGTCACCAGTTCATAAAAGGAAAAGATAATGCGGCCGCCATCCAGTGGGAAGACAGGCAAGAAGTTGAACACGGCCATGATCAATGACATGAACGCAGTGGTTGCGCAAAAGACATACCAACTTGACGGCAGGTGTGACAAAAGAGGATATACAATGAGAAAGGTTGCGCAATTGAACAGCACCCCGCCAGCATCGATGAGCAGTCTCTGCCATGCAGGCTTGTCATCTATATAGGGCGAAGTTCTTATGGCGTACTCACCGGGAAGTAGTTCTTCGGCATCGTCCACGGCATCCGTCGGCCGCGTCATGAAGGCCGTGAAGCCGCCTAAAGGCAGTGTGCCGAGACTCCATTTGATGTTGCGCCACGAGCTATTACCTGCAACCTGTTTGGGCTGATAGCTTACAAAACTCAATAGAAACACCTGCATCTCCTCAATGATGCATCCGAAAGATTTGCCGATGACGACATGTCCCAACTCGTGGATAACGACCACGAAGATTAATGACAACAGAACAATTAACGAGTCCCAACCATCGAATAGCCAGAAATAGCAAATCACTACACCGATGATTAGTTTAAACCAGCTGAATGAAAAACCGCTTTCCAGGCTTTGGGAATCTTCCTCGTTGGGGATAATCTCTATTTCGTCATCGCTCATTTTGCTTATGATTTAAAGGTCGCTTCGATGCAACCCGTTTTTTGAGGCGCAAAGATATAAAATAATAGCTGAACTTTGACATTGAACTTCGACTTTGAGCTATTGCATCTTATTCAAAGTTACAAAGTCAGTCGCGGTAAGAAAATCTTTTCCAGCACCCCCTTTGAACCTGATTATCATTGCGCTCAAAGGCTTATGGCTCTTATGATTGTAGTCACCGTTGTGGCTCTTTGGAAAAAAGTGCTATTTTTGCGGCCCTAAAAATTAAGATGGACAAGACCATTATTTTTGATCGTTTACTGGATGTTATCAAAGACAGTCTGGAGATTACAGGCTGGGTGATTCTGATGATGACGTTGATAGAGATCATCAATGTTTCGTCGTCGGGAAAGCTGTTGTCCAAGGTGCGCAACAAGCCTGTCCTGCAGATTATTCTCGCGGCCTTGCTGGGCGCGATTCCCGGTTGCGCGGGCGGGTTCGCGGTGGTCTCTATGTTCACCCACGACTTGATCTCCTTCGGCGCACTCATCTCCGGCATGGTGGCTACCTTCGGCGACGAGGCTTTCTTCCTGTTTGTGCAGAATCCTCGGTGGGGCGCTATCCTCACCGCCATCTTGTTCGGCATCGCCATTCTGTCCGGACTGCTCTTCATGTTTATATCCAAACGATGGAAGTTCACCCTTGAGCCCCACAATTTTGATATCCACGAAGATGAGGATGGTCATGAGCAAGCTGCCCTGGATACACACAAACATGGTTTCAAAGATCGCGTTCTTCATTTTCTGAAAGAGCATTTCTGGCATCATGTGGTGAAACATCATTTGTTGAAAGTCTTCCTCTGGTCATTTGGAGTCTTGCTGCTGCTCATGATTGTTGGGCTTTTTGTGGATGTGGAGCAGATGCTGCAGGATATGCGATGGGCCAAATACGCCCTGCTCTTGTTGGCGGTCGTGGTGGGATTCATCCCGGAATCAGGGCCCAACCTCATCTTTGTCGCCATGTTCCTGAATGGCACGATTCCCTTCGGGATTCTGCTGGCCAACTCCATATCTCAAAACGGGCATGCAGGCCTGCCTCTGTTGGCCCAGTCACGCCGAAACTTCATCATCGTGAAGGTCATCACCATGCTTTTGGGACTACTCGTTGGCTTGGTGACGATATAAGTGGTTGACGATAGAATAAAGACGCTGATTCTTAGATCAATGCCTACTTGATAAAAAAACGGGGCCGCCATACGACGGTCCCGTTTCGTTTTTCAAATGTCTGAGATGCTATTCTTTCTCGCATTTGAGGCCTTTCCAAACGAGGGCGGAGAGAGCAGCGCCTACGAGCGGAGCGCAGATGAACACCCAGAGGTCGCAAAGAGCCTGGCCGCCAGCGAAGAGGGCCGGTCCGATGGAACGAGCGGGGTTCACAGAGGTACCTGTGAGGTTGATGCATACCAGGTGGACGAGGATCAGCGTGAGACCGATGGCGAGACCGGCAAAGTTGCCAGCGCCCAGCTTCTCATCGGTAGTGCCGAGAACCACGAGCACGAAGATGAAGGTGGCAATGACCTCAACGAGGCAAGCGCCCCAAGGACCACCGGCGTTAGCCACGCCGTTGCAGCCGAGACCATTCATGTTTTCAGCAATGTTGACACCAAACGTGCATTCCAATGCGTTAGGTGTTACCACGTTGACCAGTGCGAAGAGCACGAGGCCGGCGAGGATACCGCCAATCACTTGGCCTACCCAGTAGCCGCAAGCGTCTTTCCAGCTCATGCGGCCGGAGAGTGCCACGCCTAAGGTGATGGCAGGGTTGATGTGGCAACCGGAGATGCCACCAATGGTGTAAGCCATGGCCACCACGGTCAAACCGAAGGCGATAGCTGTACCGACAACGCCAGCGGGAGTGGCGCAACCAAGGAACATAGCCGTACCACAACCCAGCAGGGTGAGTACAAATGTTCCGATCATTTCTGCTACATACTTTTTCATAATAATAAGGTTTTAGTTAATAATAAGGTGTGTTTTTTTGACTTTAGCTATTAGCTGTTAGCTATTAGCTGTGGGGTTTGGGGAATTGCTTTTCTTGCTGATGGCTAACAGACTGATGAATACCAGCAATCCATTGACAATCAGCAATTCATATCCGAATTGGAAGCCGTTGAACCATTGTTGTGAATAACTGGCCAGCACATAGCAAAATGCGGGGATGACCAGTGAGATGACAGGTATCATGAAACGGCGGCCGGTGGGAATCTCCCGCTTGGTGAACATGCCGAAGATGAAGAGACCCAGCAGCGGACCATAAGTGTAGGAAGCCACCTTGAAGATGATGCGGATGAGCGCATCCTTGTGATGGCTGGATACGAAGATGATGACGGATAGGAATAGCAGGGCGATGACGACATGCACGATCCGGCGGATGAGAGCCTGTCGCTCGTCAGACAGCTGACGGTTTTGTATCTTCAGGATGTCGTAGCATACAGAGGTGGTCAGCGCCGTGAAAGTGCCATCAGCTGAGGAGAATCCGGCCGAGATGAGTCCGAAGATAAATACGATGGCCCCTAACTTGCCGATGTACTTGAAAGCGATCTCGGGATAGATACGGTCGGTGGGCATGTTGGAGATGTCGATGCCGTTGCGCTGGGCGAAGACCAGCAACAAGGCGCCCAACAGCAGGAACAGCACGTTGACGGCCACCAAGATACCAGTGAAGGAGAAGATGTTGCGCTGCGCATCTTTCAGCGACTTGCACGACAGGTTTTTCTGCATCATGTCCTGGTCCAAACCCGTCATGGCGATGGTGATGAACATACCGCCAATGATCTGCTTGAGGAAATGGCAGTTGCTGTTCCAGTCGGTGTTCCAGACTAAGCGGCAGTCGGTACCACCTTTGCCGACAGTGGCCATCTCTTCCCATAGCTCGGAGAACGAGGAGCCCATGGTGCGCATGATGACGATCAGGGTGATGATGAGCGCACCGATGAGGAAGGTGGTCTGTAGCAGGTCTGTCCACACCACGGTGCGCAGACCGCTGCGGAACGTGTAGATCAGGATGATGGTGATCATCACGATGGAGGTCGCCCAGATGGGAATCCCCAAGCCGTCGAAGACGAAGATCTGCAAGACGAAGATAACCAGATACATACGCAGGGCTGAGCCGAACAGTCGCGAGATGAAGAAGAGCAGCGAGCCGGTGGCGTGCGCCTCCTTGCCGACGCGCATGCCCAAGTACTCGTAGATGGAGGTCACCTGTAGTCGGTAGTAGAGCGGCAGCAATAGCTTGGCAATGACAAGATAGCCCAGGATGTAGCCGAGCACCACTCCGAAATAGGTGAACTGGGTCGTGTACACGTCGCCTGGCACCGACATGAAGGTGACGCCTGACAGGGAGCTTCCGATCATGCCGTAGGCCACCACGAACCAGGGCGACTTGCGGTTGCCGGTGAAGTAGGACTGGTTGTCCGATTTGCGGGAGGTGAGGCCCGCGATGACGAACAACAAGACGATGTAGAGTGCGAAGAATATGAGTATGAACGATGCCAAAACGTTACGGTGTTAGCTGTTATTTCACTCCGGGTTTGCCTAACAGAAGGAACATGTTGCGCTTGTAGGCTTCCACGCCTGGCTGGTCAAACGGGTTGACTTCCAGCATGTAGCCGCTGACGGCGCAGCTGAACTCGAAGAAGTAGATGAGCTCGCCGAGATAATGTTCTGACAGTTCCGGGATGATAATCTCGATGTTAGGCACTTCGCCGGAGACGTGTGCCTGGCAGGTGCCCTGTTGGGCGATGTGGCAGATCTCGTTGATGCTGCGGTGCTGCAGGTAGTTGAGGCCGTCGGTGTTCTGCTCGTCAAAGGGGATCTCCACATGGTGGTGTGCCTTCTCGACGGTCAGCACGGTCTCGAAGAGTTGGCGGGTGCCTTCTTGGATGTATTGGCCGAGGGAGTGCAGGTCGGTGGAAAAGATCGCGCCGGCGGGGAAGATGCCTTTGTGCTCTTTGCCCTCGCTCTCGCCGAAGAGCTGCTTGAACCACTCCACGAAGTAGAAGAGACGAGGCTCGAAGGAGGTCATCAGCTCCACCTTGAGGCCTTTGTTGTAGAGCATATAGCGCACCAGTGCATACTGCATGGCGGGGTTGTCGTTGAAGGCGGGGTGGGAGAGGAGTGCCTCGCGGATGGCCTTGGCGCCCTCCACCAGTTCGCGAATGGAGAAGCCTGCCACAGCGATAGGTAGCAGTCCCACAGGTGTCAGCACGGAGTAGCGGCCGCCCACATCGTCGGGGATGACGAAGGTGTCGTAACCCTCTTGGTCGGCGAGGGTGCGCAGGGCACCGCGCTTGGCGTCGGTGACAGCCACGATGCGCGTGCGGGCATCCTCACGGCCGTACTTGCGCTCGCAGTGCTCCTTCAACACACGGAAGGCGATGGCAGGCTCCGTGGTGGTGCCCGACTTGGAGATGACAATCAGGGAGTAGTCTTTCTGTTCCAAGACCTCCAACAGATCGTGCAGATAGTCCTCACTCATATTGTTGCCGGCATAGAGCAGGTAGGGGCGCTTTTGCGGCACCATGGCACCGAAGGAGTGCTGCAGGGCCTCCACGACTGCGCGCGTGCCTAAGTAGGAGCCTCCAATGCCGATGACTACCGTCACCTCAGACTTGCTTGCCAGTCGGTCGGCGCATTTCTCGATAGCCTCAAAGTCGGCTTCGCTGATCTCGGCGGGCAAGTCCACCCATCCCAAAAAGTCGTTGCCGCGGCCATTCTTGCTGACCGTGGTCTGATAGGCTTTTTCCGCCAGGGTCTTGTGCCCCTGTAATGTCTCTTCCGGAATGGAAAACGCTGTATTCGTGTAGTTAAGCTTCATAAGCAGAAAGTTTTTAGTGTTTTAAATGCTTCATTATAGAAGTGAAAAAATGAATCTTATGTAATTGAGGTTGCAAATATAAAAATATTATGGAATACTGTGTTCAATAATTTTTACATACTTCTAAACAGGTTGATGTCAAATTCTATAAGTTCATGAATGTGGATTTTCGTAATCCGGGAAGGGCTTTTTTAAGCTGCAAAACCTATGGTTTTACCTAAGAAATCGACATCTTTTTTATAAGTGATTTTTGCTTCGGCTCATACCAAAAAATGTGTATTTTTGCACTTTCTGTTAAAATCCACGCGTATGAAAAAAATATTACTATGTGTTCTGGCCATTTTCTGCGTGCTTCCCTATGTGAGCGCCCAAGAAGATGGGGGAAAGAAGAAGAAAAACAAGAACACCTCCACGGACACGACCCAAGTCATGAACCTTGGAGGCGATGAGAACTCCTCTGTCGATGTGAGCGAGGGACAGGGTGATGACAGCGAGTCCGGAGAGAACAACTACATCCCGGGACTGTTGCACTCAAGTCAGGATGTGTATGTCAACAACACCTCCTACACTTTCAGCATCGCTTACTTCCGCGCCAGGGGGTTGGATAACAAGTATCAGGATGTCATGCTGAACGGCTTTGCGATGAACAGCATGGTGACGGATCGAGCCTCTTATTCCCAATGGGGAGGTCTGAATCATATTTTCCGTTATCCTGAGAATATCGCCAACCTCAACTTGTCGGCATTTACCCTTGGCAATGTGGGTGGGGCAAGCAATTACAATCTGAGGGCCAGCAACTTCCGCCATCAGGTACGCGCCACTTACTCAATGAGTAACCGTACCTATAACAACCGTCTGATCGTGACGGGCGCCACTGGCGTGATGAAAAACGGATGGTCGGTTGCAGGTTCTCTCTCTGCACGCTTTGGACATAATTTTTCATACGTGAGAGGAACCACATACAACAGCTTCGCGGGCTTCTTCGCTGTGGAGAAACAGCTGAATTCCGCCAACCATCTCAATCTCTCCGCATTTGCCTCCTATACCTCCCGTGGCATGCAGGCCAATGCAGTCCAAGAGGTGTATGACCTCCTTGACAACCATTATTACAATGCTAACTGGGGATGGTACCAAGGCAAGGAACGTAATGCCCGCGTGCGCACAACCTGTGAGCCGGTTATCATGCTGACCCATACCTACGCGCCGAAGAACAACAAGATTCACATCCAGTCCACTATCGCTACATCCTTCGGGCGTAATAACACGACCTCTCTGAACTGGTACGATGTGCCCGACCCCCGACCTGATTACTATCGCTATCTGCCTTCTTATCAGGTCTCCAATGGCGATACCAATGCTTATTATAGCAATATCTTTAATTATTGGGCTTCTAATGATGAATCATATACCCAAATCAACTGGGATAAGCTGTATGAGGTGAACCAACTTGCTGCCCTGCAAGGCAAGCGCGCCCAGTATATGGTTGAGAACAGAGTCTTCGACCATGTCCTCCTCGGCGGTAGCTCCAACTTCAATGTGACCCTGACAGAACATGTCAAGCTGTTTGGTGGTGTGGACTTCCGCGGTGTCAAACAAAAGAACTACAAGACCATCAACGATATGCTTGGTGGCGCCTACTGGCTTGATGTGGACAAGTTCTCTGAAGGCGATTTCCCGGATGATCAGAATGTGCAATATAATGACCTGCTTCACATGAACGACACCCTCTATGAAGGCGACATCTTCGGTTACAATTACGATTATCATATCTACACTCAGAAAGCCTGGGCAGTGGCTGCCTTTACCTTCAACCATGTCGATTTCCACTTTGGCGGTGAAATCGGAGGCACCGAATTCTGGCGCTTCGGTCACATGCAGAATGGTCGTTTCCAGGATGAATCCTATGGCAAATCTGATGTCAAAGGATTCTTGGAGGGCGGCGGAAAGGTCGGCGTGACCTATAAGATCAATGGACGTAACTATCTCGTGTTGAACGGTCTGGCAAGTACCCACGCACCCAGCGTACTGAATTCATTCGTCTCTCCGCGTATTCGTAACAAATATGTCGACAATCTTAAAAACGAGAAGATCTTCTCAAGTGATTTCTCTTATATCATCACATATCCTGGCATCAAAATGCGTCTGACAGCCTATTTCACCCAGATCATGGATGCCACTCGTCTCATCAGCTTCTATCATGACGATTACGCCAGTATGGTTAACTACTCAATTTCCGGCATCGACCAGCGTCATATAGGCGCCGAGTTGGGCATGGAGATCAAATTGGGCAGCATGTTCTCTCTGATTCTAGCAGGCAACTACGGCGACTACCGCTATTCTGATCGCGCTGAAGTGACCATGAATGCCGACAACGGTACCGACTTTGAGGGCGCTATGGAACGCACTGTCTATTGGAAGAACTATCACGTGTCCGGTACTCCTCAAGTGGCTGCCACCGCAGGATTGAAGTTTAACCACAAATACTGGTGGGTGAATATCAATTGTAACTACTTCGACAAGATCTACTGTGACCTCAACCCTGAGCGCCGTACCTCTACCGCTCGCGGCTCCATGGATGTCAACTCGGAACTCTATCATCAGGTGGTGGATCAAGAACGTCTCAAAGGACAGTTCACCATGGATGTTTCCGTCAGCAAGTCGTGGCGCGTGAAGAGCCGCTATACCATTGGCTTCAATGCCAGTGTGACCAACCTGCTTAACAACAAGAACCTTGTGACCACCGCATGGGAGCAGTATCGTTTCGACTACTCATCCTACAACGTGAACAAGTTCGCCAACAAGTACTACTATGCCTTTGGCACCACGTTCTACATCGGTCTCAATTTCACTTTTAACTAATAGAAAAATCGGACAGCTATGAAAAATATGAAACATATATCCGTTCTGTCGCTGATATGCGGCGCAATTTTGTTCCTTTCATCCTGTGATTGGAGTCAGGATGTGGCCCCAGTTCCGACTTTTGACGGAGAGGCCAACATGACTATCGCTGAACTCTTGACATATCATACGATCAGTTCCACCAATTCATTCGACTCCATCCCTGCCGGAACCATCATCTCCGGTATCGTTGTCAGCTCCGATGAACACGGTAACTGCTATAAATACATAAATATTGAAGATGGTACCGGCGGTATCCAGATCAAAATCGACAACTCCACGTTGTATCACAAGTATCCCGTCGGCCAACGTGTTTTTATCAAGTGCGACGGCCTGGTGCTTGGAGATTATTACAAGCTTCCCCAATTGGGCATGTGGGAGAATGGCTCCATGCAGGGCATTCCTTCTGCAAGGACTTCCAAATATATCTTCTGCGATGGCACTCCTATCGATATGGAAAAAGACTTTGAACCGTTGGTGTTGAACTCTATTCCCTCTGCTAACAACATCCCTGCCACCTATTACAACCGTCTGGTCAAGTTGGAGGGTGCCACCTTTGTGGAGGGCGGCGCAGCTACCTATTGCGAGCCCAATGCTTCAACCAGTCACGATATCAAGATGTCTGACGGCAGTACGATCACGATGCGTACCAGCAACTATGCAGACTTTATCAACGAGATGCTGCCCGTCGGCACAGGAACGGTCTATGGTATCATGACGCGCTATAACAACTATGTTCAGATCGTCATCCGCGGCTTGGATGATGTGCAAGGTTTCGTTGCCCCGCAACAGATGCAGACTATCTTCAGTGTGGATTATAACACCGCTTTCGATAACGGCTGGATTCACGGATACAACTGGTCGGTCATGTCCAACAGCAGCTTCACGGGCTTCTACTATAATGGTTCTTCCTCTGCCAATGGTAGCTGGCTGATTTCCCCGCCTATTGACCTGAGTCAAGCGGAAGACTTGAAGCTCTCCTTCTCTCACCGTGCGCCTACGGGTTTCAACTCTCAGAAGATGATGTGTTTCTACACGCCGGCATACACTGGCGATGTGAATACAACTCTTTGGATTCCGTTCACCCTTCATGCAGCTGAAGGAGTCAACACCTTCGTGAACGAACAATTCGACCTTCCGGAAGGCGCATATAGCCCCACCTGCCGCATCGCTTTTAAAACAATGGGCGAAAATGTGCAATGGGCAATCAACAATATCACTATTACCGGTTTAGCAAAATAATCATCCATTATGAAAAAGCTTAGCACTTACATATTAATATTGTCAGCCATCGTGGCTGGTGTGTTCACATCCTGTAACCGCTGGGAAGAACCTGAATTTCAAGTTCCCGTGTATGATGGCCCAGCCGCCAACCATACCATCGCCGACATCAAAGCCATGCATCCCAATTTGGGTACTGGCGCCCAAGACTCTATCTGCAGCTATGATGATGTCTTCATCGTCAAGGCTACGGTGGTCAGCTCCGACCAGGGTGGCAACTGCTACAAGTATCTCACCATCCAAGACGAGACCGGTGGCATCGAGATCTCCATCGACCGTTCTGGCCTCTACAACGAGTATCCGGTAGGCCAGACTGTCTATTTGGACTGTCGTGGGCTTATCGTGGGTGATTATCACAACAAATACCAGGTCGGTTGGAAATACAACGGCTCTGTGGGTCGTATCAACCAGTCTGCTTTGGGCCAGTATCTGCATAAGGATGGTGTTCCAGACATGAATAATCCTCTTGTCGCTCATCCGATTGAGGTCACGGGCTCTACCCAACTTACCCCTGAAAATGTGAACTGCCTCGTCAAGATCAATGGCTGCAAGTTCGACTCCCAACATCATGGACAGCCGTTAGCTTCCAACGACTTCACCTGCGACCGCACGGCCTATATCAACGGCACCCCCATCATCGTGCGCACCTCAAACTACGCCTATTTCCGCAACATCATCATTGATGCCTCCAAAGAGTATTGCCTCTATGGCATCCTGTCTGTATATAACAGCGAGTACCAGTTGACATTGCGCACCAAAGAGGATGTGCAGGAATTGTTGCAAGACGAGGTCCTGGTTGAGAACTATGTCAATGCCAATAGCCTGAACGGCACCTGGAGCCAGTATCCGATGGCTGGTGCATGGCAGTTCCGGAATTTCCAAAACAGCGACATCCTCTTCCATAATGCTTCCACTGCAGATTGCGACGACTGGCTCATTTCACCGGTCATCAATCTGTCAGGGCTGAGTTCTCTGGAAGATGTGATTTTGGAGATCAAACACCTGAACAATGTGGGCGGCAGTCTGGCTTCTTACTACCAGATCTACTATTCCACCACTTATACCGATGGTGAAGATCCAGCCACCCATGGCGATTGGCAGCCGTTTAATCCGAACTTGAATGTATTCCCTGTTTCGTTTGGCTGGAGTAATGCTTTGGATCTTAGCGTGGTGCCGAGTACCACCTTCCGCTTTGCTTTGCGCTATCACAAGAATGGCACTCCGAATGGTACCGCATGGGCATTCCAAGGCTTTAAGATCACGAAACTGAATTAAGATAGCTGTTGGCCTTTAGCCATTAGCTATTAGCCAACAGCCAATGGCCAATAGCTAATAGCCAACAGCCAAATATTTAATAACCAACTACCAAAAACTAATGAGAAACCTGAGCTCTATTGAAGAGACTTTAGAAGATTTGAAGGCGGGCAAGTTCATCATCATGGTGGATGATGAAGACCGCGAGAATGAAGGAGATTTTATCATAGCGGCGGAGAAGATCACGCCTGAGAAGGTGAACTTCATGCTGCAATATGGACGCGGGGTCCTCTGTGTGCCCCTGACCAAAGAGCGCTGCGAGCAGCTGGATCTGCCCATGCAAGTCAACGACAACACCTCCATGCATGGCACGCCGTTCACCGTGACGGTGGACCTGTTGGGCTATGGATGCACGACTGGTGTCTCCATGTCGGACAGAGCCGCCACCATCCGGGCGCTGGCCGATCCGACCATGAAGCCGGGCAACTTCGGGCGCCCGGGACATGTGAACCCCTTGCGTGCCCGTGACGGGGGCGTGCTGGTGCGCGCCGGCCATACGGAGGCGACAGTCGACATGTGCCGTCTCGCAGGCCTGCAGCCCGTGGGCTCGCTGATCGAGGTCATCAACCCCGACGGTACCATGGCCCGCCTGCCGCAGCTGCTGGAGATCGCCGAGAAACACGATATCAAGGTGACCAGCATCGAGAAGCTCATCGCTTACCGGCTGCAACGCGAGACCCTCATCCGCAAGGAAGAGGACGTCAACCTGCCTACCCGCTGGGGCACCTTCCGCCTCATCGCCTATACGCAGCTGAACAACGGCGCCACCCACCTGGCCCTCAAGAAGGGCGAGTGGGAAGCCGGCGAGCCGGTGATGGTCCGCGTGCACTCCTCATGCGCCACGGGCGACATCTTCGGCTCCTGCAAGTGCGACTGCGGCGACCAGCTGCATAACGCCATGCAGATGGTGGACAAGGAAGGCAAAGGACTCATCCTTTACATGAGCCAGGAGGGTAGAGGCATCGGCCTCATCAACAAGCTGCGCGCTTATCATCTGCAAGAGCTCGGCCGCGACACGGTGGAGGCAAACCTCGAACTCGGCTTCAAGGCCGATGAGCGCGACTACGGCATCGGCGCCCAGATCCTGCGCGACCTCAAAGCCACCAACGTGCGCCTCATCACCAACAACCCCGCCAAACGCGTCGGCCTCGACGCCCACGGCATCAACATCACCGAGACGATCCCCATCATCATCGCCCCGAATAAGGAAAATGCCCGCTACCTCAAGACCAAACAGGATAAGATGGGCCACAACCTGCATCTCGACTAATCTGCTATGGCTACAAAGAAAAGCAAAGGCGCCAAAACCAAGAAGAAGTCCTCTTTTTGGAGGATTGTCGGTAAGATAGTATTAGCATTATTCCTCCTCAGCATCCTGCTGCCGATCGCCTACCGCTGGATCAACCCGCCGGTCACCCTGCTGATGCTCCGTCGGGCGGTCTTCGATGGCCAGTCCATCGAGAAGAAATGGAAGCCCATCGAGGAGATCTCCCCCTACATGTACAAGGCGGCCATCGCGTCGGAGGACAACTACTTCCTTGGCCATCGCGGCTTCGACATCATCGCCATCGACCAGGCCGTCAAGGAGCGCGAGCATGGCCGCAAGCGCGGGGCCAGCACCATCTCCCAGCAAACCGCCAAGAACGTCTTCCTCTGGCCCAAGAGCTCGTGGGTGCGCAAAGGCTTTGAGGTCTATTTCACCTTTATGATCGAGACCTTTTGGGGCAAGGAGCGCATCATGGAGGTCTATCTCAACGTCATCGAGATGGGCCCTGGCATCTACGGGGCCGAGGCCGCGGCGCAGCACTATTTCCACTGCAGTGCCAAGAAGCTGAGTGCCCGTCAGGCCGCCCTCATCACCGCCTGCTATCCTGCTCCCATGAAGCGCAACCCGGCCCGTCCTTCCGGCTACGTCTCCAACCAGGCCTCCATCATCCAGGGCCGCATGGCCAAGTACGGCAACCCCAAGTTCACCGACGAGTACATCAAGGGCTGCCGCGAACGCTACAAGAAGGCCGTGAAGAAGTGGGAAGCGAAGAGGAAGAAGAAAAGGCGTTAGGAGTTAAGAAACTAAGAAACTATGAAATTATGAAGGTGGGTGGGCGACAGTGAGAGGTTTACGGTTTACAGTTTACGGGTTAGTAGGTTAGAAGGTT
>JAGCFD010000014.1 GCA_017650305.1 Bacteroidales bacterium | reverse complement strand
TTCCAGAACATTGTGGAGTACGATCCCGAGGAAGGTGGCACCACCGCCATCGAAACCGTCCTTGAATCGAGCACCGCTCCTCGTCAGATCTACGACCTCCAGGGCCGCCGCCTGAACGATGCCTCCACTCGCTCCATCATCATCGAAAACGGCAAGAAGCGCATCCAGCGATAATCTTTATCTAATTCGTGATATAAAATGTAGCAAGCACTCTGTCGGCCGACAGAGTGCTTTATTCGACTGAATAATGATCAATCTTGGCCAAGACTGGTTATGCTCCAATCGAAGCAAGCATTCTATCGGCCGTCATAGTACAATTTCCGACAGAAGAATGACCAGTCTTGGTCAAGAATGGGTATACCTCAATTGTAGGAAGTACTCTGTCGGCCGTCAGAGTACTATTTCCGACAGAAGAATGACCAGTCTTGGCCAAGAAAGGTTATGCCTCAATCGTAGGAAGTACTCTGTCGGCCGTCACAGTACAATTTCCGACAGAATAATGACCAGTCTTGGTCAAGAATGGTTATACCTCAATTGTAGGAAGCATTCTGTCGGCCGTCGGAGTGTAATTTCCGATAGAAGAATGACCAATCTTGGCAAAGGATGGTCATTCTTTTGTAGGAACAAGGTATTTTGCAACATTTATAAGAATAATCAAAATAATAAAGATGTATAACTTTGCATATACGCATAGTATTGCAAAACAAAACGCCCGGGCACATCAGAATGCTCGGGCGTTGTCATATTGTCAGAAGGGGGTTACTTGATCAAAACCTTTTGGCCATTGTGGATGTAGAGACCCTTGGTCGTGGGCTCGGTGTTGAGGCGATGGCCGTCGAGGGTGTAGTAGAAGTTCGAAAGGTTCGAGGGGTTTGAGGGGGTTGTAATCTCGCGGATGCCCGTCTCCTCGTCGCCGAAGTTGAGTTTGAAGGCCTTGATGGCGGTTCCGGATGAAGTGGTTTCGCCTGCTGTAAGGCCGTTATTCAACTGGAAGTAGGCGCGGAAGGAGTTGATGGTCATTGCCTTTGAAGGATAGTAGAGTGTGTTGTCGGAACCAAGGTAGAGGATGGTGGGGTCGCCTTGCTCGCCGATGGTTACGGGATTGTAGGTGCCGACGAAGGTGACGTATCCATCTTGGCTTGGGGCGCATTGACCGGCAGGATCTTCATTTTCGATTTTGACACCGGTGAACACGGGATTCTCGATATAATCAGGATCGGTTGCAGCCCACTTCACGATGTAGGCGTGACCGGCCTCAATCTCTTCGGCTTCCACAAAGTCGAGGTAGAGTGTTCCCGATGCTTCGTCAAAGCGAGTGTCGCATCCATCGCTGTTGCCCAATTCCATAACCGTTGCACCTTCGAGCGGTGTGCCCGCGAAGGATTTTACATCGAACGGCAGGCAGAGCGTGTTCCACGATCCGTCCTTCCAGAGGGTACGGTCGACGAGGGTGACGTTGCAGTCATTGTTGACATTGGCAGCGATGACCTGGCTGTTGTCGGCATTGTCGAGCAGGCCAATGCTGGTCGCGTCGGCTGTGGTGAAGGTAGTGAGTGTCCATTCGGACGGCTGATTGTCCTTGGCCGACTGCACCTGGACGATATAGTAGGTATTTGGCTCGAGGTCGCTCAAGGTGTAGGAGGTGTTCGAAATGCCGTTGATGGTTGTAAATTCAGATTCATCCATTAATTCAACAGTCAGATCTACACGGTCCCCTGATTCATAAGCGGTAACCGTAAATGTATAGTGCCTGCCAGGCTCAAACTCAAAGTCATCCGCACGTCCGCCGATATTGCCATTCTGAGAGGCTATCCACATGCGATCTTCTGGTGTCGGGTTGGTAATGCACCAGTCGTAGATGCCGGCAGGGATTTCGATGGTAATGCTGCCTTTAAGAATCATATTATTAGTGGTAAGGGCTCCATCGGCATTCTCGGGAATCTTGTATTCGAAGTTAGCATACGTCTCGTCAGATACATCGCCGCTACTGGTTAACGCGCCTGTTTCGGCGAAGACAGAGCCGTAGGCATTGTGGTCGGCATCAAGGAGCATCTGATAGCCTGTATTGTCAAAGTCCCCCCAGACGGGAGAAGGAATGTTGAGCGTCACCTTGGCAGTTTTCACTGGGAGTCCGAGGTAGCGCAGATTGTAGTTGCCGGAATAGCCATTCCAACCGATGGTAGCCGTGTTGGAGGTGACATTGGTCACATTGAGGTCAAAGGGTGCAAGGTTATCGTCCACGGTGGTCAGGGTGCCAATGGGCGAGGTATACGTTCTGTCACCATAGGTGTAGGCCACCAGATATTCGTATAAGGTATTGGGCCTCAGGTCGGTAACTGTGATTCCGCTTGTAGCGTTGTCGACAGTCGTCCAGTCTTCGTCGCTGCCTTTGATAATAAAGTCATCGACCACGATTCTCCATACGTCGCTGCAGTTGAAGTGGCGGATGGCGATGTAACCTTTTTGACCATCAAATTCACTCAAGTCTGCGGTGTATTTCGTATACCCGTAAGTGGTCACGGTTTCGGGCAGCAACACGGTAGTAAAGTCGTTAACCTCATTGCCTGTCGTGGAGAGGTAGATGGCAAAATGCTCATCGCTGAACTTTTCATGAGTGCCACCCACCCATAACTCGAGCGATGATCCAAGATCGACCTGGGGAGAAATCAACCAGTTATTGGGATAAAATGCATTGCCGTTTGCATAACTTAATGAGGTTGCGCATAATTCGCCAGTTCTGGCATCGTCATTAGTTAATGCCCAATTACTTCCGTCACCGTCATCGTCAATTGTTTTCCAGTTCCCGAATTCTTCTTCTTCAAAACTGGTTGTATATTTCACATTTATCGCACGGTAGAGCAACTGATAGGTGCAGCCTTCCATAGTACTCCAGTTGAAGGTGGCACTTGTTGTGGTGATGTCGCTGGCAGTGACTTGACACGCATAATCTATTTCCACGAAGAAGTTGATGCCTGCGATGGTCTTTCCCACCAAAGGCGTACTTGAAGAGCCATCGTCGGTGAGATAGCCCTGATTACCCTGAGTGGTGCCAAGAGCAATGATGTAGTAACTGTCTACGATGGTGATGTTTTTTGTGTTGTTATCGCGGCCACGCGAGAATGTAGCGCTTTCGCTGGAGTCGCCGTTCTGGGGGTTCGGATAGAAGAGGCAGTTCTTGAACCTGACGCTGGCGGCATTGTCGCTTTCTGTCCATCCCACGAAGCCACCCCAACTGTCGGTGGAACTGCCGGTGAAGCCGCCGGTGAAGGCGCAATTGTTGAAGGAGGTGCTGCCACCTTGGATGTTGGCCACAAAGCCGCCATGGGTGCCGTCGCCGTCGACGGTGCTATTGATGGCGATGTTGCTGATGCAATTGGAGAAGGCGTTGACGCCTCGGGCTTCGCCGGCGATGCCGGCAGCGAACTTATTCGAGGTGTAGATGGTGCCTTTGACGGTGAGATTACTGAAACTGGCTCCGTTGATGTAGCGGAACGGGGCGCAGTATTGCTCAGCGGTGTTATAATTGAAAGTCAACGTGTGGCCGTTGCCATTGAAGTTGCCATCGAACATGTTGTCTTGGGTGCCTATCATCGTCGAGACTGTGATGTCGGCGTTGAGTTGGAAAAACACTCCGTAGTAGTCGCCGTCTGCTGCCATATCATCGCTCAGTTGGTTCCATTGATCAGCGTTAGAGATGAGGTACGGATTGTAGGCGGTACCGTCGCCACCATCGAAGTCAGGTAGGTTTGCCCACGTTCCCTGCACGGCTGCGCAAAGGAGAAGGGCGAGGGAGAATAGTTTCTTCATTTTCGTTAATTTCTATGGATAGTATAAATTTTTTCGCGCAAAAATAATGAAAAATAAACAAATACGCTGCGGAATGTGCCGAAAAATGCACGAAGCCGCAGCGTATAGGG
>JAGCFD010000013.1 GCA_017650305.1 Bacteroidales bacterium | reverse complement strand
GGTCTTCGACCGCCAGAAGCTGGCCGAAAACGGACTCAACTCCACGACGGCAGCCGGCTACGTGCGCAACCGCTTCAACGGCTACACGGCATCGCAGTTCCGTGAGGACGGTGACGAGTACAACATCCGCGTGCGTTATGCACCTGAGTTCCGTAACGACATCCACGCCATCGAGAACATTCTGATGTACAACAACATGGGCAAGGGTATCCGTGTAGGCGATGTAGCTACAGTGGAGGAGACCTTCACCCCGCCGACCATCGTCCGTAAAGACCGTGAACGTATGGTCAAAGTCTCCTGCGTGGTGGCCAAGGGCGCCGCGTTAAGTGAACTGGTGGCTTCGGCGCAAAAAGAGCTCGACCAAATGGATGTCCCCTCCACGCTTGACTATAAGATTGGTGGTACATGGGAAGACCAGCAGGACGCTTTCGGCGACATGTTCATGCTGATGGCCCTGATCGTCATCCTCGTCTATGTGGTGATGGCTGCTCAGTTCGAGTCGTTCACCTACCCGTTTGTCATCATGCTCTCCATCCTCTTCGCCCTCACCGGTGTGTTGATCGGCCTGGCCGTCACGCGCACGGCATTGGGTATCATGGCGTTGATTGGCTTGATGATGTTGATCGGTATTGTGGTGAAGAACGGTATCGTGCTCATCGACTACACTAGCCTTTGCGTTGAGCGCGGCATGAGCATCAAGGATGCAGTCGTCGCCGGCGGTCGTTCCCGTCTGCGCCCAATCTTGATGACCACACTGACCACCGTGCTCGGCATGATCCCCTTGGCCATTGACAAAGGCGAAGGTGCTGAGATGTGGAACTCCATGGGTATGGTCGTGGCCTGGGGCCTGACTTTCTCCACCTTGGTGACGCTGATCCTCATCCCGATCATCTACAGTAAGTTCGCCGAATGGAACGCCCGTGGCGCTGCCCGCCGTCGTGAACGCCGCGAACGCAACAAAGCCCTCGGCGTCAATGAAGTATAATTTTCAGGTTAGAAGGTTAGGAGGTTAAAAGGTTAACCCTCTAACCCTCTAACCCTTTAACCCTTTAACCCTTAAACTATTATGAAAGCAGTCTTCATATCCCTATACCAGGCCTTCTACGATGAGGTCATGGAAATCTTGGACAAGAACGAAATCCGCGGGTTCACCTTCTGGAACGAGGTGCAGGGCCGCGGTAGTCACGATGGAGAGCCGCACTACGGCACCCACGCTTGGCCGACGTTGAACTCCGCCGTGCTGGCCTTCGTGGATGACGAGAAGGTACGTCCACTGCTCCACGATATCCACCAACTGGACTTGTCCGCCGAGCAGCTGGGGCTCCGCGCCTTCGTGCTCAACGCCGAGGAGGTGACGGACAAAAACCTGTAGAGACGTTCCATGGAACGTCTCTACAACCATCGGATTTTCAATACGATGGCTCTCTGTTCATCAGAGGTGCATTTTTAGTGTCTCGACTTTTATCGCTACCTCCTTTTTCAATGGAATCAACTGATAACAAACAATATACTAGACGCTCTAAAAGTCTTGCCTTCCTGCTGCGGCATGATAATACCTATGTCTTCTACGAACATGGGTATAGGGAGGTGCGCGATTTGGTGGCCAACCATGGGTTCACGTTGGATGAGTTGCGCGAAATAGTGAAAACGGATGACAAGGGTCGCTATGAGTTCTTGGATGAACAACAGCTGTTCATACGGGCAAGGTATGGCCATAGCGTAAAAGTGGATGTGGAGTTGCCAGAAGCTGTTCCTCCAGCTGTCCTCTACCATGGAACGGCCAAACGTTTTGTCGATTCCATCCGACAACAGGGGATTAAGAAGATGCGCAGACTCTACGTCCATCTCTCCGAAAAGGAAGAAGATGCTCTCAAGGTCGGACAACGGCACGGTGAACCCATAGCGCTGATCATTGATGCCCGCCAAATGAGTGACGACGGGATAAAATTTCTCCTAAGCCGGAACGGAATATGGATGACAGATTATGTGGCCCCGAAGTATATTCATGGTTAATCCATCCCTGAATTTCCCTGGAAATCTTAACAAAAATGCTGTTGGGATGAAGTGCTCCCATGCACAATTTGTAATGGATTTTTCCGGGTGTTTTCCTCAAATCTTTCTAACAATTGATTGGTGATAAAAAAAATATTTTCGTTTTAAATAAATTGTATATTTGCAGCCTCGAATATAATGTAAAATAATAAATAGTATGAAAAACTTATCATCTTTTTTCGGAATGCTGACAGTGGCTCTTTTAGTTTGCTGTTATTCTGTTAGTTACGCTCAATGCGATGGGGATATGAGATTCCTCTATGGCGATAGAAGCGGATGCCAAAAGTATGGTATCGCCTTGGTGAAAGCCGATTCGAATGGGCAACATGTGACCCCAACCTCTGCACTTTCGCTGCCACATTTCAAGGGTGGCAATAAAGCAATGTGCCGTTACATCAAAAAAACGATGGTGTATCCGATCAATATGAAAAACCAGAAAATCTCTGGAACCACCGTCGTCCAAGCTCTTGTGAAGGCCGATAGTACGCTGGAGGATATCCACGTTGTTAGCACCTCTGGCTATCAGGAACTCGATGATGAAGCTTTGCGCATCGTGAAGTCTTTCCCCAAGATTGTTCCTGCTACCCAAAGCTGTGAACCGATTGACTTTATCGTCCAAATCCCGGTTGTGTTCTCAATCGAAGAGGAAGAAACTAAAGAAAAACTCGCGGAGAAAGCAAAACTCGTTCGCAATATTGGACCGATCACCCTCTATTTCGAGAATGACCGTCCCGATCCTCGCACTACTAAGGACGTGACCTCTACTCAATACAAGGAGTTGTATGACGCCTACATGGGTAAGAAAAATGAATACGTAACCTCATCTGGCAAAGATCTCTCCGGTGCAGCAAAGACCAATGCCGAGAATATGATGACCTCCTTCTTCAAGGATTCTATTGAAACTGGTTACGATCGTCTTAATGCATTCTGCGATGCTATCATCGATTTGCTGGAAGATGGTCAGTCTGTTTCTTTCACCATCTCCGGTTTCGCCAGCCCTCTGAGCAACAGCACCTACAACCAACACCTCTCCTCCCGTCGTATCGAGAGCGTGCTTAATTATATGAAGCAAGTGAGAGGCGGTGCTCTCGCTCCCTACATCAACGGAACAAAATCTGGTCTTACCATTACCAAGAACCCGTCTGGCGAGGTTAAACGTACAGAGACAACCACCGCTGAGAGCGTGACCGTGTATGGTCTCCAAGCCGCTAAAGACAGAAAGATTGTCGTACACAACCTGAACGTATACTAATATTTAAATAATATATGTAGGGCTTCCCAACCGGAAGCCCTTTTTTTATGCCCAAAATGTTCTGCAGATAAAATGAGTTTTTCATTGAAAAATTAGTGCCTCTTCTTAATTTTTTTTTATTTTTGTGCCTTCTTTTGAAAAAGGCTTTAAAGTCTGTTCCTTTGTGTGAAAATCTAACTAAAATACAATAGCTTATATGCAAACAATCAATCCCCAGGAAAATTACGAGAAAAGCCGTGATGCTATCGGCTACGTTGACCGCAAGAAAGCCACCCAGGCTGATTATGACCGTATTGGGTTCATGTCCGGCCTGGAGGTTCATCAGCAGCTGGCCACTAAGGAGAAACTCTTCTGCCGCTGTCCCGCTGGTATCTTCCAGAAGCCAGATCAGTTTGACGCGGAGCTGCTTCGCCACATGCGCCCTACGCTTTCCGAGATGGGCGAGTATGACGGCACTGCCCTCATGGAGTTCAAGACCCGCAAAAACATCATCTATCGAATCGCACACCGTACGGCCTGTACCTACGAGGTGGACGACACTCCGCCATTCCCTATCAACCCGGAGGCATTGCAATATGCGCTTGAGATAGCGCTCGCTTCCAAACTCAAGATCGTGGGCGAGGTGCACATCACCCGTAAACAGTACCTCGACGGTTCCATCCCGACAGGTTTCCAACGTACTGCTATCCTCGGTATCGATGGAGAAATCCAACTCAAGAACAAGAAAGTGCGCCTTATCCAGCTCAGCGTTGAAGAAGACGCCTGCCGCGAAGTCTCCGACATCGGACACACGCGCGTCTATCGCACCGACCGTTTGGGAATGCCCTTGATTGAAACGGTGACCTATCCCGAGATGGTCAATCCCGACGAAGTGGAAGAGGCTTGTAACTATATCCGTTTCCTGAACCGCAGCACCGGCCGTGTTCGTACGGGCATCGGCGCTGGCCGTGAAGACGTGAACGTGAGCTGCACCGGCGGCACCCGTATCGAGGTGAAGGGCGTGGCCCACACCAAATGGATCCCGGAAGTCACCCATGTGGAGTGCTTCCGCCAGTGGGCGCTGCTTGCCATACGCGAGCAACTGAAAGCCCGCATCAGCAAAGAAAATTGGAAAATGAACTATACGGAACTGAATCCCAAAGAGTTCCACTTCTATTTTGATCCTATCACGGATGCCATCAAAGGTGGCTCCAAAGTCTATGCCGTTAACCTGCCGCAATTTGCAGGCCTCCTTTCCCATTTCACCCAGCCCGGTCATCCGTTCTATAGTGAGTTCGCTGACCGCCTGAAAGTGATCGCTTGTCTGGAACGCCCCAATATGGCCACCAGCGAGGATCTGGAGGATGTGGTGAGTCGCAGCGTCTTCGAAAAGGCCGCCAAAGCAATGAACGCCGGTGATAACGATGCTCAAATCATCTTCTGGGCTCCCGAAGACGATGTCAAAACCGCCCTTGAAGTGATTGAGGAACGTGCTCTGATGACCTTCGACGGTGTGCCGCAAGAGACTCGCAAGGCTCTGACAGACGGTACTACTATCTTCGAGCGCGTGCTGCCTGGTGCCGATCGTATGTACCCCGACACCGACTCCGCACCCATCCCGCTCACTAATGACTATATTGAAGAGCTTCGTAAGAATATTCCCGAAGCCGTCGCCGACCGTTACGCACAAATGGTAGAGTGGGGTGTCCCCGAAGATTGCTTCAAATATATCTTTACTCATAACTTCTTCCCGCTTATCAAGAAGATCTCCACTGAACTCAAGTACTGTCCGAAATATGTCAGCACCTTCTTTGGACATCGCCTCAAACACTGGCATGGACAATATGGTGAGATACCGTTCTGCACCAGCAAGATCTACGATCTGTTCGCATTCCTGAATGAGAAGAGTCTCGACAAGTCCATTGCACCCGATCTGCTGAAGCTGCTTTTCGAATACCCGAACGCCGACTTTACGGAACTACTGAAATTGTCCAATTACCGCAAGTGTACGAAAGAGGAAATCTTGTCGCAACTGAATGTTGCCGCCAATGCTTTCAAGCCACGCCGCAAGCGCACTAATGAAACTGACAAACGCAATAGTCTCATAGGGTGTATACGTTCTATGGCAATCGGCAACATTCCATTCACAGAGCTTGCCAAATAATTCTTAATTCTTAATTTTTAATTCTTAATTGAATATGGACGACAAAAAAACATTCCAAGGATATAAAGGCAGAGCACTGGAAATGCTCAAAAAATATGATGTTCACGTGTGGGACAAGGCAGAGGTCGAGACCACTCGCGGACACTTCTCCGGCAAGATCCTGCCCCGCGCCGAGAACACCGATGACATACACATCGTCATGAAGGTGGCCACGGGCTACAACATCGGCATCGACATCGAGACGGTGACCGACATGAAGGGCGAGCGCGACCCGCAGCCCATCTTCAAGATTCCCGAGAAGGAGTTCCCTTACACGCCCGGTCTGCCGCACGTGAAGCTGCTCGGCACCGGCGGCACCATCGCCTCGCGTCTCGACTACCGCACCGGCGCGGTGATCCCCGCCTTTTCGCCTGGCGAACTCTATGGTGCTGTGCCAGAGTTGGCCGACATCTGCAACTTAGAGACCGAGAAGGTCTTCGCCGTATTCTCCGAGAACATGTCCCCGACTGAGTACATGGCTCTGGCTAACAAGATCGGCGACGAAATCAAGAAGGGCATCGAGGGCATCGTGATTGGCCACGGCACCGACACGCTGGCGCACACCGCCACCGCGCTGACCTACATGTGTCAGAACCTGCCTATGCCCGTAGTGCTGGTCGGCTCGCAAAGAAGCTCCGACCGTCCGAGTTCAGACGCGGCGCTGAACCTCATGCACGCCATGACCGCTGCCGGCCACGGCGACATCGCCGAGGTGATGGTCTGCATGTTCGGACCCACCAGCGACGACTACGGCTTCCTGCACCGCGGCACGCGCGTGCGTAAGATGCACAGCTCCTACCGTTCCACCTTCCGCACCATCGGCGACACACCGCTGGCGACCGTGAACCGCAAGGACGGCGTGCAGCCCATCAAGGAGGTCTACAACCACCGTCGCCACGGCGAACAACACCGCCAAGTCGAAGTCATCACCAACTACGAAGACTACAAACGCAGCATCGCTAAGAACGATCCGAACGTCACCCGCATCGTGCCGACGTTCGACGACCGTGTGGCCATCCTCTACTACTACCCGGGCATGAAACCCGACGTGTTGGACGCCTTGATCGACAACGGCTACAAGGGCATCGTGTGGAATGGCACTGGATTGGGCCACGTCAATAAGCATATGTTCGACGCCATCCAACGAGCCACCGACGCGGGCGTGCACCAGTACATGAGCGTCCAGACCATCTGGGGCTATACTCACATGTTCGTGTATGATACCGGCCGCGACATGATGGCGCGAGGCATCATCCCCGCCGACAACATGCTGGCGGAAAGCTCTTACATCAAACTCGGTTGGGCACTGGGCCTCACAAAAGAGAGCGGCCAGAAGCGCGAGGACGTGAAAAAGCTGATGCTGACACCAATCAACGACGAAATCACCAAGCGCGAGCCCTACGACGGCTACCTCGTCTATCAAGGCGGCGTGCCGGAGGTTGAGGAATTCGTGAAAAAAGTGAGAAAATAATTGGTAATTTGTAGGGACGTCACACCGTGGCGTCCCTTTTTATAGAATGACCCGTACATGCCATTGGCCGCTGGAGGATGTTTACAAGATTCAAGAGGATGATTCAGTAAAAAAAAGAGTTGCTCATGAGCAACTCTTCGTAGCGAGTAGGAGATTCGAACTCCTGATCTTCAGGATGAAAACCTGACGTCCTAGGCCGACTAGACGAACTCGCCATGGGTGTCAGAATTTGACGCGGCAAAAATACTCTTTTTTTTGATACAACCAAATGCTGTTCACAATTTTTTTCTAACCCAGGTCTTTGTCCTGTTCGAACCTGAATCCCAGACGTTTACCAGTTTGGATACGATTCTGGTCTTCTATTTCCAGCATGTCATCCACTGTGATAATTTTGGTTTTTTCGTAGTCTGGAACCAGCAAATCGAAGTTGATGGTGTAGATGATGGCAGACTTCAAAATCTCCGTTACAGTCTCTTTGTTGATCTCGTTAACGCTGAAGTTGTTCAGCACCTTGGCCAGTTCCCGTTTGCCCTCAATATAATAGTGCCCCTCCTTGTTGATGAGAATACGGCCAATCATATAACCTAAGTCGTTGATACGATTATACTCAAATGAATCACGAAGGAAGTTGAAAATCTGAATCATACCGCAATAAGAACGGGTTTTGTCCTCCTTGATGTATGGGGACTTCATGATTTCATGTTCGCGGGAAAACTCGAAAATGTTGCTGTGCATCATGAATATCAGCACGTCACCTGCAAACTGCAGCTGGAATTGGTACTGATTTTTGTTCTTGTATAACACTGACACGTTCTTGTGGTCGTCAGCGTACTTGTCGCGGTAAAACTCCTCAAATCCTTTGGCACACTCCTTGAACATTTTCATGGTCTCCAAAGTGACATTAAAGATGTCTTGTTTCAACTGCCCCTTAGTGATGAGCAGGTTGCATAGATTGTCATCCATTTTATCTTTTCTTTAAAAAAAACAGGCTGCAAACATACACAAAATATTGATTTCCACCCATCTTCATTCTATTTTTTTCGCAAGTGTCATTGTTGATAACTCTGTCGGAAAAAAGTGGTCTTCAGGTATTGAAAATCTTAAAAAAAATATTATTTTGGTCTTTTGATATGGAGTTGTATAAAATATTGTGAATCAACTTCTTACGAAAACCATTAATGCTTAAATTATGACAGAGGAAGAAAAATTAGGTGAGAAAATTGTACAAGTAAACATTGAAAACCAGATGAAGACGGCTTACATCGATTATTCGATGTCCGTGATCGTCTCCCGCGCATTGCCGGATGTCCGTGATGGCTTGAAACCCGTTCAGCGTCGTATCATCTATGCTATGTGGGACAATAACATTATATCCACTCAGCCCTACAAGAAGTCTGCGAGAATCGTGGGCGAGGTGCTGGGTAAGTATCACCCGCACGGTGACACCGCCGTTTATGACGCTATGGTCCGTATGGCACAGCCTTGGTCGCTGCGCTATCCTTTTGTGGATGGACAGGGTAACTTCGGTTCTGTGGATGGCGATAGCCCTGCCGCTATGCGTTATACGGAGGCACGCCTCCGCAAGTCCGCCGAAGATATGGTGGCCGATATTGAGAAGGACACCGTCGACATGACCCTTAACTTTGACGATTCTATTCCGGAGCCGACGGTCCTCCCGTCCAAAATCCCCAACTTGCTGGTGAATGGTGCTTCCGGTATCGCCGTGGGTATGGCCACCAATATGGCTCCCCATAACCTGAGCGAAGTGTGCGATGGCATCTGCGCTTACATTGACAATAACGATATTACAATCCCGGAACTGATGCACTTCATCAAAGCACCCGATTTTCCATCAGGATGCGAAATCTACGGCTATCAGGGCGTGCAAGAGGCCTTCATGACAGGCCGCGGACGTATCGTTATGCGTGGTCATGCTGAAATCGAAGTCGATAAGCTGAAAAACCGTATCGTCGTCACCTCCCTGCCGTATATGGTCAATCCCTCCGATATGATCAGACATACCGTGGAGCTGGTGAAGGATGACAAGATTGCAGGTATCACCAATATCGAGAATCTTACGAACAAACGTAATGGTACCCGTATTGTCTACGACCTGAAACGCGAGGTCGTGCCTGAAGTGATCCTGAACAAACTATATCAGATGACAGCCCTCCAGTCCTCCTTCAGCGTCAATAACGTGGCATTGGTCAATGGCCGTCCTATGACGCTGAACTTGAAGGATATGATCGCCGAATATGTGAAGCATCGTCATCAGGTTGTCATTCGTCGCGCCCAATTCGACCTCAAAAAGGCCGAAGCCCGCGCCCATCTTCTGGAAGGTTTCCTCAAAGCCTTGGATATCATCGACGAGGTCATTGCCCTCATCCGCGCGTCCCGTACGGTCCAAGAGGCTCAAGAAGGCCTCATGAAGACATGGGACTTCTCCGAACTCCAAGCCAAGGCAATCGTTGAGATGCGTCTCCGCCAACTCACCGGTCTCGAGAGAGAGAAACTGCAAAACGAGTATGATGAACTGCTGAAACGAATTGCCTATCTGAAGGATGTGCTTGCCAATGAAAGTATTCGTATGCAGATTATCAAGGATGAATTGCAGGATATCAAACACCGCTATGGTGATCCCCGTCGTTCACCCATCCAATACTCATCGTCTGAATTCAAAGTGGAAGACACCATCCCCAATGAAGAGGTGGTTATTACCATCTCCCACTTGGGATACATCAAGAGAACACCGCTGGCTGAATATAAGGTCCAGAACCGTGGCGGCAAGGGCTCCCGTGGCGGCAGCTCCCGTGACGAGGACTTTATTGAGCACCTCTATATGGCTACCAACCATAACTATCTGCTCTTCTTCACCGAGAAAGGCAAATGCTTCTGGCTGCGCGTGTTTGAAATCCCTGAGGGCGTGAAGACCTCCAAGGGCCGCGCTATCCAGAATATCCTGCAAATCGAAGAGGACGACAAAATCGCCTCTATCATTAACTTGCAGTCGGTTACAGATCCCGATTACATCAATAACCATTTTGTCTTCCTTTGTACAGAGAAGGGTATTATTAAGAAAACTTCCATCGAAGCCTATTCCCATCCGCGTAAAAAAGGTATCATTGCCATCAATGTCCGTGAGGGCGATAAGCTGATTGCCGCCCGCTTCACAGATGGTAACAGCGAGATGATGCTGGCCCTCCACTCGGGCCGTGCCATTCGCTTCAGGGAAAATGAGGAGATGCGTGCCATGGGTCGTAACGCTTCCGGCGTGAAGGGCATAACCCTTGCCGATGACAATGATAAGATCGTTGGCGTGCTCGCTATCGACAACCCGCACAGCTCCGTACTCATCGTCTCCCAGAACGGTTACGGCAAACGCTCCCTGTTGGAAGACTACCGTATCACACACCGCGGCGGCAAGGGCGTCAGCACCATCAAGATTACCGAGAAAACAGGCAATCTTATCGCTATGAAGGATGTGACCGACGAGGATGACCTGATGATCATCAACAGATCCGGCCTCGCAATCCGCCTCCATGTGGACTCTCTCCGAATCCTCGGCCGTAATACACAAGGTGTGAAGCTGATAGATCTCCGCAAAAACGACGTCATCGCTGCCGTATGCGTGGTGCCTCGTCAGGAAGACGAAGATGAAGAGTTTGATGCTGACAATGAAAATATCACTACTGAATCCACTGAGGAACCTGCCAACGATACTCAACCGACAGAGTCTAACGAAGAATAAAACCGTTTATCATGAAAAAGATTCTTTCTCTGGCCTGTATGTTGCTGTGCCTCCAATTTCTCCCGGCGCAGAAACCCTCTTTGACAAAAGCCTACAACTTCTTTTATGATAAGAATTTTGTCAAGGCTAAAGAGATGATAGATCTATGCGCCCAGGACGCTAAATTGTCCACCAAGGCCCAGACATGGCTCTATAAGGGAAATATTTGTTATTTCCTTGCCAATGAGGAGTATAGCGCAAAGCAAAAGGATGCTGCGTTTATAATCCAACATCCCGATGCTCCGGTGGAAGCCTATGCCGCTTTTCAGAAATCATTAGAGCTGAATCCGAATGCCGAGGCCATGGATATGTTCTCCGCCAAGGCTGCCATGAAACAACTCTACCCACTGTTGCTCGTCAGAGGCGTGGACCAATTGATAGAAAAAGACTATCAAGCAGCCAAAAACACCCTTGGCATGAGCATGGCGTCATACGAGATGGAGACTCCCCAATATCCCATGAATGGCGAAATCTACTATTACTATGCCTATACGATGGAGATGATGGGAGACCAAACTAATGCCACGGCCTATTATCGTAAGGCTATGGATGATGGTTCCCAAAACCCCTATGTTTTTGTTCGTCTCATGGATCTCTATAAATCCCAGGATGATCGTAAATCTGTTGAAACAGTTCTTGAAAAGGCTAAAAACACGATGCCGAATGAGTCTAGCATACGTTTGGCAGAGGTCGATTATCTGTATTGGATTGGAGATTCAATAAAAGCCAACCAGGCACTGAACAATGTCTCTGCTTCCGAGCTGACCAATGTGGATGACATCGTTAACATGGCCAATTTCCGGATCAAAGAGAAACGCTATGACCTTGCCTCTTCGTTGCTTGAGTACGCCAACCAGAAGTCTCCTGACAATTTTGTCATCCTCTACAACTTGGCTATTTGTAAGTATTATCTTCACGAAAAGGCTTTCAATGACTACAACGATTTGTTGTTGAATGACAATGCCGCGGCTCAAAGAGCGTACTATAAACAGGTCTCGGACAATATGCTCCAGCAGTCTGCAGATTTATTTGAACAGGCTCGTAAACTTAACCCCACAGACTTGAGTCTATTAAACACGCTGCGTTCTATATACGTACAACAACAATCGCCTAAGGCAGAAGAAATTGATAAGATCATAAAATCACTAGAAAAAAAGTAAATAATAACCTTTAAAATCACTAGACAATGAAAAAGTTAATGTTAATCGTTCTTGGCATCGCATTGAGCACCTCTTTGTTTGGCCAATCATGCCTTGATGACGTATGGCAATGCCTTCGTAACGGACAACCCCCCAAAGCTAAGAAGTTCCTTGAGGAGTGCATGAAGAGTAACCCTGACAATGCCCAAGTATGGCTGATGAAAGGTAATGTGTATTATCGTCTGTATGAATCCGATATGAAGAAGAAAGAAGCAGATGCTAATTACACTCCACGTTACCCGAATGCTCCTATCGAGGCAAACGATGCTTTTCTTCAGGCCTTGAAACTGGATCCCAAGGTGGAACCTAAGGCTGGTATGATGAGCGCAAATCTCGGTCAAAGAGCACTCGCTATTCCTATCTATGACATGGGAGTTGCGGCCATGCAGGCTAAAAAGTATCAGAATGCTATCCAATATTTCACATTGGCAGCCCACAACTTTGAATTGGGTTCTGAATCTAGTAATGCAGCACTCGCATATTATGAAGCTGCAGTATGCTATCTGACGATGAAAGATCCTGCCAATGAGAAAGTCATGTTGGAAAAAGCGATCGCTAACGGATTCTCTTCACCTGCCGCCTACACGGAGCTGTATTATATCTATAGAGATAATAATGACACGGCAAAATGCAAGAACATCATAGAAAAAGGTCTTGCTGAATTCAAACCTGAACAACAGATGGATTTCGCCGATGCACGTCTGAACTATTTCTCTATGATTAATGATAATGAGCGCCTGATCGCTGTCGTCGATGAAATCCTTGCTTCCATCAATGCCAAGTCTGCTCAAACGGAAGATGATAAAAACATGATTTCCATCTGCGCCAACTATCTGAACAACTGCAAGGCTTATGATAAGGCAGAGTCTGTTCTGAGAAGCGCCCTGGAGAAAGATCCTAAAAACTTCCTCTTCCTCAGCCAGATGGGATATCGTTACTATGAGGAGATGCACGACTACATGGATAAGGTGAAAGATCTTCAGAGTCAGAAATTGTGGAATGATGCTAATGCCATCAACCTGAGCCCTGAATTCAAACAAGTGAAGGAAAATGCTCACGAGTGGTGCGAGAAAGCTTATGAAGTGAATTCCGACAACCTGGACAACAACAAGCGTCTCCGCGAGTTGAAAGCCCTCTTGCAGAAGCCGATTCCTCAAGAACTGAACGATAAGATTAATTCTCACATCAGACAAGAGTAATCGACATCGATTGTCGAGATTAAAAAATAAGCCGTTTTCTAAGAAGCGGCTTGTTTTTTTTCAAAATTAGAACAGATAATGATTTCACATTTTAATTCAAACGATATGAAAAAAATGTTTGCACGATGCCTCTTGCTGATGGTGGCTTGTCTCTTTGCCGTCAGTGCCCAGGCACAAAATTATCATAAAGAGACCTATCAAAATGACCCGATGAACGTCATTCATTATACCTTGGACAATGGTCTGCAGGTGTTTATGTCTGTAAACAAGGACGTGCCCCGTATCCAAACCTACATCGCTGTGCGTGTGGGAAGTAAAAATGACCCCGCTGAATCAACGGGCCTTTCCCATTACCTGGAGCACCTCATGTTTAAGGGCACCAACCACTTTGGTACTCTCGATTGGGCCAAAGAATCGGTACAACTCAAGGAGATTGAACGTCTCTACGAAGTGTATAACCACACTACCGACCCTGCTAAGCGTAAAGCCATCTATCATCAGATTGACTCCGTCTCTTACGAAGCTTCCAAGTATGCCATTCCTAACGAATACGACAAGATGATGTCGATGATCGGTGCGCAAGGTACCAATGCCTTCACATCAAACGATATGACTGTTTACCAGGAGGATATTCCAAGCAATGAGGTCGAGCGTTGGTTGAAAATTGAGGGTGAACGATTCGCCAACCCCGTCTTCCGTTTGTTCCACACTGAGTTGGAGGCCGTTTATGAGGAGAAGAACATGAATATGACCAATGACTCCCGTACCGCCTATGAGAAACTCAATGAGGCTTTGTTCCCGCACCATCCCTATGGTACCCAGACCACCATTGGTACTATTGAGCATCTGAAGAACCCCTCTCTGACAAACATTAACAAGCATTTTAATACCTTCTATGTGCCGAACAATTACTGTATCGCCATGTCGGGAGACTTCGATCCTGATCAGGTTATTAAATTGATTGATAAGTACTTTGGTAAGATTCAACCCAAATACATCCCCGATTTCACCTATGTGCATGAGAAACCTATCCGCGAGGTGAAAGTGGTGGAAGTCTATGGTTTGGAGCCCGAAAACGTGCAGATTGGCTACCGCATCGATGCCGGAACCGGATCTCGTGATGTGCTCTTGGCTGAAATGACGGATGCCGTGCTGATGAACGGATCCTGCGGTATCATTGATGAGAATATCAACCAAAAACAGCTGGCTCTGTCAGCCTCCTCAGGAGTGAACGACCTCAACGACTATGCATATTTCCGTCTTTACGGCAGACCGAAAGAGGGACAGACTTTGGAACAATTGAAAGACCTTCTGCTGCAACAAATTGAGATTTTGAAATCAGGAAACTGGGATGCAGACTTGCTTACCGCTGCCATCAATAACCGGAAGTTGGGTGATATGACCAGCCTGGAGAGCAACTCCAATCGTGCCATGGCAATGGCATTTGCTTATCTCGCTCATCGCAGTTGGCAAGATGTTGTCAATGAGACCGAGAATATGAGCATGGTGACCAAGGAGGATATCGTGGATTTCGCAAATCGTATCTTCAAGAAAAATAACTACGTGATTGTCTATAAACGTCAAGGCGAGCAGCGCAATGTTCAGAAAGTGGACAAGCCTGAAATTACCCCTGTGGTGATGAACCGTGATGTGGAAAGCCCCTTCTTGAAAGAGGTCAAAGATATGAAGGTGAACCCCATTGAGCCCATGTTCGTGGATTTCAACAAGGATATGCAAAAAGGTAAAGCCAATGGCAATGAGATCCTCTATGTGAAAAATACAGACAACGGTCGCTTCCAGTTGATTTATCGCTACAACTATGGTTCTTTCTATGATAAGAAAGCCGGTATTACCAACTCGTTCCTCGATCAATTGGAGAGCGAGAACCGCACTCTCAGCCAGATTAATCGTGCCATGTATGATCTCGCTTGCGACTATAGCATCGGCTTCGGTAGCAAGTACGCCACTGTCAGAATCTCCGGCTTGAGCGAGAATATGGAGAAAGCCATGGCTATTGTGGAAGATATCTTGAACCATCCTAAAATTTCTGAAGAATCTGTTCAGAATTCCATCCGCGATGTGCTGAAGAGTCGTGCGGATGCCAAATCCCGTCAGAATACGATTTTCCAGAATATGATCCGCTATGTCTCCTATGGTAAAGATAATAATCGCAAGTATTTCGTCAACAATGAGGAGGTGCAGAAGATTAAGGCTCAGGATGTCATCAATCAGATCAAGACGATGACTTCCCAGCCTCAGCGTGTGCTTTACTATGGCGACATGAGCCTCAGTGATTTGCAAAAGGTCGTTGCTGACAAGCATAGTGTGCATCCCGCTAAAAAACCTGTGAAGATGGGTCCCGACTATGACCGTTTGGCTACCAAGGATAACAAGGTCTATTTCGCACACTACGATGCAAAACAGTCTTTGTGCCGTCAGTTGAGCACCTCTGTGCCCGCCAATTGGGCTATGAGTCCCCAAATTGAAATGTACAACGAGTATTTCGGAGGTAGCATGAACTCTATCGTTTTCCAGGAGATTCGTGAGAAACGCTCCTTGGCATATTCGGCTGCTGCCTACTATGTGGAACCGAGTGAGAAGGGCAAGTATAACTACAATATGACCCATATCGGTACGCAAAATGACAAACTGATTGATGCAATGGAGGCCTTCAATGACCTGCTGGACAATATGCCGGTTTCTGACTTGAACTTCGATTTGGCCAAGACAGCCCTCATCTCCCAATATCGAACCAATCGCACACGCAAGATGAGCATTATCAACAGCTATCTCACTTGCGAGGAGATGGGTCTTAAGGCCTCTCCCGACAAGGCAAACTACAATGCTATTCAAAAGTTGACCATCAATGATGTGGTGAATTTTAACAAGAGCTACATTAAGGGCCAAAAGAGAGTGGTGGTTGTTCTTGGCAACGAGAAAGAGGTTGATCTCAAAGGCCTGGAGAAATATGGCAAGGTGACTACTTTGTCGTTGGAAGAAATTTTTGGCTACTAATAGTCAGGTGATTATAAACGCTAAGGAGTCAGGGAGCGGATGCTTCTTGACTCCTTTTTTTATGGTTCTTGTCTGACTTTCTCGTACTCCTCAACATGAGGATATTTAACAGCTTGGAGATTGGCTGCCGAGTCGTGTGGGCAATTGCATCGGATTAGGATGGGGTTTCAGGCTGTCTTCTTGTTGCTGTAGATGGCGATGAGGAATACGGAGCTGAATATCAAGAGGATACCGAAAGCCAGACGGGCCGTGAAGACCTCCCCGAACAGAAAGATGCCGATCATGACGGCGGTGAGCGGCTCCAAGGCCCCCATGATGGCAGTGGGCGTGGAGCCGATGTACTTGGCCGCATAGACCATCATCACCAGGGCCAAGATGGCGGGGACGACAGCCAGCCAGCCCACATAGAACCAACTGGTGGCGTGGGCGGGCATCTGCAACCCGTTACCCAGACACAAAGACAATAACATATTGCCTAAAGTGCAGTATATAAGCACGTAGAAGTTGATCTTGAAGGAGGACATCGCCAGGCGGGAGCGGTTCATGACGATGATGTACAGGGCGTAGGTGAGGGCGGAAATCAAGACGAGCACCACTCCGGCAGCCGACAACTTTCCACCGTCGGGGGTCCAATACAGCAGCAGAACGCCGAGGAAGGAGAGCACGATGGCGATGACCGTGGACCAAGTGAGCCTTTCCTTGAAGAAAATGGCCATGATGGCGGCGGTGAGCACCGGATAGACGAAGAGTAGGGTGGAGGCCACGCCCACATCCATCAGCTGAAAGCTGGCGTAGAGGGTGAACGAGGAGGCTAGGAAGAGCAATCCCAGCATGCTCAAGGTGGCAAATTCAGACTTGCAGACCTTGAGTTTCTCTTTGCGCAACAGCATCACCACGGCGATGATGACCCAGGCCAGGCCAAACCGCCAGAAGAGTACGCTGCCCGGCGTCATGCCCTCTTCGTACAGACGGGCGCCCAAGGGGTTGGTACCATAGCAGATGGCGGCCCCGATCCCGCATAATGTGCCAAATAGTTTTTTGTTGCTTTCTTTGTGAAGTGATTGCACGAGATTGATAATTAGTGGGTTGAGTGGTTATTCCAGATAGCTGCCTTTGCCGAAGAGTTCTTTGGCGTATGGCGTGAGATTCCGATGTTTGGAGAGCCAGAAGATGGGCATCACCACCGTCTGCAGCCCGCAGGCGTAAGGCGTGATGTCGTATTGTTGGAACACGATGTTGATGGTACTCCGCGTGCTGTCGATGAAGAAGTTGTCAGGGACAATGATGGGTTGTCCGGTTTTGTATTCATCAAACATGCAATCGCATACATCCTTGTTGACGGTCAGGTCCTCGATGGCGCGCAGGACGACCTCGCCCAGACATGTCGTGTCCACCAGGTCGTGGAGATGCAGCACCTGTTTCTTTTGGCGGTCGTAGGTCAGGTATTCCACTGTGTAGGTGCCGTGGGCGGCTCCGGCATAGTAAAAGTCCGTGAAAGTGGTGAAGGTGACCAGATTACTATCCTGGCTGACCTTGTTGGATACGCTGCAGTGGGTGCAGAATGGGCCGTAGGGGATGCTGTCCAGGATCTGGGTATGAACGGCCTTTATCCCGTCATAGTCGAGCCATAGATTCTTCAGAAACCGTTTTGCAGCCTCGTCGGCTGTGGTGGCGGTGCTGTCTCCAAAGGTCTGTATGATCAGCTCCCTTTCGGCTTCTTTGCTTATCATGCCTTTGTCGGGCCAGACCAGCGTATAGCTGTTGCCCACCCCTTGGTCTTCGTCAAACATTTTAGGGTCGGTTTTGACGATGAAACCGCACTCGCCATTCATGTTGTGGGTTGTGAAAGTGGATAATTTCTTGCTACATCCTATTGATAGAATGGAAATTACGATAAGAGATAGGCATAATGTTCTTTTCATGTCGGATATGGTGTTTTTGAGGTGGCAAAAGTAAGTGAAAAATCAGAATGTTGTTCTTAAAAAACAGATAGAGACGCACCCTGGCGCGTCTCTACCCAATGTGTTATGAATAATAATTGTGATTATTCCGGTTTGTAGAACGGCATCTTCACGGTGACGGCCTTGAGGAGGCGGTTGCGCACCTTGATGAAGATTTCGGTACCGGCTTTGGCGAACTCTTTCTTGATGAGAGCGGTGCCGATGCCCTTGTTGACGGAAGGACCGAAGGTGCCGGAGCGTACTTCGCCGATGACGTTGCCTTCAGCGTCGCATACTTCATAGCCGTTTCTCGGAATGCCGCGGTCGATGAGCTCGAAACCGGCAATTCTGCGGGTCACGCCGTTAGCCTTGAGGTCTTCCATGTACTTGCGGTCGATGAAGTTCTTGCCTTCCACGAACTTGGTGATCCAGCCGAGACCAGCCTCGATGGGGGAGATGGTGTCGTCAATCTCGTGACCGTAGAGGCAGAAGCCCATTTCGAGACGGAGGGTGTCGCGGGCGCCCAAGCCGATGGGCTTGATGTCGAATTCAGCGCCAGCCTCAAAGACAGCGTCCCAGATCTTGAGGGCAGCCTCGTTGGGGAAGTAGATCTCGCAACCGCCGGAGCCAGTGTAGCCCGTGGTGGAGAAGAGGATGTTGTCGAAACCGGCGAAGGTGATGATCTGGTTGGTGTAGTACTCCATGTCCACCACGTTGGCGTCGGTCAGCTTCTGCATGGCCTTGAGGGCCAACGGACCCTGAACGGCCAATTGGGAGATGTTGTCGGAGATGTTCTCGATCTCGGCACCGAAGGCCTTGTTCTGCTCCACAACCCATGCCCAGTCTTTGTCGATGTTGGCGGCATTGACTACGAGCAGATAGTCTTCGTCGTGCAGATTATAAACGAGCAGGTCATCCACGATGCCGCCTTTGCCGTTGGGGAAGCAGGAGTATTGTACCTTGCCCGGGAAAAGGGCGGCCACATCGTTGGTGGTGATGTGCTGCAGAAGGGCTAAGGCTTTGGGACCCTTGACGGTGAACTCGCCCATGTGGGAGACGTCGAAAACGCCCACCTTGTTTCTAACCTGAAGATGTTCGTTGGTGATGCTGTCGTACTGAATCGGCATGTAGAAGCCTGCGAATTCTTCCATCTTGGCACCCAACTTCTCGTGAGTGGCTCTGTAAATCGTTTCTTTCATAATGGTAATATTTATGTTGTTATTTGATGTCTGTCAGCATCTGTAAGGAGGTGCAAAAATACAAAAAAACTTTGAACGATGACTATGAACTTTGAACTTTGACTTTGGCTGTTGGCCGTTAGCCGTTAGCCATTTACTTCCAACTTTCAACTTTCAACTTCTAACTATCTAAGTCCCCAGGCTGCGGGGTTGCAGTCTGCTTCGATCTTGTCCTCCACGGAATCTTCCAGGAGGGAGAAGAAATCGATGCCGGTAAGCTTCTCCACCTCGTCAACAGAGTGACAATAGGTTTTCAGGCTGTGATGAGTCCCTTCGTTGTCAAAGAGGAAACCTAAGGCTTGCCAGCGGCCGTCGATCTTGCACAATATCACTTTGTAGAAGCCGTCAGGCACGGCCACTCTGCTCCGGCCGATACGCTCTGGATTGTCGGAGACAATGGGGCCGCATACTATATAGATATTGCCGTATTTGAGTGCCCAGCGACGGATTTGCTCTTCCAGCAGGCGCCAGTCGCCATCGTTGAGTTCGTGGTCTTGCGGACAGATGTTGGTCATGAAGAAGCTCTCTTCCATGGCTTGTGGATCCCATTTCATGTCGCCCGCGGGGGCCATGTGTCCGCGGTCATAAGGAGAGGAGGAGTAGTCTTTGTAGGATGGGCAGCGGGTCTCCAGGTCGGGATCCGGGATGAAATAGGAGGAGCGTCCCACCGTTCCTTTGGCCTCTTCTTTGGTCAGTTCGTATGCCACCCAGTTGGGAATGAGCCATTCCGGGTTGAAGTTGACAGTGTAGGCGCAATGGTAGATGGTCTGGCCGGTTCTGGTGACGGTGTATACGGGTAATTCCAGCATGACATTGGTGTCAGATGCGGCTAAAACTTCCTTGTTTTTGCCAAATGGAGGGAAGAAATTCTTGGCCCGTGCATCCCGACAACTGGTAAAAAATAGTATGAGAAAAAAAAGAAGAATGGATATCTTGCTGAAATACAGTCTTGTAAAATTCATTTTTATTGTGTTTTGCTAAAAATGCAAAGATATAAAATTTTATAGTTTGAATAATCGAAAAAAAGTGTACTTTTGCAGCCGCAAAGGAAAGATGGCCGAGTGGTCGAAGGCGCACGCCTGGAGAGCGTGTAGGCGCCAAAAGCGCCTCCTGGGTTCGAATCCCAGTCTTTCCGCACCTGATCTGTTAGCTCAGTTGGTTTAGAGCGCTTGCTTGACAGGCAAGAGGTCACAAGTTCAAATCTTGTACAGATCACCACTCAAAAAGCTGTAACTATTACAGCTTTTTTTTATTTTTGCAGCCTAACATCACCCTTATGAAAAAAATGAGATTGTTATCCGTTTTGATATTCTGTTGGGCCTTTTGCAGCCCGATATTCGCCCAAACATCTTCCAAATATTGGGTGCAGTTCAAGGATAAGGAAGGCACTCCATACAAAGTGACCCACCCGGAAGAGTTCCTCTCTCCCCGTGCCATTGCTTTGCGTCAGCTGCATCGCATACCCATCACGACAACCGACTTGCCGGTTAGTCCACAGTATGTGCGTCAGGTCTTGGCGCTGGATTCCTCGCTCTATCTCTGTACAACATCTAAATGGTTGAACGGAATCACGGTTTGCAGCACCAACGATAGTGTCGCCGATCTGATCCGCAAGCTTCCGTTTGTCGTAGAGGTGGAATGCACGAGCCGTATGGACACAGTGGAAGAGGAACCGATCCTGCTTTTCTACTATGAGGACAAGAATCCTTCTGGCATGACATATTCTTGGGACGCCAAGGCAAATGTGAATATGGATTATGGTAGTGCCAAGGCTCAAGTGGAGATTAATAATGCTCACTGGCTCCATCGTATGGGATACCATGGCGAAGGTATGCAGATGATGGTCATGGATGCCGGCTTTGTGAATGTGGACACTATCTCATTTTTCCGGACACTGCGTGATGACCACAGGCTGTTGGGAGCAAGAAATTTTGTCCAGCCAGACCAGGATCCTTTTCGGAAGCACGACCATGGCACGATGGTGCTGTCGTGTATCGCTTCCTACAATCCCGGCAAACTGGTGGGTACAGCACCGATGGCTCAGTTCTATCTCTGCCAGACCGAGGATTCCCGTTCTGAGACAAAGGTGGAGGAGGACAACTGGGTGGCAGGCCTTGAGTGGGCCGACAGTCTTGGGTGTCAGGTGCTCAACTCTTCATTGGGTTACACGAGATTCGACGACACGGTGGCGCAACGCCGTACTTACGAGGATATGAACGGCACGGTGAGCCGGGCCTCCCGCGCTGCCACTATCGCGGCACTCAAGGGGATGATCATCTGCAACAGCGCAGGTAACGAGGGGTCCAGCAAGTGGAAATATCTCGGTGCTCCGGCTGATGCAAACAGCATCTTGACGGTGGGCGCCGTGATGGCCAATGGGAATGCTGCCAGCTTCTCCTCTTTTGGTCCTACAGCCGATGGCCGTGTGAAACCCGATGCCTGCGCTATTGGCTTGATGGCATCCGTCTGCAATTCAAAAGGACAACTATCTTTTGCGGCGGGAACTTCATTCTCCTCCCCGCTACTTTCGGGCATGGTCGCCTGCCTCTGGCAAGCTTTCCCCGAGAAGTCTAATCACGAGATCATGGACGCCGTGCGCAAAAGCGGTTCTTTCTACACACTTGATAAAAACCCTCAGATGGGCTATGGTATCACTGACTTTCTGAAAGCCTACAACATCCTTCGCCAACAGTCGTATTCTTATCCCGATGCGGGTGTTTATTTTTCCGACTATGCGTTGGAGAAACAGAAAAACGGCAAGTGGCAGACAATGGCGACAGTTTACTATTCGGCCCCGAACAACGGTTCTCTGAGCTTTGAGGCGAAGAGTGGGGGCAAGCTGAAAGTGAAACGCATCAGCGCCACTACTGCCGGCGATGCACATGTGGTCTGTTATCTGATAACCTTCCCGCCCTTGAAGAAGGGGGAACAGTACAGAGTGGAAGAGATGAATGTGCAGTGTGGTGGAAAACCGTTCAGTTTTGTCTTTGGATTAGAGTAGGGAGACCTATTTCCGCAATTCGAAGTTGGATCCCAGATAGACGCGCTTGACGACAGGGTCGGCGGCGAGCTCTTCGGCGGTGCCCGACTTCAGCACCTTGCCTTCGTAGAGCAGATAGGCACGGTCCGTGATGGAGAGCGTCTCATGCACGTTATGATCGGTGATGACGATGCCGATGTTCTTGTCTTTGAGCTTGGCGACGATATGCTGGATGTCCTCCACGGCGATGGGATCGACGCCGGCAAAGGGTTCGTCCAGGAGGATGAACTTGGGGTCGGAAGCTAAACAGCGGGCGATCTCCACACGGCGGCGCTCGCCACCCGACAGGTTGTTGCCCTTGTTCTTACGCACCTTCTGAATGTTGAATTCAGAGATGAGACTCTCCAAACGCTCCTCGCGTTCCGCTTTGTTGCTGTATTTGAATTCCAGAATGGAGCGGATGTTGTCCTCCACCGTCAAATGACGGAAAATGGAGGCCTCTTGCGGCAAGTAGGCTATGCCCATCTGCGCACGCTTGTACATGGGGAAGGTGGTGATATCCTGATCGTCAAGAAAGATTTTGCCGGAGAAAGGCTTGATAAGCCCCACAATCATGTAGAAAGAGGTCGTCTTGCCAGCTCCGTTAGGACCTAAAAGACCGACTATCTCACCCTGGGTGAACTCAATGGACACCTCGTTGACCACCGTGCGGTTCTTGTATTTCTTGACTAATTGTTCTGTCCTAATGTGATGCTCCATATCCAAATTGATTAGGCTTGTTGTTCTACCATCTCCTTGATCCTGCGAGTTATCTGATTCATAGCATCTTGAAGCGGCTTTTCAATGAAAGCCTTCATGAAGAATGGCACTTCGGCGTCGGCTTTGATTTGCAGGTCGGAGTGTGTCTCGTCTTGACTGTTGATCAGAAAGGTCGCCTCGCCGGAGATTTTCTTGTCCGTGTCAATCGAGTAGGTGACACGAGTGTGGGGTGTGGCTTCCTTGAGTTTGACCACCCCGTTGATCATGGTGGAGTTGAAGCCGAAGCCATTCTCCATGGGGGTGATGTCTGCCATTTTCTTGAGTTCCTGGAAGGCCGGACTGGTGGTGTCGCAGAAGGCACTCAGAAGGGTATATAGTCGCTCTGCCGGCATGTTGACAGTCTCTGTGTTGCTGCTCAAATTCATACTTGAAAAATTTAGGGCAAAAATATAATATTTATGCATATCAAAAGAGGCCACGATTATTTTTTTATAATTTTGCGAGCTGAAACAATCACCTGTGAAGCATACTAAACAATGTCAGGATATCGTTGTCTATGATGCCCTTTAATTTTTTGTTCCTATGAAGAAGATTTTATTCACCATAACCTTAACCACCATCATCACCATGGGTTTTTCACAACAGACACCGCAGCAGATAGCCGATATCTGGAAACAGATAGAGCTGGGATCTGCCAAATACGACGATTGTGCCGACACGGTTTGGCAACTTATCAACCAAAACTTGGAATTGACCAAACAAGACCCGGTCGCCAACGCTATCTGGCACAGCTGTATGGGGCAGTTCTTGAGGGAGTATTACCAAGGAAACCGCTGGGAAATCCAGAATCGTACCCATATTGCCGACGAGACGCCCGCCGATTTCAAGGAGTGGGACGCGAAGACACTCGAACAGCGTACACGGGAGGAGTATTTGGCTTCATTGGAACATGCCGACATGCTGAAAGCGGTCGATGCAAAGTCCTATACTGTTCTGCTGCAGAAAAATGAGAAACGGTTACAAGTCAAAACATTATACGAGGTGCTGGCCTATCGAACGCTCGAATATCTGGTTTCCGATTTGCGTGATGAACGTCCGGATCGGTCTCTTCCCAAAGAGCTTCTTTGGAACAACATCCAATTTCTGGGAATGCCCTTGTCTGTCACGCCTGCATCTTCTGTGCTGGAGATGATATTATCTATATATCAAGATCTTACGAGTTATCATCTGACTCGCCGTCAAGAGAAGGATTTCATCATGCTGACCATTGAACGATACGATTTCATGCGTGGTCAAGGGCTTGCTCCCGATAATTCATTGGATTGGTATATCCAGCATCTGGAAGAATGGTCGAAAGAGTGCGAATCCATGCAAGGTTATGGTTATATTGCCTATAAGATCGGTTCGTTGTATATGAATCGATATAATGAACAGACAATTCGCGAACGTTATGATGAGTACGCTTTATCTGTGCATCGCGACGACTTGGTCAAGGCCGAGTCTTGGCTGAAGATCGCTGTCAATGCTTCTGGCAGTTCCTTATATAAAGAAGAGGTGAATAGAGCTGTTAGCCAATTGTATGAACGGACTATCTCCGTTTCTCCCTTTGCCCATCGCAATTCATGCTTCCCCACGGGATCGCCTTCCCTTTGGCGCATCAGTTTCGCCAACTGCCAAAAGATGTATGTGAAGGTGGTGAAAGCCACGAGTGTGTCCGGGTGGAAGAATAACAATCAACTTATGGAATATATTACTGCTGCGAAAGCGGTTTATCAAGAGGTGGTGGATCTTTTGGATGAAGAGGACATGATTAATCATACGGGACTGTATGTGATGCCCGAGTTACCGGCAGGAGCTTATTGGCTTTTGGTTTCTGACCAGCCTTTCTCCAAATGGGATGCCCACACGCCTCGTGAATGTAATCATTTCCAGATTGGTGATATCGAGGTTATGAGGCGCAGCACGGAACACGGCTTGGAAATTCTGGTCTTGCATCAACAGACGGGCAAGCCATTGTCCAATGCCAAGGTCACCATGACCACCAACAACAATCAGACTGTCGTCAAGACCACAGACAACGATGGATTCTGCCGTTTCGAGTTTTTGAACAAAGGTCGTTATTCGGGTAGTAAAGATTTTAAGGTCTCATGGCATGGGCAGATGCTCGATGTTGGTGGTTTTTCCTGGTGGGAACTTGGAGAAAAGAAGGGGGAAGAACGCATCAATGCCCATCTTTTCACGGATCGTACGCTGTATCGTCCCGCACAAACGGTTTATTTTAAAGGCATCTTTGAGTATATTTTTAAAGATGATCATTCCGTCCTGCTCGCCGACACCCCTGTTAAAGTCGTGCTGAAGGATGTGAATTACCAAGATGTGGAAGAGATGGAGCTGAGAACTAATGAGTTCGGTTCGGTGTCCGGCGAGTTTACCTTGCCTGAGGGCGGGCTGACAGGCACGTACCAAATGTTTGTTTATGTGGGCGAGCAATCCTTCTGTCATACGATTTCGGTGGAGGAGTACAAGCTGCCAGCCTTTGAGGTGGAGGTGGAAATGCCGGAGGAGACCTTCTCCATTGGGCAGGAGGTGATGGTGAAGGGTAGCGCCATGGCGTTGGCAGGCTATCCGCTGGATGGCGCCTTGGTGAGCTACCGTGTGACCCGCACCACCTCTTTCCCGTGGTGGCGAAGCTACTACTGGATCCCGACCCCTGAACAGCTCACGGTGGCGCAAGGCACCCTGCAAACCGATGATGATGGCCATTTCCAGATCATCTTCCCCACAGAGGAGGATATGGCGCTGCGTCGTTATATCCCGCTTTATCGTTATGAGGTTTTGGTGGATGTCACCGACATCAATGGCGAGACTCATAGTGGCAGCACGGTGGTGTGTGTGAGCAGCCGAAACCTTTTGCTGTCATGTGATATGCCGAGTGATATTGCGGCCAATAAAACAGACAACCGATATCGGATTTCGCTGACCAACACGGCTGGTAAAGCGCAGAATGGCATGGTCAGATATGAAGTTTTCCGTTTGCAAACCCCAGACCAGTACAAAAGTTATGCTATAGCTCCGTCGGATGTGATGATTTCCGATACGAACTTGATACAAAAGAAATTCCCTTGGATTGCTTTCCATGGGGAAGCAAAGTTCGAGAACTGGCCTGCTGTCTCTATACAGAAGGGTACGATCCAGGTAAGCAAAGATGCTGCCGCCTATTTCACATTCCCTGATCTGCAGAATTTGCCGGATGGTTACTACAAGGTGCTGTTCAGTACCGAAGATGACCATGGGAATCGCATAGAAGCAGAAGATTATACGCACATTTATCAGGAAGGGAGTAAGAAATGCACGGCATATAAGCAGTTGTGGGCCGTGATGGACAATTCTGTCAATGTGGGCGAGACCCTGACGGTTACAGTCGGAAGCATCCTCTCTGATGCTAATGTGTTGTGCGAGATCTATGCCCACAATGAAAAAGTATTTGCCAAGTGGATCACGCTGCATGGAAGCACCCAAACGATTACCTATCCGGTTACTGCCGCTGACATGGGAGGTCTGAACGTCCATCTTCTTTGTGCCAGCCAATATGAACTGACTGAAGAGTCCAGAACTGTCTCGGTCACGGATGACAGGAAGGACATCCGGTTTGAATTCCTGCGATTCCGCGACAAGACCTTGCCGGGCAGTCTGGAGGAGTATCAGATCCGCCTAACCGATAAGGATGGTAAGCCTTTGTCTGCAGAGCTGTTGTGTTCGATGTATGATATGGCCTTGGATGCGCTGGGGAGTCGTAATGATCATAGTTTAAGCTTCTTTGTTCCATGGAACAGAAGCCAAGATGATTTTCAGACCTTCGATTTTGGGAGATTTTTCAGTAAATACAATTACCGGGATCTTAATCTTGCCTATTCGCTCTTCTTGACAAGAGATTGGTTGAGATTTTCTGCGGCTCCATGCACGCGTAACTATGGAAAGATGATGGCCGTGCGCGGCAACCGCAGTGAAGGAGTTCAAACGATAGTGGATGGTGTACGTGTGTCGAATTCTGATGTGGACTATGTAGAGCTTGCCGTGGAAGAATCTGTGGATATGGCCGTGAGTTATGAGTGGGGTGATTCTGCGCCCATGGCTGCCAAGGCTGTTGTCCAGAGCGCTGCCGGAGGTGCTTCAGATTCTCCTGCCGAGCAGATTCGCACCAACTTCGCCGAGACTGCCTTCTTCTACCCGCAGCTACGCACCGATGAGCGTGGCGATGTCTTCATCAGCTTCACCATGCCCGACGCGCTTACCAAATGGAAGATGCAGGGGGTGGCCCACAACCCCGACCTCCAATGCGGTCGCTTTGAGAAGTTCGTGCAGACCGCCAAGGACGTCATGATCGTGCCCAACGCGCCGCGCTTCCTCCGTGAGGGCGACACCATGGACTTCTCCGCCAAGGTTGTGAACATGAGCGGCCGGAATATTTGCGGCTACGTGACATTGCAGATGTTCAATGCTGTGAACAACCAACCGGTTTCGATGGTCATGAGGGATTCGGACCGTAGAGACGTGCCATGGCGCGTCTCTACAGACGGCACCCAACAATATGACGTGCCTGCCGGTACCTCCTCCGAAATCCATTTCCGCATCGTGGTGCCCTCGGATGTGCCCGCTGTCACCTACCGTATCGTCGCCCACAACACCGACCCGCAGGATGTGGTCGGCGACGGCGAGGAAAAGACCCTTCCCGTGCTCACCAACCGCATGATGGTGACCGAGACGATGCCGTTCTATATCTCGGGCAAAGGCTCGAAGATGTTTACGTTCAATAAATTGCGGGAGTCTTTCGGTACCTCTGACGGTAGAGACGTGCCATGGCGCGTCTCTACATTGAAACATTACCGCCTTACGGTGGAATGCACGCCCAACCCCGTCTGGTACGCCATCCAGGCGATGCCCTACATGATGGAATACCCATACGAGTGCAACGAACAGCGCTTCAGTCGCTACTACGCCAACGCATTGGCCACGCACATCTTGAAGGCCAATCCCATCATCGAGGAGGTCTTCAACCGCTGGCAGGTGGAGTCGCCCGATGCTTTCTGCTCCGCCTTGGAGAAAAACCAAGAGCTCAAGCAGGTGGTGCTGGAGGAGACCCCGTGGGTACTCGACGCGCAGCGCGAGGGGGCCAACAAGCAGGCCTTGGCCGCCATGTTCAACTTCAAGCGGATGGCCAAGGAAGAGGCTTCCACACTGAGGAAGCTGCAGCAGGCGCAGAACGGCGACGGCGGCTGGCCATGGTTTTCCGGCGGCAAGAGCAGCGACTTCATCACGCGGCATATCGTGGCGGGTTTCGGCCATCTCAAAGCCCTCGGCGTGAGCACCGACGTGGCCAACAGCACGCTCCGCAACGCCGTTTCCTACATGGACGCGCAGATGTACCAGCGCTACCTCGACCGCAAGAAGTATCACTACAGCTATATTGACGAAACCCACTACCTCTACGCCCGCAGTTTCTACAAGCAGAATCTGGATTCGAAATACAAGGCCGCCTACGACACCTGCTACAAGGCATTGTTGAAAGGCTGGAAGTCAGAGTCTTTCTACACGCAGGCCATGATTGCGCTCACCGCTTGGCGCAATGGCGACCAGAAGGTGGCGAAAGAGATTGTGGCCTACCTCAAGAGCATGGCCCAGCACAGTGAGGAGCTGGGCATGTTCTGGAAGAAGCAGGGTGGGGGATGGTTCTGGTACGAGCAGCCCGTGGAGCGGCAGGCGATGCTGATCGAGGCGTTCCACACCATCACGCCGGAAGACCAGGAGTCGCTGGCGCAGATGCAGTTGTGGCTTCTCAAGCAGAAACAGACACAACATTGGGGCACTACCAAATCGACTACCGAGGCCGTATATTCGCTGCTGCTGAACAAGACGTTGGTGGCGGACGATAAGACCGTGTCAGTCACGGTTGGGAGTGTGCGCCTGCCCGACGAGACTGTGCAGGCAGAGACGGGTACCGGCTACTTCAAGAAAGCCTGGACGGGTGAGGAGATCACTGCCGACAAGGCCAACGTCCGCATCGAGAAAGGTACCGACGGCCCAGCATGGGGCGGCCTCTACTGGCAGTATTTCGAGAACTTGGACAAGATCACCCGTAGCGACGACAAGAACCTGGTCATCGAGAAGCAGCTCTTCAAGGTGGAGAACACCGACAAGGGCGAGGTGCTGAAGGCTATCACGGCTGAGCAGCCACTGCAAAAGGGCGACAAGGTGCGCGTGCGGGTGGTCATCACCGCCGACCGCGACATGGAGTTTGTACACCTCAAGGATATGCGTGCCGCCACCTTCGAGCCGGTCAACGTCTTCTCGCAGTACAAATACCAAGGTGGGCTATGGTACTATGAGTCCACGCGTGATGCGGCCACCCACTTTTTCATTGATTGGATGCCGAAGGGCAAATACGTCTTCGAGTACACCCTCTTCGCCACGCAGTCGGGCGACTTCAGCAACGGCATCACGCACATCGAGTGCATGTATGCGCCGGAGTTTCAGTCGCATTCGGCCGGGGTGCGGATAAAGGTGAAGTGAGGAATTGATATCCCCACCTTCCTCATGTATGGTGTTTTTGGAGGGGGTTGATGGACTTCTTGTCACCCTTCTGGCGACAACCTCCACCCATTGTCCCCGTGATAAATCATCTGGCGGGTCATGCCGCCGTCGATGCAGATGTTCTCGCCGGTGATAAAGCCGGCCTTGTCGGAGCAGAGATACAGCACCATATTGGCGATGTCCAGGGGATTGCCCACGCGGCCCGCCGGCTGCTGCACGGCGTCGGGACCCTCATAGACGGTGTACTGGGTGTCGATCCAGCCCGGGGAGATGGAGTTGACACGCACCTGTCCAGCCAAGCTGACTGCCAATGCGTGAGTCAAGGCGGCGATGCCTCCCTTGGCGGCCGTGTAGCTCTCGGTCTGCGGCTGACTCATACGGTCGCGGGAGGAGGAGATGTTGACGATGGCGGCACCTTCAGCGAAATAAGGGACGAAAAGTTTGGCGAGGTAGAACGGGGCTGTCACGCCCACGCTCAGGGCATACTGGAACTCCTCGTAGCTGCACTCCGCAAGCCCCTTCATCAGCGGCAGGGCGTTGTTGACGAGGTAGTCCACGCGGCCGTGCTTTGAGATTACCTCCTTTGCGAACCGTTCCAGCACCTCCTTGTCGGCAAGGTCGCCGACGAAGTGGTCGCCCGGCTGCTTGTCGATGACACAAACGGTGGCCCCGGCTTTCCGGAACTCCTCGGCTATGCATCGTCCGATGCCTTGCGCGCCGCCCGTGACGACGGCAATTTTGTTGTTGAAATCCATATCTATACTCTGTTAGAAATACTCTTCCGTGGCGAATTCGTACTGCGAAATGAATATCTGCTTGAAAGCGTGCAGGTTGTTCTATTCCGTATCGGTGCAAAAGTAGTAATTTTTTGCAAATTATCAGCTCAACCCGCACCGATAATCCCTGTTTTCCGCAATGGTTTGAGCCGATTCTCAGCGAGGGGCCTTTACCCGCTCCAGCATCTCTACCAGTTGGGGGTTCGGGCAAGAAAATGCTGTAAAAATACGCGTTGTTTAAAACCGAACCCCATTAGGGGTTCCCTATCTGTAGCCGTTGGCGATGCGGCATCCCCCACAACCCCGTATGGGGTTGCATATCGGGCACAACAATATTCTGGCAACCCGTTGAAAATGAATCTCCTAAGGAGATTTGAAACCGCACGTGTGCATCCGTTTTTTCTACAGAGATGCATCCCCTACGGGGATATGCTCCCCTCTTACCAATGCCTCCACCGACACGGTGCTGTCCATCAACCCGATGCGAGGGTCGGAGGCGTAGCGGTTGACGCCGCAGTGGGACGGGACTTTTACGCTGCAAAACACGCATTATCTAATACAACAACGGCACGTTTGAAAGAAATGTTTATTTTTGCGGACTGAAAAGCAGGAAAATGGAAGAAGCCCAGCCCAGACAATATCCCCGTTATGTTCGGACTATCCGCCGAAGCAAACGCAAATTATCCATAGTGTCAAGATGGTATCTCCGTCTTGCCATGATTACTTTCATTATTCTTGCAGGATTCTTCTTGGTCTCTTTGTTTGACAAAGGCTTGATGCCTTCTCTTTTTAAAAAGCCGCTCGTTTATCTCATATCTTTGGGCTTTGCCTTGTACTATTCCCTTATCAACAAAGGGAGCTTAGTGGAATCTGTAAGTTTTGATTATTTGAGACAGGAAATCAGAGTCGTACATTTCACGCTTTTGAACCGTCAGCACAGAGTGGTGGTTCCATTCGAAGGGATGAGTTGGTCTGTGCTTCCGGGCGGACGCAGCCTTGACAGACTTCGGATTTTCCCCAAGCAAGGAGACCGAATAGTGATTTGTGAGGGTGGGCTCGGATGGACGGGAGAGGATGTCGATCGATTGGAATCTGCTTTGTCAAGGATAGTGGAGCGGGAGCATTGGCTTTTGAAGACATAGAAACAAGTCATTAGACCCTGTTATTCCGTAATGTTGCCGCCAGACCAGGTCAGATTCATCGTGATTGTTTCTTTTGGGTTTAAGAATTCGTCTAAAAACACTATCTTTGCCGCCTCAAATAACTACCATAGTATGAGTGTACAAAACCCCATATTCAACCGTTTGAACCTGCTTTTGGGCGAGGAGACGATGGAGCGTGTCTCGAACAAACGCGTCATCATCTTTGGCGTGGGCGGAGTGGGCAGCTGGTGTGCCGAGAGTCTGGTGCGAAGCGGAATCAGCCACCTTACCATAGTGGACAGCGATCGCGTGTGCATCACCAATATCAACCGGCAGTTGCAAGCCACCACCAAGACGGTGGGAAAAGTTAAGGTGGAGGCGCTAAAGGAACGTCTTTTGGAGATTAATCCCAAAGCCGAAATCAACGCTGTGCAGGAGATTTATTCCGCCGAGAACGCCGAGTTTTTCCAACTCGAGACTTACGACTACATCATTGACGCCATCGACAGCCTCAAGGACAAGATTCACCTTATCCTGCACGCCACGGAATGTCCGGGCAAACTATTCTCCGCCATGGGGGCCGCACTCAAAATGGATCCGACCAAGATTCAGGTGGCCGAGTTTTGGAAGGTGTATGGTTGTCCTTTGGCCAGCATCATTCGCAGGCGTCTCAGAAAAGCGAAAACCTATCCGAAGAAAAAGTTCCTCTGCGTGTTCTCGCCCGAGGTGCTGTCGAACAAAGGTACCGCAAGCACCTGTGGCACAAGCGCCTGCATGTGTCCCAAGGCCACTATCGCCGCCGGCAATCCCAATCTCATCAATCACGAATGGTGCTCATCGAAAGCCCAGATCAACGGCACCTCGGCACATATCACGGCCATTTTCGGCTTTATGCTTGCCGGATTAGTGATGAATGACATCAATTCATCAGACATTTAAAGACAATTGTTCGTCTAAACATTTGCCCCGTCATTATCTTCCAGCCATTTTTCCAAAATCGCGCAATACTTGTCGGTCTGTTCCACAAAACAGGTGTGGCGGGCGCCTTTGAAGACTTCCCAGCGGCTGTTCGGGATGTTTTCGTAGAGCGAGGCAGCCACCACAGGGGTGCAGATATCGCGGGTGCCGCTGCAAATCAGACAGGGCTGTTTGATTTCGTGGAGGCGGTCAGTGTATTCGAAATCGGCCAAGTCGCCCAGCGGCTGGTACTCGTTGGGCCCCCAGCCGTAGAGGTAGGCTTCGTCGCCCGCACGCTTGGGACGACGGATGCATTCGGGCGAATTCTCATCGACACTGATGACGTAACGCTCGTAATAGTGGTCGTTGGCGCGAAGATAGTCGG
>JAGCFD010000012.1 GCA_017650305.1 Bacteroidales bacterium | reverse complement strand
GCCAGTCATAGGCGGCCTCGTAGCAGACGCCGTTGCCCGACTCGTTGCCCAACGACCAGACGATGATGCACGGGTGGTTCTTGTCGCGCTCGTACATATTGCGGACGCGCGCCACCGTAGCCTTCTTGAAGTCAGCGCGTTTGGCCAACGACTTCTCCCCGTAGCCCTGCGCATGCGACTCGGCATTGGCCTCATCGATGACGTAGAGACCCAAATAATCACACCAATAGTAGAATTCTGGACAATTTGGATAGTGGCTGGTGCGTACCGTGTTGATATTGTTGGCCTTCATCAGCCGCAGGTCCTGGACCATGCGCTCTCGGGACATCACATGACCTGTCTGGGGATCGTGCTCGTGGCGGTTCACCCCGCGGATGGTCACTGGCACGCCGTTCACCAACAATTGCCCGTTTCCGATACGGATGTTGCGGAAACCGACCTTGAGAACCGCAAAGTCCACCGTACTTTTTGTACTATCCAATATAGAAATGAGCACTTCTTCCAAATGAGGATGTTCAGAAGTCCAAGGAATGACGTGGGGCAATTCAGCCTTCAAGCGTACATAGTGTTTCCCTACCGTGTTCTTAAGAATAGTATCGGTATAATTATGAAGAACCACCTCTTCTGTCCGTAAGTCTTGGTCTGGGAAATTGACTGTGATATAGAAAATTTGGTCTTTAGGACAAGAATCCAGGTTTTCAATCGTCATTTCTATATCCAAAAGTCCATGTAGGTAGGTGGAATCCAAATCCGCCACCACCTTGTAATCCAAAATGCGCGTTTTGGGCTGGGCGTAGAGGGTGATGTCGCGCTCAATGCCGCTCAGCCGCCAGAAATCCTGGCACTCGAAGTAGGAGCCGTCGCTCCATTTGAAGACCTGCAAGGCAATGAGGTTGCGCTCGCCGAACTTCACGAAGGGGGTGATGTCAAATTCAGAATTGGTCTTGGCATCCTCGCTGTAGCCCACGAACTCGCCGTTCACCCACAGGTAAAAGCAGGACTTCGCACCCCCGATGTTGATAATCACTTGCTTGTCTTTCCATCTTTTGTCTATATTCACCCACTTGCGGTAACTGCCCACGGCGTTGCCTTTCACGGGCACCTTCGGCAACTGGCTGTTGTCGAAGTCGTTGGTGGTGTTCACATAAACGGGCGCGCCGAAGCCGTTGAGTTCCCAGTTGCCGGGCACGGGGATGGTGCCCCAACCGCTGTCGTCGTAGTCGGTGCGGAAGAAGTCGGTGGGCCGCTCGTCGGCGTTGGGCACGTAGTGAAAGGCCCACGTTCCATTAAGCGACACTCCTCTATCTTCAAGATAAGGGCTTTCGTTCAATGGAAAATGTGCGCGCGGGTAGAGCTTGTTGACCTCAAACACCCGTGGGTCCTGCCACTCGGTGAAGGTCTGCGCGGAGAGGCCGAGGGCGGTGCAAAATATGATAAGGGATAGGAAGAACTTTTTCATAGGGTGTGATTATTATTGCTAACATGTTTTTCAATTAGAGCGTCTTATGCGAAGCAAGGTCGCCCGACTGGCAAAAAATGAGATGAGGGCACCTATTATCATCGAAAACCATCCCAAAGGTTTCGTCACTTGCGATATCCTTTCATTGTAGAATTGCTGTACTGGCACTAATTTCCACGTCTCTTCCACAGGCGCATCCGCATGTTGTCCTGTTTTCATATCCAACACAAAGTCCTTCTTTGTCCAATGGTCCGAAACGTCATAACGCCAGCCATAAACCTTGTCTCCATCCATATATAATCCTCCTACCTCATCCACAACGACAAAATTTCGTCCGTTGACAATATTACCTGCACTATGGCCAGTATCTGTATAGCAAAACAAAGCGTATCGGTGTTTCAGCGGGGCGTCTTCGCCCATTGGGTCCATACCAACGATCCATAGACAGATCGTGTCCACCAGCAAGGAGCTGATAATAAAGGCCAAAATAGCCACGCCTGGAACCATTACAGCCACATATCGTTTTCTGGCATTTTCATTTTTTCCGATGGAAGAAAACACCTTCGCCACAGCAAATAGCAACGCAATCGCAATGACCACAACCAAGACGACAAGCAATATGACGATAGAGACCATATATTTTCAGTTTTAGTAGAAAATGCAAAAATACATTTTCTCATTGTAGATAGTTCACAATCTTGTGGACCACAGAATTGTGAACTTAATGCAAAATGCATTGCATTGATTTATAGGTTCTTATATAAAAATTACTCAATGAAAACCGTCATATTCTCAATTTGCCGGTCACCGATAAAGGAGTGCGCCTGAATTTCTCGAAATGTGACGGAGGCGCGGGGTGGAAGAGTGCGGATAACCTGTTGAATGGATTGCGGGATGGTGTCTCCTGTACAAACGGTATCCACCACCACCTTGCCTTTACGGACAATGGTTATCCTGAAGGATTTCACCTTCCATTTAATCTCGTACACAAAATCCTCGTGCATAGGCGCCCGTAGTATTGGATGTTCCAACATCTCTTTTGCCGAGCAATAAGTTTTGTAAGGGTTGCTGATGTTTGCGCCAAGAACAGGAAATGGGTCTGGAACCTTATACACTCGGAATTTTGAAGAACCTATCTCTTTCATCGTTTTGGTGTCGAGAATAGAGACCGTCACCAATTTCCCTATCATAGTGTCTGGCGCAATCAGATAATAGCGGTTTCCTTCCTGCTCGACACGCCCTTCGGAAGCGACCACGGTGACATTATCCGGACTACCATCGCAATGAAGAACCAAGGGGCAATGGTAATTGGCATATATAGTCGCCGCCCGCAACGGCTCAACATAGGCGCAGTTTTGAGCAAAAAGAGCTGTGGTCAGAAACAGGACAAATATTAATAAAGGGATTTTTTTCATGATAGGGTTATAAGTGGTAAATAAAAGGGTATTATCATTCAATGATGCAAAGATACATTTTTTTTGTGTTTATTTTGTGAAAATCAGCTATTTAGAATTTAATATTCCTGCTTGATAAACGAAAAAGACTTGACAATCTTGTTTTTACGAATCACCAAAATATATTCACCGGCGGACATGTTTCGATCACTCAACGAAACAGAGCGTTCTGTCAGCACCCCTTCGGCCACTCGTTGGCCGTTGAGGCTGAGTATTTCGTAATGGGCCCCGCAGAACTCCTCCGGACAATCAATGTAGAGTCGGTCTGTGGCCGGATTGGGATAAACAAGCCATTTTGAAGGAATATTATCAAGAACAGAAACCCCAAAATCACTTAAATAGGGGAGCAGATAATCTCGCAAATCCAATCGGCGCAACAATGCCGGGAGTTCAAGGGTCACATTTCCCAGAGTGGTGGTGAAATACTCATTGGTAACATAAAAATCCAATGCATTGTGGGTGGCTATGGCCTCAACCTGAGCCCTTGTGGAAGTGTTGAAATCCAGTCTCCTTTTATTTCCTGAAAAGAAATTATGATCTTGAAAATCATACAGTAAGATGATAAACGGATGGAGAACCGTCGCGTAATTTGTCATATCAAATTCGTAACCGCAAAGGGTTGCCAGCCGATATCCGGGCACATAGGTAGCCCCTGTTATTAATCCATTTACCGGATAGGTCTCTCGTCTTTGGGCAATGTGGGTGCCAGGGGTTTTCGGAAGAACATAGAGGGTCGTCTGCTTGGAAACCCACTGCTTGGTAAACAGATAAATGCTATCTTCGGTAACGATAAAAGCCTCGCAATCAAAATCAGTGGCTTGCGGGAGATAGGAGAAATCGGTTTGGTCTTCATAGGAAAACCAGAGGGTGTCCATTTCTATGGTCCCCGCCAGAAGTGATTCCTTGCTCACTCGCAGGATGTGCAAATCTTGCCTGAACCCATTATTATTGCCTACATCGCCGAGGTAAAGATAAAGGCTGTCCTGGGAGATTTCCTCCATGTCATAATTTTCTATTCCATTGACACATAAAGACTCCAATATGGATGCGTCGGTGGTGTCAAGGTGGTGTAGGCAGCTGTCGCCATGGTCATTCCAAGTCCAGTAACCGTTGTTCCAAAAAATCAGGGAAGAGGATCCTTCCAGCATCGTATCCAGCGTGTCCACCACTATCGGTTCTATGGTGGTGGAAGCATAGATACAGCCGCCATCGTTGACTGTGGCCTCGGGATTGTAATTGGTGGCTAACGGGTCCGTGCAGCCGCACACCTGCGCCCGACACACGCTGAGTGTGGTCATCATCAGGACGGTTAGGAGCATTACAGTACGCATCTGTATGGTAAGTTTTATTGTATAAGACAAAAAATGAGGCTTTGGTACAACGTATTTATATCTAGTAATTTACAAATAATGATTGTTGATATCTTTTCAGTTGTGTGTTTGAGAAAATTTTGAAATTCAGCAATTTAAAAGCAACAATCCACCACAATTCAACATCTATGAATATCCATCACGGCAGCAAAAATGGTGCAGATGAGAACATTGTCAAGCTTGCTTAAACCATACCGAGTGTAGCCCATTTTCGCAAAGCAAAAGTAACGAATTATCCGTTACGTTGAGCTTCTTTTTGAAAATAACATCAACCTTGCGCACATCAAGCACCTGAATAGCATTGCTTTTTTTCAACTGCTTACATAATGACAATCAGACACTTGCTATGGGTTTATTTTTGTCATATATTGTGAACAAGAAGCCAAAGAAAAAATCAGCCTCTCCGTTTACCCAAACGAAGAGGCTGAAGAAAAGATTAGGTCCACCGCAAAATCCGGATAAGGGAAGCGGGTGGGTGCCTATGACGGATATTTCTTTAGAAAGTGTATCGTACTCCGGCGTTCACGCTCCAGTCGAAATAATTAAAATCAACATCTTCGTTGAAAAGCATTCCGTAACCGGGACGGAAGTCGATCTGCAGCGTAAGCGGGATGTTGAACTTATACTCCAGTCCGAGGATGCCGTTCACGCCGAATTTGCCGTAATCACTACGGTAAGTACCAACCCAGTCCCAGCCGTAACCCCAGTAGTTCCAAGAGTAGCCCAAGCTGACACCTCCGCCGATGAATCCGTAGAGGCCTTTGGTGAAATGACCTTCATACATCAAATTGGGGTTCAGTTCCAAGGAATTGATGTATAAATTTATGTGACGGGAGGCACCTACAGTGTATTTGTAGCCAAGATCCAGCTGCAAGGCCAGATGGTTTGTACAGAAGGTCTTATAGGAAAGAGCTTCAAAGTTGCCGACCGTAACGCCGATGCTGTGTTTGTACGGGGCTTGTGCGAAAACGCCACCAGCCATTCCCATCACAAGAAGGAAAATCATTACATGTTTCTGAAAATTTTTCATAACGGTATAATTTTAAAGGTTATATTTATTCTAACGATGCAAAAGTACACTTTTTTTTAATAACACAAGAAATATCACTGCACATTAGTCGCTCCATCACTCCTTGATTTTGACTTGATATACGGCAGCAGATATTTTCGTAAATCCACCCGCCACAACTGCGCGGGAAAGTCAAAAGTAATTCCCATCTTGGTGGTTTTGAAATGCTCGCTGGTGAGGTAGTAATCCAAGGCATTGGACGTGGCAACGCCTTCTATTTGTGCTCGTGTTGGGTAACTGAAATCCAATCGCCTTTTATTACCCGAAAAGAAAAGATTATCTTTGAAATCATATAATAAAACCATGAAGGGTTTCAGTGCCGACAAGACATTGTTTTTGTTATAATCATACCCACACAACACAATCAATTGATATTCGGATATATACGTTACACCCGTAATGAGTCCTTTAACATTATAACACCCTCGTTTATGGGCAATATGAGAGCCTGGGGTTTTGGGAAGACTGTAAACGGCGGTCTGTGCGGAAACCCATTGTTTGGTAAAGAGATAAATACTGTCGTCTGTGACGATGAAGGCCTCGCAATCGAAATCGGTGGCCTGTGGGTGCGAGGAGAAGTCGGTTTGATCCTCGTATGAAAACCAGAGCGTGTCAATTACAACTTGCTGATTTATAATGGATTCTTTGTTCACTCGCAGGATACAAAGATCACGTCTCGTACCACTGTTATTGCCAAAATCTCCAAAATACAGATAGAGACTGTCCTGCGAGATCTCTTCGGTGTCACGATTCTTAATCCCCTGGATACACAATGATTCCATTGACGTCCCGCTTGTGCTGTCGAGGCGATAGATGCAGTTGTCGTTATGATCATTATAAGTCCAATATCCTTTATTCCAACAAAAAAGGGTGGAAGAACCTCTTAATGCCAGATCCAACGAGCCCACCGCAACGGCCTTGACTTTCTGGGGTGCATATTCACACCCGCCATCGTTGACTGTGGCCTCAGGATTATAATTGGTCGCCATCGAATCGGTACAGCCGCACACCTGCGCTTGGCTCAGCTGCGCGGTGGCGAGAAAGAGTCCGAGCACAACAAGAGATGAGCGGAGGGCCGATGCTAACGACTGTTTGTCTTTCATAGGTACAAAAGGTGGTTACCGGCGACATTTTTTGACCTTCTGCACCTGTAGGATGCCACTTTGGACAACGAAGGAAACTTCGTAGCCTTCAAAGGGAAATCCATATACGCGGGTCTCGTCATTATGATAGGCGGGGCGCGGGTCTTGGGCCAGCACCTCGCGCAACTTCTCTATCGTGGCATTAGGCATCTTCTGTGCTATCTCCTCCGGAATTTCCACTTTTACCTGATAATCCTCGTGTTCTTGCGTAAAGCCCTTCGAGGCCTCAGGATGACAATCCGTGGTGAGCAGATAGGGTTTGATGTCGTAGATGGGGGTGCCATCCATCAGGTCGGCGCCACCCACGAGGAGGGTTGGGTTGCCAGGGGTCAGATCCGCCTTGATAAGTTCCACGCAGGAGAGTCCGATGGGGTTGGGACGGAAGGGCGAGCGGGTGGCGAAGACGCCCATGCGCCGGTTGCCGCCCAGTCGCGGGGGCCGCACGGTGGGTGACCAGCTCTCCTGATGCACCTCTGAAAATCCCCAGATGAGCCACAGATGTGAGAACTCTTCGATGCCGCGCAAGGCCTCCGCATTGCGATATTCCGGCTCAAAGACAATACGCGCCCGCAGCGAGGGCACCAAGCCGCTCTGCCGCGGGATGCCAAACTTGGAAGGAAACTCACTGCGCACACGCGCGATAACGATGGTCTCTACTGTTTGCTTGTCCATACTTAATTAAAAAACAAGGGCAAAAGTGCGAAATAATTTTGAAACAATGGAAAACTGGGCACAAAAAAAAGAGGATGAATCATCATCCTCTCTCGGTGTGGTGCTGACGGGAATTGAACCAGTGACACACGGATTTTCAGTCCGTTGCTCTACCAACTGAGCTACAGCACCATCTCAGTTAATGAGGTCGCAAAAATACATTTTTTTTTAATACCTCCAAAAGTTTGGAAAAATATTTTTATATATTTGATAATTAGCACCTTAAAATACCATTACAACCACTTTAGACAACTTTTCGCAGCGATTTTCGCACCTGTTTTCGGCGAACAATCTAAAAAAATGGTCAATCATACGTTATCTCTATCGTGCTATCCTCGTTAATGTCTGCCAACACGGAAACCTTGCCGTGATAGAAAGCGATCTCTAAACAGCCCAATGGATTGTCGGTAAGTATAAAGCTCTGACAATCATTATAGTCATCAGAATAGATGGACGTCTGCCAGTCATTAGAACTCTTAATCAGCGCTTTGAAAGGTCTGCATCCAACTGCCTCCTTGAACATTGAAACTGGAATGTTGGTAATAGCATTGAAAAAAGCATCCACATACATGATTTTTCCCACTATCAAGTGCTGATTCTGGTTGTGGAAGGCTTGTTCCATCAATTTAACAACGAAATCGTTATACTCAACAGTATTCTGTTCAACAGTATTTTGCAGCAGGGCTTCTACCATCTTCATGATTTTGTCGATGGCCGTCATGGAGTCATCCACCAACTGCCTTCCTTTCAATGGAATACCGGCATTTTGAAACATCATGGCAAACACGCCATTATCTTCTCCGATGAAATGGTGACCTTTGAATGTCAGCAACACAGGGTTATAGGTGGAAGAAAATGTGGTATTGGTCAAAATCAGATGAATGGAGCCTTCGGGAAAGCGGAGGTAGCTCTGTTTCATCATAAAGGCTGTTTGTCCGAGGTTGTACATGTCAACATGATGGCTCACATCGAGCAGAACAGCATCGGGTGCTGTTTGCAGCAGTGAAGACTTCAGAAAAGAGACGTATGGGTCGCGCAAACGCCAGTCGCTGATCAAGGTAATGGTCGGTCTCATTGTCAGGTTTTTTTCGCTGCAAAAATAATCATTTTTATGCTTCGTTTCTACTGATAATTATTGTATTTTTGCTCTTTCGTAATAAAAATAACCACGATGAAGAAGACTATTTTTCTTTTCCTGACGGCATTCGTTTTATCTTTGGGTGCCAAAGCACAGCATTTTGACCAATATTTTGAGGACAAAACTGTCAGAATAAACTATATGCATATCGGCAATGCTCATTCTGAGAGCATCCGTATAGATCAATACAAGGTGGGTGACGGCTGGTACGGGACCCGTGCTTTTTTGGAAGAGCCCAATCATTATGGAGACATCATGGTGGAGGTGTTCGACTCTGTCAGCAACAAGCTGATTTACAGCAGGAGCTACTCTGCGCTCTTTTGCGAGTATCGGACCACAGAGCGTGGCGAGACCGAGGTGGCGGAGATGGAGGAGTGCGTCAACATACCGATGCCCAAGCAGACCGTCCGCATTGTGTTTACCTCCTTCGACCGTAGCCGGAAACCGACCGTATTGCTGGATTTCTTCATGAATCCGGCCAGAACGGTCATGCAACCCATGACGAAAGACTATCCCGTGATGAACCTCCACAAGGGTGGATCTCCGAAAAAGGCCATTGACATTTTGCTGATTCCAGACGGTTATGCAAAAAGTGACGCAAAGATTTTAAAACATGACATGAAGCGTTTCGCCTCCTATATCATGCATTGTTCTCCTTACAAATACATGGCGAAGAAAGTCAACATCCGGGCCATCAAAGGCTTTTCCGAGCAGTCGGGCATCACGCAGCCACAGAACAACTTCTATGTTAAGACATTGCTCAACTGCACTTACAACGCCATCGACTTAGATCGTTATCTGATGTGCCTCGGCGTTTGGAATCTGCACGATGTGGCCGATGACGCGCCATACGATGCCATCATCATCATTTGCAACAGCGAGAAATATGGTGGCGGCGGCATCTACAACTTCTATTGTACGGTTTATAACCACGGGGAGTATCCCGACTATGTGGTGGTTCATGAGATGGGGCACCTTATTGGCGGCTTAGCTGACGAATACTACACGTCTGAGGTCTCTGTTCAAGATTTCTATCCGGCTGGCGTGGAACCCACCGAGCCAAACTTGACCACATTGGTGGATTTCGACAGCAAGTGGAAAGACCTGGTCTTGGAGGGCACTCCCATCCCCACCCCGCCCACCAGCAAAAGCTCCCCAGACTATGACCGCGTAGGCGCTTACGAAGGTGGCGGTTATGTCTCCAAAGGAGTTTATCGTCCCACGCTGCACTGCACCATGAACAGCATAGCCTACGACGACTTCTGTCCTGTTTGCCTCCGCACCCTGGAGGCCATGATTGACTATTATTCTTTGGAAAGTCCCACCAAATAAATTGGCCTTTTACAAGGCGGCGTACATAGAGATGTAGCGGCGGGCGATAGCCGACCAGTCAAAGTCTTGGAACCGGCTTTCGGGCAGCGTTTGGTAGTTTTGAGGTTGCAGCAGGAGTCGTTGCAATGCTTGAGCTATCTGGTCAACACTATGGGGATCCACCACTTCGCCCACAGCTTCGCCAAAAAGACCATCAATACCCTCGCCACGCGTGTAGAGCACGGACAATCCTTGGGAAAGGGCCTCCACATAAACCAAGCCGAAGGTTTCGGTCAACGACGGCATGGCGAAGACGCTACAATCCTGGTAATGTTGCTGCAGAAGGGACTTGTCGTAAATCGGTCCGTGACACACTATCGTGTCTGGATGTGCGTGTGCCATCTGGCGGACAAACTCCTCCTGATTGCCTTCCGAGCCTATCAGGTGCAGCTGTATGTCCGGTATTTGCGGTTTGAGTGACATGACGGCCTCTACCAGTCGTTTCACATTTTTATTAACAGAGAAGTTGCCAACGTATAAAACCTGATGGTTGTGGCCATGCCGTCCCGGATCAAGACTCAGCGAGTCAAGCCAATATTTATTAATTCCGTTATACACCACTTCTGTTTTTTGTTCCACCTCATTTCTCATTCCGCAAAGGGTAAAATGGCGTAAGAAATCGTGGCGCAATGCGGGAGATATGCAGACCACGCGCGAAGCCTCCTTCAGTACGGCACGATGCACCCACCAGAGGTGCGGGGCGAAACGCAGGAAATCATTCACATCGGTGTTCCGAACCGCCACCACAAATGGGATTCCGTAGTGCTGTTTCAGGTATAGAGCCACGGCACCGTCGCTGAACAGCGTGGTGGCATGCACGCAGGAAACCTTGGAGAGATCCACCTGTTGGACAATATGCTTAGCCATCTTCTCTATCTTACGATGGAAGAAGACCCTATGCAATGGCCTCAAGACATAGTCATAGATGATGCGGGTGTGTTTCCCCTCAAAACGGTTCACATCCACTTGAGCAGGATCCCGCAGAGGCACATAGACTAATTGTGACACGCCTTGGTCGTCCAGATGTTGGTATAACTCCACAAATACTTTACTTTTAACGTAGGTATTACAGATATGAAGCACCTCGCCATTTTCGGGCTGTGTTCGCGTTTCTTCCGGTTCCTGGTTCCATCGGAATGAGGCGCCAAGAAGCAAAAAAGCGAGCATCTGCACGGAGCCCGGTCCATAAGGAAAACTCGGCTCCGCCAAACTCACAATGAGCGGCACAACACAGACCACATAGCCAACATCCCGAATCTTCGTTCGCCTATGCTTGAACACATGATAAGCAACATTGCCAATAAAAAAGAGATAAAAGGCCAACAACGGGAACGAGAAGAGACCATAACGAACCAATCTGAGCAATGGATAATTATGTATCAACATGATGCCTGATTCATTCTCCTGTTCTCCCTCGATGACATGTTCTGACACAAAGTCAATGCCCTGGCGATTGCGCTCCCAGCGATGAGTGGAAGCCTGCTCCATACTGTAACCGCCATGGCCGCCGTACATAAAGCGTTTCAGATCATCTTTCAGAAAACCATTGAAAAGAATATATCCGGACAGTGTCAGACAAAGGATAGCCACTATAGTCTTGGAATTAGCTTTCAGATGCAATTCCGACTCTTTGAAAAAGACAAACAACACACAGGCTATCAAAGCGAACACGTCGGCGCGAGCCCGGATCAATAGGAGCAAAAGGAAAGAGAGCGTGAAGAGAATCATAAAATGAGCTCTCTCCTCCTTCAGTTTCATACCCCAGAAGAAAAGGCTGGCGGCACCAATGGCAAGCAAACCGCCCATCTGATTCTTTCCTTTGTCAACCATATAATGTTCTGGTATATACAGACCTCCGGCATGATAGAAACAGTTGATAACGATCATGACACACAATGCCAAAGTATAATAGAAGCAGATGTTGGCCCATGACTTAGGCTTGTAATCCAATCCTGTTCCAATACCTATGCATAAGAATGCCACCACCAACTGAAAGAGGTCTTCAAGACGGAAATGCTTGTGTGTCAGGCGGAAGACCAGAAACTCCAACCCCACAAACGCTATGGTCAGAAGCAGGTATCGCATAAAGCGTGGAGAGGCATATCTTTCCAAGGAAAAGGTCAGCACCACAACCACTGCCATAAACGCCATAATAGCATAGCGGATCCAGTAATATATCGGGGTAAGATATATCCACGGCAGATAAGAGATCACAATCAGTGACAATGTGGTGATAAGTAATATCTTAGCAGTCTTGTCTTTCATTTTGAAGAATTTTCGGTCATTGGCAGATGCACCATCTGGCCAAAGAAGAGATCTGTTTCAGGCAGACGGCCATAGTCGAAGCCGCCACTTGGGGTAAAGGTGAGTTCGCCGAACCACGCCTTGCCATGTTCAAGGTAGAAGTCGGCGCGGACGAACGGGAAGGGTTTGGACAGCTTTTCCGCGTAATCAAAGAGGGCGTCAATGCCATCGGGTTTGGGGATGGTAAAGTCTGCCGGCGCCATTTTGCCCTGGCGGTTGAAGCGTTGCAGCTGCCACTGACGGTCGAAGAAGTAAAAGCTTGGACGGGCCTGCTTGCCACGTCCGTAGCAGCAGAGCACATACTTGGCTTCCCCGTTGAAGCAATAGACCTTGTAATCCACCGGGGTGGTTCCTTCGGAGGGCTCGATGAAACGCTCGCAAAGCAACTGTTTGGGGAAGATATATTGGGGTTCGTATGAAATCAGGTGGAATTTTATCTTCTGGAAACGCCTCAAGTCCTTTTCCGCCTTGGCGATATCCAGCTTGGACTTGTCTGCGCACACCACATTGCCGCCGTTGCCAAAGTTCCACTTCATGACAAACTTGTCTGGCAAAGCATCCCAGCGGATCTCATCGACAGACTGGTAAACCTCAACAACCTCGTTCAGGATCTCGTCGAGGCCGCAGTCGCGAACATAGTCGCGCACCCGCACCTTGTCGGCACACTGGTTCACCAGGGCATTGTCCTTGTAGTAGTACATCTTCATCCATTGTATCTTCTCGTCAAGGGTCTGGGGATTTTTGAGATTGAGGCGACGATGATGGCAAAGCCGGAACTGCAGGCGGATGCTCAACTCCGGCGAGATAGCGGTTAAAAGGTAGTGTAACCAGAGCGTTATGTTGCTTCTAAAATCCATTCTACATCAACTATAAAACCTGTTGTTAAAAAAAGCGGGCAAATGTACTATTTTAATGAATTGGCTTAACGAAGCATAGTATTTTTCAGATGACGGATACGATCAAAGATGGCTTCGGTCATCTCTCCAAAGGCGGGGCCGTGGGCCGTCTGGCTAAGGTCGGGCGCGCGATTCCACTCTATCATCACTGGGAGACCCTTCTCGTCGATACCGAAATCCCAACCGATGAGGTTGAAGTAGGGCAAGCGCAGATGCTGGTTCTTGACGGTCTCGAGCACCTGTTGGAAAGAGGGGATGGCAAAGCCTTTGAGGGTTGTGCCAATATCGGTGGTCAGGATGCGTTTCTCGCTGGGAGTTCCGTATGCGCAGTCGCGGATAGTTCCTGTTGTCAGCTCAATGTCGGCGTTGATGCCGCCGGCGGTCTCATTGTCCACACACTTGCCCGCGCGGCCAATGCGGACAACCACATAGAGGATAAAGACCTCATCGCCTTGACGATAAGAGAGCACGCGCAGTGTGTTGAGGGAAGTCGGGTTGAGCTTTGCCATTTCGGGGTGTTGCTGCACCGCCTGCTGGATGATGAAGTTCTTCCCATATTGGTCGATGAGTTGCGCTATGGACAGGTTGCTGTCCACCTGACCCTGATCACTCGAGAAGACCTTCACTCCCTCTCCCCACATTCCTTCCTGGGTGGGCTTGATGACTGCTTTGGTCAGATTCCGACAACGATCCAATGCCTCCGAACGGGTGATAGGTTTTTGGCCGTCATAAAAATAACCGTTCATGTTTTTGATGATGGTCGCAGGCCTGTTCACATCCGGAAAATAGAGGTCATATATGCCCTTGTCAACGTATGCGTGCCGTAGTTGATAGTTGTTCAGACGGTAGATGACATCAGTATGATAAAGACTTGTGGGGATATAGCGAACTGAGAATTGACCGTTGCGTGAGTAGAAATACTCATGCCAATAGGTCGGCACTTTTTGTCCGATGAGTTTTTGGTAAAACTGCTGTATGTCAGACTTTTGCGAGTTGCTTAGCGGTTTCAGATCACACACGGCGCATTTGCCTTTGATGTTGGCAATGTCGTGCTGCCGCATACGAAACAGCATATACCGGTTATAGACATTCTCAAACATGATAAGAGTTATGGTTGTGACACAATGCGTTTTAACTTTCTAACAGGCAATTCGTTTGTTAAACGACCAAATTCGTAGAAAAGATTATTTTGCTGCCAAGCGAGGAAGCAATCGCGGATTTCGGAGCGCCAACCTCGTTGGATAAACAGCTGTCCTGTGCGATCCCACATATCGTTGACCTCCACCACGCACGGTCCTTCTTCGGTGAGGGCGATATCCCACCCCGCCGCCTTGACGAATGGGAGGGCTTGTTGGAACTCCTTGACTTTCTGACAGATTTCAGGCCAATTATCTATCTGCACTCCGTTGATGGCCGCTCCGCTGTCGGGATGGACATCCACATCGGCAATGTGTTCCCATCCATCGAAACGGATTGCGTGCTCCATAATGCCGGTCTCGGTGTTGATGCTGGCATCGACATTGCCACCTGCGCCCGCATTGTCCACACAACGGCCTTCCCGGCCAATCTTGATGAAGGTGGCGGGTATCTTTACGGAGCCATCAGGATAAAGGAGAGTCATGAAGCGCACCGTATTGACAGAAGAGGCGTTGATGGACGACAGTTGGGCTGTTTGGCGGAGGCATCGTTCGAAAATCAGCGGTTTGTTACCCAGCATGGTGGCGAAGGGCTGCTCCTCCCCGCTGTGAAGAGTGGCCATTCCCAAATCGTAGTTGATTTGTCTGACAACCTGCACGTTGTTGCCGTGAGAAGACTCAGTGGTTTTGATGACGCACTCCTGAACATTCTGAGACTTGAGAATCTGGAGCATCTCGTCCGGGGTACGGGCGATGTTGTCTCCGCCACGACCGGCTGTGGGGTCATAATAGCCATAAAGAGTGGCCATAGGGATGCCTGTCGCCTCCAAGATCTTATGTGCTAAATATTTATTTCGAGCAATGATATAATAATTGGTAGGATTAAGCAGATCCAGATAATAGCGCTGCTCATTCTCTCCCAGGAAGTCATGCCGGAAGGATTCTGACCGTTCAAAGAGGTGAAAAAGGTTGTATTCTTCTGGTGTCAATCCTTTTGTTCTCCGCAAATGCAAATAGTCGGCCAACACTTTGAAACGTTGGAAAAACGATTTCGCAGGGTAGTGCACAAACAATTTCCAAAGATGATATAAGAATCTTAACTTTTTATATATCAACATTTTTTAGAAAAATCTTTTTCATAACGGCCATTCGCCATTAGAGTGCAAAAATAGAAATTATTTCAATACCGAGCCGTCTTATTCATGCTGTCTGATGGTTATGGTTAAGAAAATGCGACAGAACCGGAGGGGGCTTTAAATAATTTTTTATCTTTGCCGCCGCATTTGAATTTATCACATAAAAATTATAACAATGAAAAAATTCTTTATTCTTATTGCTGTCGCTGCTTTGATGATGAGCGGCAACATCGCATTGGCTCAAAACGAAGAGGCCAAAAAAGATGAGGGTTATGTTTTCACCGTCAAGAAAGAACTCCCCATCACTTCTGTAAAAGACCAACACCGTGCTGGCACCTGCTGGTGCTATTCCGGCTTGGGCTTCATTGAAGCTGAATTGCTCCGCATGGGCAAAGGCGAATACGACCTTTCCGAGATGTACATTGTTGCCAACACGTACAACGACCGCGCCATGGCTGCTGTCCGTACTCACGGCGACGTGTCCTTCTCTCAAGGCGGTTCTTTCTATGATGTGCTCTACGGTATGAAGACTTTCGGTCTGGTTCCTGAGAGTGAGATGCGTCCGGGTGCCGCTTATGGCGACACATTATCCGACCATTCCGAGCTCTCCGCTCTGACCGATGCCATGGTAAAAGCCATTGCCGAAGGTGACCACAAGAGCCTGCAGAAAAACGACAAAAACGAAGTGCTCTGGCAAAAAGCCGTGGCTGCTGTTCACGAGATCTATCTTGGCAAAAACCCGGAGACCTTCTCCTACAAGGGCGTGACCTACACCCCGAAGTCATTCTACGAGTCCCTCGGCTTGAATCCTGACGACTATGTTTCCATCACCTCCTACACGCATCATCCTTTCTACGAGAAATTCGTATTGGAGATCCAAGACAACTGGCGCTGGTCTCAGGTCTATAACGTGCCGTTGGATGAGTTCATGGAGATTTTCGACTACGCTATCGACAATGGCTATACGATTGCTTGGGGTTCTGACGTGAGCGAGCAAGGCTTCCGCATGGGTGTGAAGAAAGGCTTCTGCGTGCTTCCTGAAACAAAGGCTTCCGCCATCCAGGGCAGCGACATGGCCCATTGGACTGGCATGAGTCCCAAAGATATTCAGGACGAGGCTGCCAAACATCCCACACCGCAACGCTGGGTTACCCAAGAGGAACGCCAAGTGGCTTACGACAACTGGGAGACCACTGACGACCACGGCATGCTGATTTACGGCAAAGCCACCGACCAGATGGGCAACGAGTACTACATGGTGAAGAACAGCTGGGGCGACTATGGCGACTATCACGGAATGTTCTATGCTTCCAAGGCTTTCGTTCGTTACAAAACGATGAACATCGTGGTTCACAAGAATGCCATCCCGAAAGACATCAAGAAGAAACTGGGTATCAAATAAGAGCTCTTTTCTTCATGAACAAAAACGCATCGCTATCGTGGCGATGCGTTTTTTTGTTGGCGAAGTCTGGACTCCTCCTCAAACAGCAAATTGCGCAGGTGGTTGAGTTGTTCCACCGTCAACGCTTGGAAACAACAATCTCCCTCAAACCATTGGGGCAGGTTTTCGGGTATCCATGTGGAAAGATTCTCCCGCAAGGCTTGTTCGTCGGACATGGGATGCCGGGCATAGCTGCGCCGCACATACTGCAAGATGCGCAGTCCGTCAGCTTTTTCATGGAAAGCGTGGATGAAATGCGGCAGATCTTTAGCATTCTTACGAATAGGACCCCAGAGATCTGTTTCTTGAAATATCATCTTCAAGAAATCCAAAAAGTCGTTGTGGCAATCCTCATGATATAGTTTGGGCAGAAGTGCCATAGTCTCCCGCACAGGTTCCCATAACTGATGATGGAATATAGGGTAAGGGGTGTCTATCCCTTCCATCCCTTGGCGGATGGCAGGACCTGTACCAAACGGCACACGGTCGGAAATACGGGTGGCGGGATAGACCATCTCGTCATTAACCATGCCCACGGGCGCCATCTTGCAGAACTTCTGCAAGAGATAGAAGTCCTCGCCGCTCTGATAGGGGGTGATGCCACCGATCTTGCGCAGGGCACCCGCCCGCATCACAATAGCGGAACCAAGGGCTGTATATTGATACGGAGTATCCGTCAGCAGCATATTGACCGCATAGTTCCGCATATAGAGCTCATAGCGCAGCATCGCGCGATCCATTGCCTCCTCGCCACTCAAATGATGATAATAGGGAACGGCCAATGCCGGCCACTCAGGGTGTTCTCCGAAGGAACGCAATAGCGATTCAATGTAGCCTGGACGCACACGAGTGTCGGCATCCAGACTGACGAGGATATCCTCCGCTCGAGCATGCCCTAATATCTTGTTGAAGAGGGTTTTGCGTGCCCAACCGACCCCCGTCTTTTTGCCCTGCCATCCACAACCCGGGGAAGAATAGTCCAACACCTCCAGAGCAAGCCCCTGGTAATCTTTTAAAAACTCAATCGTTTTCTGATTTTCTTCACAAATATGCCGATGTTCGGCGTCATGCCACCAGAAGTCCGGTTGGTTGACGCACACCCACACCTTGTCGGGCAAGTAGGTCTGTTGGGAAAGGTCAGCAAGCGTAATGGGCAAGGACGACAACTCGTCCATCGCGGGTATGGCCACGAAGACTCGCGGAGAACTCATCTTTACTTCACCGTTACTACCACATCACGCGTTTTGATGGTGGTCTCCTCCACATTTTCACGCGCATAGACAAAATGCAACGTTTCCACACCTTTTTTCTTGGCCTCAAACTTCCAGTAACGGAGGGAAGCGGCACCCACCATACCTTCGGGAGCCGTACGCTCGTAACGGTTGCCGACAGAGTCCACCACCGTAATCTCGTCCTTGTTGGCCAATGTCCACCAATATCCTAACGATGCATTGGTGGTGAAAGCTATCTCAACAGTCTGACCCTTTTTCAGCGTCACCGCATCGGTCTGCCTATCAAGGGAAATCATCTTCTTTTGAGATTGACAACCCGACAAAATCAATATTAAAGAGCTGATAAACAATAACTTCTTCATTTTAACGCATTAAAAAACTGGTGCAAAAATAACAATTATCTACATACCAGTCGTTATTTTTTCCAGAATTTCTCTGTGATGTCGACAGGATGACCATTCACATTCTTCAGCAAACGCTGATTGGTCTTCCTTTCTTTCAGACTTCCGAACTCTGCCTTATAGGGGCCTACCTTCACATAGTTGAAATGTTGGAAGTTGGCGGGAATCGACTGTTTACCAGAATACCAAGCCACTTTGAGAGGGGTCGTCTTCCGCACGTGATCGGCTAACTGCTGCACGCTGTCCGGGCTGGCATCACCACCCATAAAACAAACACATGTCACGGAACTGCCATAACGTTTCAGGATGTTGTCGAGGGTGTGCTCGTCCAACGTCTCGCCAATATCCTCCTGCAGATGAGGACTATGACACCCAGGGCAATGGTTTGGACAATTGGTGATATTCACCGCGAGGGTCACCTCCCCGGGAATCTCTTGAAAGACAATATCGTAGTTGTAGTATTTGATAGGAAGTTAGTTGTTGTATGGTTTGACTGTTGAATAGATGGGGCAAGTTGAAAAAACAAGAATGAGCAACCCACTTTCCACTATTATCTTTTAACTATCATCTCTTAAAAATGGACTATTTGCCCTCCTCCATTCTGGCATAGTATCTTCTTGCAGCCTCCTCTTGGCGGCCTTGTGAGAAACTACTGACACGTTTCATGTAGCCGATGACGCGGGTGAGGTAATCCACATTCTTGCTATGACAAACGGGACATTCGTGGAGATAACGCTTGTCGATATGGCCGCAGTCATTGCAGACAGTGTTCGGTATATTAAAAGTGAAATAGTTACAGCCTTCTTGGGCGGCTACGCGAAGCAGGTGACGGTATTGCTCCTTGGTGAGATGTTCTTCCAAATTGCAGTGCAAAGCGGAACCACCGGTGAGATGCTCAATATAGCGTTTGCCATGCATGCGGAAACGATCGATGACATTAATGCTTTCATCTTCCACAATATAGAAGTAACTGTTGTAACAGTCGCGGGGCACCTTATAACCGTCTTCGCGATCCCATTTGGCATGCTTGACACCCACATTCTCCGCTGGAATCATCTCGCAGTTGAACATCAACTCTTTTGATTTGTATTTACGGTTGTAACGCTCTATCAAGCCCAAAATGTCTTCCACAAATTTGGCATATTCATCATTGTCGGTGATAGGGATGCCCATGAATTCGGCTGCCTCGACAAGGCCATTGACGCCAATGGTCAAATATTGGCGATTGATGGCGATGAAGCCGGAATCGAAGAGAGGCAACATGCCTTGGGTCTGCAAGTACTTCAGATTCTCATTATAGGCAGTCTGCACCTTGTGCATCAGGTCGATGACCTCCTCCACGAACTGGAGGAACGGGATGTTGTTTCTGTGTTCGTATTGGATGCAGCGGTTCAGGTTGATGGTGAGCACACTCTTGGAGCCAGTGGAAACGCCACCCGCGCCCAGCGTGTAGCTGAATCCGTTGTCTTGAATCTCATTACGCAGACGACAGCAGCTACTCAGGGAGTCGGCGTTGTCGCTCACGTAGGTGAAGAAGGAGTGGCCGGCAGCGTACATCTCTGCGGTGAAGTCGGCATATTCCTGGTCCATAATGTCTCCGTCCTTGGAGAGCAGGGCCATCGTCTCAACCGGGAAGGTCAGGACGGCACGGGTGCGCTCCTCGTTGAACCAGCGCATGAAGCGTTTCTGGAGCCAACTGACAGAATCCCATGTCGGGGCAGTCTGATCCGGGAATCGGAACTCTCCGAACAGGCTTTGGAAATAGAATTTGTCGTAATAAGAGATGTTCCAGAACACAGACTGGTAATTACGGGCGCCGGAAGGTTGGTTGATGGAGTAGATGACCTGCTGGAAACAATCCGTGATCACCTTGTCGATAGTGCGTTTACGGGCAGAAAGGTCCACTACTTCGTCAGCACGTGTGTAATAGTCGTTACCATAATCCTTGCGGATAAAGTAGTCCATGTACATCAGAAACTCAGGAGTGGCACAAGCGCCGCTCAGCATGCTCGAAACCATGAAGACCATATTCACAAAACCACCGCAGAAGGACTTCAGATTGTTGGGACGCGTGGAGTTTCCCCCGATGCTCTTGGTACCATCGAGCAACCAGGGATACATCGTGATACTGGCACAGTAATTGGCGATGCTGGTTTCATCGTTCTTGTAGATGAAGTGCTGATTAAGCAGATGGATATACTTATCGGCCAACTCTTTGCCATACATCTCCTTGATACGGTCGCACAACATACGGCGGTTGAGGCGGATAAAGTTCGACTTGGGAAGCTCGCCGATAAGGGTGGCGATATTCTTCTTCTCCACGTTGGCATTGGCATCGTACTTGCTGCCTGTAGCGGCATTGGAGGCATTGCAGTAGTTGATCAAAAAACTCAACTTGTCTTTCACCTCTCGGTCTTCATAATGCCGCTGACGGTACAGAATGTACGACTTGGCAACGGAATAGTAGCGTTCCGCCATCAGCGACACCTCCACCTGGTTCTGGATCTCCTCCACGGAGATGCCATCATGCACCTGCACGCGACTAAGAATGTCTGTCAAAACCTCCTTGGTGGCGAAGCTATTCACTGAAAGGAACGCCTTTTGAATGGCATTTTTGATCTTGTCGGCTGAAAACGGTTCGCGTTTTCCGTTACGTTTAATTATATAAATGTCCTCTATCATAGTAGGTTAATGGTTTTCATAATAGAAGCTTTGGGAAACAAACCTGGCGACAGGCACACAAGCTCTTAATCCCGAAAGCCATGTGTTTGAGAACAGGCAGGTCTTCTGGCTTGCTCCGTCTTCCAACGCCTTCCCGACGCGTCTGTCAGTGACATATGTTGGAAAACATAAAGAACTTACAGCTACGGGTATAGCCTTCGATTTTCACGAAGTTCCCTATTAATCTCGTAGAGAACCTGAACTCGGCGGCAAAAATAGCAAATACAAAAATTGGATTTGTGAACAGGCAAAAATACTTACTAACAAACTTATTAACATTTTTTAAAATCTATTGTAAATTACTGTGATATAAGTTGTTAAAATGGAATAGGGCGGAAGGAGCATGAGGTTGGCCGTTGGCTGTTAGCCATTAGCTGTTGGCCGTTAGCCGTTGACTTTGAACCTTGACTTTGAACTTTGACATTGAACCATGCCTCCTTTAGGTTCTTAATTTCTCTTTGTGCCCTTTGTGCCTTTGCGGTTTTCTTTGAACTTTGACTTTGAACTTTGGCCGTTAGCCTTGCCCCCCCCATAACTATTATCTATTATCTATAAACTATTATCTAATTGCCAACTGACAACTCTTAACTCTCAACTTCTTCATCCCGTATTTTAATGGTTTCATAATTTAATATCTTAATAAAAAATGTATCTTTGCCGTTGTAAAATTTAAAATCTTTGGCGCTATGAGTACACTTAAAATCATCAAAAAGGAATATCACCGCACAGGTTACGACAAAAACGATGTTGAACCCATTGAATATATGGAAGTGTCGGCCCTTTATGACGACCACAACCTGTTGCTGCAAGAGGAACGTTTCGAACCAGACGGAACGCTGAACACCTTGACCCTGAACCAATACAATGATCGCCAACAATTGATTGTTTCCGAACAATTTGATCAGGACCATACGTTGCTGCAAAAAACCGTGAACAATTACCAGGACGACAGGCTGGTCAGCCAAAGCTTTTATTTCGGGGAGGACACCACTGAATACCTCACCCAACACATCTATGACGAAGAGGGGCATGAAATCCGGCGGGAAAACTTTGTGGACGGCAAACTGGACTTTGTGGAAAACACCAAAGAGTACGAAGGCGGGCTCCTGACCAAAGAACTGGAAAATGACGACTACGGAAAAACTGTTTACGAACATCTGTACCAATACAACGACCTGGGTCAAGTGGTTCACTATGTACGCAACGAGGTGCAGAACAAAGACCGCAGGAGTTACGACTACGAGTACGACGAGCGGGGCAACCGGGTCAAAGAGCTCATTTACGACTATGACAACATGCTGATTGCCAAGAAATACAACACATACGATGAGGAAGGACACTTGATTTTGGTAGAAGAAGAGGATCTGGACAACTATCGCAAGATAAAATTGGAATATGAGGGGGATTTGGTGGTCAAGAACTATCTTTACGAGCGTGATGACAAATTGGTGGGATGGGCAGAGTATGGTTATGACGACAATGGCAAGGAGGTGTCCGCCACCGAGTATATACGCGATGAAGTGGATCCAGACTCACACCGTCTGCTTCGCGTAACCCATTTTGAAAGAGGATAACATAGTCCTGAGGTGTTATCATCACTTCCTAATTATCTTTTAAAGATACGATATTATTTTTTTGAGTATTTTTGCGGCGGCAAATTTGAATATTGCCACCATAGTTATCTTTTTTAAATTCATTTACAATGTTACAGATTCAACTACTGCGTGAAAATCCACAATATGTCATTGACAGACTGAAAATTAAAAACTTTGATGCCGCCGCTTTGGTGGAAGAGATATTGAAATTAGACACGGAAAACCGTGCTGTAAAGAAGACCATTGACGACAACCTGATGGAGCAGAACCAGGGCGCCAAAGCCATCGGCGGACTGTTCAAAGAGGGCAAACGCGATGAGGCAGAAGCCATCAAAGCGCGCATGGCCGAATTGAAAGAGAAAGAAAGGGTTTTGCGTGCTGAGTTACAAGAGAAAGAGCAGACCCTTCAGGCCAAGATGGTGTTGTTGCCCAACCTGCCGCACAGCTCAGTAGCTCCGGGCAAAGGCGCTGAAGACAACGAGATCGTTTATAGAGAAGGTGATGCTTCCGACTTTGACCGTCCGATGCTTCCTCATTGGGAACTAGTCAAAAAATACGATATTATCGATTTTGAGTTAGGCAACAAGATCACGGGAGCCGGCTTCCCTGTTTACAAAGGCAAAGGCGCCCGCATCCAGCGCGCCCTCATCGACTTCTTCCTCGACTCTGCCACGGCTGCCGGCTACACGGAAATCCAACCGCCCTACATGGTCAACGAAGACTCCGCATACGGCACCGGCCAACTGCCAGACAAAGAGGGCCAGATGTACCACGCCACCGTGGACAACTTCTACCTCATCCCGACTGCCGAGGTGCCCGTCACCAACATCTACCGCGACGTCATCCTCAAAGAGAGTGACTTCCCATTGTGCAACTGTGCCTATTCCGCCTGCTTCCGTCGCGAGGCCGGTTCCTACGGCAAGGATGTGCGCGGACTCAACCGTCTCCATCAGTTCGACAAGGTCGAAATCGTAACCATTGAGCATCCCGACCGCTCCTATCAGACTTTGGAGAAGATGACCAATTATGCCAAGGGGCTGCTCACCAAACTGGGATTGCCCTTCCGCGTGCTGCGCCTCTGCGGCGGTGACATCAGCTTCACCTCCGCCCTGACCTACGACTTGGAGGTCTATTCCAAAGCCCAGCAGAAGTGGTTGGAGGTCAGCTCCGTTTCCAACTTTGAGTCCTATCAGGCCAATCGTCTGAAACTGCGTTTCAAAGACAGCACCGGAAAAACCCGCCTGGCGCACACCCTCAACGGCAGTGCCCTCGCCCTGCCTCGCGTGCTCGCCGCACTCCTCGAAAACAACCAGACCGACAAAGGCATCATCGTACCCGAGGTGCTTCGTCCCTACACCCGTTTCGACATCATAGACTAATTCGGCATGATTAAAAAAATCTTCTCGCTGATATGCCTCTTGTTTACCTGCGGCCTCCTTCTCGCCCAACAAAGTCAGGACGAGCAACTTGCATTGCAGTATTACAAGGACAAAGAGTACGATAAAGCCATCGAACTCTTAGAGAAGATTCATGCCAAAAACCCGAATTCCTATCTCTATTACTACTACTATTCTTCCCTGCTCAACTTGGAAAGGTACAATGACGCTGAGAAGATGGTGAAGAAGCAGATCCGCAACTTCCCCAACGTACAACGTTACAAAGTGGATTTGGGTTATATCTATGACCAGGCCGGAGATCACCCCAAAGCAGAAAAGATCTATCAAGACTTGATCAAAGACCTTCCCGCCAAAGAGTCCTCTGTGCAGGAACTCTACAACGCCTTCTATTCGCGACTGGAATATGATTATGCCATCGAAACCATTCAGAAAGGACGGCGCATACTCAACAACAACTATTTGTTATCCAGAGAGTTGTTTTCCATGTATCAGAATCTGCACCAGAATAGCAGGATCATGGAGGAGGTCATTACTCTCATCAAAGAAGACAAGCAAGAGCATCTGGAACCGGCCGAGGTGGCCATTCAGAACATGTTGCTGGACGATGAGGACGACCTGCTTTACAACATGGTACACACCACCTTGCAGAAGTACTCACAAAAGAACCCCTCCAACATCTGCTGCCTCTCCCTACTCTACTGGGTTTATCAGTTGCATAAAGACTACCCCAATGCCTTGCTGATGGCCAAGGCTATCGACAAGCGCACCAAAATGGAGGGCATCAAGACCTATGAGATAGCGCGTACAGCTGCCGACAACAAGGATTATGAGACCGCCATCGAAGCACTCAACTACATCATCGGCAAGGGCGAAGACACACACAACTACGTTTTAGCCAAGATGAAACTGTTGGATGTGCGTTATCTGATGCTCACCAACACCCTGCCCATCCGGATGGTGGATGCTGTCAATTTGGAGCGCGACTTCAAGAAGTTGTTAGATGAGAACGGTCTGCACTCCGGCACCACCGACTGGATTCGCAAGTATGCCCACTTATTGGCTTTTTACGTTAATAAGCCACAAGAGGCTATCGACTTGCTGACGAAAGCCATGGCCAACACCAACGACCAAAAGGAGAAAAACACCTACAAGTTGGACTTGGCTGATATTCAACTCTATATGGGCAACATCTGGGACGCGTCTCTGAACTACTCGCAGATTGACAAAGACATGCCCACGGATGCGCTGGGCCAAGAGGCCAAGTTCAAGAATGCCAAACTCTCCTTCTACATCGGGGAGTTCAACTGGGCTAAGAGCCAGCTTGACGTGCTCAGCGCAGCCACCTCCAAGCTGATCTCCAACGATGCCATCTACTTCTCCCTGCTCATCTCTGACAATCTGGAGGAAGAAGACGAAGAAGAGGAT
>JAGCFD010000011.1 GCA_017650305.1 Bacteroidales bacterium | reverse complement strand
GTTGGAAGTAAATTGCCGTTTGAACTGCACAGTGCTAGTTTCACCGCACAAGATAATTTCCTGTAATTGGTCAGCTGTCATAGTGGGAAAATAGTGTAAGATGTATTACTGTATTTCACCTTTGTTGAAGCATTCTTTTTTACCTTTCCGATAATACACCACCAAACTTCCCGCAACTGCCAGCACGAACAGGATGGAACAAATCACGGAGACCTTGTCCAGTTTGTGCATCAGCGGCGCCTCGTTCTTGAACTCAATTTTATGCTCGCCAGCGGGAATCACCATGGCGCGCAGGATGTAGTCGGCACGGAAGTATTCAGCCGGCTTGCCGTCGATGTAGGCGCGCCAGTCGGGAGCGTAATAAACCTCTGAGAAAATCGCCAACTGATCTTTGTTGGTCTTAGTCTTATAGACCACATAGTCAGGATTGTACGGCTTCTGGTGCTCCATCATGATGACAGAGTTGCTGTCGCGTTCCAAGTTCTTGCCTTTCACCATTTCAGCAAAACGCTTGTCAATGACGGCCGTATCGGCAGGATTCAACTCGTTGAGAGCCAGAATCTCCGCATTGGCGTCATCCACCAGCTGATACTGATCCACGAACCAAGCATTGCCTAAGGCATCGGGGTTGCGCTGGACCTGAGGCTGGTTATTCTGTCCAGGCACCACCACATAGCGGGCATTCAACATGTTCAGGACATTCGGATTGATATGACGTGAGAGGTAGAAATCAATAACATCTTGGTAACGGCGTAATTTCGCTGCGCTGTAACCACCAATCTGATGATGGTAAGCGGAAGGATAGGAATCGTTGAAGGTATTCACAGACAGGTCAAGAACGCGATAGTCTTCGTCATTGAACTGGGCCGCATACTGATCCAGAATCTGGTCGGTCTGAGACGGTCTGAGTTTAGCGCGTTTCTCGGTGATGAATTTGGAGTCGTTAAGGTAACGGCGATCGACACCCCAAAGGTCGAACAGCACCAAGCAGGCCAAAACACCAATGATGATTCCGGATTGTTTGATTTTCTCATTGACATAGAGCCACAATGCCACGGCAGAAAGCAGAATGAGTATCAGCGAGCGCCAAGAGTCAGACATGAAGAGAGCCTTGCGGTCTTGCACGAGGATATCCTGAATAGCATCCCATTGGGCACCATATTGGGCAGCCATCTGCACATCGCTGGCACCCGAGAAAGAGAAACCTCCTGAAAAGACCATCATCAAGAGAATAAAGCCGGCTGTGATACCCGTGGAGATATAGAGACCGAGGTTCAGTTTCTTCTTGTCAACTGGATTCTCCTTGTCAAAGATGGTTTTCAGGGCCAGAATGGCCATAAGCACCATGGTAACGTTGGCCATCACGAGGCTCATGGACGGAGTGCGGAACTTGTTGTAGAGGGGAAGATGTTCAAACAGAAAACTGTTGAAGCCCATCAAGTTCTTGCCCCACGACATCAGGATGGCAAGGATTGTGACCAGAAGGATCCACCAGCGTTCGGGGCCCTTCACCACAAAGAGGCCGAGGATGAACAGGAAGATGACGATGGCGCCGAAATAGACCGGGCCAGAGGTAAAGGGTTGGTCGCCCCAATAGAGCGGAGCCTGTTTCTGACGGAAGTTCTTGTAAAATTGAGAGTCCGTGCCGACCGTCTCGCCGGAGCCGCCGCCGTATGAGCCAGGGACAAGCAGCGTGTAGGTCTCGCCCTTGCCGTAGCTCCAGCTGTATGCGTAGTCGATATCCAGACCATCGGATGCCGCGATGGACTTGGCTTCACCGTCCTTGTAGAGGTCTTCTGGGGTTACGGTAATTTCTGAACCGCCACGCATGGTATATTTCACATACTCCTGGTTGATGAAGAGAAGTCGGGCATTTGCGCCAATGGCAAATCCAATACCGATCAACATCACTCCCACGCCCAAAAGCAAAGACTTGAACTCTTTGTCTTTAATGGCATAAACCAAATAGACCAGGCCAAGGATAAGTCCGATCAGCATGGTGTAATACGTGATTTGGATATGGTTGCAGGCGATTTGGATACCCAATGCCAGGGCAAAAAGGATACCTCCCCACAGATATTTTTTCCGTTGCAAGACCAACAGCATACCACCGATGATAGGTGCCATCATCGCCATAGCGTAAGCTTTGGTGATATGTCCCGCTTCAATAATGATAATGTTGTAACTGCCTAACCCAAAAGCCAAAGCGCCCAACAAACTGAGCCATGGAGATACTCCCAATGCTATCAATGCCACATAGAAGCCGAGCAAATAAAGAAAAACAATACCCACACTTCCATTCAGTTTAAAAAGGGATAAATTCAAGATGTTTTGGACTTTAGAGAAAACGGACTTGGGCGGGGAGTATGTCACCTGATACGATGGCATTCCGCTGAACATCGAGCTTGTCCAAGTGGTGTATTCACCGGTTTTTTCATGAAAATCTTTCTGCTCTTTGGCCATGGCCTGCCACTTCATCGTATCCCCTTGCTGGATGACTTTGCCGTCAAAGACAGGGGACATATAGATGGCGGCCACCAGGAAGAAGAAGAGGACAATGCCGCAGTGAATTAGGGTTTTCTTAAGGATTGGTTTCATATTTCTTGTGCTTTTTTTATTTCAATTTTTGAAGTTGCAAAAGTACGAAAAAATAACGGTTGTTGCGAATGATAAAAAACAGATCATACGACGAGTTTCTCTATATAGTATTCTCTCTCAAACGGGACAAACGTTCGCATATCATCTGCCAATAAGCCTCTTGATAATCCTTTGGGAGGAAAGAATCACGGATGGTCTGCTCCCACCCCAGATATTTCTTTTGGAATTTGCGGAAGATGTTCGAAATAACCCTATCGGAAATGCCAGCTCGTTGCATAGCCTGATCGAAATCAGCTGGTTTGATTTTCTTTTTCCGCCCGTTAAGGGTAAGCGCCAGTTCCTCCTTGTCATTTGGATTGACCAATGCCGCATTCAGCAAATCGTAAGCAGGTGTCAGTCGAAACCCTTCGTCTGTGGGGTTATATAGCGCGAAGTTTTTGAGGTGCATATCGTTGTTTCCCGTCAGCCAGCAGAAAATCAGCAGCTCGTAATAGCGCGTCAGGTCCATTTCAGGGAGGGAGGAGTACTCACGAATCACTTTCGCCACCTGCTCGTATGAGCTTTTGTATTTGTACTCCGTCGTGCGTTTCGATAGTTGGCAAAAGTCTTCCATAGCGATTTTTTCGCCTGAAGGAAGCCGGTCGATGCGGCGGGTGATGTAGCATAATTCGCCATCTCTCATCCGGATGAGGGAATGAGGAACCACCGAAATGCCGAACTGTTCAGCAAGACACATTGTAAGCTGCTCCACTTCGGGCAAATATGGAAACCTATCGGTTTGAGGTTTAAGAATGAACCCGCCCCAAAGTCCTACGATGGTCAGGCGGCTATTTCCTTTCTTTTCGTTAAGATGTAGCGAGATTTTGGGCTGGACTCCTGTCAGCGTTGTCTGGCTCTTTATGATTTCCGCTGCCAACGCATCCATATCCGCTCGCGTGTAGTCAAAGGTCGGGGCAGGAGAAACACCAAAAAACTTCCGAGCGCAGGAATCGTGGAAATCCTGTTCGCCAGCCCCCAGTTCTTTATTGCAATACAGACACTTACTCATCTTCTTCTGGAATTTCAACAACACTTAATGCACCGATACAGTCTTTGCAACAAAGCAGCAACAGCGACATCCTGTCCAATCTGCTGATGTCTGCGTTCCGTAGCGCTACATCCAACAGCCACCCTTCGGGAATCAGACCATCGAATGCCGGAAAAAGTACGGGACTTCCGTATGCAAGGTTCGATAGTGGCATTGTCAGGCTGACAGGTTGTGGGCAGCCAGACGACAAATACTCAGGTAGATACTCAAAGCGGTATCCTGTGTCGGTTTCGGTTAAAACACCAGCCAATTGGCTTTTATAAAAGATGTTGGCTCTACGCATGTTCTCTCTTTTGTGGTGTTAATTCATAATCAAAAAGGTTGAGAACTTTATTCACCATATCTATCCGTTGTGAAGTTTTGCCCTGTTCCAATTCGCGGACAAAAAACAGACTGACACCAGAGCGATAGGCCAAGTCCTCTTGTGTGAGGCCGTATTTTTTGCGTAACTCCTTTACGCATAAAGATAATCGTGTCTTCATAAAATTATATGATATCGTCTGCAAAAATACACTTTTTTTTGAATATTATATGCAATAACATATAAAAATCATTTTACCATCGAAATTATATGGTTTTTCATATAAGCACATGATGGTTGTTTATGAATATTTACACTATTTGTTAATTCAAAAAATATCTATCTTTGCACCTCAAATTCATTTGTATGAAGATCATCATTCTCGGAACAGCATACCCCTATCGCGGCGGACTGGCGGCATTCAACGAACGCCTTGCCTACGAGTTTCAAAGTCAAGGACATGAGGTGGAGATTTACACCTTCACCCACCAATACCCGGACTTCCTTTTCCCAGGAAAGACACAATATAGTACCGAACCCGCGCCGGAAGGCCTCAAAATCGTCCGTAAGGTACACTCCTACAACCCGTTCAACTGGTTCAAGGTGGGTCGTGAGATCAAGCGCAAGAAACCCGACTTGATGATCACCAAGTTCTGGCTTCCCTTCATGGCGCCCTGCTTCGGCACCATCGCGCGCATCGTGCGCAAGAACAAACACACCCGGCTGGTCTCCATCCTCGACAATGTCATCCCGCACGAACACCGCATCGGCGACAAGATGTTTGTGCGCTACTTCATCCGTCCCACCGACGGTTTCGTGGCCATGTCGAAGTCTGTGCTGGCCGACCTGAGACTGTTCACAACCGACAAACCCGCCGTCTTCAGCCCGCACCCGCTGTATGACCACTACGGCAAACGCCTTACGCGCGATGAGGCTCTGTCGCTGCTAAATCTCCGTCCCGACAACCGCTACGTGCTCTTCTTCGGGTTTATCCGCGGCTACAAGGGACTGGATCTCTTGCTGGATGCTTTCGCCGATAATCGGCTGAAGGAGGCAGGTGCAAAGTTATTAGTTGCCGGTGAATTCTACGGCGACTCAGAGCCTTATCTTAAACAGATCAAGGACTTGCAGATAGAAGACCGTGTGGTGCTCTGCACCGACTTCATCCCCGACAGCGAGGTAAACCGCTACTTCAGTGCGGCCGATATCGTAGCTCAGCCCTACAAGACCGCCACGCAAAGCGGTGTCACCCAAATCGCCTTCCACTTTGAGAAACCGATGCTGGTAACCAATGTGGGTGGTCTGCCGGAAATTGTTCCCGACGGCAAAATCGGCTATGTGGTAGAACCCGATTCGAAGCAGATCGCCGACGCCCTTTGTAAATTCTTCGAAGAACACCATCAAGAGGAATTTGAGAAAAATATTGTTGAGGAAAAGCAGAAATATGCATGGTCAAGCTTTACGAAGGCTATTGGTGAGGTGATGCATTAAAATCGTCCATCCATATTTACAATTAGTGTATATTTGCACACTTGTATTTTCCACAAAAAACGGGAATTGTTTTAATTATAAAAACTCATATATCAATCAAATATGATCATTCGCAGCAAAGCACCTCTTCGATTAGGCCTCGCCGGTGGCGGCACCGATGTTTCTCCTTTTTCCGACATCTACGGCGGCGCCATCCTGAATGCCACGGTCAACATGTATGCCTATACCACTTTGGAACCGTTGGACAATGGGCAGATTGTATTTGAGAATCCGGCCAAGGAAGAGTTGGGGGAAACCCTCTCGGCAACCGATTCTCTGACACCGGAAGGCTACTTCATCCTGCACAAAGGTGTTTACAACCGTATTGTCAAGCAGTTCACACACAAGCCCTTATCATTTAAGATCAGCACTTTCGTGGATGCGCCTCCGGGTTCCGGATTAGGCACCTCCTCCACCCTTGTAGTATCCATCCTCGGCGCTTTTGTCGAGTGGCTAAAACTGCCGTTGGGTGAATATGACATTGCCAAGTTAGCCTACGAGATTGAACGAGTGGATTTGCAGATGGCAGGCGGCAAACAAGACCAATACGCCGCCACTTTCGGTGGTTTCAACTATATGGAATTCATTGGCGACAACGTGATTGTCAACCCCTTGCGCATCCGCCAACGTTACCTTGACGAATTAGCACACAATTTGGTGCTCTACCATACAGCGACGAGTCACGTCTCCGCCAAGATCATCGAAGAGCAGCAGAAAAACGTACAAAACAAGAAACAAAAGTCCATCGATGCCATGCTGGCCCTTAAAGAACAGGCCTTCCACATGAAAGAGGTGCTTCTGAAGGGCGACTTAGATGCCATTGGACAAATTCTGGATGAGGGTTGGAAGCATAAGAAACAGATGGCCGACAGTGTCTCCAACGCTTTCATCGATGAGGTGTATAATGCAGCGAGACAGGCAGGCGCCACCGGCGGCAAGATATCGGGCGCGGGCGGCGGCGGCTTCATGTTCTTCTACTGCCCGTCCAACGCCCGCTACAAGGTCATCGACCGCCTCGCAGAATTCGGCGGGCAATCAAAGCGTTACGAATTCGTGACAGAAGGTCTCAAGACCTGGACTATGTAATCCGTCGTAGAGACGCGCCATGGCGCGTCTCTATATCAGACAGAAAGAGACAGACAGAAAATGACAAACAATCCCAAAGAAGCAATCATCCTCGCCGGAGGCTTCGGCACCCGACTACAGGGTGTGGTCAAAGACCTGCCCAAACCGATGGCACCCGTCAATGGGCGACCCTTTCTGACCTATATTTTAGATTATCTGATAGAGTATCAATATGATAAGATAATCCTTTCCGTGGGTTATCTGCACGAAAAGATTGAAGCGTACTTTGGCAGCCAATACAAAAGCCTGGCCATAGACTACGCTGTGGAGACAGAGCCATTAGGCACTGGCGGCGGCATCGCCTTCGCCATGTCCAAGTGTTCCTCCGACAATGTGCTGGTCATCAATGGGGACACGATATTCAAGGTGGACCTATCCATGTTTGAGCGTTTCCACGAGGACAAAGAATGCCAGCTCTCCATCGTCTTGCGCGAGGTGGAGGATGTGAGTCGCTATGGCAGTGTCACCACAGATTCTAACGACAGGATTGTTCTCTTTTCCGAAAAAGGAGCATCTGAAGGCCGGGGATTCATCAACGGCGGCGTATATCTCATCCAACGGAGATTGTTTGACAACCATCCGAAACCAGAAAGATTCTCTTTTGAGAGAGATCTCATGGAAAAACTATATACCGTCGAGCCTTTTTACGCCATGCGCTCCGATGCTTATTTCATCGACATTGGCATTCCGGAGGACTATGCTCGGGCACAAGTGGAACTTGCTTAGTACCCGAACACCTTTTCCGCCTCTTTCATCTTTTCTTTTACGGGCACATCAAACGGGCAGCGGGTTTCGCAGGCTCCACAACCGACGCACTCGCCGGCATGATGCTCCAGCTGTTTGTACTCGTCAGCCAGTTCATCCGTAACCTTGCCGGCTTGCTGCGCATCCGCGAGCAGTTTGTTGACTTTCGCGATGTCGATACCCACAGGGCACGGGGCACAATGCTTGCAGTAGGTGCACTCGCCCTTCCCCGCATTCTCACACGCCTGCGCTACTGGAGCTGCCAAAGCGGCATTGTAGTCTTTCTCCGCATCGGTGGCCTTCAGGTAGTGAAGGTACTCATCCAATTTGCCGGCGTTATCGACACTGCAGAGGCTGACTGCGACACACGGTTTCGACAAGACATAGGCCACGCACTGGTCGCGGGTGAGCGCTTTCTTAAGAGGAGACTTCTCGGCGTCCAACAGGCGGTCTCCACCGCCGTAAGCCTTCATCACCGTGATGGCGATGTTGTGCTGGGCGCAGTAGTCGTACAGTTCCACGCGCACCGGGTCAATGCCGGGCAGCATATTGTCAAACGTCTTGGGATCCCAAGGACTGTTTCCTGACTTCACGCGGTCGAAGGCAGGGTTAAGGCTGAACATGATGACCTCCACCAATCCGCTCTTGGCAATGGCAAGGGCCACCTCGGCATTGTGACTGCTCACGCCGATGTGTTTGATCTTGCCCTGCTTTTTCAGATCCTGTACATATTGCAGATAATCAGTGCCTTGCACAGCCTCCCACTCTTCCATCTTGTCGAAGATGTGCATCATACCGATATCGATATAATCTGTATTCAAGCGGGTGAGTAGGTCTTCGAATCCCTTTTTACACTTCTCCACATTGCGGGTGCGCTCATAGCTTTCGCCGTTCCACCAGCAGCCGATGTGGCCCTGGATGATCATCTCATTGCGGCGGTCACCCAAGCCATAGCCGATGTTGCTACGGACTTTGGGATTAGCATCATATATGTCCATATAGTTCATACCACTGTCGAGGGCGGCGGTGACCAGCTCGCGGGAAGCAGCGGAGTCAATCTCTTCAAAACCGCCGCAGCCCAGGCCAATCACGCCCACACGCAGGCCGGTACTACCCAGTGTGCGATATTCCATGTTTGGATTCTCCACAAAGGTCTTCTTTTTCTGGCAGGATACCATCATACACGCAGCCAACAATACAAGAATGACTGGCATGCTAACAAGTTGAATTTTCTTCATATTTTAATTTTTTAAAGTTAATCTTTCATATTATTTGTTATCAGTGTTTTACCACAATAGGATTGACAAAGAGCCAAGTCTCTTTATCGGCGCCCACCAGCAGATAATTCCCATTGGGCAGATGGCGTAACGACAATCTCCATTCGTCCCTCCTGCCTTTCCAGGTGCGGCACAAACGGCCCTGCATATCATAGAGCATCAGCTGGTCTACAGGATCGCCAGAGACATGCAGCACATCGGAGACAGGATTGGGGTAGCAGCGCAGGTTCACAGCCGCATGGTCTTCGATACCATAGCCATGGGTGTAGATGAAGACGGAATCGACTGCCGTGCAGGGCGAGTTGTACATCGAGGCCGTGACTTTGTACCATGTCGGTATGGTGGGGCACACCTCTATCTGGGCAGAGGCTTGACCGGTACTCCAAAAATAATAGTCCGCTCCATAGGCCGTCAAGGTGGCAGCCTCGGGATAATAGAGCACATCGTTGGAGACAGCCAGATACAGTTCCGGATGGGGATGCACCGTGAGATGCAGGGTAATTACGCTGTCGCAACCCAAACTATTGGCAAGAGTCACCGAATAATCTCCTGATACATTATAGGTTACGCCATTCCAGCTGTAGGTGTTGCAAGTCTCGGCAGTAAGATCGGTATAGGAAGCTGGATTGACCGAAAGCTGCAGTACCGTAAGCGTATCATGGGCATAATAGAAATAGTTGCCAGGATCCGTAGCCTGCTGTCCGTGAAAGGGATAGACGTCTCCGCTACAGATTTGTGCGGTGATGGTATCCACATGCGCCACCACTTGCACCACGACATCGGTGGTCACTTCAGCAGCAGCATTGTCCACATATACGGCAGCAATGTGATAGGTATAATTTCCCGAATGGGTCACCACATCATCATAGTAGTTGTTGGTAGTAGTGCCGATCATGAGAGTGTCTCGAGTGATGAGGTAATGATCCAAGACAGGGGGCAGAGTCTGGAACTGAGCCCGCAGGGAGAAATTCCGATCCACATTAAAGAAACTCCATGAACTACTACCAGAGGCGTAATGCCGGCAAACGACATCCCCTTTTTCAGGCTCATAGCTATTCGTGTTGCTCACAGGAATGGTGTAAGAGCCTCCTGGAGCTTCTATATAGATACCGTACCATAATTCCTCACCCAATGAAATCGGAACAGGTGTCTGCAAGGCCACCATATTCCAGGCACTGGTATTGAGCTGGTTAAGGTTCAATGGCTGTTCCAGCGCAAGTGTGCCTGGATTCAGCGATTGTCCATCATAGCTTCCACCTTTGTATACCACCAATTTGCAATAGGTTACATCAGACCTCAGATAGAAGGAGACATGAGTCATCTGAGCAGGGTAAAAGGCCACGAGGTCAGTATCGCAGAGACGGTACAAAAGCGTACGGGCGTAATCACTGCTATAGCCGTAATTAGAACCGTGGGACGACTCTCCGTGGGTAAAGGACTGCTGGGAAAAGGCAGGCGGGGTCCATGTCAGATGGACAGCGGGGGCTGAGTACACCGCATTGGGATTTTGCGGGGCGTTGTGCTCCACGGGTATCGCATCTCCTCGCAAAGTGACCGTGGCAGTAAGACTGTCGTATGTCAAAGCGATAGTCCCATAGTGAGTCTGCTGTGCCGTGGTGGCAGCCTGATAGCGGACATAGAGCATCTGGTTGCCGGAGCTCAGCACGGCAGTATCCGCGAATGGATCTATTCCGTTGCTGATGGTAAAGTTCCCGGACACCGTGGCAGTCACATGCTGACCGCCATTGACACTGATCACGCGCACCTGCGCTGTGTCGGCAGAGCCGTTGACGCTATACAGGGACATCTGCTGGGAGCCTATTCTTAACATTGTCCGGTCCACGAAGACGTTGATAACCGCGCCTTGCGAGGTGGTGAAATCGTGACTGCCAGGCGTAAGGTCTGACAGCAGAAAATAGCCGTTATTAGAACCGCTCCACCCCCAGTTGAAGTGGAAGTAGTTTAGGTCATCATAGCCATCGCAGACAAAAGAGTGGCCGCCGCCATCACCTTGGCCCCGGTAGATTACTGGCCGAAGGTTGTTGAGCTGACCCTTGATCATATTCACCCAGTTGGTGGTAGAATAATTGTTTTTAGACTTATACGATGGATTGGAAGTATATCCGAAATAGGTAGTCAGAGCATACGGGGCATTGCTGGTGGAGGCACTACTGCCGTCGTTGCCATAGTTCATGTCCACCGAAACGCCGCAGTGATAGATCAGCTGGGCCACCGCTTGTCTCTGGGCGGCAGACGTGGCAGAAGTCAGTTTGTCGGGCATCAAGGAATAGTTGTAGGTAGTGGCGCCGAAGTCGGCCGACTCCACGTCATAGTCGCTAACATAGCTATGGTTTCCCGTCCCTTGAGTCGGAAAGGACCAATAACGAATCACCTGTGCCATGGCTGTCGCCACACAGCCTGCGTATGCGTGCCCGCCAGGCCCGTCCGCATCCGACGGACAGAGGTCATTGTAGTAACTGTTCTGATCCCAAAGGGTTGACAGCAATGGGGGCACCACGACCTCGTTGCGCACTATTTGTGGATGTTGCTCAACAATCTGTCGCCACAACGGATGTTCTTGACCGGCGAGATCCGGAGTGTTTCGCAGATAGGTCCCTATTTCAGTCGCATAATCATCGAGAAAATCGGTCAAGGCTGGCAGCACCTGCTCCACATCGAAAGGGCCCTCAGTAGAATAGGCAATGACAGGTGTAATTCGATTGTCAGCGGAAACTATCACATAGCCGTCTGCCATATTGTAAATAAAGAACACGGGAAGCGTTCTGGCATATCCCGTGGTCGGGGCACAGTAAGTGTAAACCTTTTCGGGATAGAGTCCCGCCAGATCCGAATGTGTCTTCATCTGGTAAAAACGGGCGGCTACCATTTTCGCTGTCGCACTATCGACAGGGCTCGCCCATGCGGCATAAAATGCAGCGAGCATCCATCCTAACAATATGTATATTTTGATGTTTCGCATCAGGTGTAATTTTAAGGATGCAAAAATAAAGAAAAAATAAAGGACTACAAATATTTTTAGGAACTATATACATGATGGCACAAATGTGATTGTGAAAACTAAACCTCTTTTTTCGAGATTTCTTTGCAAAGAACGATATTGTACTTAGTTGTAAGTGTCAGTCTATTAAATAATTATAGTCTTTAACTTTTCTCTTGATAGAAAAGTTACAAAAGATCAAGCCGACATGAAATCCGCCCGCTCTGTCCGCCCTCTGACAGCGGCGGCAAACGTGAACAAAAATGCCGGCCAAAGCAAAAAGGAAACTAACTCCGAGGGCTTTGCATTTTTGTAAACGCAAGCGCCTTTGCACGCCGCTGTTGGAGGCCGGCCATTCACGCCGCGTCCGCCTCACCATGTCGGCATTCCCGCCCGCGTACTCCATGGCGAAATATTTCCTTGATTCCACAATGCCTGTGCACAGGTCGGTCGCCATGGCGCTCGGACGTAGCTGTGCAGGCTTGCGGTTCCCCGTAGGGGATACAGATCTGTAGCCTGGGGTGAAGGCGTGAGGTACGAACGCCTCACCCCAGGGGAAAGGCGTGTGCGGATGATAGGTCGCGGCGCGGGTGACATCTGCCAAGATGCATGTGTCGTGCCCGCCGCGAAAGGGGAGACTGTGCCATCATGTATATAACTACAAATATTTTTTCCGATCTTTTCATGGGAAAGAAGCGTTCATCTTATAGTTCTTATCTGCAAAAAGTTATAAAAAAAGTGCATTGTTGAAAAATAATCCTTAGGGCAAATCATATTTTTCATAGAAAAGTGTAACTTTGTAGCTCTTAAAAAAAGCCTTTAGAAAACCATTTAACCATTTTATTATGAGCAACTTCACGCATCTTCATGTACATACTCAATATTCTATTTTGGATGGCATGTCCTCCATTCCAGGCTTGGTGGAAAAATGTCGGGCCACGGGCATGCAGGCCATAGCCATCACGGACCATGGTGTAATGTACGGAATCAAAGAGTTTTATGATTATGTACACAAAACCAATGGAAAGGTAAAAGACAAAATCAAAGAATTGGAGCAGCAATTGGACACGGCGGAAGATGAGGAGGCGAAGGCGGATTGTTTGCGGCAATTAGAAGCGGAGCGCAAAAAAATCATCAAGCCCATTTTCGGTTGTGAAGCATACGTAGCCAAGAAGACACCGACCAATCCGACTGGAGACCATCTCATCAGAGAGCACAAAGAGAACGGTTATGGAGAGCACCTCATCTTGCTGGCCAAGAACGAGACAGGCTACCATAATCTCTGCAAGATGATCTCATTGGCATGGATTGAGGGTTTCTACTACAAGGCTCGTATCGACCATGAGATGCTGGAGAAGTATCATGAGGGCATCATCGTCTCTTCTGCCTGTCTGGCAGGTGAGATTCCCCAGCAGCTGCTGTCGGGTCGTTACGAGAAGGCCAAAGAGTCTGCCCTGTGGTTCAAGAGCATCTTCGGAGAGGATTACTATCTGGAACTTCAAAGGCACAAGACCGATGTGCCGGGAGGAGACCAGACGACCTACGAGCACCAGAAGATTGTCAATGAGCAGTTGATACGATTGTCTGCCGAGACGGGCATCAAGCTCATTGCCACCAATGACGTTCACTTTGTGGACGCTTCGGATGCGGAGGCACACGACCGTCTCATTTGTGTCAACACAAACTCCCGCATTGACGATCCAGACCGTTTGCACTATACGAAGCAGGAGTGGCTGAAGACGCCGGAGGAGATGGCCGCCATATTTGAGGACATTCCTGAGGCATTGAGCAACACGCAGGAGATTGTCGACAAGGTAGAGACCTTCGCGCTGCAGCATTCGGCCATCATGCCCAAATTCGACATCCCGGAGGAGTTCGGCACTGTGGAGAGCTACAAAGAGCGTTTCAGCGAAGAGGATCTCCGGGCAGAATTCAAGACTGGGGAGGGGGATGACGATCCGATCAAAAAACTTGGCGGATTGGAGAAGGTGTACCGAATCAAATTAGAAGCCGACTATCTGCGGAAGCTCACCTATGACGGAGCGATCCAACGTTACGGGGACCCCGTGCCGCAAGAGGTGCAAGAGCGCATCGACTTCGAGTTGGAGGTCATGCGCAACATGGGTTTCCCGGGCTACTTCCTCATCGTGCAGGACTTCATCGCAGCCGCACGCAAGATGGGTATCTCCGTGGGTCCGGGCCGTGGCTCCGCCGCCGGCTCCGTCGCCGCCTACTGCCTGCGCATCACCGACATCGACCCGTTGAAATATGACCTGCTGTTCGAGCGTTTCCTCAACCCGGACCGTATCTCCCTGCCTGATATCGATGTGGACTTCGACGATGAAGGGCGCTATCGCATCCTCGACTGGATCACCCAGAAATATGGCAAGGAGAGAGTGGCCCACATCATCACCTACGGCACCATGGCCACCAAGTCCAGCTTGAAAGATGTGGCCCGCGTGCACAACCTGTCCGTTGCCGACTCCGACAAGCTCACCAAGATGATTCCCGACCGTCTGCCCGACGATCCCAAGACACACAAAGCCACCAAGGTCAACATCCAGAACTGTCTCCGTTATGTGCCGGAATTCAAGGACGCATACGATAAAGACCCCAAGATCAAGGAGATCATCGACTATGCCTCCCAGCTGGAAGGCACAGTGCGCCAAGTAGGCATCCACGCCTGCGGCGTCATCATCGGCGCAGACGACCTGATGAACTTCGCGCCTTTATCCACCGTAGAAGACAAAAAGACGAAGGAGAACATCATCGTCACCGAATACGAAGGATCTGTGGTGGAAGATGTGGGCCTCATCAAGATGGACTTTTTGGGACTCTCCACCCTGTCTGTCATCCGCGAGGCCGTTTCCAACATCAAGAAGTCCAAAGGCATTGACGTCGACATTGACAAGATTCCTTTGGACGATGAGCTGACCTACAAGCTCTACTGTCAAGGTGACACCATCGGCACATTCCAGTTTGAATCCCCGGGCATGCAGAAATACCTCCGCGAGCTGCAGCCCTCCACCTTTGAGGACCTCATCGCCATGAACGCCCTCTACCGTCCGGGGCCCATGGACTACATTCCGCAGTTCATCGACCGCAAGCACGGCAGAGAGAAGATCGAGTACGACATCCCCGTCATGGAGAAGTACCTGAAGGACACCTACGGCATCACCGTCTATCAGGAGCAGGTCATGCTCTTGTCGAGACTGCTGGCCGACTTCACCCGCGGTGAGTCTGACACCCTGCGAAAAGCTATGGGTAAGAAGCAGAAAGACAAGCTGGATGCCCTGAAGCCGAAATTTATCAATGGCGGAAGCGCCAACGGGCACGATCCCAAGGTGCTGGAGAAGATCTGGGCCGACTGGGAGAAGTTCGCCTCCTACGCCTTCAACAAGTCGCACGCAACCTGCTACTCTTGGGTCGCCTATCAGACTGCCTACTTGAAAGCCCACTACCGCGCCGAACTGATGGCCGCCAACCTTACCAACAATGTCAACGATATCAAGAAGATCACCCAATTTGTGGAAGATTGTCTCAAGAACGGCATTGTAGTCAAGGGTCCTGACATCAACGAGTCCGACCAGACCTTCACGGTCAACAAAGACGGCGATATCCGCTTCGGCTTGTCGGCACTGAAAGGCGTGGGTGCCAGCGCTGCCGACAGCATCGTGGAAGAACGTAACGCCAATGGGCCATACAAGAGTTTTCTAGACTTCATGACACGCGTCAACCTCCGCAACTGCAACAAAAGGTGCATCGAAGTGTTGGCACAGAGTGGAGCTTTTGAAAGCATCGGCAAAGAGCACCGGGCACAGTACTTCGTCCCCGACAAAGATGGCAGGACCATTATTGACAAGTGCATTTCCTTTGTCAACAAGAGCGACAATGCCGTCAAGAACCAGACCTCTCTATTCGATGTTTTCGAAGAGGAGGAAGAGACAGCCATCAACATTGACTTTCCTGTCTGCGATCCTTGGAACGGTTTGGAACGGGCAAAACGGGAATTCGAGGTGGCAGGTTTCTACATCTCCGGCCATCCGCTGGAAGAGTTCAAATACATCATCGAGAATTTCACCAACACCGACTTGTCCCGGATGAATGACGACAACCATCTCGTCCAGATGGCTTCCACTGGCAAAGGCGTCCAGTTTGTCGCCATGGTCAGCAAAGTCGTGATCGCCATGGACAAGTCACAGCGCAACTTCGGCATCTACACCATGGAAGACCAACAGGGCTCCTGGACCTGGCGTCTTTTCAAGGAGGACTTTGACAAATATAAATGGGCTTTGGAAGAAGGGAAGCGTGTCTACGTCAATTCCAGCATCTCCGTACGTCAATACACCGACAAGGAAGGCAATCAGCGAAGATTCATTGATGTCAAACCTGTGATGATTTGCAGTTTGGAAGATGCTTATGAAAAGCTTTGCAAAGTGGTACGCATAGCCATTCGTATTCAAGACATCTCCAAAGACGTAGCGCTTGAAATTCTGGAACAACTAAAGAAGCACAAAGGAAAGACCGAGTTCAACCTGCGCATTGTTGAGGCCAACAATGTGTTTTTCAGCGACTTTTTCAACTTCACAATCACGGTTGACCCACAATCATTCCTGAAAGATTTTCACCTTTCCATCCCTTACAAAGTAGAATTAGCGTAAACGATATGAGAATAAAGAACATCATCATCCTGCTGGCATGCTGTCTGATGTATATCGTCGGCAGTGCGCAGACCAGCCATCAAATCTATTATTTCACCATTGACGACAATATTGCCAAGCCTGCGGTACGCAAGACAGAGAAGGCGGTGAAAGAGGCCACGGCGCAGAAAGCCGACTACTTGTTATTGGAGCTCAACACCTTCGGCGGCGAATTGGATGCGGCCGACAAGATCCGCACATTGCTACTGAACGCTCCCATGCCAACCATGGTTCTCATCAACAACAATGCGGCATCGGCCGGTGCGCTGATTTCTATCGCTTGCGACAGCATCTACATGGCTGCAGGTTCTTCCATCGGTGCCGCCTCGGTGGTCAACCAGAATGGTGAAATCATGCCCGACAAGTACCAATCCTACATGCGTTCCTTGATGCGGACAACTGCCGAAAAGAACGGGCGCAACCCCGACATCGCCCAAGCCATGGTAGATCCGGACATAGCAATCAAGGGCATTTCTGAAAAGGGCAAGGTATTGACTTTCACCACGGAAGAGGCCATCAAACACGGTTTCTGCGAAGGATTGGCCGACAGCAAGGAGGAGGTGCTTGCCCAAGCGGGTATGGAGGACTACTCCATTTCTGAGCAGGAGCTGAGCTGGATTGACAAGCTCATCCTCTTCCTTGTAAATCCTGTTGTCAGCAGCATTCTCATCATGTGCATTGTTGGTGGCATTTACTTTGAGTTGCAGGCACCCGGCATCGGTCTCCCCCTTGCCATCGCCGTCGTTGCCGCCCTGCTCTTCTTCGCGCCCCACTACTTGGAAGGGCTTGCCCAGCACTGGGAGATCCTGCTTTTCATTGTCGGTGTTGTACTACTCATTCTGGAGTTTTTCGTCATCCCGGGGTTCGGCGTGGCGGGTGTCACCGGCATCGTCCTCATCATAGGCGCGCTTGTCCTGACCATGATTTTCAATGTCGGGTTCCATTTCAAGTTCAACCCCACCTTTGACGGTGCCTACGAGGTGGCCAAGAATCTGGTCATTGTGCTTTTCAGCATGGTGTCAGGCTTTTTCATAGCCCTATGGCTCTGCAAAAAGGTCATCACTGCCCAAACCCGTTTCGGGACTATCGCCCTTAACACCGAGCTGACGGCCGACAAGGGTTTCATCGCCCAGGACATGCACCTACAGGAGCTTGTCGGGAAAGAGGGCATTGCCCAGACCTTTATGCGCCCCGCTGGCAAGATCAACATAGACGGGAATCTCTACGACGCCACCTCTGAATACGGCCTTATCGACAAAGGATGCCGGATAGTGGTGGTCAAGTTTGAAAACGCCCAGCTTGTAGTCCATAAAGCAAACGCCGATTGAGCCGCGCATTCCGTCATATAGCCATCCTGCTGACCGTACTGTTCCATCTTCAGACACTGACAGCACAACGTCACCAGCCACTCATTCCAGAGTCTTTCACGATGGAGGAGTATCCCGCAATCGCGGAACGGGTGTTGATCTACATGGAGAATCATGGCTATCCCTTTGCTTCTGTATCCCTGCACATTGACAGCCTTACTAAAAAACCCGTCATCCGACTTGACACTGGCATGTTCATCACCTTTGACTCCATTGTAATCAAGGGCGATGCCAAAATATCCACCAGCTATCTGTATCCCTATTTGGGCATCAAGCGGGGCAGCCCCTACAACGAGACTACGGTGCAAGAGATCGACAAACGTTTGGCATCACTACCCTTTGTGAGCATAGCCCGACCCAGCGGTGTGGCCTTCTTCAAGAATAAAGCAGTCGTGTATCTATATCTTAACCGCCAATCTGTCAATCAGTTTGATGGCTATATAGGCATCACGCCACAAGACGAGCATTCCGGCAAGGTTGCCGTCAATGGTGAGCTGGAGTTATCACTCACCAACCTGTTCAAAATCGGAGAACACCTTGACCTTCACTGGCGAAGCAGCGAACGTTATTCTCAATATCTGGACATCTCGGCGCAGTTCAACTATCTTTTCAAGACCCATTTCGGCATTGAAGGGAACTTCAATTTAGACAAGCACGACACCTCCTATCTCTTGTTGCACTACCACATCGGCATCCCGTACTCCTTCCATCACCGCAATACCCTCACCCCCTACTTCGACTTCCGCAGCTCCACCGTGATGAATCCAGCTTTGCTCGACTTTTCTTCCGACTCGGTCTGCATAGACTACCGCAAACGGATGTATGGACTCAGACTGTATATTCGCGAGACGGACGCGCCCTTTATTGCCAGAAGAGGTTTTGAGATAGAGGCGGATTTGTCGGCCGGACGGCGGATCATCCGAAAAAACGCCCATGTGGACGATGCCCTGTATGATGGTTTGCCCATGCAGAAGACTGACTACCGGCTCTACGGGTTGGCCCGTGGTTACATCCCAATCTGGAAATATTTTTCTATTGTCACGACAGGTCAATTTGGCACCTTGGTGACGGGCCGTCATTATTACAACGAGCTTCTCACCATCGGCGGGGAAAGAGGCATCCGGGGGTTCAACCCCAACGACCTGGCCGCCTCCACCTTTCTGCTCTACTCTTTGGAGTTCCGATATCATTTCATGAAAAACTCCTTTGTAAATCTCTTTTTTGACGGCGGCATTTACGAGCAGTCTCTCCATGGTTTTTATTCGAAAGACTATCCATTGGGTTTTGGTGTCGGCATCAACATGTCGGTACGGGCCGGTCTTTTTTATCTGAATTATGCTTTAGGCAGGCAACAGGGAAATCCGATCTCCTTCCGGACGGGCAAGATACACTTTGGCATCAAAGTAGGTTTCTAAAGCCAGCTGTTACTTAAGCACCAGTTGTCGATACCGCACCTCCGCCATACGGTAGTCAATGCGCATGTCTATTTGCTGATCAAGAGCCTGTTGGTATAAAGCTTGGGCTTCCAGCAAGTCAGACACAGAGGCAAGGCCAGCATGGTAGTTCTGGCTGACTGTCTGCAGGTTGGCGTCTGCCTCCGCGACCGTCACTTCGGCAAGGTCCATTTGGGCGTAGCGTTCCTGAAGGTTATTCCATGCCTGGTTAGTTTCAAGTGACATCTTCTCGGTAAGATCCTCATAATCGTTGCGGGCATGCTGCAGTTTCAGCGCCGCCTCTTTCTGCTTATAGGCATTTTCCCACCAACCAGTCAAGGGCACCTGCAAAGAGGCGAAAACCAAACCATTGGTGGAATAGTCATCAAAAATGAGGTTGCCATAGGCGACACCGGCACCCACCATGAGATGAGGGAGCGCCTCGCCGAGGACCATCTTGCGTTGCAGACGAGCCGCCTCCATCTGTAGTTGCAGCAGTCGTGTCTCCTTTCTGTTGAAAACCGCAGCATCCATATCAGAATAGAGGGATTCCGGGGTCGGCATCACAGCCGGGATGGTATCGCCAAGTTGCACATTCTCATCATAGAGGACACCTATCATTTGGCATAATGCTCTTTGTGCCAACTGGATACCATTCTGAACACGAAGCAGACTGGACCTCATCTCGGTACGTTTCAAAGAAACCTTCAAAAGCTCATTACGAGTGAGCAATCCGGCATTACAAGCACCCTCCACATCGCGATAAAGCGTATCCAAGAAGTCGAGCGCCGCGACAACGGTCTGCAGTTTCGCTTTAAGAGAGACCACCAGCCAATAGCTCTGTTCTGTCTTTAGGAGAATCTCCTGTTGTTGCAGTTCTTTTTGCAATTCGGCAGCCTCCACTCCCACGCTGGCAAGTTTATTGCCAAAAGCGATCTGACCTCCCATGAAAACAGGCTGCATCAAAGTAGCGCCCACGGACATGCCCTTTTCGGCCAGAGAGAGCGACTCCGGGATGCCCAATGCGTGCCCATACTCCATATAGAAGTTGTGCAGCCATTGGCGAGCTGTCGCGTTGTCAATATCATCAACACCGTACTCCACCAAAGGGTGCAAGGCATAATAGCCCAATGCTATCCCACTCACATTAGGGAAGTATTTGGTGAATGCCTGCTTCTTGACCAATTCAGCCATCTCCACGCTCAACTCCGCATTCTTGACGGCGGCATTATGTTCCAATGCCAGCGTCAGACAGGTATCCAACGAGAGAGTCTGTCCATGAAGGCCCAGGCATAGGGACATGAGCAGTCCCATCATCATACTAACAAGTCTCAAATTCCTCATTTTTTATCCCTCCGTTTAAAAATCTGCCAGTAGGCCACGGGCAGCACAGTGACTACTAATGGTAACGAGAAGATGGTGCCGAAACAGATCACAACACCCATCGGCATCCAAAGGGCGGTATGAGCCACGATCATGGGCATGACGCCTAACGCCGTGGTTGCAGAAGTCAAGAAGATGGGGCGCATACGGCGCTTGCCAGCCTCAAAACCCGCCTCTTTTGCACTCTTATGTTGCTCCGTGCGCAACATCTCAGCATACTCAAACATGATGATGGCATTGCGCACGATGATGCCTATCAAGCTCACCACGCCTAATACGGCCGTGATGCTGAAGTCGAGCTGGAAGATGAACAAGCCCAATGAGGCACCAAAGATGCAGATGAGACTTGCCGACAAGGTCAGCATCACCACATCAATCTTAGCAAAATGATATAGCAGAAAGACGAACAACACCAAGACTGCGGCGATGAAGCTCAGGGCGATCTGTGGGATCACCTGTCCGTTGATACTGGTCAGTCCGCCCGCAGAAACCTCCACGCCTTGAGGCATGCTCTGTGAAAGGGTCTTGTCAATATATTTGTCCAAGATCTTCATCACTTCCGGCTGGCTATAGCCTTCCCGAAGATCAGCGCCCACAGTAACCGTCCGCACGCCGTTGCGATGGTTGATGACCGCATCGCTCCACGCTGGAACTACCGTGGCGACTTGGCGCAGCGGCACCCAAACAGAAGGGATGGATGTGGGCACAAGGAAATCCTCCATGTCTTGATAGCTCATCCCCTCTTGGTCACGGATCGTGTAGAGCATCACCGGCACCTTGTAGTCACCCTCCCAGACCGATGTAAGCGCCTGACCATCGAGGGCGGAAGAAAGGTACAGTGAGAGCATACTCTGCGTGACACCCAAGCGCATGGCCTCATCGCTCTTCAATTCCACACGTATGTTCTGAGAAGTCTCGTCCATATCCGAATGGACCCAGAGCATAGAGGGTTGGGTGTTCATAAAGCACTTCAAGGAGTCTGCCATCTGCTTGACGTCATCCAGATCATCACCCGTCAAGCGAATCTCCACGGGATTCTTCACAGCCTGATAGTCAATCTGTTTGAAACGGACATAGCAATTAGGGAAAAGATGGGCATAGCGCTCGGAGTAGTCTTTGAGCACTCGCCGTGTATCTTTCTCGGATTTGGTATTGACAATGAACTGGGCGTAGTTCTTGTGGGCCATTTGAGGCGCATAGGTGGCATGAAATCGTGGCGAAGAACATCCGATAAAAGAGGTTACGGATGTCACACGGGGATCCCTCCGCAGAATATGTTCCATGCTGTCGGCCACCAATGTGGTCTGCTCCAACGAGCATCCCTCCGCAAGATGAATCTCGACTGCGAAGCACTCACGGTCGGCCTTTGGCAACATTTGGATATGAAGACGGGAGAACATCAGCACGCCCATTCCAATGGCGAAGAAGGCAAACATGACCACGAAGGTCGGATTGCGGAAACACCAGGAGAGGGCATTCTCATATATGGTCTGTAAACGTTCAAAAAAGCGGTTCTGGGCTGCTGCAAAACGACCATAGTGCATGTCTGGACGTTGGCGGCGGATATAGCGGGTGGCGATGTAGGGAATGATCCAGACGGCATAGAAGATGGAACATATCAGAGCAAAGGCCACCGTGAAGGGAAACAGCTGCACAAAATCGCCCAGAGGTCCCGTGATGATGCGTGTCATCGGGAAGAACATGCCCGAGATAGCCAGGGTGGCCAACGACATAGGCACAAAGAGCTGTTGAGTACTTGTCACCGCCGAATAGAGATTGGAATGACCTCCCTGGATCATGTCCGTATAACCGTCAATGACGATGACCGAGTCGTCAACGATCATGCCGAGCACGACAATCAACGCTGCCAGGGTCACCGTATTCATCTCAATGCCACAGATATACATCAATCCCATGGTGATGGCCGTGCACACAGGGACGCTGGAACTGGAGACCAGGGCCGTGCGAAGGGGGAAGAGCAACAACATGACGGCAATCACGACTATAATAGAGAACAGCAGGTCGCGCAGGAAAGACATCACGGACTTGTCCACCACTTTGGGTTGGTTGGTGATTCGGTGCATATCCACATCAGGCGGTATTTCATCACGGGTCTGTTCAATGATTTTTTCAACCTTCTTGCCAAAAGCCACAATGTTGTTGCCGGGGTTCATCTCCATGGAGATCAACACAGCGGGGGCCCCGTCAAATTTGATGCAACTCTTGGGCTCTGCGTAGCGGCGTTCTATCGTGGCGATGTCGCGCAGACGGACGACGCTGCCGGAGGGGTCGGCATAGACGATCTGTTCTCCAAGTTCATATTCCGACTGGTACGGAATATCCAGGAACACCAGTGCCTCGCCAGCCTCATTGTCCACACTGCCACTCACAGTACGCAACCCCTGGGTGGCCAGCTCCACCAAAAGGGAACGCTGACTGATACCATAGGAAGCCAACCGTTCCTGATCCACGAGTACTGCAATCTCCTCCTTCTGCTGTCCGGTAATCTTGATACGGCCCATCTCGGGGATAGCGCGCAAATTGTCGCACAGCCGGTTTGCATAATCCTCAAGTTCCCGGGGTGTGCGCTCAGGCGACTCCACCGCCAAAAGCATAGAAGCCGTGTTGCCAAAGTCATCCACCACCACGACCTCCAGCACTCCTGCGGGTAACGACGTCTTCTTAAAAAGCTGTAAGCCATGTCGAATCTTGGACCACACCTCGTCTTTATGTTTTACCGCAACATTGAGTTCAACATAGATATATACCGCCCCGTTTTCCGTAGTGGAATAGGTCAACTTTTTGTTCACCTCTTCATAAGTGAAAAGAAAGCGTTCAAGGGGTTTGGTCACCTGTTCCTCAACCTCTTGTGCTGAGGCACCGGGATAGATGGCCGCCACCACACCCTGCCGGATGGTAAACTGGGGAAACTCATCCTTATTCATCTGCGTCAAGCCAAAAATGCCGAACAGGACAAGGCAGGCCACAATAAAAAAGATGATATTGTGGCTGCGAATGGCTGCGAGAATATGGTTGGATTTTCGTTTCGACATGGAACAGCGTGCTATTGATTGTCAGAATGGATGAGTACTGGAGCGTTAGGATATAGTTTTTGCATGCCGGCAGTCACGAGCGTATCGCCGGGTTGGAGACCGTCGCTGATGAGGACACCATTGGCAACGAAGCCGGATGACTGCACGATTACGCGGTGCGCCTTGCCATTGCGGACGAGCCACACGCATTGTCCCTTCGGATGCGTCTGCACACTCTTGGCAGGTATCACCAGTCCTGGCGAGTTGGCTTTCTCCTTGTGAAAACGCACCTTGCATACCATGCCGGGCAAGAGTTCCGCCGGCGGGCGCACAAAGACTGCCTTTACATTATAGCTATGCACTACCCGAGAGGCCGACACTCCACTTTCTGTAATCTTAACCTTCAAGGCCTTGTTCTGGAGGGCGGGCACTACAACGACGGCAGTATCCCCGACATGAATGGCTGCGATGTCATCTTCCGGGACAGAAAAGGAGACCGACAAAGAATGAACGTCAAGAAGTGTCACGGCCGGGACACCGGGCAACAGTGTGGCACCAGCCTGCGCCTCGCAGCGATCCACCACTCCCGACACTGGCGCATGAAGCTCACAATCATCCAACTGCTTTTTCGCCATCTGCTCCATGGCACGCGCTTTGTCCAAGTTGGTCTGCATCTCCACCCACTTGACCTCAGCCAGACTCCCCTGGTCGTAAACCTGCTTGAGACGGGAATATGCATCCTGAGCCTGGTCAAGGGTGGCCTTGGCCGACTGATAAGCATTGCGTGCGCTCGTCTTGTCAACCGACACAAGCAGCTGACCGGCACGGACCTTGTCGCCAGCCTTCACATACACCTTCTCAACACGTCCGCCCAAAGGAAAGCCCAACGAAATTGACAGATTCTCAGTAACATCCCCCACATAAGTGCGGGAGAGCGTACCGTTTACTGTGTCAACCGTCATCACAGTCACCTCCACAGGCTCTATTTTCTTCTCCTGAACGATGTGTTTGCAAGACGAGAACAGCACCAAAAGCACCATCAACAAAGATTCAATGTTATATCTCATTGTATAAATCTTTTGCATGATAAAAAACAGTCTCTGCACTAATTCTTCTCAGCCAAAATGGTAATCTTATCGGCACTGAGACGAATCAAGGATCCATCTTCCGGTTTACCCGTCCACTGTTCTTCCACCAGAATCATGTCATCGGAAATAATGCCACGACCGGCACTTTGAACCGTATAGACTTTACCTACCTGAAGCAAAGTCTGCAATGAATCGGCAGTACTGAAACGGGTAGAGAACTCGTGCGGATCAAAGAAGATAGAGTCTCCCTTGATTTTGCCGGTACAGGTATAGGCACCTCCACCCATCTCATTGAAAGTTATCAGAATGTCTCCCTTCTTGCCATGGGCATCCCTCATGACATTCATCTGTCCTTGTTTGGTGGCAAGAGTAGAGACTACATTATTTCCATCATCTGTAAAAGTGACCAGGCCTGACTGCTTATAGCTATAGTCTCCAGTCACTTGATTCAGGGGAGTATCACAACCGGCGGAGATAAGCAGTAGAGTTAAGAGCAAGGGAAAGAAGAGTTTTTTCATACTATATATAATATTGTATAATTAATTCGACGCTTGTAATAATGAAAATTCAGAAAACGGATATTTGGAAGTGCTCAAGACCAGACTGATACTATTGATGATAAGGTCGATGAGCATTCTATAGGAAGTTTTATACTGGTCGTATTTGTCTTCAACAAAGAACGTATAGCTTAAACCATTGAGGGTTACTTGCAGCATATCGGCAAAGGCAGAAGCCTGTTTATCGACAATTTCGGGAGACTCGTCAGTTTTTATGGACTCCCAAACCTTTTTGAAGAATTGACGTTCCCATTGTATAAATTGCAGTTTGGATTGGTTCAGTTTCCGGAAGCGCAGGTTGTTTTCCCGAAACATCCTGTCGCGTATGGCCACGCGGAGGTTCACGGCTGAAGCGAACAGTTGCACGCGCTGGAGAAGATACTGGCGGAATCTAGGCAGAAAGTGTTGGCTTTCATCCTCCGTCAAAGACTCCAAATCGTGACGGATGTTATCAATTTCAGAGGAGACCAGCGTCATAAAAAGCTCCTCTTTATTACTGAAATAGTTATAGATAGAGCGTTTTGACTTGTGAGCTTCACGGGCGATATCCTCCATGGAGGTCTTTTCAAAGCCATACTTCTGGAACAGGTTTGCGGCCACCACCTGAATTGCCGCATCGGTCTTTATTTTATTCATTTTTGCACGTTTATCGTTTCATGGTGCAAAAATACATTTTTTTTGAAATTGAGGAAATAAAAAAGTATCATGTCAAAAAGAAAAGGAGATTATATACCTGATGGCACAAATGTGATGGTGAAAATAAAACCTCTTTGTTAGAGATTTCATTGCAATGAGCGATATTGTGCTTTATTGTAAGTGTCAGTCTATTAAACAATTATAGTCTTTAAATTTTCTATTGATAGAAAAGTTACAAAAGGTCAAGCCGACATGAAATCCGCCCGCTCTGTCCGCCTCGCCATGTCGGCATTCCCGCCCGCGTCCGACATGGCGTAACATTTCCTTGATTCCAGAATGCCGGTGTGCAGGACGCTTGCCATGGCGCTCGGACGCGCCTGCGCGGACTCACTATTCCCCGTAGGGGATACAGATCTGTAGCACGGGTGAAGGCATTTGCAGGTGATAGGTCGCGGCGCGGGGAACGCGTGCCATGATGCATGTGTCGTGCCCGCCGCGAAAGGGGAGGCTGTGCCATCAGGTATATAATTCCCAAAGAAAAAGGGAGCATGCCAAGGAGTGATTGGCGCAAAGGGGTGGGAGGAATATCGGGAAGCGAGTTTAACAGGATCGTAAATCGCTGATATAATGAGTCATAGCAATTGAATCAAGTCCAATCATCTTGTCACGCGGGCATATCTTTAGAAGATTGTTGATAAAAAAATAATATGGAAAGTGTTTGATATAGAAAAAATTGTATATTTGCAGGCTTTTTAGTACGTACCGCAAAAGAACAATAAAAGGCTGATTTTCAGTCAGATATTTTCAAGGAATGGTTTGCTAAAAATGCAGAATAATTTAATAATTTATACAAACTAACAAAAAAATGTCAGGATTAATAGGAAAGACACTTGGGATGACTAGCATCTATGATGCCTCCGGCAAGATGGTGCCGTGCACAGTACTAGAGGCTGGTCCTTGCGTCGTCACGCAAGTTAAGACCATCGAGAAAGATGGTTACAGTGCAATCCAATTGGGTTACGACGAAAAGAAAGAGAAAAACACGACGAAATCCCTGAAGGGTCATTTCGCCAAGGCTGGTACCACGCCGAAGAAGATCGTCCGCGAATTCACTCGTTTTGAAGAGGGACACAAGAAGAGTTTCGGTGAGGTATTGGACGTTACCATCTTCTCTGAGGGAGAGTTTGTCGATGTAAGCGGCATCTCCAAAGGTAAAGGATTCCAGGGTGTTGTCAAACGCCACGGTTTCGGCGGTGTAGGCGACAGCACGCACGGTCAGCACAACCGTCTGAGAGCTCCCGGTTCTATGGGTGCATCCTCCTACCCTTCTCGCGTATTCAAGGGAATGCGTATGGCAGGCCAGATGGGCAATGCCAAGGTGAAAGTCATCAACCTTCAGATCATGAAGATTGTGAAAGAAAAGAATTTAGTTTTAGTGAAAGGTTCTGTACCCGGAGCTAATGGATCTTATATAATTATTGAGAGATGGAGTTAACAGTTTATAATATCGACGGCAGTGCAACTGCCAAGACGGTCACTTTGAATGATAAGATCTTCAACGTGGAACCCAACGATCATGCCATCTGGCTTGACGTGAAACAATATTTGGCAAATCAGAGACAAGGCACACACGACACTCTGGAGCGTTCTACCGTTTCCGGAAGCACCCGTAAGCTGAAGAGACAAAAAGGTACTGGCGGCGCACGTGCCGGTAGCATCAAGTCTCCGACCATCCGCGGCGGTGCCACCGTGTTCGGACCTCATCCGAGAGACTACTCCTTCAAGTTGAACAAGAAACTCAAGAGAGTGGCCCGTTTCTCCGCCTTCACCTACAAACAACAGGAAGGCAAGATCACCGTGGTGGAAGACTTCACCTTTGAAGCTCCCAAGACCAAATCTTACACGGCCATGCTCAAGAACCTCAAACTCGAAGGCCAGAAGACGCTGCTCTTGACAGCCAACAACGACAAGAACATCTTCTTGTCATGCCGCAACCTGCAACGCACCAAAGTCATGTGCGCAGCTGAGGCCAACACCTATCACGTGCTCAATGCCGGTCACCTCATCATCTCCGAGAGCGGTCTGACCGAGTTGAATAAAATGTTAGGCGAATAATTTATTATCAACCCGTAAAGATTTCAAACAATGAGTATCATAATAAAACCCATCATCAGCGAAAAGATGACGCAGACGGCTGAGAAGTACAACCGTTATGGTTTCATGGTGACCCGCACAGCCACCAAGCCGGAAATCAAAAAGGAAATTGAAGCCGTTTATGGAGTAAAAGTAGTCCGCGTAAACACGCTCATCCAACGCGGAAAAGCCACGAGCAGAAACACTAAAGCTGGCGTCATCACAGGTCAGAAGAACAACTTCAAGAAGGCCTATGTGTTCGTGGACAAAGAACAAAAAATTGATTTTTACAGTAACATTTAAGAGAGATGGCATTAAAAAAGTACAAACCAGTAACGCCGGGTCAGCGCTTCAAAGTAATCAGCGCATTTGATGACATTACCACCAACAAGCCGGAAAAGAGCTTGTTGAGTCCCAGACATGAGACAGGCGGAAGAAACAACAGTGGTAAAATGACGGTACGGTACCGCGGTGGCGGTCACAAGAAGATGTACCGTATTATTGACTTCAAACGTGAAAAAGACGGACTCCCTGCACCGGTAAAGACTATCGAATACGATCCTAACCGTTCAGCCCGTATCGCTTTGGTATTCTATGCCGACGGTGAGAAACGCTACATCGTGGCTCCTCACGGCATCAAGGTTGGCCAAGTGATCCAAAGCGGTTCCGGCGTATCTCCCGACTTGGGCAACTGCCTTCCTATCGGTGAGATCCCGTTCGGTTCCATCATCCACAATATCGAGATGAGACCTGGCCAAGGCGCCAAGATCGCCCGCAGCGCCGGCTCCTACGCCCAGCTGATGTCCCGCGACGGCCGCTACGCCGTTATCAAACTGCCTTCTGGCGAAACCCGTATGATCCTCTGCGCTTGCAAGGCCACCATCGGCATCGTCTCCAACGTTGACCACAGCCTCGAAGTTTCCGGTAAGGCCGGTAGAAGCCGCTGGTTAGGCAGACGTCCTCGCAACCGTGGTGTTGTCATGAACCCTGTCGATCACCCGATGGGTGGTGGTGAAGGTCGTGCTTCCGGTGGTCATCCTCGTTCCCGCAACGGTATGCCTGCTAAGGGTTATAAGACCAGACGCCCGAGGAAGAACTCCAACCAGTATATCATTGAAAGAAGAAAGAAATAATCTTAAAATCCTAATACTATGAGTCGTTCATTAAAAAAAGGTCCCTATATACACTACAAGCTGGAACAACGCGTACTCGATGCCCAGGCATCTGGTAAGAAATCGACCATCAAAACTTGGTCTCGCGCCTCTATGATCTCCCCGGATTTCGTAGGCCTTACCATCGCTGTCCACAACGGCAACAAGTTCATCCCCGTCTATGTTACGGAAAACATGGTCGGCCACAAACTTGGCGAGTTCGCCCCCACCCGTATATTCAGAGGACACGCAGGACAAAAAGACAAAGGTTCCAAATAATTCCCGGAACCCCGACAACTGCTTTCTTCCCAAGAATATATTTTCACACTACATACCAGAAAATCCCCTCTCACACGGAGGGGATTTTTTTATCCAGGAAACGAAAAAAACACCCCGTCCTTTTCCCTTTTGACTTCGTTCAAAAAAAACCTATCTTTGCATTTTCAATCACAGCCCCAAAAAAATATCAACATGACAGACGAAAAGGTTGACCGCGACCTTAGCGGAGACAAGACTGAACAGGACCCCTCCAAAGGATCCGTCAATATTATAATCAACAAGTATGAGCACCTGGTTGATGCCCTTAGCAAACCCAAGACATTGGTCAAGACCATTATCGTCATTTCCACGTTAGTGATGACCATCTTTGTCGGAATAGCCCTCATTGCGCTGATGCTGCGACACTACTATCCCTACAATTCGGTACGAAGCAACAAATACGGCGCCACTTTCATTAAAGATGAAGATACGGAAATAATATATTGGCTCTTTAACTCCGCAGACCTCTGGGCCAACAGCGGCATTGAGGTGAAAGAGGGGGACATTATCTCCGTGCGCACATCGGGAGCTTTTAACACCGCCATCCACCACCTGACGGATGACGCAAAAAATAATAAACCACAGTACAGATGGATAAGCCCTACCGGAGGCAAGCAGTCTGACGAGACACGAGACCTCCTCCGAAATAAATACCGTATAGCGCCCAACGAAGAGCCTAACGTGATCTTAATGCAGGTTGTAAAGGAAGAAATTAGCAAGCACCTAAGTCCTTTGGACACGGACGATGTGAAAAAATACGCACCCTACTTTGACGGACGTTCAAGATCAGGGCAATCGCCTGAAATCTATGTCATCGGAATGGAGAAGGAAAACATCAAGATTCACCAGGATGGCACTCTGCACTTCGCAGTCAATGACATTGCCCTGACAGATGCTATAATAGACTCGATGAGAGGGCATGAAAATGAACTCAAATTGGACTCCACAAAAATCTCAAATAACAATAAGAAACCTGAATTGGATTATTACAAAGAGAATCACCTTGTAAATGCCTGGTTCACCGACAATGTGGGATCTTTTTTAGTAGTTATTGAACGTAAACGCCAGTAGCCATGCCGTCCATTATACAAGCCATCAAGGATGCCATCCTCACCGAAATCTCTTCCGACGTCCGCATTCAGGATCGGTCGTTCTGGTCCCAGTTGTTAGAGGAAAAGAAAAAAGGACAAGACCCGTCTGTCTGGTCCATGCGATGGAAAGTGCGAACCGACAAGCCCTTTATCGTGACCAGATTCCTTTTCCGATGCCTGTACAACATCCTCCTTTGTTTCATTTGGCTATGCAACGTCATCTACGAGTTCATTTTCCGAGGGTTCTCAGGACGATGGCGTGGGTATTCCAAGGAAGAGAGTAAAGATATCAAATGTCGCGATATTTTCAGGAAAGGCATTCGGCCCTCTGCGGGCATCAACATCATCTTGGCTGGTTTGGCACTGGTGGCCGGCATTGTAACCATCGTGTTCATCATAGTCTTCAACATCAGCAATGTGGTATTGGCGCCCAGCAACCTGCGCACCAACACCAATGGCATCATCTCCATAGACCAGCCGGGATTGGAAACCCAACACTACTTCCTCCTCAATGCCGCCAACTTTTGGACCCCTACCGGCATTGCCCTCTCAAAAGGGGACAAGGTCTACATCACTGCTTCCGGCAGCATGTATGGCGACATCTACAACATGGACACATGCTCTCGGGAGAATAAGAAACTAGAATATTCCCGAAGCATCATCGGGCCAAACACACAGCAAGGCGAAACCAGTACCAAAAACATCGAATACTGTATTTATGGCCGAAACAAGCAATTGGATGCAGATGCCCAATTTGGCTCTCTACTCTACCAAGTCTGTCCATCCATACAAGCTCCCGCACCCTACAATAGCTCTTTAAAAAGAAAAGAGAAACATGTATTCCAAATTAATTTCAAAAAACGACAAAACGCTTATCGCTTTAAGGCAAAAGAGAATGGAGCACTTTACTTCTGTTTTAATGACATCCTATTGGACTCTACAATTCTAAAACAAATCCGAACTGACTTTTATTGTAATCCCAAGGACGAAAATTTAGAGAAACTATTCAAGCCACTTGCGAAAACCGGTTGGTATAGAGATCTGTTAAAAGAAATTGACACTAAAGCATTTAAGGATAGTACATCCTCTGTGCTTATCAAGATATACTTATACGAGGAAAAAGATTCTATAAAACAGAAGGTTTTAGATTCCATCTGTGACGACAGAATTACCATTCCTATTACTGACACTGATTGGAAGTCCACATCAATGGATAGCATTAATATTTCAAAAGATGTTAACCGATGGTTCTGGATTCCTAACACTCCAGTATTTATGAATATTGACATAGATTCCACCGGCTTAAAAATCTTAGACACCACCCAGAAGAAAGCAAATTGGATTGACATAACAGAACATGATCCTACCATCTGGTTCCAAGACAATCTCGGGGAGGTGCTCGTCAATGTGCGCGTGGAACAGAACCTCCGGCACACCGCCATACCCTGGCAGAACAAAATCCTGACATGGTGGTACAGGAGAATAGAGCACTTTTTGCGATGGAAATGGTATTGGGAACTCATCGCTATAATAGTGTTGCTCCTTGCCATAACCTTAGCTTGCCTCGAACCTGTCATGATCCGGGGCATCCGCAAAATTCGGAGAAAAAGGACTAAGGCCGAATCCTCTTCGGAGCAGACGACAGAAGCATTATAGCATCTGTTCCAACTCTCCCAGAATAAAGGTCTCCATGGCACCGATTCTCCGGTCTGCCTCTATCAGCTTTCGGATGTCGGCCAGCATAACCTGTTTGTCGGAATCATCCCGCACATACAATTCCTTCTTTTCCTGCAAGAGCTGAAGGATCTCCGAGTCATTCATCGTATTGAAGAGTTTGCGGACTTTCACCACATCGGCGGGAGTGCTCTTCTCCAATATGACGCTCATCTCGTCAGGCTTGATCTTCCCGTCAAGATTAGCCACATAGAGCATTAACAAGACCATGTACTCATCTTTATTGGCAATAGCTTCCATAAATCACGTTGTTTGTTGGAACAATAAAAAGAAACGTGCAAAGATAATCAAAATTAAGATATACGGCTCGACACCGGCAAAATCTTAACAGCACCGTTCCTGACAGACCTCCGATTGAAAAAAACGTGTATTTTTGCACGCGAAAAATTTTGGCCGGATGCTTTTCAACTCTTTAGAATTCGCCATATTCCTACCCATCGTGTTCGTGCTCTACTGGTTCGTGTTCAACCGCAACCTGAAGGCGCAGAACCTCTTCATCGTGGCCGCCTCCTACTTTTTCTATGGCTTCTGGGATTGGCGTTTCCTGCTGCTCATCGCCCTCACCTCCTTCTGCAGTTGGGGCAGTGGCCTCCTGATAGAAAAACACCGGGGGCAACCTTTGTCCAAAGCCATCCACATACTCAACATCTTGCTGAACCTCGGCATACTTGCCCTCTTCAAATACTACGACTTTTTTGTCACCTCGTTTGCGCGTGCTTTTCTCCATGGGAACACCGACGGTCTGCTACTACATCTCGTCCTTCCCGTGGGTATCAGTTTCTACACCTTCCAGGCGTTGAGCTATAGCATTGATGTCTATCGGAAGAAACTGGAGCCCGTGCGCGACATCATCCAGTTTTTCGCCTTCGTCAGCTTCTTCCCGCAGCTCGTCGCCGGCCCTATTGAGCGCGCCACCAACCTGCTGCCTCAATTCGGGCAGGCGCGCCACTTCGACTACGACACGGCAGTGGACGGGCTCCGCCAGATCCTGTGGGGACTCTTCAAGAAAATAGCCATCGCGGACGGGTGCGGCCTCTTCGTGGATCGCATCTTCGGGACCTATCAGGAGCAGAGCGGCATCACCTTGGCCATCGCCGCCGTCCTGTTCGCCTTCCAGATCTATGGCGACTTCTCAGGTTACTCCGACATAGCCATCGGCACTGCCAAGCTCTTCGGCATCCGTCTGATGCGCAACTTCAACAACCCCTACTTCAGTCGCGACATCGCCGAGTTCTGGCGCCGCTGGCACATATCCTTGACCACTTGGTTCAGAGACTACGTCTACATCCCGCTGGGTGGCAGTCGCGTACCCAAGGCCAAGATTGTGCGCAACACCTTCATCATCTTCTTGTTAAGCGGTTTCTGGCACGGAGCCAACTGGACCTTCCTCGCATGGGGAGCCTACCACGCCCTACTCTTCCTGCCCCTCATCCTATTGGGGCGCAACCGCAAGTACACCAACACCATCGCGGAAGGCAAAATCCTGCCATCCGTCAAAGAGGTGCTTCAGATGGCCATCACCTTTGCCCTTACCGTCATCGGGTGGATCTTCTTCCGCTCCGGCACCATCTCCCAAGCTTGGCAATACTTGACACTCATCCCTCACGGCGGGCGACCGGATCTCACAGGACTCGCTCCTCTCTGCTTCTTCATTATCATCATGTTGTCAACCGAATGGCTCAACAGATCCCGTGAACACGGTCTCGACCTCCGCCACATCCAGTCTCATGCGCTGAAATTCACCCTATACTATATCCTCATCATACTACTTTTCCTCTCCTATAACGGCTCCGAGTCCTTCATCTATTTTCAGTTCTGATTATGAAAAAGTTCCTCATCCGGATATCGGTATTTCTGCTCATCTTATGGGCAATGGCGTTGACTGCCGACATTTTGATCACGCGACAGTTCAAGAAGCTGGAAGCGTCGCCCTTCGCCAACTGGAACGACATCTACGGGGGCAACATCCAAAGCGACGTGCTCATAATGGGCAGCTCGCGGGCCTACGTGCAGTTCAACCCCCGCATCTTGGACAGCGTATTACATATCAACAGCTACAATTTAGGGATGAACGGACGAGCAGTGGAGTCACAAATCGTCAAGTATCAGGTCTATCGGCATGAAGGCAACCCCAAGCCGAAACTCATCCTCTACGAACTCTATCAAAGCTCATTGGACACCAGCAACGGCTACGATCGCATCCAGTTTGCACCCTACCTGCACGATCCATTCCTTTGGAAGCAAGTTCGCAAGACAGAACATTTCACATGGGCCGACGCCTTCCTTCCTTGTTGGCGATACCGAAAATACAAAAAAGAAATCGGGGAAATCGTCAAAGGCTCCTCCTTCTATGAACGTGCCGACCAAAAAGTGCACAAAGGCTTTGTAGACTATGACAAGCCCTGGGACGGACAGAAATTCGCGAGTTTGGACACCATACATTACGCCCATCATCCGCTTGCCATCGCCGAAATGAAGAAGTTTCTTAAAGAATGTCATGACGAAGAGATCCCCGTAGTGTTCGTCATTGCCCCTTATTATATCGGCGCGACAAAGAAGATTGACGACCTGCCCGGCATGTACAAACTATTTCACGAGATTGCCGACCCGTACGGCGCCCCCATTCTCGACTACACCTACCATCCGATATCCTACGATACCGCCTACTTCTACAATGCCTCCCACCTGAACCGCAAAGGCAGCACCCTGTTTTCATTACAGTTCGCACACGATTTGGACTCCCTACAGTTAATTCAACGATAAAGAAACATGAGAAGAATAATCCTTCTGACCATTCTATGCATGGGCACTATAGCCTACGGACAACGTCAAGAGCAATTGCTATATTGCCCTAATGACAATGGGGCAACCTATACCAGCTTAGAAGAGGCATTGCAGTCAACCGAAACCGTGTATCGGCTAAAGCTGACAAAACTGCCCAATAGAGATTCTCTGCCCGAGGAACTTTTCAGATTGACAGAACTACGGGAACTGGCCGTCAAGGGGTGCCGTCTCAACATAGTCAACCAGGATATCGCCAAACTGAAGCATCTGCGCGTGCTGAACCTGGATCGCAACAAATTGGTTCGTCTGCCTAATGCAATAGGCGAACTGGAAGAATTAGAAATGCTGATCATCAGCAGGAATATGATAGAAATCCTACCAGATTCTATCGCCAAACTCAAGAAACTTCACACCATTGACGCATGGGACAACCCTATGTATATTTTACCCGAAAGCATTGTTAAATTACAAAACACCCTGAAAACTATAGATTTACGACAAATTCCATTGACAAAATGGGAGTATGAAGCGATGGAGGCACTCCTTCCTAATACCGAAATTCTCTTTACTAATATTTGCGAATGCGAAAACAGAAGAGATCATAACTAATCTACATCTGTCAAAAAATATCAATGTAGCTCACTTAGATTTATTTTATATTGAACATCCAATTCAATAAAAATATATATTTGCACCCGTCATTCATTAAATCAAATAGAGATGAAAACCAAGTACATCGACCTTATCCAGCAGACCTACGAGTTCCCCCAAGAGGGCTTCAGCGTAGAAGACAACGAACTGTTATTCAACAACGTACATCTCATGGATGTCATCAAACAATATGGCACTCCATTGAAGATCACCTATCTGCCCAAGATCTCGGAAAACATCCACAAAGCGAAAAGATACTTCAATGTTGCGATAGCCAAAGCAGATTATCAGAGTTCATACCACTATTGTTATTGTACGAAGAGTTCTCATTTTGAGTTTGTCCTGTCTGAAGTATTAAAAAATGATGTACATTTAGAGACTTCATCTGCGTTTGATTTGAATTTGATTGAGACTTTGAATGAGTTGGGCCAATTTGAGAAGACCAACTACATTATTTGCAACGGATGCAAAAAACAAGCATATATCGACAATATTGCGATGATGCTGGAAAAAGGTTTTGTGAACACAATACCCGTATTGGACAGCAAGCGGGAATTCGACTTGATTGAAAAGTGTGTCACAAAGCCATGTCAGGTCGGCATTCGTATCGCTTCGGAAGAGGAGCCTCGTTTTGAGTTTTACACTTCTCGTTTAGGCATTCGATACAACGACATCATCCCATTCTATCAAGATCGCATCAAGAAGAACCCGAACTTCAAATTGAAGATGCTTCACTTCTTCATCAACACGGGCATTCATGACACTGCGTATTACTGGAACGAATTGACGAAATGCGTCAACCTTTATTGTGATCTGAAGAAAATCGCCCCGGAGTTGGATTCCTTGAATATTGGCGGTGGTTTCCCCATCAAGAACTCTTTGTCGTTTGAGTACGACTATGAGTACATGGCAGAAGAAATTGTTTCGCAAATCAAGCAGATATGCACGCGCGAGGGTGTGATGGAACCGGAAATCTTCACGGAATTCGGATCCTATACTGTCGGCGAGGCCAGCGCCGTGCTCTATTCCATCCTTCAACAGAAACGTCAGAATGACAGAGAGTTATGGAACATGATTGACAGTTCCTTCATGACCACCCTCCCCGATTCATGGGCACTGAACCAGCAGTTCATCATCTTGGCCATCAATCATTGGGACCGCGCCTACGAGCGCGTCTTCCTCGGCGGTTTGACTTGCGACAGCATGGACTACTACAATGCCGAGGCAAACCTCAACGCGGTCTTCCTGCCACAAATCGACTCGAATGCCTATCGGGGTGAGGACAGCGATGACATCCAATACATCGGACTGTTCAACACCGGTGCTTACCAAGAGGCTCTTGGCGGCTACGGTGGAATACAACATTGTCTCACTCCCGCGCCGAAACACATCATCATCGATGTCAACGAAGAGGGCGAAGTGACCACCAAGCTGTTCGCTAAAGAGCAGAGTTACAAGTCGATGCTTAAAATTTTAGGTTATTAGTCAACCATTCGATATTTTTTATATTTTTGCGGTCGGGTAAGTCTTGTACGATCTGCTCCCTTTTAACTCCCCCAGGACAGGAATGTAGCAAGGGTACATTGGTTGTAGCGATGCGATATAAGTAGCTTGCCCTTTTTTTTTGCAGCATTATGATATTAAAGATATACCCAGAGAATCCCAACCAACGCCACATCAGCAGAGTCATTGATTGTCTGCAAGATGGCGGTATAGTCATCTACCCCACCGACACCATCTACGGCATGGGATGTGATATCTTTATGCAGAAGAGCATTGAGCGCATCACCGAAATCCTGGGAGACCGCAAGAAGAAAGACTCCATGACCTTCATCTGTGCCGACCTCAGCGACATTTCCAACTACACCAAACCCATTCCGAACAACATCTTCAAGGTGATGAAGAAGGTGCTCCCCGGCCCGTTCACCTTCATCCTTGAAGCCAACAACAATGTCCCCAAGTTGCTGCAAAGCAAAAAGAAAACTATCGGCATCCGCATCCCCGACAATCCCATCATTTTGGAGATTGTGCGACAGTTAGGGCACCCCATTCTCTCCACTTCTGTAAAAGACGAGGATGAGATTATTGAATACACCACCGATCCCGAGCTCATCTACGAACGCTTTGACAACATGGTTGACATCGTGATCGACGGCGGCTACGGCGACAACACGCCCTCCACCGTGGTGGATTGCACCAGCGGAGAAATCGAAGTCATTCGAGAAGGGAAAGGGGATGTCAACCTTCTATAGCCCTTTGGTCTGGCCAATATAGCAACAACAGCGGCAACATCACCGAAAACATCAGGCGCCCCGTCTGCGACCCCAGCGTGTCCTCTATCACCATGGACATGAGCATCATCATCACAAAACCCACATAAACAAAGCTAACCTGTTTGCGCATTCGCACAAATGGATATGCGATCATGAAAATAAAATAGAGAATCATGGGGAGCCCACACATCAATCCGAAAGTGAGTATCTGATTATGGCAACCGCGCTGTTTCTTATGGGCAATGGAAGAATTATCCGCCACCAGTTGAGCATCCAACTCATCTTTATCATCTCCTATTCCAACACCTAAAAGCGGATGCCGTTTGAAAATCTTCCATGATGTTTTCCAAAGTTCCAAACGTTCCAGCAGCGAGGAGTTCTCAATATAGCCACAACACCGATACAAAGAGATGGTAAAATAGGTCGGGTACAGCGTACTCCGGAAATCCATATTCCAGAGATACAAATAGTTGGGAATGCCTCTCTCAATATTACGTATATCCTTGTGTTCAAGCGACATAAGCGCCTCATAATCTTTATGGAGACCCTTGGAATTCAGGTATCGGATCAGCACATTCTCCCTACCCTCCGTCAGGGCTGAGTCTGAGCGAAGATTCCAAGCTTTCTGCAACTCCTCGTGACAGACGTAATATCCTATCCGATGCCCGTTTTCAAGTGGGCTATTCGTATCAAAGGTGTAAGGATTCCCGGATGCTGTTTCAGTCGTGGTGATAATCTTGTCCTTGTCATCAAAGAACTGCACCGTGACGATGACCAGGTAAGTGCATAGAATCACTATCAGCGACAAGACAACAACGCTCAGCATTTTCTGCTTTTTGGGTGCTACAATCAGCTGCCACACTGCATAGCAGGAGATGATCGACAAGATACAGATAATGCCTGTCAAAGTATGGGAAAATATGGCATAGACGAAGAACAATACCGCCAAGAGTCCGTAGAGAGACCTCTTGATGCCTGCCGAGTCGCTGAGGGTCATGAACGCCACAGCCAAGACGAAAGAGAGCACCACACAGAGGCTGAAGCGGATATGGTCCACAAACAAGGAGATTTCGCGCATCTCGACCACGTCATTCATCAGCCAATACGACCACGAGATGACACAGCAGACAAGCGTGCTGAACATAAAGCTGTGGAGGATAAAGCGGGTGGCCTTAGGAGTGAGCGGCCGGGAAGTGGTCAGCAAAACCGGCATAAAGATCAGAGGCAGTTGCACCAGTAGTTCATGCCAGGCATTAGGCCAGTTTTGGGTGTGAAACAATCCCCAGAACAGACAGAGGTAAAGCCCAGCGAAAACAAAGCCCACCTTCTGATTACAAATGCGCTGCCACTTCTCCTTCCAGTTCCATTCTGCCAGCCAGTTCAGGAAGAGCAAAAATGTAGACAAGCCCATCAGGAAATGGGAAAGCGGCAACGAGACCACGAGCATGGTCAGGCACAGCACATATATATTGTATTGGATGTCGAGTCTCTTCAAGGAATTAGTTTTTGGGGGAGAGGATTTTCTGATAACGCTGATTGTCGAGCAAGAGTTCCTTGGCAGTATTCACTTCAGGATCAAAGCCCAGCATGTTTTGGTAGCGTCCCTTCTGATAATAGTAGCGAACCACGATCTCGGTACTCAAGTACTCTTTGATTTCCTCTTTGTACGTCTCCAAATCTCTGGACTTATCATCTGCGAGTTTGTCTTTCAGGGCATTATATTCTTTTTCGATTTTAGAGAAGCCCTTCACCTCCTCGGCATCCTTTTTAAAGAGTTCGAGCGCCTTTTCCATATCGGTTTCATAGGTAAACTCTTTATCTTTCAGGAAATTCAGAAAATCGGCATATATGACGTCATCCACCTTGAACTGGTCTGCCGGGGGGATGGTTGGGTGAGTGGCATGATATTGGTTGGCATAATCAAATATCAAGTTATTGAGAATCAGCGCATAGAGGACATCACTAAGGATGGTGTCGGCCGTAGCCACATCAGGTTCCACGCCACCCTTGTCGTAGACCGTACGTCCGTGTTTGGTTTTGAAGGCCACCGCCAAAGAGTCGGGAATCTTGTAGGCGCCTTGAGTTGTGTCTTTTTCAAAATACTCGATATTCTGCACGCATCGGCCAGAGGGAATATAGTACTTGGCCACCGTGATCTTCATCGAAGTATTGAAGTCAAGAGGCAACACATTCTGCACAAGTCCCTTGCCAAAGGTTTTCTTGCCGACAATCACGCCACGGTCGAGGTCTTGGAAAGCTCCTGCCACAATCTCTGACGCGGAAGCGCTGTGTTCGTTGACGAGCACTACCACAGGTATCTCCTTGTCGGTAACAGGCATGGATGTTTTGTGAACACGCTGCATCTCCGGGATCTTGCCTTTGGTCTCCACAATCTGGACGTTCTGGTCAACGAAGATGTTCATGATATTAACGGCCTCATGGAGCAGACCGCCACCATTATTACGCAAGTCGAGGATCAGATAGCGCATACCCTCTTTTTTAAGTTGAAGGAAGGCACTACGCACCTCCTCGCCAGCCTTGTCGGTGAACTGGTCGAGCTTAATGTATCCGACTCCATCGCCAATCATACCCGAATAGGGAATGTTGGGCATCTTGATCTCCTCGCGTACAATCGTGAAAGTCAGGGTTTTATTCTCAGTGGGACGAAACACCTCGATCGTCATGGTGGAGCCGGGCTGTCCCTTCATGGCGGCGCTCACATCTTCAGAATTCTTACCTTCCAGGGATTGTCCGTTGACCTTTTTGATGACATCACCGGCGCGGAGACCCGCTTTTTGTGAAGGCGTATTCTCGTAGGGCTCCGAGATAACCACATCTTTGCCCTTCTGTTGGATAAGAGCGCCCACACCGCCATACTGGCCTGTTGTCATCATACGCACATCCTCGATTTGGGACTCCTTATAGTAAACGGTATAGGGATCCAGACTTTCCAGCATCGCATCGATGGCGGTCTCAGTCAGTTTGCCTGGAGAGATCTCGTCGGCATACTTGTCATTCAATTCTTTAAGAATGGAAACAAAAATATCGACATTTTTCGCTATGTCAAAGTCATTTTGTGCAAAAACCGGCATCGTGAAGATAGCCGCAAATAAACATACCAGCAGTTTACGCTTCATTTTTAATCTATCTTTTACGAGCGGCAAAAATAATAAAAAAGCGGGAATGGTGCCACACATCATCACAACATCCGGTATATTATTGATTTCAAGTCTCCTAAAAACAGTTTGTATTTTCAGAGAAAAAAAAGGTGTAAAAACGATAAATATTTCGTATGTTTGCAGCCTATCTTTTTTGAAACTACAAATTATGGGAAAACGCTATTGGAACGACTATCAGAAAGCTATCGCGAAAGACCATTTTTTCTACGAGCGCAGTTGCATTCGGCAGACTTTCTTTCCCGGATCAGAGGCTGCCTTTCTCAACATCTTACGAAACGATTTAGGATTAGACATATACGATTCTTCGCACCAGCACACCTGCACCGGCATTGGATACCACACAGACGTAGTGCCTTTTGAGACGACCATGACCATTGTGGCCCGTCTGTTTTCCCTTATGACCGAAAAAGGTTATGAGAACTACGTGCCCTCCTGTGTGACTTCCTTCGGCATTTTCACCGAGATGTTGGAAAAGTGGGAAGAGAATCCCGCCCTGTTGGAGCAGGCGCGCGAGTTGCTTCACAAGGCGACGGGCCGCACCTTCAAGCTGCCCAAGAACATCGCCCACCCCTCTGACATCATCTTCTCATATCGAAACGAGTTGAAAGAGAAGATGAAATACCAACTGGTGAACCGTTTCACTGGCAAGCCGCTCAGAGTGGTGGAACACATCGGCTGCCACTACGCCAAGATATTCCCGAAACATGGTGTGGGCAACGCCGAGTTTCCCTACGTGCTTGCAGGCATGATAGAAGCCTGGGGTGGCGAAGTGGTGGACTATCCCGAGCGACGTCACTGCTGCGGCTTCGGCTTCCGGCAGTACCTCGTGCAGGAGAACCGTGGATACTCCGTCGCCAACTCCCGCAAGAAGTTTGAGTCCATGGAGCCCTACGAGCCCGACTTCATCGTGGCCAACTGCCCAGGCTGCGCCATGTTCTTAGACAAATGGCAGTACACTATTGCCGAGATGGAGCACAAGACATACGACAAAGAGGGTTATGGCATTCCCGTACTCACCTACGAGGAGATGGCGGGACTGCTGTTAGGCTACGACCCCTGGGTCCTCGGCCTGCAACTCCACCAAGTACAATGCGAAAGCTTGCTGAACAAAATCGGCATACAATACAACCCCAACGAAAAATACAAAGGCTATGACGGCAAGATACTCCCGTTGCCGGGCAAACCTTCGGTACTCAAAGTATAAACCAAACTCAAAAAACTAACGACATGTCAAAAATTGCCATCATAGGAGCCGGTCCCGCCGGTATTGAAACCGCCACAGTCTTAGCCAGACAGCACGACGTGCTACTCTTCGAGAAGGAGAACGCTCCTCTATGCAACATACGCAACAAGGCCCTGTTGTTCCCCGATTTCACCTCCGCAGACGAACTGGCCAACAACATGATGCGGCAGCTGGAGCATCCCCGGATCACCACATATTGCGACACCGACATCACCGACTTGCGAAAAGCACAGAACAGCTGGCAACTCACTGATGCCAAAGGCAACCAATATGAAGCCGACTATGTGGTCTTATCCACCGGCTACCAGATCTTCGATGCCCATAAAAAAGAGGAGTTAGGATATGGCATCTACCCCGGCATCATCACTTCCATTGACTTGGAGAAGATGATCAAAGAGGGAAAAATCACCAACTCCATAGGCGATGCTCCCAAGAGCGTCACCTTCCTTCAGTGTGTAGGCTCCCGTGACGAAAAGTCGGGCAACCACTACTGCTCCAAAGTGTGTTGTGTGACGGCTGTCAAGCAGGCGATTGAGGTGCGCAAGATGCTGCCAAACACCACCGCATACGTCTTCTACATGGACCTTCGCATGTGGGGACAAGGGTTTGAAGAGATGTACCGGACCGCGCAAGAGCAGTACGGTGTCAACTTTGTGAGAGGCCGTATATCGGAGGCCGCCGCCACCTACGACCAGCGGGTGCAGCTGAAAGCGGAAGACACGCTGATGGGGCTGCCGCTCAACATGACCACCGACCTTTTGGTGTTGATGGTGGGCATGTGCGCCTCTGAGGGCACGGACCGATTGGCCCATGCTGCCGGCATCGCGGGAAAATACAACTTCGCCCAAAGCGTGTCGGAGCATTTGAAAGACAACCTGACGGAGCAAGAGGGTCTCTTCTTGGCAGGATCCTGCAAGCGCCCCATGTCCATCCAGGACACCATCCAGGACGCCCGCGCCGCCGCCATCACCATCCTTGAACAGATTGCATAACCATATAACTATCGTAATATGAGCTATATTGAATTTGACAAAAATGACCTCGTCAACCTGCACTTCTCCACATCCAGGGAGATTTTGCGTTGCAGCAGGACAGGTTCTTTCGCCACCACCACCCTGGTGGGTCTCAACACCCGGAAATATCACGGCCTCTTCATCGTGCCCCAAGACCGCATGAATGGAGAACGGCATCTGCTGGTTTCCAGCCTCAACGAGACCGTTGTGATCAACAACATGGACTTCCATATCGGCAACGTCCAGTACAAAGGTGGCATCATCGAACCCAAGGGGAACAAATATCTTCAGCACTTCACGGCAGACAACATCCCATCATATCTCTACCGAGTGGGCAAGTTCAACTTCTCCAAAGAGCTGCAGTTCCTCAACAACTCCGACAGACTGATAATCAAATACACCATCTTGGACGATTTCGAGAGTGCCTCCTTCATATTCAACCCATTGCTTGCATTCCGTTCCATCCATAGCCTCACGCATTGTAACGATGCCGTCAGGACAAGCTATGAAACGGTAGAACATGGCATCGGGTATTGTCTGTACGACAACTACACACCCGTTTACATTCAATGTTCGGAGCCGATATACTACGAGCACGGCCCGCAATGGTATCGTGATGTGGAGTACGAAGAGGAGTTGAAGCGTGGCTATGAGGGTCATGAAGACCTTTACATGCCCGGCCGTCTGACAGCCAAGGTCTCCGCCAAGGAGTTTTACATCACCATTGGCACCGAGCCTACCGATCCCACGAAGCTTGCGGAGCTTTACCAGCAGGAGAGCTCTTACCACACCAACCGTTCCTCCTTCTTCAACTGTCTGAAGAACGCTGCCGAGCAGTTCATCGTCAAGCGCAACGGCCATACCGAGATCATCGCCGGCTATCCTTGGTTCGGCCGCTGGGGACGCGACACCTTCATCGCACTGCCCGGTTTGACACTCGCGCTCAACAATCCGGAACTCTGCAAAGAGATCATGGACAATATGATAGCCGAGATGAACGAAGGTCTCTTCCCCAACATCGGCAATGGTAATGCCGCCGCCTACAACTCCGTGGATGCACCTCTTTGGTTTTTCCGCACACTGCAGCTATACGCAGAAAAGACCCGTACAAAACGTAAAATATGGGAAGAGTATGGCGACACCATGAAGAAGATCCTCAACGCCTACCGCTATGGCACCCTCAACCACATCCATCGTTTGGACAATGGGTTGATCTATGCCGGCGGCGAAGGCTTGGCCCTGACATGGATGGATGCCATCGTGGACGGCAAGCCCGTCACGCCACGTACCGGCTGCCAAGTGGAAATCAACGCCCTCTGGTACAATGCCGTCAAGTTCAGCCTTGAGGTTGCACAAAGTGCCAAGGACAAAGAGTTCGTCAATGAATGGGAAGAGCTTATCAAAGACTTCCCGACTGTCTTCAAGGAGAATTTCTGGTCGAAGGATCTCGGATATCTGGCCGACTACACAAATGGTCCCTACAAGAACTTCCAGGTAAGGCCTAACATGATGATTGCCGCCTCCCTGCCCTATTGCCCCATCAGCGAGAAAATCCGCCAGCTTGTCTTGAAACGCACTTGCGAAGAACTGCTGACCGAGAAGGGCATCCGCAGCCTTTCGCCCAACGATTCGGAATACAAAGGTCACTACTTCGGCAACCAGGCTGAACGAGACGCCGCCTACCATCAAGGAACTTGCTGGATATGGCTGCTATTCCCGTTCACCGACGGCATGTTCGCCGTATATCAGGATTCTTGCATCCCCTTCATGGAGAAGGTATTATACCGTTTCGATGGCTGCATGACCAGCTATGGCATCTCCACCATTGCAGAGATTACCGATGGAGACCCGCCATACAAGCCCAATGGATGCATCTCGCAAGCCTGGAGCGTAGCCGCACTGCTCTACATCAAATGGCGTATTGAGCAGCACAGCAAAAAATAGATTTAATGTATTGAATAAACACAGAACGATATGAGAGTATTAATGTTTGGATGGGAATTTCCGCCGCACATCTCCGGAGGTCTGGGCACCGCTTGTTACGGTCTCACCAAAGGACTTTCACTTAATGGCGTGGATGTTACTTTTGTCATGCCCAAAGCATCTGGCGACGAGGATCCCACGTATGTCAAGGTTGTCAACGCCAGCGATGTGGAGGTGGACACCCGCGTAGCCAATTATTACACCGGCAACCGGCAGATCTCCTATCTGCAAGTAAAGACGAACCTGATACCATACGTTGGATTGGATGACTATTATAATGTAGTCAACCAAATCGACAGCGGATTGATCAACGAATACACCACGGGGGAGAAACGCAAGTACATCTTCACCCCGGGCTACGGACCGAATCTAATGCAAGAGGTGGCCCGCTATGCAGAAGTAGCGACGGAGATTGCCAAGAATGAAGAGTTTGACATCATCCACGCACACGACTGGCTTACCTATCGTGCGGGCATGGCCGCAAAAAGAGTTAGCGGCAAGCCATTGGTGGTACACATTCATGCTACCGAATACGACCGTTCCGGAGAGAACAACCGTAATGACATCGTTTACAACCTGGAACGGGAAGGTATGATGGCAGCCGATGCCGTTTGCGCCGTCAGCAACCTGACCCGCCAAATCGTCATCGAGAAATACGGCATCCCCGCCGAAAAGGTCTATACTCTTCACAACGCGGTGGTCCCCAACCCCCAAAAGCACGCCTTCGCCAAGAATGTGGATGAGAAGATCGTCACCTTCCTGGGCCGTGTCACCTTCCAGAAGGGGCCCATCTACTTTGTGGAGACCGCCAAGATGGTGCTGGACCGCGACCCCAACGTGCGCTTCGTGCTCGCTGGTGACGGCGACATGATGAAGGCCGTCATCGACCGCGTGGCGGAACTCGGCATCTCCGACCGTTTCCACTTTACCGGCTTCCTGCGCGGCACCGACATTGACAAGATGTTCGGCATGAGTGACGTCTACGTGATGCCTTCCATCTCCGAACCTTTCGGCATCTCTCCGTTGGAGGCCATGCAGTCCAAGGTACCCGTCATCATCTCCAAACAATCAGGCGTCTCCGAAGTGCTGCACTATGCCATCAAGATTGATTTCTGGGACATCAATGCCATGGCAGACGCCATCTACGGCATCCTTCATTATCCCTCTCTCTATAATGTCTTATCCGTAAAAGGTTATGAAGAAGCCAACAACCTCAAATGGGAGGATGTGGCCAAACGACTCAAAATCATTTATGAAAAATACGCATGATATGAAAAAGATATGTTTCCACTTTCAGATTAGCCAGCCATTCCGGCTGCGGACTTACCGGTTCTTCGATATCAACGAGCGTCACGACTACTTTGACGACTATCAGAACCACTATCTAACCCAACGTCTGGCAGAGCGCTGCTACCTGCCCGCCAACAAGATGATGTTGGAATTGATCAAAAAATACAACAATCAGTTCAAACTCAGTTTCAGCATCTCCGGCAGTTCCATCAACCTCTTCAAGCAGTACTGCCCGGAGGTAATTGACAGCTTCAAGGAGCTGCTGGCCACGGGCTGCGTAGAGCTTACGGGAAATACCTACACCCACAGCATCGCCTCCCTGAACAACAAGACCACCTTCCTGGAGCAGGTGAAATTACAAGAGAAACTGCTGAAAGAGACCTTTGGCGTAAAACCCAAGAGCTTCTGCAACACCGAGATCATCTATTCCGATGAGATTGGCGAGTGGCTCAGCGAAGCCGGCTATCAGGTGGTTCTCACAGAGGGCGCACGACACATCCTTGGCTGGAAAAACACCTCATACGTCTACTGCAACCCCTATCAGACTGACCTTCGCCTGCTACTGCGAAGCTACCGCCTGTGCGACGACATCACCCTGCGTTTCCAAGACCGCTCCTGGGACCAGTACCCGCTGACCGCCGACAAATACATGCAGTTCCTGCATGACACCATGGGCGAAAGCGACGGCCCTCTCTTCAACTTCTTCTGGGACTATGAGACCATGGGCGAGCACTACCCCGCCGAGACCGGCATATTTGATTTCTTCAGCAACCTGATTGACAGACTGGCCTCGCATGGCGACTTCCAGTTCATCACGCCCTCTGACATCATCACGATGGACACCCCTGTCTCCACGTTACACGCCCCGTGGCCCATCTCCTGCTCCGGGGAAGAGAAGGACACTAACGAGTGGATCGGCAACTCCTTGCAACAGGAAGCTTTCGAGCAGCTCTTCAAACTGGAAGAACTTTATCAAAAATCAAAGAATAAAGATGCCAAATTAGCCTGGCTGCGCCTGCAAGGAGCTGACCACTTCAACTTCATGAGCGACAAATGGCTGGAACACCGGTTTGTAAAACGCAACTTCGAAGTCTATTCGTCTCCCTATCAGGCATTCATCAACTACATGAATGTGCTGAACGACATCAAGATACAGCTATCTAAATAGGCATACATGTTTTCTCGACGGACACATTGGACCTCTTGCTTCAGACTGGTATTGCTGCTCACACCTCTTCTCATCCTAGACAAAAATGTCGAGGCCCAAGAGTTGAGAGGACAAGTTGTTGAGATATCTGCCCAAGACACTACAGCCATCCCCATGGCCACCATCCAGTGGCTCCACACAGACGTGGGCACCTTCACCGATGGTGACGGCCGCTTTACCATACGCCGCACCAAGAGCGACACCCTGATCGTCAATTTCCCCTTATTGGCAACCGACACGGTCATCGTGCCGCCATCCGCCAATGACATCCTCATACAGCTCGACCGTTCCAAACAGTTGCCGGAGGTTCGCATCACCTCGGGCGACGGCTCTTACGTGTCGGCCCAGCCCATCCTGACAACCGTCATCACCCAGGAAGGACTGCGGCGGGCAGCCTGCTGCAACCTGGCGGAAAGCTTTGAGGGCACCATCGCGGTGGACATGGACTTCTCCGATGCCGTGACCGGTGTCAAGCAGATCTCCATGTTAGGCTTGGCAGGTACCTACAGCCAGATCATGATCGAGAACGTGCCCTACATCAGGGTGCTCACCCAGCAGTTCGGCCTTGGATTTATACCCGGCAGCTGGATGGAGTCCATCCATGTCTCCAAGGGTGTTACCTCGGTTACCAACGGCTACGAGGCTATCAGCGGCCAAATCGACGTGGAGTACAAGAAGCCCGAGACCAACCGCGAGCAGCTGTTTCTGAACCTGTACGGCAACAGCATGGGCCGCGGGGAACTCAACCTCAACACCCGCTTCAGGGTGGATAAAAAAGAGCGCGCCAGCACCATGCTGTTCCTCTCGGCCAGCGACCAATTCGCCAAGATGGACATGAACAAGGACGGCTTCATGGATGTGCCCCGCAACCGGCAAGTCAGCGTGATGAACCGCTGGGATTTTGACATCCCCGAAAAATATGACCATCGTACGCTTCTGAACTTCGTATGGGACAACCGCTTCGGCGGACAGATGGCCTTCAAGCCCTCCATCAGCGCCACACAACCCGACGTCTATGGCTTAGCTCTTGACCATAAGAAGTGGGACTTCATCACCAAAAACGGATTCTTGCTCAAAGGTCCCGAAGAGAGCATCGGCACCATCCTGCACTACACCGGCCATAATTTGACCGGACAGTTTGGCAGGAACCATTATACCGGCAAACAACAATCTGCCTACTTAAACATCCTTTATAGCAGAAAGTTTGGAAAGACACTGCGGCACAAACTCACCGCTGGTGGCAGTTTCCAATGCGACTATCTGCACGACTGGCTGTATAACGATGATGACCAACTGCCCAGCGGATCACCCTTCCAGCTTTTACGTTGGGGTGATGAGAAGTTCGAAATGGTTCCCGGAGTGTTTGCCGAGTATGCCTATATTATACAAGATAAATTAGTGGTGATGCCAGGCATACGGTTAGACTATAATATCATGTATAATCGTTTGTTCTGGACACCGAGATTGCACATCAAATGGCAGGCGACACCCACATTATCCATTCGCATGTCGGCGGGCAAAGGCTACCGCACTTCGTTCACCATGGCTGAGAACGTAGCCTTGCTAAGTTCTAACAGAAGGGTTTATCAACGCGATGAAGAGCAACCCGAGGAGGCTTACAATACAGGTGTCAGCATCATGAAGCAATGGCGTATGCGGGGTGGCACTGCCTCGTTCTCTATCGACTACTTCTACACACACTTCATCAATCAAGTAATCATTGACTTAGACGAAAGCCCGCACAAGATCATCTTCTACAACCTGAACGGCGGATACAACGGCACTGGCAACCGGTCGCGGTCGCACGCCGCACAAGCGGAGTTGATCCTCAAGCCTCTCCCCCGCTTTGAGTTGCTGTTTGCCTACCGCTACAACGACGTACGTTACAGCGTGCACGGCATCATGCGGGAGAAAGACCTGATGAGTCCGCACAAAGGCATTGTAAGCATCAGCTATAATACGAAATACGACAAGTGGAAGTTCAACGTGACGGCCCATGTGAACGGACCCGCGCGTCTTCCCGACACGCACAACAATCCCGAGCCCTATCAGCGCCCCGACTACTCCAAAACCTACGTCATGCTCAATGCTCAGGTCACCAAGAAATTCAGAAGATGGGAGATCTATGTCGGCGCTGAAAACATGCTCAACTACAAGCAGAAAGACCCCATCGTGGCCGCTGATGACCCATTCGGAAATTATTTTGACGCCACTATGATCTATGCTCCCATCACAGGCATCATGGGGTATGCCGGCATCCGGTTAACCTTACAATAAAACGAGTATCACCACGTTATCACTATCCAAAAAGAACATATCATGAGAAAAATCTTCATCACCTGCCTAATCATCCTGGCGACCTGCATGGCCCATGCTCAAAGTTGCGGCCTACACGAAATGGGTATTGACACCATCACCATCCAGACCAACGGAGTATGCAAGCAATGTGCCGACCGTTTCATGGCCAACGTGCCCTACTTCAAGGGGGTGACGGACTGCCAATACGACATGCAGACCTCCAAGCTCTTCATCAGCTATCAATGGAGAAAGACCAACCCCGACAAGTTGCGCAAACAGGTCAGCAAGTTGGGATACAATGCCGACGAGGTGCCTGCTGACCCCAAGGTGCGGGCCAAGCTCCCCGCCTGCTGCCGGATGGAAGAAAGACACTGAAAGAGTTAAGAGTTAATAATTAAAAATTAAGAATTAGGGGTGAGGGGGAAAGATTAGTTCTAACTTTATCAACAGGGGTTAGGTTTTTTTTCGTGTTTTTAAAGCGTTATGTGGGGCTTCCACAGGACAATCCATGGCGTGTTCCGGTTTAGGGAAAATGTCGATTTGTATTGATTTACTCACGTATTTTGCGCGGGAGACTCTATATCCAATGCGCCACTTTGGATCATTGTTAGTTGGGAACCAAACGAATGTCACGTGATGAGGTGGAGGGAGTTTTTCCAGATGCACACCTATGGAGTCCAACCGCCATACAACATCATTTTCTATCTTGAATTTTACTTTGATATCTTGATATAATATGACATATTTCGTAAAGGACACCCCTTTTTGTTTGGTGACAGATAATACTGTGTCATTTAGGGGAACTCTCTTCCATTGAGCGTTAAGAGCATTGGAAGAAGGGCATCTATAATATCCAAAAACTTCTTGTCCATGAAGTGGCAAGCAAAACAGACAAAGGAAGTAAATGGCAACGAACCGTTTCATATCAAAAATCAATTAACTTAAGACCAGCTCTTCTATCAGGTATAAAAGTACTAATGCCGAATTTCAGGTCTGAATATATGCCTTTGGCCATGTCACTTTCAGGAGGAAAAAACAAGTAATCAGAAAATTCTTTTTTCCATCCAAATTTGAATGCGTTTGCAATCATCCCTATAGAAGCATCTTTAAGCCAGAACATGAAAGTATTCTGAATTGAGCCATTGGGAGTGAGAAAAGAATAAGAAGTTCCTGGAGCTTCTGCCGCGAATTTCCAAGCTTCAGCTTCATTCATGCAACTATTGTTTAGCAAACCATGTTTATCCTGAAAAGCATGGTATGTCTCTTCAAACAAGTTTCTGAATGGGCTTGCTCCTATGAGACGCTCTGAAACCATTGGACTATCGCCTTTTGAAAAATTTATGGTTGAAGTCCCGTCTCCATGATTCTCGTACTTTCCTTCTTCAAACCCGCTGCGATTTGCATCATATTGCCAGCTTTTAAATATATATATATGGTCTGTTTGTTCATCTAATTCTTTATATTTTTCATGAAAACTTTTGGAATAATTTTTATTTGTAGGATCTATTAATTGGTTTATAAACTCCTTATCATTCTCATCTGGAATCTCCACTTTCCTCCCATCTGGATCCACTAACTTAATCGGGTTATTCGCGCAATACACATACGGGCTTAGCGATGCATATTTGTCACTCATCGGGTCCACGCTGAGCCAGATGCTCAAATCGGAGCTGTAATAGCGTGAGCCAAAATAGCTTAGGTTGGTTTCAACGTCGCGTTCTTTGGCGGAGAAGGTGTAAGTCCAATTAATAATTAAAAAATAATAATTAATAATGGGAGATGGTGGCGCGGGCGTGGCGCGCTCAGTGCAGGCCGTAGGTCTGCAGGGGTTGGTAGCGAAGGAGCCGCGCGGGCCCAATCGCACGCCGTAGGTGTGCGGGGAGCCAGACCCGTCATACCCCGCGTGTCTGCGCGGAAATTTCCTTAGCGGGACAAGGGGGCAATATGTCGGGGCCGGGGTGTGCATTCGGGGGCGAAGATAGAAAAAACTTAATAGATTGTTCTACTCTCTTTAGTCAACTAATTTAATTCCGTTAAGAGTGTCAGCATAAAGGCGATTAGAGTAGTGAAAGAACCTTATAGAAGCAGGAAGACGATTATTCCCTAAAATCATCACTTCATTTCTTTCTCCTCTTTCATCCACTGCTTTAAAAATCAAAGTTTCTTTGTTCTGGATCTGTTTAATGACTTTTTTATGTGGATCGTTCATGTTAACCAATTTTATTTTATGATTTCTCTTCCATAATAGGAAATCAAAGTTGTATTCACCATGGCCACCCCATTTTTCCATATCGATATATCCTGGATATGGATAGTTTACGGTGAGCTCTTTTAAGACTAATTCCTCATTTATATATAAGGAAATAGTATCACCAGGGAGTAGGTCTATGATTTGCAACAATGAAATACAACCCCCTTCAAACAAACTACTTGTACGCAACTCTTCTAATGTGGAAGGCAGTATCGTTCTGTCATTCATACGACAAGAGGAAAACGCCACCATTGTCAATATAATGATAAAGTATATATTCCCTTTCATAATCAATGATAACAATAATTATTTTATCTGTGAGAACTCAAAGCTTGGCGTCTTAGTTCATTGCGATGTTGAATGCTGATGATATTGTTTATCTGTCCGTTCTGGTATTTTTTTAAAGCTTCAGACAATTGACTTTCTGTTATCACTCTTCCACATGAATTTGGATTCATTATATTGTCGTCATCCTCGACATGATCTAAGCCAAGTAGATGCCCAAACTCATGAGCTGCTGATCTATCCAATGGGTTCTGAGGGTAATATCCTTTGCAAACATCTAGTAACAGATTCATTTCTCCTCCTCCTATTGTTGACTCTGCAGCATGTTTTATATCTTCAAGCTTGTCAACAATATTTATGATATGCCTAGTAGTAAGTGGATTTACAAATTCGTCCTTTTGTTTTATGACAATATCTGCGCTCACGTGAACCTTCGTATTGTCATCCAAGACTCCTTCATAAGTTTTTTTCAATCCATCAATTATTTCAGCTTTATATTTTTCCATGTCCTCGTATGACAAGTTCTCAACAGAATGATTAACTAAAAAAGCCGTGATATGAATACTGTAAGTTTTTTCTCCATTTTCATTGATTGATGAAGAAATCCACACCTCTTCCCCATTCGGATCCACCAACTTAACCGGGTTATTCGCGCAATAATTATAGGGTGATAACGACGCATATTTCTCAGATTGTGGGTCCACGCTCAGCCAGATGGATAAATCGCTGCTGTAATAGCGTGATCCAAAATAGCTTAGGCCGGTTTCAACATCGCGTTCTTTGGCGGAGAAGGTGTAAAACCAGTGAGCAGTGATCAGTGAACTGTGATCAGAAGGGGATTGGGCAAGTGAGTACGTTGCGGAGATTCCGTACGACCAGCCATCCCCGTCAGGGGATATGTATCTGTAGCCGATGGCGTTCCCCCGCGTGTCCCCACATCCCCGTAGGGGATGCACAAGACGGTATGGTCGGCAACGGTTCATCGGCGGTGGTTTTATAGGTGGCGAAAATACGAAAAAAGGAAGCAACTTAGACAAAGATGTTTTTATAGCGGCTTAAATATTGTGTATATAGATTCTCGTTTTATGGGGTTATTGATATCAACCTCAATTTCGTCAATATTCTTCCCATTAAGTGGTTGATCCATAACGGATATGCATTCTGAAACAATCGTTCCGTCAAGCAGATACAGGCCATTGAATTCTGGACAAGAAATACCACAACAATAATTTGCACCATACAAATGCACATAAAGATTATCTGCTCCCTGCAACAATTCAATGTCAAATATGGGTGTTTTTAGGAAATGAACTTTTCTGCTATTGATCACAAATTGGCGTTTAGGAATAGGTATGATATGCCTCTTAAGAGGCTTCCCGTTATGATAAAAAATCAATTCTTGTGAAAGAATATATGGATACGAAAAACCATACTCTTTCCATTTTATATCATGATTGTTTTTTTCAATCACGGACTTTAGCACTACAGTGTATTCCCCATGCGTTAGTGTGAGAAGCATGCTTTGGTTGCCGGGAACCCGGTTGCAACCACAAAGACAAATCAAAAACAGCAATATTGATAGTCTATTATTCATTCGTGATTTTAGTATATGACAAAAAAATGAAATTTTAGTCTGATGCATTTATATTTAGCGAGTTGTTAACAAATTTTATTGGCAACTATTTTTGTTTTTGATAAAATGATTGATTTTTCAGTAATTTAGAGGCAAAAATCTACCACAATCCTGCCGCTATGAAAATCAATCACGACCGCAAAAATAATCAATCATCCGACACGTTGAACATTTTTTTGTTTAGTATATGACAAAAATATCATTTTCGGCTAGTGTATATATTAGCCATTTTCTTTTTCATTGTTCTTTTTGGGTGATCGATCTTTCCTGAGCAATATAACCAATGACCTAATCGAAAGTAATGTTCTATCAATTTGAAATCATTATTGTACTTTAAAATGCGCGTCAACATCATTTCTTTTTCAGCAATAAAAAAGTCGTTAATCCTCATGAACTCTTGCGAAGGGCGGATTTCTTTAAAACGCTGCATAACAATACAGGTATCGTCTTTAGACACTTTTAGCCACCAACCGCCATACAGATGGACATTTGTATCAATTATTGTGATTGTGGCCTCTTTTTCTATGGATATATAAAAGATAGTATCATCTCGAAGAGTAAATACATATTTTATATTCATAGTCGAAGGCTCATAGTTTTCTGTGTTTTTTAAAGATAATAGTGATGTTTCAGCGTCTATCCACAGAACCACATTCGGTCTGTTATTGAACATGTCATGACCCAATGATGCAATATGGGTTGCACCATCTGGATTAACACAATTTGTGAAATACAGCGTTTGTGCATTGCTAAACAATACTAATACTAATAAAAGACTGAACAACATTGTATTTTTCATATTCACAATCTGTTAAAAATGATGTTCAACGAGCGGGTGATGGTCTGAAATAAAAATGATCGTCCTTCACACGTTTGCCGACTATGATATCTTGCTGTGTGGTGGACAGGTTCTTATAATTGGAATAATTGTTCTGTAAATAATTTATTTTATCTTGATTACTTCCAGCTCTTGGCCACTTATTATAAGATGATTCCGGATTGCTGGACCATCTTGATCCTTTGTTTTGATTTTCCCATGCTTCCACCTCGTCCGTAATATCATAACATATGGGAACCCACGTCTCTCCATTCTTATAAAAACCTAATTTTCCATTTTCGAATTGAATAGCATGTGTCGTCTCGTGTCGTAAAAGTGAAAAAATAGTTTGATCTTCATCCTTGGGACTTTTTTCTGACCCTTTCTTGGGTTGAGAGCTGTATTGTATAAACAATTTATTTCCATCCGTAATAAAATCGTTCAAACCATCGTCATTTTTTTTGAAAACATATATTTCTTCAGATTTTTTTAGTTCTTTGAATTGTTTTCTGAATCCACTATCAAAAATTTTAAGCAGTCCAACAATGATTCTATCTGAAAAAGAATTATATTCAATCTCTTCCCCATCCGGATCCACTAACTTAATGGGGTTATCCGCGCAATACACATACGGGCTTAACGATGCATATTTGTCACTCATCGGGTCCACGCTCAGCCAGATGCTCAAGTCGCTACTATAATAGCGTGAACCAAAGTAGCTTAGACCGGTCTCGGAGTCCTTTTCTTTGGCGGAGAAGGTGTGCAACCAACAATGTACATTGGGGGCGGGTTCGGCTGCAATCCCGGCGCAGGCCGTAGGTCTGCAGGGGTTGGTAGCGAAGGAGCCACACGGGCCCAATCGCACGCCGTAGGTGTGCGGGCAATAAGATGGGTGATATGTCAGCTGTGATGTATGCATGACGTGGCGAAAGTACGAAAAATAATGTAAGGTTATGGATTCTTTTATGTGTTCGTTTAAAATCATGATTATCAGACACAATCAAATTTGTTCATCTCGGTACTTCTCTGCTCAACGGAGGTTCAGCCTCCTTGTTGTTGATGTAGATGGTTACCCTACGGGTGCTTGAATCTGCCATAAACCTGTAGCTTGTGGCAAAGATGGCCTAAACATCCGTCACGGAAAGGGACAGTAATAATATAGTTGGATTTTATTGAACCTGAGGCACAAGATATTCATACACATCTTTCCATTTTATTGTTTTTTCAAATTCTTTTACAGATATGGTAGATAGAGAGTCTGTTTCTATAACCGTATTTATCAGTTTAAATGTAGTGCTTTCCGCATCAAAAAAATGTTCGGATACTCTGCCATGGAAGAAGTCTTCAGGATACTCAATACTGTTAACTATCAAATTATCAGATAAAAAAAAGTTATTGATATTATTTGACAAACTCATTATATGGACACTTCTATGACTATTAACATCTATAATAAAAAATTGGCGAAAGTTTGAAGCCCACCCCGAGGGACCCACAAGCATACAATTAACAACCAAAAACTGTCCCAAACGATAGAATTCACCTTCTTCCAAATTGAAAAAATCAAAGTCTTGTTGCGGAACGAACTTATTTCGTAACATATTTGTTATATGGTTTATTTTGGTAGAATCTGTGATAAGGATGGGATAAACGGTGTCTGTTGGGGAATAGTTTTCTTCGCAAAGAAACAATACACCATCATTATCAAGAGGAGTACTATGATTCGATGGTTTTGAATCCCTGCAACAACAACAGACAAATCCCAAAGCAATCATTAGTGTTATAATGTGATGTTTCATAGTTTAACGGCCTCCATTCCATTTTTTTGTATGATTTGCATTCTTCCAAGCTTCTGTCAGTCTCATAAAGACAGTTCCACCAGCTGCAGCGGTGGATTTGTATTTGTACTTCCAAGAATCATTGCTGATCTTATCACCCATACCAAAGATATCATGACGCGGAGATCTGAAATGAAAACCGGTTTGATAAAAACGATTATTTGCACCACTTCCTGGTTTTGCAAAATCTCTTCCTTGCCAATAATAGCCTCCATTGGAATAGTCACAATTACCATCTATGGTGAGCATAGCTGCTCTATAAGCAATACGTACTTTCTCTGGGTTGGCTGTAGGAGACATAATTGATTCTCGATTTCCCCACCCGAAAACATTTCCACTTGATGCTTCTGCAACCAATGAAGAATTATTAGCAATTGCCCTGTTTCGAAGCACAGATCCTATTCCAGCAGATTCTTCTAAAGAATAATTCCACGCATCTGATTCTGCATAAATAGTTCCTGCCAAATCAACAAAATCAGAATTTTTTCCTAAAGAGTAACCTATTTTGTCCTTGTTTTCTTCCAAGGTTCCTTCTTCAACATAAGCATCATAAACAATTCTGTAAACAGCGATCGCTTCATCTATCCCATCTTCAATATGATCTAAATGCTCGCCAGTTACAATATCATAAAAATCTGTCACCTCTTCCCCATTCGGGTCCACCAACTTAATCGGGTTATTCGCGCAATAATTATAGGGTGATAAACTTGCATATTTGTCACTCATCGGGTCCACGCTGAGCCAGATGCTCAAATCACTGCTGTAATATCTTGAACCGAAGTAGCTTAATCCCGTTTCCGTGTCGCGTTCCTTTGAAGAGAATGTGTAAGTCCAGTGAGCGGTGAACAGTTTGGGGTTAGGAGTATCCTTGAGCGGCCCCGGCAGGGGCAAGAGCCTGGTAGAAAAACAGCGAACAGAGGGCGACATGGCGCGTCCGGTACAGGAAGGGCGGCTTGCTGCAGGGGTGGAAGGCGGAAAAAATGTTGGATGTAGGTTCATTATCTTTGGGGCTAGAGCATAAAGTGTATTGTGGAATATTAATTTTATCTTACTGTAGTTAATATATTTCATTAGTTTGAACCACATAAAGTCCATATAAATTGAGGGCAAAGTAAATGTTGTTTCCCCTTAATGGGACAATAATTTCATCCTTTTGAATGTGAATAACATATCTTAACCCATTTTGGGGAATGATATTATGGTCAAAATATGGTTTAAGAAGCAATTCATAATAATTATTGTTGCATAACTTACTGCTGCCTTTGACCTTTTTATGATTTTTTGAAACCACTACGATATACTCATTGTCCACCAGTGCAGTAATAATGTAATAGTTCTTCTGTTTTTCAACATCTGTAACATATACATTTTTAGCAAAAGTATTATCATTCTGCGAAAATGTTTGAATGCTACAAAACATCAGTGTTGTAAGTTTAATGACAACTTTAATACTCATTTTCATCAATGGAATATCGGAAAAATGTAACATTTATGGTTTTTGAAAAATCCCAAGAACCATTTCTTAAAGGGAATAATTGAATTTCAACAGGTGTTTTAATAAGCCTATATGCGAAGGAGGCTTTATCGTGGGCAGCTTTATAAATACTTCCTTCCACTCCTGCACGTGGAGACGAGAATCTATAATCTAACGATATGATACCTGCCTCATAGCTTTCAGTTAACTCATGCCATTCATACATTCCTCTTCCAACAGCAATATCTTTTCCTATTTGTCTTAAAACACTTGGATTAACTTGTTGATATGTATTTACTTTCCCATTCTCATAAACAGTTCCTAGAAAAGAACCTCCTAGTGTTTCATACTGGTCAGTACACCCGCCTACATTATCAATACAATTGCTGTTTTCAGCACAGATATTAACAATTATATCTTGATTATCCACAGCTGCCGCCAATTCTATCTCAATTTTAGTTTTGGGTGTGCCTTCATATGAAACCCGGCCTTCTTCATCTCTACTGAATTTCAAATTTGACGTATTTAATCCTTGGACATATTCATCTGCTGCAGTTCCAGTTACAATCACCTCTTCCCCATTCGGATCCACCAACTTAATGGGGTTGTCCGCGCAGTAAACATACGGGCTCAGGGATGCATATTTGTCACTCATCGGGTCCACGCTGAGCCAGATGCTCAAATCGGAGCTGTAGTATCTTGATCCAAAATATGATAATCCCGTTTCCTGGTCGCGTTCTTTGGAGGAGAATGTGTGATAAGAGTTATCAGTTGTCAGTTGAGGGGGATAGCGCGGGCATTGTACGCTCGGTGCAGGAAGAGTGGCTTACTGCTGGAAAAGAAGGAGGATAATATGTCGGGCGATGGTTCATTGATATTTGGTGGGAAAAAATGTTAAGGTTCTTCTACCACATTGTGTTTTATTGTCTTTTTGTAGTTGGCCGACAACTCTTTCAAATTGGTGATTTGTCTCACGCTAATGGTTCCAGTTCCCCAACAAGGTCTTCTTTCAGCAATCATTATGGCAACTGATCGAGTCAGATCCATCTTGTTTAGATAATCTATATACTCCTTTGTGTCTAAATGATTCTTGTCATAAAAATGAATAATCAAAGAAGTAGAAGAAAAGTACGACAAAGATCCTGAGCATGCCGGCAAGTACTTGTTTTTATATTCAACAACGACTTCTCCTTGAGCGTACTTCATTGTATCAGGCAAAAAAATCGATTCCGTATTCTGTTTGGCACGATAGATTTTTTGTGAGCCTGTACTATCTTGAACAACTAAAAACAATGAATAATTATTAGGTAGTATCTTTTCTCCATTAAAGAAAAACTGGAAATGCAAAGAGTCTCCAATATTCTTGTTTACCCACTCCCGATAGTTCTCTTCCTGCTCATTTGCATAAAAATATTGAAAATATGTCGCAATTTTAATAAAAAAGTTCAGTTTGTCCTTTTTGGTGTCACTTGGAAGTTGGCTGTGCAATTCTTGATCGAACCAAAGGTGTTGCGCTTTCTGCAATAGATTGTATCGTTCAGATTCTTCAAGCAAATCATAAAACAACTTGAAATAAGGCATTTTTTCATAGAACAAGACCGAATCATTGATTACATTCACACTGCAGTCCATGATTTCTCGCATCATATCGTCCTCGTAAAATGAATCAACAATGTCGGCTTGGGCCCAACAAGAAAAATACAATGAATATGCAATTATAAAAATACTATATATCTTAAATAATTTACCCATTGGTTCTGTTATTTATTGCTTCTGAACTGTTCAAAAGACCATTTGGCATAGCATCCATTCGCGTCATAAAAATATACCGTTTGATTGCCCATGCCAAAAGTTGCAAATGTTCTACTGCCTAAGAAGTTACTGGCATATGACAAATCCTTGAGAGATGGTGATTGAACCCAATATTTAACAAAATCCCCATCTTTACATTCTCCACTTCCGTGGGAATGAAAATCAAAACTTACAATAAAATTTTGGGGTTTTATTTGGAGATATTTCATTTCGTCTTCAACACAGGGAATATTATAATGGTATGTTTCACCCCATTGTACTTTAGGTGATTGATATTGTTGAGCCTCCACACTCCACATAGAACCATAGCAACCACCAGATTCCGAATTTGGATCTTTCTTATCACAACCAATAAGTATGTCCAATATTTGACCACGAGATTCTATGTCGGGAAGCTGGTGTACAAAATCACGGTCATTCACGACAATATTACCGTCTTCACCTTTGGAAATACCTTTTTTGTCACTTACTAAATATACTGTGTGATCGTCAATGTTGTCACTACCGATAAAAGCACCATTTACGTCATAATAATTGCCAATCTCTTCCCCATTCGGATCCACTAACTTCACCGGGTTGTCCGCGCAGTAAACATACGGGCTGAGCGATGCATATTTGTCACTCATCGGGTCCACGCTCAACCAGATGCTCAAATCACCACTGTAATACCTTGAACCAAAATAACTTAGGCCAGTTTCAACGTCCTTTTCTTTGGCCGAGAAGGTGTGCATCCAGTTTGGAGTTAGAAGTTTGGAGTTAGAAGTTGAGGTGAATGGCGGGGGCGTGGTGTGTTTGGCGCAGGCCGTAGGTCTGCAGGGCTCGGTAGCGAATGAGCCGCACGGGCCCAATCGCACGCCGTAGGTGTGAGGGGAGTATGATAAGTGATATGTCAGATGTAATGTGCGCATGACGAGGCAAAGATACAAATAATTGAGAATTTAATATCTATTCTCCAGATTATTTCATGTGCGAAGATGATCTATATACATTTTTATGTGAAATCAGCAAATAACACTAAGACGACATTCATTCTACGGACAACTTAGGATTTTTCTGAATGTTTCATCTTGCCAGACTAAGATTTTTCGACTTTTTCGCCGCAGTTTATAGTTCGTATAATTAATCTTGGATAGAAAGGTATAATTCAAAGAAGGAATGGAGAAAGTCAGATCATTTTCCATATAGTCTTTGTTTTCATATTGTAAAATACGACCTGGATAAGTTCGTATAATAATTGTGTCTTTATGGTCGCTTTTCCAGTAAATTTTAACAGACACACTCTTTAAGTGGATATTTTGAGGTTTATATGCCCTAACCATTCCCGTGGTATCTGCTATAAACTTGGAATTGAAGGTTTTTTCATACTCTTTGTTGCATTCGTCATCCCCACACTTAATAATATAATCGTATGAAAAGATACGCTGGTGCCTATATTTACAGGTCGTACAGGTGTCTTCTGCCGAAAACAACTGATTATAGGGTGAGTTTATTGTGATAAAGACACTATCTTGAGGAGTGTGGGCGCTTTGGACAATTGTAGGGAGAATGGTATCTTGAATATAACCTAAATAATTTTGATTAGAGTTTAAGATATAATATCGTGGTTTTATTTCATAGTTGCCTGAGCTTATCACCCAACCTTTTTCACAGGGAACATCTTGATAGTTGCGTTGCCATTGGTATTCAACAAAAGTTCCATCTGAACAGAATTTAAAACAATGATCTTGGTAGCGTTTGCCGAGCTGAACGTATGTGGCGGGCTTATATTTCAAATACACCTGTTTCCAAGCTTTCAGTTTCTTCTTGTCAGGCGGTGTTTTCACTAATAGCAAAGTGTCATTGTTCATTACGGCAGTGTTTCCTTGTTGCGTTTTCAGAAATATACAGTTACATCCGGACGGAGTGGATGAATCATACCAATAAGTTCCCTTTGCCAGATAGTTTTTTTTACCTACCTTAAAACAAATGGTGAGGTTGGCAGTTGTATCGATTATTTTAATGGCATTTGGTGATTTGATTTGAATAAACAGTTGTATATAGTCATCCTTTATCACTGAGAAATCTTCACTTTGAAGATACAATGTGTCGGAAGCAAGACACATATATGTCGAACATAAAACACTAATTATAAAAACCGCTAACTTCTCCATATTGAAATCCGTATCGTTCAATGAACTCATTTAAAGACATTACAAAGGGTTTGGAATATCTTCCATTTTTTGAATATATGTATATGTTTCCTTCTTTGTCAGATCCATAATATACTGCAGCATGAGTACACACGCCATCTTTTTCAAATCTTAAAATTGTCTTGCCAAACTTAAGTCTATCAATACTTACAGGGTATTTGTTGTCTAATGATCTGTCAAATTGTTCTTCTGTGAAAATTGTATAATTACTTGGTCCTATTGTTCCGTTGTTTGCCCCCGCCATTGCTGCACTCCAACAATTATACAAATCTTGCGGGCAAGCCAACTCTTGAAATCTTGAATCCATCTCTTCCTTGCTAAGTCCTATTTTACTCCATTGCAAGAAATAGGCGGTGGCTTGATCATCTGTCAACCTGTGTTCGCATGTTGCATTAATGGATCTGGTGTAAGGGTTGTCTAATTTCACCTTATCACCAACTTTGACACCATTTGCATATCCCTGACTTGCCAACAACTTTTCTGCTTTATGGTAAGAGCAACCGAGCATTATGGCCAAGCTCTTATAATCGTCAGTTTCTTGAGCAATCAAATTACCTTCTTCATCGGGAATCCACATCTCTTCCCCATTCGGATCCACCAACTTCACAGGGTTATCAGCGCAGTAAACATACGGGCTCAAAGATGCATATTTGTCACTCATCGGGTCCACGCTGAGCCAGATGCTGAGATCAGAGGAATAATAACGTGATCCAAAGTAGCTTAGGCCAGTTTCAACGTCCTTTTCTTTGGCGGAGAAGGTGTAAATCCAGTTGGGAATTGTCAGTTGGCAGTTATCAGTTGAGGATGAGGTTGTTGAGCACATGGCGCAGGCCGTAGGTCTGCAGGGGTTGGTAGCGAAGGAGCCACACGGGGCCAATCGCACGCCGTAGGTGTGCGGGGAGCCAGACCCGACATACCCCGCGTGTCTGCGCGGAATTATCCTTGGCGAAACGACTGGGTTATATGTCTGGGAGGGGATGTGCATTGCGGGGCAAAAATACGAATTATCAAGGGTAATAGCTTGTCGTAGAGGTTGCTTGTATAACTGAAAAACTAACATTTAATTCTTAATGGATATGGCCTTTTAATAATCCAAACATAGGGTGGTTCTGAACAAGGCACTATGTCGTAACATTCTATAATAAGTTGTACAAACAATAAGTTGGAAAATTTATAGGTTTCATAAATGTTCTTTTTCGATGATATTATCGTTATTTGATGATGGCCAGGAGCAAGCATGAAAAATTTTCGACAACCTGAGGTTTTTCCTTCGATCTTTTCTCTGGTGAAAATTTTCTCATTATCTAAATAGATGGAGTAATCCGGCGACCAAAGCTCTTCATATCCATATGGCATTGATATTTCAATGCATATGTTACCATGACAAAAAGCTATTACGGCAATCTCATAAATGACTATTGCCGATAGCAAAGATAGCAATAGAAATACTATTGTCCGTTTTATTTTTTTCATCTGTCGTTTATATTAAGAAGTTGGTAACAAAGAGGAACGGTTTTGTCAATTTGTAATTTGTGAATGATTGAAGATAATTGACGACTTGAAACATTGGTTCCAAGTCTTGGGGATCTTATCACGTCAAACAGCCCCTCGGAATCCCCATGTTGTAATCCAAACAAATGCCCCATTTCATGCGTTGCTGCTTTAGCCCCTGAATGTAAAAGATTATCATAAGGCCCTTTGAACAAATGCGCGTCAATATGGGCAGTTTTACCTCCAATTTTGTTAACACGTCCTTGAGCTGTGTAACCATGAAGAGTAACACCATCATCCAAAGAAAATAAGTGATCCTTATCTGATATTTGTCTGAAAGAATTAACCACCTGAAGATCCGCTGTCACCGAAACCGGTATTCCATCTTCGGTTGTTCCTGAAAAAGAAGATTCAATTTGTTCAACTATTTGATTTCTGGCCTTCTCCATGTCAATCTTCATGCCGGAATTGTTTATTATCTTGCCTGTGATTTTAATATTGTAACGCTCCACCTCTGAGGTGTTATTCCCATTTGCATCTTTTTTGTAGATTGTTTCGAGTGTAATCTCTTCCCCATTCGGGTCCACCAATTTTACGGGGTTATTCGCGCAATAATTATACGGGCTTAAAGATGCATATTTGTCACTCATCGGGTCCACGCTGAGCCAGATGCTCAGGTCGGAGCTGTAATAGCGTGATCCAAAATAGCTTAGGCCGGTTTCGGAGTCCTTTTCTTTAGCGGAGAAGGAGTAACGGCTTGAGAAACTGGTAGCACGTTGATCCACAAAGTCCTCTCCCCAAGGCAAATACTGCAAGTGCTGTACTGCCTCTCCTCCAGAAAATGTTATCCAACTGCTGCTGCCCAAATGGTCGGGATGG
>JAGCFD010000010.1 GCA_017650305.1 Bacteroidales bacterium | reverse complement strand
TGCCCCACATCACCATCGGGTTGAGGAACTTGTCGGTGTATTGGTTGCAGATGCAGTCGAGCTCGGTCTGGATCATCGCGGAGGTGCCGACAATCATGTAGCCGTCGAGGAAGCTGCTCGCGCACTCTTCCGCCACCTTGGTGGTCAGTGCGATGTAGTCGCGGTTGAACTGTTGCAGGTCGTTGGAGAAGGGGATGTCGCAGGAGTTGATGCCGCCCTTGCGGTTGCGCACCACCACGTTGACGGCGATCTGGTCGTAGCGGAAAAGCTTGCCGTCCTCTGGCAGCAGGTAGAGCTCCTCGGTCTCGGTGGCCGCCTTGCCGATGCACCAGCACATCAGCGTGTTGAACTTGATGCCGCTTTTCCGGCTGGTTCTCAGCAGTTTGCTCACGTCCATCGTCTTCACCAGCGTCACCATCGGCATCGGCGCGGTCATCCACATTTCGAAGGCGAATGCCCGTTTGGTTTCCTGAGGTTGAACTTCGGTTTTCATACTTATTTATCTCTTTTTTAAAACCATCAACTCCGCATCCGCACCATCCTTCCCATACTCGCTCACAAGAATGTAGTGTTCATCACAAGCGATGCCGAAACAGCGGTCGTTGCCGATTTCCACTTGTGTGCCCCAGTAGGTGGCGTTGTCGTCAAGGAGTTTCACTTTGTTGCCGTTAACGGTATATTCCATATTGACGAATGAGCCCTGCAGCACGAAGAGGTTTTCAATCTTCGGGAGACCCTTGATGCCCAGCGCATTGACTTCATCAATAAGTTGCTTCTTTATGGGCGAGGTGGCGTGCGGGAGCTGGTCGGCGGGCAGTTGCCAACGCTTAAGGTTGGGATAGTACTGACGCAGAACCTCCTTGTATGCCTCTCGGCTAAGGCATTGGCCAGTGTTCTTATTGTACTCCTCTACGAATTGGCTGCAGAACTCCACCATCTCTTCCATCGTGAAGTCGCCAGTGAAGCATCCGTCTTTGTAGCAATAGATGCAGTATTCTTCGTTTTTGGTGCCGTCGGCGTTGGTGCCGAGGATTTCTGGGGTGAGCGGCATTCCGCAGCTCTGACAAAATTTCTGTTCCATTGTCTATTTCTTTACTCTTTTTGCTTTAACAGATACTATTTTAAGGCGTTAACAACGCAACACATACTGAACGCCCCACCATATTACGTTAGCAGCCAAGCGTAAATTCCTGCTCCGATCAGACAAGGAATCAGCCCGATGAGCATACCCCAGAGGGATTGCACGAAGTGGTACTTTTTCTGGTGGTAGGCGGCGTCCATGTGCTCCGTGCCGGGGAGTCGCACGGACTTCAAATTGGCGAAGAGCACCCAGTCGATGAAGAAGCAGTCGTACCAGTCGATGACGAGCCAAATGCCGTAGCTCAGCACAAAGGCCGACCAGAAGTTGTAGGCGCCGGCCAACTTCATCAAGCCAAGCATCAGGGCGAGGGTTACGAGCAGCGCACAGCCCTTCTTTAGCAGCACAGTTTTGGTGAAGAACTTTGACGGCACTCTCTCGTGGGACTTGAAGTACTCCTCTTGGATATCTTCAGGGTAGTCGTGAATCCACCACACTGGATTCTTCACGAGTGGAATCAGAATCACAGCCGTGAAGGCGGCGATCATGATGAGGGTTTCAACGATGATGATGGTCCAGTTCATAGTTGGTTGTTTTCTTTATAATTAATTCCACAGACTACGCAAATATTCGCAGTCATTTTTTCTCATATTGATATTATTTTCAAATGGCAAAAGTACACAAAATAGAGAGACTCAATTCCCCTTCGCAGAAATAAACTCTATTGCTTTAGCAGCGCAAAAACTCTTTGAAACACATCGTCTTAATGTTGTAATAAAAGTGCAAAGATGACATTCCTCTTGAACATCTCGACAAAAGGGAGGCATCTGCGACCAAGGCCTTTCGTCACAATCTTTCCTCACCATTGTCAAGGAGCTCCCTCATTCAACTGGTACTCAAAAACGCTCTATTTGCACTATAGACAGCAAAGTCTTTCTCATTATTTTGCAAAAATAGCGTATTTTTGCGCCCGTTTACGTACATCATCTAAAAAACCACTTATCGCTTCTTCCGAACAATCAAAAAATCAACATCACTATGGCACATTTCAGCATCTGGGAAGTTCTTTTCCTACTTTGTTTCGCGGTCAGCTGGCCTCTCTCTATAGCAAAATCATTGAGAACCAAAGTCGTGATTGGCAAAAGTCCGCTCTTCATGTCCTTGATTATTTTAGGATACATCTTTGGCATCATCCATAAGGCATTGTACAGCAATGACATCGTAATATGTTTCTACATTTTCAACGCGCTGCTGGTCTCTATCGACTTGACATTATATTTCATTTACATTGGGAAAAACAGAAGAGATCTTGAAGAAGCCAAACGCATTCAAGACCCATCTTCACCACCAAAGAATCAAGCTTTTGGTGCATAATTTGTTTTTTCACCTCATCTCTTCAATTATGTTTCTGATTTTCATCATATTATTTCTTCTGGCTTGGCTTTTTTCAGACATTTACCTTTGGTGCAGTTTTGTCCGTAATGCCGTTGTTTTATGGAAGGTCCTGTATTGGCTTCCGACTCTATTTTTCGTAGTATTGATCATCCTTTCGATAGTTGGGGTACGCATCCCAATGGCAGTTTGGCTTCTGGCAATTATCTTCTGTCTTCAACAAATTCTATGTACTCTCTTCTCAGTCGCAGGCAGATTAGCCGGTCTTGCTTGGTCTCCTGCTTTCCCCATCTTGAACTGGACGGGCGCCATATTATCATGGATCTTGATAATTTGTATGACATACGGGATGTTGGCAGGTTGGAAGGCATTGACTGTAAAAAAGATAGACATAACTGTGGCAGGACTTCCCGCATCGTTTGACGGTTATCGCATCGCACATCTTTCCGACTTTCATGTAGGCACGCATGGTCACCGCACCAATTACCTTAAAAGATTAGTGGAAATGGTTAACGAGTCAAAACCCGATCTAATCGCTTTCACTGGAGATCTTGTCAACATAAAACCATCTGAGCTGGATCCTTTCATGACAACGCTTTCTTCCTTGTCGGCACCTGACGGTGTGATGTCGGTCATGGGCAATCACGACTACTGTTTTTATGGCCATAAGAAAGGAGCGTGGGAAGATGACTGCGCAGAAGTCAAGGCGCGGGAAGGCGAATTAGGGTGGACACTTTTGTGCAACGAGCATCGTTTTATCCATCGGGGTCAGGACTCTATTGCTGTGGCGGGTGTTGAATACTGCGGGGGCATGCATACAGACTCTTTTGTGGATTTTCCAGCTGCGATACAAGGAATTCCCGACAGCACTTTCATAATTTTGTTGGATCACAATCCGGCACACTGGAAGATGGAGGTAGTGCCTGATGGTCGCACCGCATTGACTTTATCGGGGCACACACATGCTGCCCAAGTCAAGATCGGGCGCTGGTCTCCAGCTCAGTGGCTCTACAAAGAGTGGAGCGGTCTTTATGAGGAAGGAAATCAGAAGTTATATGTCAGCGAAGGGTGCGGGGGTACCGTTCCATTCCGCTTCGGAACAAAGCCAGAGATAATTATTATCACATTACACTCTGCGAAGGTCTAATCACACTGTCAACACACAGTCTACAAGCTTGTCGTGCGGCTCCACGGGAATCTGTTCCACATATTGAAAATCGAAGCACAACCCGATAGTGGGCACATCTGGATATAGAGCTAAAAAACGATCGTAGTATCCCTTGCCGCGCCCAAGCCGGTGTCCTTCTCGGTCGAAGGCCATGCCTGGCACCACGATCAGGTCGAGTGGCCCTTCGTATGGCTCACTGTCGGGTTCCAGGATATTATAGTCCCCCACCCTCATCGAATCCTCGGCGCGCATCTCCACTGGGATAATATCATCACCCACCACAGTAGGCAGAATCACCTGTTTTTTGGTGCACCACTCCTGCACAAAATCCAAAGTCTGCACCTCATCGGGCAGCGAAGCATAGAGCATCACCCGCTGGGCCTTGACAAACAGCGGGTGCACAGCCAGTTTCTGCATTATAGCGATAGACTGTTGCGCCAGCTCCTCAGGCGTGCGCAGCTTCTTCTGCTGTCGGATATATTGTCGTAATTCTTTCTTTTCCATTGACTGTTGGCTTTTGGCCATTAGCTATTAGCCATTGGCTTTTACGAAACTTCTAACTGTAAACTAACAACTGCTAACTATCAACTCTCTTAAAATCCCGTCCAGAACATTTCCCAAATCTTGTGTTCCATTTCCTGCCAGGTCTGGCGGGTGGCGCCGGCGAAGTCGGAGGTGTACTGGTTCAGCATCTTGACAGCCTCTTTCTTCTTCCCATCCTTGAGCATGTCGGCGACCTGTTTTTCCAGGTCGGGCAATTCCTTCATGGCCTTCTCTTCATAGCGGAGGATGTTACCATAAACCATATCCTTGGTGGAGCCCCAGCGAACCTGGGCCAGTTTGTTGGCTTTGCGGTAGTGCCAGAGGACAGCATTCTCGTTATAGCCGAAGTGACCGCAGATGTTAAAGCCGGCGGGCAGGGAGGTCTCCCCGGCATAGATGGGGATGCGCGGGCTCTGTCCGGGATTCTCCAGGGAGAACCAGCAGAGGCCACCCACCTCATCAGGCAGCCAGCTACGACACTGGATGATGAAGGAGTAGGAGCACCATGACATGGCCACTCCACGGTAGAAGGTCACCGCGCCCGGTTTGAGCATATTGTACATGGCGCGCTCGTTGCCGTCCATCCAGGGGTTGGCGTTGGGGCACACGACCGTGTCGGTCACGATCTCGCCATCCACCCGACGTTTGCGCGGGTATAGCAGGTCCTGAGTCTGGTCGAGTTCCGGACAGCCCTCATAGTTGGCACGGAAGAGTTCCATCACACGTTGCGGAGACACTTTCTGGTCAGGCTTGATGGAGAAGGGCAACTCGTCGGCATCAAGGGCAAAGTGCCGGGAGGGGGCCAGCTGACTGAAGATGTACCACTCGCGCTCTTTGAAGTTCTTGTTGCCACTATAGCTGGAGGGGAAGGCCTTCCACCAGATAAAGTCGCCCTTGCCATCCCAGAGACCATATTTCTTGGCTACCTTCTCGATATTGTCGGAGCACATGAAATAGTCTTTGTTCTTGCGGTCGAGTTTGCCGATGCGGGCCACGTTGCAGCTGACGGCCACCTCATCGTCGGGTACGCGTTGCGCCACCCAGATGCCGCCGATCTTGTCGGGGCCCTCGCCCAGGATCTCCATCTGCCACACCTCTTTCTTGTCGGCAATGGTGATGCACTCGCCCCCGTCGCCATAACCATATTGCGCAATCAGGTCGCCAATCAGCCGGATGGCGTCGCGGGCGTTGTCGCACCGTTGCAAGGCTATACGCTGCAGCTCCTCGATGAGGAACATGCCCTTCTCGTTCATCAAGGTGTCAGGACCCGAGAAGGTGCTTTCACCCATGGCCAGCTGTTTCTCGTTCATGCAAGGATAGGCCGTGTTCATGTAAGCGTAGGTGTGCGCCGCCTCGGGAATCTCGCCCGCCAGGGTGACATTCTCCATGCTGTTGGGCGTGCTGGTGTGCATAGTGCCCTTATAGACCTTGTGCATAGTGCCTGGCGCATGGTCGGCCGCAGGCTCCATGGTCACCCAGGTGCGATATTTGCTGTCACAAGTGTGCGACGTGATAACGGAACCGTCCGTGGAGGCTTTGCATCCCACCATGATGGATGTGCAGTTGGCACCCACGAGCTCAGTCTCTTGGGCATAGGACCAACCAAATAGCAAAGCACAAATCAGTGTGCATAATAAAGCTCTTATCTTCATATTATCAAGTTTTATAATCATCAAAATAACAGTGACAACCTCAAAGAGCTATCACGGTGCAAAGATACACTATTTTGCAAAGGCAAAGAGGGTTTATTGGACACTATTGCTTTGCTTTCCTCAGCATCTTATCCAACAGCCTGTTCACCTCTTCGGAGATGTGCCAGTGATAGACCACCCAGGTGGCAATGGCCAGCCACATTAGCGAGCGCACGACTGCCTCCCCTATCTGGACCCACAAGCTTTGTTCCGAAATGTGCAAGCGCGGTTGGATGAGCCCATGCATCAGAAGGTAGTCGGCAACAAACAGGGCCACCCCTATCGCCAGGACCTTCAAATGCTGACGGCTCAGGAAAGAGATATTCAGCTTCCACTTGGCCATGCCCAGCAACAGCAGATAATAGAACAGGTAAGCGACGAGGGTGGAGAGAGCTGCTCCTTCAATGCCCATTTTGGGAATCAAATACAGGTTGAGCAAGATCGCGGAGATAGTCAGGACAAGCGTGAAAAGGAGAGAAAAATAGTAGTAGCGGGAGTAGGACAAGGCGTTATTGCTGATACTTAAGGCGGAGTTGGAGAGTCGTGCCAACCCCAGGATGAAGACCACCCACTTGCCGGCAGCATACTCTTCGCCATTAGGTAAGATATTGAATAGCAAATCAATGTTGATCCAGATAAAGAAAAATATCAATGTGCTGGAGAGCAGCAGATGCAGCGTCACGGAACGGCACAGGTTGGTAGCCTTCACCATGTCTTTGTTCTTGATGGCTTCCGCCAGATTAGGCTGTGCGATAGCGTTCAAAGAGCGGTTGGGAATCTCGATAACGGTCGCGATGTAGTTGGCAATGGCAAAGACACCCGTGAAAGAGAGACCCAGTTTGGCACTCACGAAGAAGGTGTTCAGCAAGGGGGTGATACCACCCGCGATGGCTGCCAGAATCAAAAAGGAGGTGTAGAACAGAAAGTCTTTCACCAGGGGCTTGGTCAGGAACTTGAGGTCAGGCTTGAGTGAGATCTTGCCCAAGGTGAACAGATAGACCAGATCCACCACAACGGCCAAGAGATAGGTGAGACAGAAGCCCACCACCAGTCCATCGAGCGTGATATGATGGGTACCATACAGGATATAGATGACCAGCAGCGCCACTCGCACGCCCACCTCGCGCACAAGCTTCGGAATCACAATGCGCATCAGCACGTTGCAGTTGGTCTCAAATACCGACTGGTACAACATGAAGAGCGACAGCGGAATGACGAACTTGAAGTACTGCACAAAGAGCGGCGACTTATCAGCATAGACATTCAGGATGGGCTGTTTGAAGATGGTCAGCACCACCATAAAGAGCAGAAAGCCAACCAATGGCACCACCAGCGTCCAGAAAAAGAAGCCATGGTTTTTAGACTCCTCATCCTTAAAATAGGGGAAGAAACGGATGATAGAGGAGGTAGTACCCAACTGGGCGAAGCTGGAGAAGAGCACCGCCGCGTCAATCATGATGCGCGTCAAGCCCACCACCTCGGAAGTCAGGTAGTGGGTAATGACAAAGAAGGTGGTCAAAAAACCGACACCGATACCGATGGCGTTGACCAAGGTTCCTTTGATGCTCTGTTTGATGATGATGCCCATCTTTCAAAATTTTCAAGGTTGCAAAAATAATAAAAAAAGGCCATTCCGAAGAACAGCCTTTCAAATTCATTGCACCCCACAGTGTTAATCTGTGATGATGTCTTGGTATTTCACCTTCACCACTTTGCTAATTTTCTTCAAGGCTTTGGTGTCAAAGCGCCTTGAGTCGCCAGCTATTGTGATGATAATGGGACGACCCGCCATGTTGGCCTGATGAAACTTCTGCACATCGTCCATATTGATCGATTGTAGCTGCTTCAAACGCTCAGGACGTGGGTCTTTTCCATAGCCCATCTCCTCCCAAACGCGCATTTGATTGGGCATTTGGCGGAAAGAGATGTAGGAAGACTCCATCTGGCGGACGGACGACTCTTTGGCCATCTCGAACTTCTCCGGTCGCTTGGGGAAGGTCAGCAAAAGCTCGCTCATCGCCTCCACACCATCATTGGTCTTATCGGCTTGCGTACCCAAATAACCCATCATGTAGCCCGGCTGACGCGTGATCTCATCATAATCATAGATTCCATAGGCAGAATATCCCAAGGAACGCAACTCACGGATATCCTGGAAGATGACGCCTGCCATACTGCCACTCATATACTCGTTGTATAACGTCTTGGTCACCAAAGACTGGCGATTCAGCTGCTCTCCATTGATGAGAAAATAGATGTTGCTCTGCATGAACTGCTTATTGTCGGCAAGCAACACCATGGACCCCGTATGGCGAACCTGTTCCCGAACGGGTCTCATCTTCTCAGCTGGCTTATCCTGGAAATCAAAGGATTGTCGAACCAACTCTGACACCTCCTCCATAGGAACTCGGCCCACATAGGTGACATTCATGGCACTATGCATGGCTGTTGAAATCACATCCAGCAACTTCTTTCCCGACAGCTTTTCGATGCTCTTCAAGGAAGGACGAGTCAAATAGGGTGAATTCTTTCCATAAAGAGCATAGTAATAGAGTGCTGACCCCCAGACTTCCGCATCCGAATGGTTCATCTCCGCCTCGGAACGGCGTTTCTCTACAATCAGATCCAGATACTTCTCCTCATTGCCTGGATTGTAAAGCATCTGACTGCACAGCTGCAACACTTGCGGCAAGAACTCGTCAAAACCGGAAATGGTAACGCAAGTCTCCCTGTCTGAAACACTTATGGTCATATTGGCACCCAACTTCTGCAATTCCAACTGGGACTGGGTCCCCGTGTATAATTTCTCAATTCCCTGATAGGAAGCATACTCCGCTGCCACCGGCAACATCTGGTCTTGCAAACTGCCATATTGGAAAATCAGCTGCAGGGTGAAGATATCATTGTAAGGATTCTCCTTGTAATATAGGGTCGTGTTGGACCCAATGGGTTGTTTGAAGACATCCTTGTCCAACTCAACAACTTGACTTTCAATCTCCCGGACCGGCATATCCGCAATTTCCTTAGCGAATTTGGACGACGTCTCGGCATTCTTGGTCACGATAGGTTTCCACGAGGGTTTCTCCAACCGTTTGATATCCTTTTGTCCTACATTAGATCGGAAACAGAGATAGTCCTTGCCAAAAAATCGGTTGGACAGCTCCACCAGTTGCTCTTTCGTCAAGAGCCGAATCATCTTTTCACGCTCGAAATAGACTTTGGGATCGAGATAGTTTGTGGACATATCCACCATTGTATAGAACTTGCTGGTCAGCGACTCCATGCTTTCGTAGTAGTCGCGCAGGTACTCCATCTTGACTGCTTCGAAGAGTTCATCGCTAAAGTCTCCTTTGCGCAGCCGATCAAGGGCGGAAAGAACCAGCTTCTCGGCATCCTCATGCGATTGGCCGGTAAGTTTGGGAACATAGAAGAGAGCGTACAGACCGTGCTCCAGCATGGCATAGTTGAAAGCGCTGGCCTCCATCAGCTTGTTCTCCTTCATCAATTCATCCAATAGGCCCGTCTCAGCCTCATTGTTGAGCAGTCCACTCAAAATATCCAGATAGAAGGCCTCCTTGTCGCCACTGCCTATCGTTTGGAACTCGATAACACCCATCTTGACAGGTGTCTCGGCAACAGTTACCGTCTGGGCGCCTTTAAATGGAGCCACCTTGGCATCTATGCTTTTCTTCGTCATGGGAGCCTCACGAAGACGAGCACCGTGAAACTCTTTCACATATTCATTGCGAAGCTTGCCCATTGTATTTTCCAGAAGAGGCTTGATCCCCTCAGCATCAAAATCGCCTGCCAAAATCAGGGTCATATTATACGGATGATAATAGGTGACGAAAAACTTCTCCATGGCAGAAGTCTGCGGATTCTTCAGATGCTCCTGGTAGCCGATGACCGGGCGGCCGTAGGGATGATCTCCATAGGCTACGGCAATGGCATCCTCAAAGAAAACGCTGGTCGGCTGGTCGGCATACATGTTGAACTCCTCATACACAGCTTCCAACTCTGACTGGAAGAGACGGAAAACTGGACGGCGGAAACGTTCCGCATACACGGTAAGCCATTGCTCCAGCTGATTGGAAGGAAACATGTTATGATAGCAAGTCACATCGTTGGAGGTAAAGGCGTTCACCCCCGTGCCACCCATCTTGCTCAGGATGACATCCACCTCATTGGGGATGGCATACTTTGCGGCCCGGGAACTTGCATCGTTAATCTTCTTCAGGATCTCCTTGCGGATGGCCTGATCCTTCTCCTCATGCAAGGCATCATACAGTTTATCGATCTCATCAAGCAATGGTTTCTCCGCAGCCCAGTCAATGGTGCCGATGCGGTCAGTACCTTTAAACATCAGATGTTCCAGATAGTGAGCCATGCCGGTATTGTCGGCGGGGTCGTTCTTGCCACCCACATGCACCAGCACTGCGCCATAGATGGAAGGTTGCTGATGGTCTTCACACAACATCACTTGCATGCCGTTCTTCAGGGTGAAGGTGTTGACCTTCATGGGTTGTGCATAGAGACCCACTGCTACTATGCACAACAATAGCAGAAGCAAATATCTTTTCATAATTGCTATAACTTTGTTAGATAATAACTTAACAACAATAGGATGGACTACTCCATCTCGTTCAGGGCAGCTACACCTGGAAGCACCTTGCCTTCGAGATACTCGAGCATGGCACCGCCGCCTGTGCTGATATAGGAAACATAGTCGGCGAGGTTATACTTGTTGATGGCGGCAATGGAATCGCCACCACCGATAACGGAATAAGCGCCCGTCAGGGTAGCAGCAGCCACACTGATGGCCACGGACTTGGTACCCTGGCTGAATTTCTCCAGTTCAAAGACACCGACAGGTCCATTCCAGAGGATAGTGTCGGAGTTTTTCAAGACTTGGGCGATGTTACGTTGGGTTTTGGGACCGATATCGAGACCTTCCCAACCATCGGGAATATTGTTGTCGGCAGGAATCAACACGTTGGCGTCATCTCCGAACTTGTCGCCGCAGATGCTATCGACACGACAGTAGAAATTGGTGCCGGCAGTGGCATTCACTTTGTCGAGGATCTCCTTGGCGACGGGCAACATGTCGGGCTCGTAGAGAGAATTGCCGATTTTCAGGCCCATGGCAGCCAAGAAGGTATAGCTCAAGCCGCCGCCCACGATCAGGTTATCCACCTTCGGCAACAGGTTGTTGAGGATATTGATCTTGGTAGAGACTTTGGAGCCACCGATGATGGCGGTGAAAGGTCTGTCGGGCTCGTTCAGCACTTTTTCGAGGCTCATCACCTCCTCATACATCAGGTAGCCGGCGAAGGCCTTGCCGGGGAAGCAGCGGGCCACGGTAGCTGTGGAGGCGTGCTCACGGTGGGCCGTTCCGAAAGCATCGTTCACATAGACGTCACCCAGGCGGGCAATCTGTTTGGCGAACTCCACGTCGCCCTTCTCCTCTTCCGCATGGAAACGGAGGTTTTCGAGCAAGATGATGTCACCGGGCTTCATGGCAGCAGCCATTTTGGCAGCCTCTTCAGAGAGAACATCGCCGGCGAACTGCACCGGACGGCCCAGCACCTCGGAGACGGTGGAGACGATGTGACGCAGGGAGTATTTGTCATTGGCTTCGCCTTTGGGACGACCCAGGTGAGACATCAGGATGATGGATCCGCCATCCTCGATGATTTTGCCGATGGTCTTGCGCGTACGCACAATGCGCGTGATGTCGGTGACCTCAAAGTTCTCATTCAAGGGCACATTATAGTCGACACGAAGTAAAACTCTTTGGTTTGAAAAATTGAAAGCGTCAATGGATTTCATAATGATAATATTTTAAAGATTACTATTTGCAACTCCGAAAAATGAAAAACAGATTAAGGGGTGCAAAATTAGCAAAAAAGTCGTTACACGGAAAGAGATGATTCAAAAATAATCATGGGTGACAAAAAAATAATCTTTATCCACCACCCTTTCGAAAAAAAATGTATTTTTGCAGCGGAGTCATGGGGAAAACCCAGACTGTCGATTCTACGGATTCGACGAAGGCGTGGGCTGATGATAAAGTCATCGGCCTTCCGTGTTTTTAAAGAACAGCGTCATTTCTTCACCTGAGCGAATCCATATTTCTTGGATAGTCTTGTATGATTTTAACCTATCTCGAATAGATTTTCGCATAATACGCTCCGACAAACCGCACTCTTCGATGATTATTCTGTCAGACTGTAACAACCCACGATGCAACATATTACTAAAATTGGCTTTAGGGTTGGGATGGACAAAAACCTCATGCTCATACCAGATGCCATCCACGCAGAGATCAGGACATTTGCCGTAATAGGGTGTACCGTGCAGACTACCAAACACCTTCTCATACGCCGGGTTCTTGAAAGGAACGTCCATTTTGGGTGGCATTATCACTTCCCGACCTTGACTGGCAAAGAAGATCGCACATTGAAAGATTCGTTTGAAATCCTCCGTATTCCGGTCAATGGCATTATATACCACCACTCTTCCCCCATTCGAATAGCTCATCAACACCTCTTTAGTGAGATCCATTTCCTGACGTCCACTCATCATGATTTAAGTTTCAAAAAAGAGCAAAAATACAAAAAATATTTGTATTTTATTGATTATCAATGCGTTATTAACAATTAATTGCAAAAAAACGCTCTTTCTTTGGCACCTCACTATCTTTTCGCGACCGTGACGTCACAATATCATGGCACACGGACCGACCACAACACCAGTAGGGGTTGCATATAAACCATTATTGATTGTTATTTTATAGATGAAAGCGACATGAACATAGCTGTAGTTTCTCAACGGCACTACACCCCAACAACTATCAGTTCCGCCAAAGTACGGTATATTTGTTCTGTTTTTGAGAAGAAATAATCACACAACATGTCCAAGACGGTATTTTTTGGAAAAATTATCGGAAAAATCTGTCTTCTGATTTCCAAATTGTTAAAGAGTTTACGATATATGATGGGAGGCAAATCTTTCACCTCTTCAAAAACGACTTCGGCATTGTTGTCAAAATTGATTTCTGGCATATCTGGGAGAGTGGCTTTCCATTGTTCCAAATAGTCAAGTGTCTCATACCATATTTCGTCATCAAAATCCTCAACTTGAAAAAACAATTGTCCTCCATAAAACAATTGTGGCTGACACCCATAATCTTTCGACATACTTTGCATTCTGCTTAAATAGTATTTCCTGTTTTTTTCTAATGAATCATCTATAAACCACATAAATGGAAGAATCTCATAATTAGGATATCGCTGAGACAAAGCGAAATATTTATTTTCAAAATTGTCAAACTGACCGACTTTCTTTGTACTATCATGATCATCTCTGACTTTCTGCTCGATCATATAAAGCGTATTCCCATTGCTGAAAAGCTGATCTATACTCAATTCTGTGTCATCAATGGTTCGAAATCTTTTTGTATGAATCCGGAAACCGCTTGCCTCAAAATACCTTTCAAAGATAAATTCCAAAGCATCTCCAAAACGGATTTCATGCGACTGCGTGATGTTTTGGATGAGTTTGGTTTTAGGTTTCGTAGGACGAAATAGGCCAATGTATCTTTCTGGATTCTCAGCAATTTTACGCAACAAGTCACTATAACTATCTTCAAATAATTTGCTGTTTAAGCAGTCTTTGAAGTACTCGTAATCCAATATCATTGCACACCCCCTTTCTCCTTAGCTAAATAACGCAATGAATCTATAGAAACATATTCTCCATTATACTCACACCAAAAATAGTCCCATCCATTATTATTGCTCCGTTTCAGAAATTTGGCAGACATTTTGTGAATAGAGGATTTTGTCTCTCCATCTTGCACATTTCCATCCTCACAAATTTCAGCGTAATTTCGTCTATCCTTGCTATATATCTTTTGTCCCACCGACAAATATCCAAGTTGCACCAATTGTTTTATTGAAAAACGAGGTGGCTTAACATCAAAAGCATTGTCTATCAAGTCTGAAAACTCAATCTGGACGCTGTCAATTCGCCTTTTGGCCGCTTCAATGTAAATTGTTTCTCTTTCAATACCAACATAATGCCGATTCAATCGCTTCGCAACAGCACCTGTTGTGCCTGTGCCGAAGAAAGGATCCAAAATCAAATCCTCTTTTTGAGTAGAAGACAAAATAACATTATACAACAGTTGTTCTGGCTTTTGCGTAGAATGAATCTTTTTACCATCAGCGTCTTTAAGTCGTTCACTCCCTATACAAATCCCAATATCCCAAACACTTTTCATTTGTTTGTCCCCATTGAGATGCTTCATCGTTTTGTAATTGAAATGATATTTAGCACCTTTGTCCTTTGAACACCAAATTAGCGTTTCATGGGAATTTTGGAAGCGAGTTCCTCCGAAATTTGGCACAGCATTAGGTTTTGACCATATCACATCATTCAAGATCCAGAAACCAAGATCTTGCATAATGTAACCAATCCGAAAAATATTTTGAAACGAACCAATCACCCAGATGGCCCCATCATTTTTCAAAACACGACGACACTCAGCAAGCCATAGCTTAGAAAAGTTGTCGTATTCTTGCAAACTGCCGAATTTATCCCACTTGTCGGAAACTCCTTCGAATGCAGTTCCATCGGTTCTCAACAATTCCCCTTCTGTTTGCATATTATATGGCGGATCCGCAAAAATCAAATCCACCGATCTGTCGGGAAATGTTTTCAAAATGTCAAGGCAATCGCCTTGGTAAATGAAATCCTTTTGAATTTCTTTTGGCATAACAATTTGCTATTTGTGCGTTATGCCAGTTGTTCCCTACGACCATAAAGAAACGTGAGACATCTCACTTTTACTCTGCGGTCGTAGGAAACCGGGCAAATAAGCAAAATGCTCACGTTCTAGTGAACATTCACTAATCTGCTCCCGATTTGCACTAATGAAATTTCCTACGTTTCAGAGTAACAAGAACAAATAGCAAACGCTATGATTAATACTATGTTAGTTTACTTTTTTCTCAATAATTTCTATTTAAGATGATTTATTATGATTATTCAATAATTTTCTATTAATTACATGCGACAATTCCTTACAACTTCCCAGAACGCAATTATCTGACAGATATCTGCTCTCCATGCATTTTGTCAAATACTTTCAATCATTTACACCGACACCTCCGCTTTGATGTGCGGGTGGGGGTCGTAGTTCTCTAACTGGAAGTCTTCGTACTGGAAGGAGAAGATGTCCTTCACCTCCGGGTTGAGTTTCATCGTGGGCAGGGGGCGCGGGTCACGCGTGAGCTGTAGCCGGGCCTGCTCCAGATGGTTGGTGTAGAGATGCGCATCGCCCAACGTGTGGATGAACTCCTTGGGCTTCAGGCCGCACACCTGCGCCACCATCATCAACAACAACGAATAGGAGGCGATGTTGAAGGGCACGCCGAGGAAGACATCCGCACTGCGCTGGTACAGCTGGCACGAGATCTCGCCATTGCAGACATAGAACTGGAAGAGCGCATGACACGGCGGCAGCGCCATCTGGTCAATCTCCCCCACATTCCACGCACAGACCATCAGCCGGCGCGAGTCGGGATTCGTCTTGATCTGCTCTATCAGCTGCGCAATCTGGTCGATCGTGCGGCCGTCGGGGGCCGTCCAGGAACGCCACTGCTTGCCATATACCGGCCCCAAGTCACCGTTTTCATCCGCCCACTCGTCCCAAATGGTGACTTTGTGGTCCTTCAGATAGGCGATGTTGGTGCTGCCCTGCAGAAACCATAACAACTCGTAGATGATGGAGCGCAGGTGCAGCTTCTTGGTCGTGAGCAAGGGAAAGCCCTCCGAAAGGTCAAAACGCATCTGGTAGCCGAAGATGCTCTTCGTGCCCGTGCCCGTGCGGTCGCCCTTGAAGGAACCTTGCTCCAAAATGGTGCGCAAAAGTTGCTGATACTGATACATACTTACAAGTTAACAGTTAGGAGTTTTCAGTTGTCAGTTCAAAGTCAAAGTCAAAGTTATTTGCTCTCCAGTCCCTCCAGCATATCCACTACCTTGTCGAGATAATTCACCTCGGCCTTCTCCACTTCACCCTTGTCGCAAAGAGCGGCCAGGTTGGAGTCCATCGGCATCTCGGCCAGCAGGTCGATGTCGAACTCGCGACCCACTTCCGCGGTGTGGCTCTCGCCGAAAATGCGGATCTTTTCGCCACAATGCGGACAGATGGCGTAGCTGTAGTTTTCCACCAAGCCCAACACAGGGATATTCATCATGTCGGCCATATTGACGGCCTTGGATACGATGAGGGAGACCAGATCCTGCGGGGAGGTCACCATGATGATGCCGTCCACCGCCACGCTCTGGAAAACGGTCAAGGGCACATCGCCCGTGCCGGGAGGCATGTCCACCAACAGAAAGTCGATATTATCCCAGATCACATCGGTCCAGAACTGCTTCACCATGCCGGCCACCAACGGACCGCGCCACACCACGGGCGTCTTTTCGTCGTGAGTGAGCAGGTTGGCGGAGACCACCTGGATGCCCGTCTCTGTCTTGGCGGGGATCACACCCTCCTCATTACCGCTGAGGAGCGTGTGCAGGTTGAACATCTTGGGGATGGAAGGTCCGGTGATGTCTGCATCCAAGATGCCTACATGATAGCCTTTGCGTTGGAGTTGGACAGCCAGCAGGGAGGTGACGGAGCTCTTGCCCACACCGCCTTTGCCACTGACCACGCCAATGACTTTTCTGATCGTACTTTTTTTATTCGGTTGCTCGCGGAAATCCTGCACGGAGCATTCTCCTTTTTGAGCACAATTGCCACAATCGTGATTACATTCTGCCATAGTAGTTGTTTTGTAATGAGTTGTATATTAGCTGTTGGCCGTTATAGCTATTGGCTATTAGCTGTTAGCTATTGGTATATTGTTCGTCTTTTTACTGTTCTTGCCAGCTCTTGATGGTTTCCAACGTGGCTGCCGGAACTTCCAGTTTCAGTTTCTTTCTGAGGCCGCCCAGGTCGTTGAGCAACTTGTTGGGATTGGCCTCTTTAAGTTGCTCCACGGTGAGGATGTTCAACTTCTTGAGCGCGGGCAGCCAAGCGGCATCAATGCCCAAAGCGAGGAAGTCCTCGTCGTTGGCCACTGGCGCTTTCTTCTCCGGACGCATCTGCGGGAAGAAGAGCACATCCTGGATGGAGGGTGAGTTGGTCATGATCATGGCCAGACGGTCAATGCCGATGCCCAAGCCGGCTGTCGGGGGCATACCGATCTCCAAGGAGCGGAGGAAGTCCTCGTCCAACACCATGGACTCGGTATCGCCACGCTTGCCCAGTTCGAGTTGGTCTTCGAAACGCTTGCGCTGGTCGATGGGGTCGTTCAGCTCAGAATATGCGTTGCAGATCTCCTTGCCGTTGCACATGGCCTCGAAACGCTCGGTCAAACCGGGTTTGCTGCGATGCTTTTTGGTCAGGGGCGACATCTCAATCGGATAGTCGTAGATGAAGGTCGGCTGGATGAGCTTGGACTCACAGGTCTCGCCGAAGATCTCGTCGATGAGTTTGCCCTTGCCCATGGTCTCGTCAACCTTCACTCCTTGTGAGGCGGCGAATTTGGCCAGCTGGGCCTCGTCCATCTCGGAGATGTCCGTGCCGGTGAAGTGCTCAATGGCCTCGAACATGGTGTAGCGTTTCCACGGGCGCTTGAAGTCGATCACATGCTCGCCCACCTGCACCTGCGTGGTGCCATGCAAAGCCAAAGCAATGCGCTCAACCATCTCCTCCACGGTATTCATCATCCATTCATAGTCCTTATACGGCACGTAGAGCTCCATCTGGGTGAATTCGGGGTTGTGGAAACGGTCCATGCCCTCGTTGCGGAAGTCCTTGGAGAACTCATAGACACCGTTGAAACCACCCACAATCAATTTTTTGAGATAGAGCTCATCGGCAATACGCAGGTAGAGCGTCATATCCAAGGTGTTGTGATGGGTCTTGAACGGACGGGCGGCAGCACCACCGTAAAGCGGTTGCAGAATGGGGGTTTCCACCTCCAAGTAGCCCTTCTCGTTCAGATAGTTGCGCATGGTGTTGACCAGCAAGGTGCGTTTGATGAAGGTGTCCTTGATCTGCGGGTTGACAATCAGGTCGATATAACGCTGACGATAGCGTTGCTCCGGATCCTGGAAGGCGTCATACACCACCCCATCCTTCTCCTTCACGATGGGCAGCGGGCACACAGACTTGCAGAGGATGGTGAACTCCTTGACATGGATGCTCGTCTCACCCGTCTGCGTGGTGAACACAAATCCCTTCACTCCGATGATGTCGCCAATGTCGAGTTTCTTGAAAACATTATTGTACATGGTCTTGTCTTCACCCGGACAGATCTCGTCCCGTTTGGCATAGATCTGGATTTTGCCCACCGCGTCTTGGATGACATAAAAGGAGACGGCCCCCATGATACGCTGACTCATGATACGGCCGGCGATGCTGACTTCCTGGAAGAGGGAGTTGTCTTGGGGATATCTTTCCAGAATCTCCTGGGTGGTGGCATTTACTTCATATTCGGCTGCAGGATAGGGATCTATACCCAGTTGCAGCAAATCGTCTAATTTCTTTCTACGGATAATTTCTTGTTCGGATAATTCTGCCATGATACTATAGATTTTTAAGGGTGCAAAGATAATAAAAATCTCCACACCCTCAGCCGCTTCCAACAAACAGGACATGATAAGGGACTCTAAAATTTTTTTTTGAAAAATGTGATAGATATTAAAAAAAATGTATTTTTGTGGTGATATTAAAATGATATTATTTCAATCACAATTTTAAATCTTAAAGTTATGAATAACAATGAATTCAACAGAAAAATGGCAACTGAAAACAATGGTTTTCTTCATTTGCCGATCAACCTTGCCCTATTCATTATTTCAATTTGGATAGTAGTGAGATTAGCTAAACTGGGTTGTATGTTAGATGCCAAAGGTGGAGCGACACCATGGATTCTGCTTCCTATATGCATCGGGTTTCTGCTGCTTTTGGTTTGGATCCTTCACTTATGTGGGTTCATGATTGTACAGCCCAACGAGTCGCGGGTACTCACCTTCTTTGGCAAGTACTCTGGCACGGTCAAGGAGAACGGTTTCTTCTGGGTCAACCCTTTCTTCAGCAAGGAGAAGCTCTCATTGCGTGCCAAGAACATGGATGTGGAACCCATCAAGGTCAACGACAAGAACGGCAACCCCATCATGATCGGGTTGGTGTTGGTATGGAAGATCAGCGACACCTACAAGGCTTGCTTCGAAGTAGATTCGGATGTGCGCAGCACGATCACGGAGAACTCGATGAAGTCTGTCAAGAGTTTCGACTCCTTTGTGCGCGTGCAGAGTGACGCTGCGTTGCGCAAGGTGGCGGGCTTGTATGCATACGACAACATGGATCGTGATGATGAGCAGATCACGCTGCGTTCGGGCGGTGAGGAGATCAACGACCGGCTGGAAGAAGAACTCCGCAAACATTTGGAGATTGCCGGCATTGAAGTGGTGGAGGCCCGCATCAACTATCTGGCCTATGCTGCTGAGATTGCCAGTGTGATGTTGCGCCGCCAGCAGGCTGACGCCATCATCTCGGCTCGCGAGAAGATTGTGGAAGGAGCTGTCAGCATGGTCGATCTAGCCCTGAAGAAACTCTCCGCAGATAAGATTGTGGAGTTAGACGAGGAGCGCAAGGCCACTATGGTCTCCAATCTGCTCGTAGTGCTCTGCGCCGACGAATCCGCCTCTCCTGTCATCAATACCGGCACATTGTACCAATAAACTGTAGAGACGTTCCATGGAACGTCTCTACATAAACCCAAAATCTATGAAGAAGAGTTTTGCACTACGAGTCGACGAAGAGATTTTCGAGGCGCTGGAACGATGGGCAGCCGACGAGTTCCGCAGTGTCAACGGCCAGATCGAGTGGATCTTGGCAACTTCTTTAAAAAAGGCAGGCCGGATGCCCAAGAAGAAAAAGGAGAAACCTGCGGACAAGGAATCGTAAAAGAACATTTCCCAGCACAAGGAACGATTATTTCGAGACTATGCCAAACAAGAAGCGGGCGCCTTTTCAGGCGCCCGCTCTTTTGTTGATTATAAGGTTAACTGTCTAAAATTATTTAACAACAACTTTAGAAGTGTAAACTTTGCCGTTTTGAGAAACTTTCAACATGTAAACACCAGCTTTGAGGCTAGAAACGTTGATAGAAGCGCTGTTAACAGCGGTCTCGCTGTAAACTTGCTGACCAACGAGGTTGAAGAGTTGAACGGTAGCGGCTTCGTCGCCAGCGAGGGTAACATTGAGGTAGTTAGAAGCAGGGTTCGGATAAACAGTGATGTTCTCCTTCTCCATATCCTCAACATTTACGTTAGAGCAAGAGTTGCAGGTAACGTGGAAGCTGATGTCAGGACGAAGGTTAGCAGTATAAACTGCGCCACAGTCATAAGCACCGTAGCAGAATACTTGAGAGTTGTACAAACTGTAGTCATCCAACAACAAACCGTGGTTGAGGTCGTTCATCAACTCTTCAGAACCATAGGATGTGTATTGGGAACGAGGATCTTTGTAGCAGATCACGCGGAAGCTGCTGATATCCTCAGTAATGACAGAAGAGGTAGTTCTTGCAACACCAGGAACGAAAGAGTAGGTGATAGCATTAACTTTGCCTTGAATGTTGTTCAAGCCTGCAGGAGTGGGGAATGTCCAGTAATAGAAAGCTGCATCGGGAGCATTATCTTCATCAGTCAACAGAATAGTATCGTTGATGATAGTTGCATGTTCAAAGGTAACTTCAGGATCGAGAGTGGAAACCATAGCAGGACTGTGAGTGGTTGTGCTATAAGGCACATAGTACATAACCAATGCAGGGTTGCCGTTAGAAGTGAGGGAGTAAACGGGCTCATCATCCATATTGATGACATAAGAAATGATCAAGGTATCCACAACGGTAGTAGGCATGTTGGTACCACGAAGATAATAAACAGCAATTTGAACAGAGTCAATGCTGTAGGAGCTACCGGTTGCGAGAGCAGGGATGTTCTCACCTTGGCCAGCCAGATCCTCATAGAAAGAAACCCAGTCACTCCAAGTGAAGTCATGTACGTGACCCATACCGAAGAATTGAACAGGAGAGTTGCCATCAGTATAAGGATAAACACCAATGGAGTCACACTGTGTAGGAGGACCGGAATACTCACACTCCTGGCCCCACCAAGCCTCAAGGTCTTCTACATAGTTGTACCAACGGGAACCTCCTCTTGTGTTGGCATTTTGAGCCTTCATCTCAGGATTGCCAATTTTGATAGTCATACCGTCATCCTTGATAGCTCTTTTAGTAGGAGCAACCTGGGCGAAACCCATGGAGACGATCAAAACAGCTGTTAAAAGTGTAAAAAGCTTTTTCATTTGTTTTTTGAATTTTGTGAATAATTTATTGAATTTATAAATGTTATTTGCCACTATATTTCAAGCCTGCAAATATACGATTTTTTTTAAGATACATTGAAAAAAAAACCTAAATCGCAACACATTGTATTTCAAACCTTTATTTTTTAAATCCTCTGACTGACAGCAAGAGAAAAACAACATATTGCATAACATGGCCTGATTTTTACATAAGATGTCATCGTGTCTCCTTTTCTCACAATCGAATTAAAAATGCTCACGCAAAAAAACAAGTGTTATATCTTGAAAAAACATATAGACTTATCACTATCAAAAAAGATTATTACACTTAAAAAAATCAACTTAAAAAACAATAAAAAGTGTATTTTTGCATTCTTTTTTGAACATACAAATGTAATATTATTAATAAAGAAATATAAATATGAAAAAGATATGGACATTATTGGCATGTCTATTGACTGTCAGCCTCTTATCTGCCCAGGAGCCCCAATTCACCCTGATCAGTTCCAACAACCAAGAAGTTGTTTTAAAAGTGAGCTATCCCCAAAATCAAGGAGAAGTATTGAGCTCTAACACCGTCAAAGGGCAACGACTGACTATGCAGGGTGCATACCCGATTTTGAAGGAAGGTGCGCCGGAACTGTTAGAGACGGCAGTATCTATTATCATCCCTGAGAACAGCCATCCTACAGTGGAGGTCCTTTCTTCAAAATCGTATATTCAGAGCAATGTGAATCTGCTTCCCTCCAAGGGACGTTTGCTGAGAAACGTGGATCCCGCCACGGTCCCTTATGTTTACGGCAAAACATACAGCCTTGACAAGATGCTCTATGATGACACTGTCATTGTAAGCGATCCTTATCAGTTGCGTGACTATCATGGCGTTTCGTTGCAGTTTTTCCCCTTTGCATACAACCCTGTACAGAAAAAGCTGAAGGTTTATCAAGAGATGACGGTTCGAGTGAAGTTTAACTCAACCGGCTCCGTACGACAAGTCAACAAAGTGGCCGCTATCTTCAACGACATCTATCAAGACCATTTTCTCAATTACAATCAGGTTAAATCCTCCCCTCTGGAAGAGTTTGGCGAGATCTTGATCTTATCTCCCGACGTATTCTGCAGTGCCATGCAGCCTTACGCTGATTGGAAGATCAAGAATGGTTATCCAACTGAGATTGTACCGTTATCAGTGGCGGGCAGCACCAGTTCAGAAATCAAGAGCTATATCACTTCCTACTATAATTCCCATAACTTGGCATACGTGGTCATCGTGGGCGACAACCAGCAGTTCCCGACCATCAATGCGGGTGGCAATGTGAGCGACAACTATTACGTGGAAGTTGCAGGCGGCGACTCTTATCCGGATGTCATCTTGGGTAAAATCTCCGCTGAGACGGTAGCGCATGTGACCACGCAAGTCAACAAGTTCATCCAATATGAGCGAAATCCTTCTGTTGTATCACATTTTTCCAATTTTATGGGAATCGCCTCCGATCAAGGGCCTGGGGATAATAACGAGTACGACTACGAACACATCCGCAATATAGACAACCTGTTGCAAAGCTATACATACACTAACGGATATGAGTTGTTCGAAGGTTCTCAAGGCGGCATGGATGCCAGCGGCAATCCCACACCAGCCATGGTCAGTTCCGCAGTGAACACAGGTGTTGGCATCATCAATTACACAGGTCATGGCGATGTGACGATGTTTGTCACCTCCAGTTTCAGCAACTCGCATGTGAACAACCTCACCAATGACAACAAGCTGCCGTTTATCTTCTCAGTGGCTTGTGTCAACGGTGCCTATGCCAATGCCACCTGTTTTGCGGAGGCTTGGCTACGCGCCACCCACAATGGGCAACCAGCCGGTGCGGTGGGTACTCTGATGTCCACCATCAACCAGCCCTGGAATTCACCCATGTGCGCCCAGGACCACATGAACCAGATCCTGACCGGAACCTCTTCCTCCTTCAGCAGAAAGAACACTTTTGGCGGCATCGCTGTCAACGGTATCATCAAGATGCTTGACAACTATCACGATTATGAGGTGGCCCGCACATGGATTCTCTTCGGCGACCCTGCCATGATGGTCCGCACGGCTGAGCCACAGACCTTGATTGTCAATTACGAACCAATCATCCCCATGGGCACTACAGATATCAACTTCACCTGTCCGGTGGAAGGCGCCCGCATCACCTTGACATGCCATAACGAAATTCTCAGCACGGGCCTGGTCAATGCCGGGTCCCTCACCCTGTCCATTCCTACGGGCTTAACACCCGCCGACAGCATCATCATGTTGGCCACCGCCCACAACTACCTCCCGACAGAGGGTGTGATCCAAATGGCAGAAATTAGCGGTCCTTATGTCTACTGCAACAACATCACAATGGACGACAACGGCAACCACAACGGAACAGCCGACTATGGTGAGACCGTAAGTGTAAACGCTTCCTTTGTCAACCTGGGACATGAACAAGCGAACAACATCCACGCGATTATCTCCACCAACGACCCATACATGACTGTTCTCAACAACGTTGTATCATTTAACCAGCTTAATGCCAACGAGACAACCATTCAGAATAACGCTTTTGCTTTCCGCGTAGCATCCAACGTGCCTGCATTCCACAACGCAACACTGCACATGGTCATCAATTATGGAGACCAAAGCGTAGAGAAAAACTTCGTCATCCCCCTTTATGCTCCCAGTCTCGACATCAACAAAACGATTACCATCAACGATGCCACCATTGGTAACAATAACGGACGATTGGATTTGGGAGAATACGCCTACCTGAATGTATCTGTTCTGAACAACGGAAATGGCCAGGCTGGCGAGGGCACCCTGTATCTCACCTCCACAGACGGCAAACTTCGCCTGTTCAGATTACCGCAAGATGTTCCGGTGGTCAACGCCAATAGCACCTTCACCTCACAATACCGTATCAAAGTGGAACCTTTCGTGACCGAGCCCACCATAGCTGAACTTAAGGCTATCTATATTGTTGGCGACTATAGGGCAGAGCAATTAATCCAAGTGAGTGTCGGCATGACTGTGGAAGATTTCGAGGCCGGCAATTTCACATCATACAATTGGGACCAAGTATCCAGTAATGCTTGGACCATCACCACTCAAGATCCTTACGAGGGTAACTATGCTGTCCGTTCCGGCTCTATCGGCAATAACAGTTCCAGCACGCTTTCTATCACCTGGAATTGTTCGGGCAACGACTCCATATCTTTCTACTATTGGGTATCATCTGAAGACGGATACGACAAATTGTCTTTTAAGATTGACAACTCCAAGAAAGATGAATGGAGTGGCGAAATTGGATGGACTCGAGCCTCTTACCCTGTAACCCCCGGAACTCACAAGTTCTCATGGACATACACCAAAGACTATATGATGACTGGCGGCAGCGACATGGCCAAGATTGACTTGATTGGATTCCCCAGCAGTGCAACTCCGACAAACATTGAGGATTTCACCATCACCACCATAACCGTTATGCCCAACCCCACCACTGATAACATTCGCATTGTTCTCAATGAAGATGCAGATCTCGACAATATCCAATATCAACTTTACGACCTCACAGGCAGACTACTGCAACAAGATGTTTTGACAGAATATAATACTACTATTTCTTTAGGTGGGTATTGTAGCGGAATGTACAGTCTTATCATTAGAAATAACGATCAAATACTCCACAGCACAAAGATTCTCAAACAATAATGACGTCAAAACCGCTTATTTTAATCGTCAATGATGACGGATATGAAGCCAAAGGGCTGGAAGCCATGGTAGAGATTGCCAAGACTTTCGGTGAAGTAGCCGTAGTGGTTCCTGATCGGACGCGTTCGGCCATGAGCCATGCCATCACCATGAATGAACCGCTCCATGTGCGACAATACAAGGAGGAGGATGGTGTCGGCTACTGGCGCACCAATGGCACCCCCGTGGACTGTGTCAAAGTTGGAGAACGGGTTGTTTTGCGCGACCGCAAGATCGACCTCATCCTATCCGGCATCAATCATGGCTCCAACTCTTCTGTCAGCGTGCTCTACTCCGGCACCATCGGCGCAGCCATTGAGGGCTCGTTCTCCCACCCTGCCGTGGGATTGTCCCTTCTCGACTACTCTCCCAATGCAGATTTTACCGCCTGCGTACACTTTGGGAAGATGATTGTCGGTGAAGTGCTGCGCCACGGACTTCCTCCCCATGTTTGTCTTAACGTCAACTTTCCCAACGTGCCCATAGAGGAGATCAAAGGCATCAGAATCACCCGACAGACTGACGGCTACTGGTATCAGGATTTAGAAGAGCGCGTAGACCCACACGGGCGCAAGTATTATTGGCTCACCGGACATCTTGTCAACACCGATCCGCACGAGGATACATGCGAATGGGCTCTGGCGCATAACTATATCTCTGTACAGCCTGTACAATACGACATGACCGCACACCAATATATCAAAGATTTAAAATACTTGGAAAATGTTCAATAAACTGAGAAAAGATTCCTACATCATCGGCATTCTGCTTGGCATCATTGTTCCCGCCATCTGTTTCGGTATCCTATATGGTATTCTGGCGATTTTGATTCATTTCAAACCAGATATGCTCATCAACAACCCCAACTTGATGAAGACCATTCTGCCAAAGTTCGTGCTGATTGGCATCATCCCTTCGGTCCTGCTGCTTCGCTACTATCTGCTGAATCTTAAGTACGACAAAACAGGACGTGGCATTCTGATTGCCACATTCATTATCGGCATTATCTTTGCCGTTTTGCAGTTTACCTTGTAATAGATAACCGACAAGCAACAAAAAAGGCCGTTGAATGACGACCTTTTTATTTATAACACATTGGCAAGCTGTTCTTTCATTTTTTCCAGCTCATCCTTCATTCTCACGACTATTTGTTGGATTTGAAAATCATTGGATTTAGAGCCGAGAGTGTTAATTTCGCGGCCACATTCCTGAACGATAAAGGCAAGCTTTTTGCCATTTGCATTATCGTCATTCATCGTCTCCAAAAAATAGTTACAATGCTTGCGGAGTCGCACTTTCTCCTCCGTTATATCCAATTTCTCAATGTAGTAGAAAAGTTCCTGCTCAAAACGATTCGGATCATATTGAGCTTTCAGGTTCATCTCCTCCAAACCCTTCTCAAATTTGGCGCGCAAGGTTACAATGCGGTTTTCCTCAAGAGGTGTCACCTCATCAATCATATCGCGGATCATACAAATCCTTTTTTCAAAATCGAGAGCCAGAACTGCTCCCTCCTGGGCTCGGAAAGCATCCACTTGCGCACAAGTAGCGGCAACAGCATCAGCCAGCGTTTGCCACTGGTCTTCGGTAAGTTCCTCCTGAGCTGTTGAAACCACGTCAGGCATGCGCAGAACATGAAGAAAGATGTCGCTCTCGACGGGATTACCAATCTCTTGGGAAAGTTGGTTTAAGGCAGAATAGTAGGTCTTGGCCAATTCGGAATTGATGGTGACATCCTCCACCGTATTTTTTTCAAAAAAGATATTGACATCCACTTTGCCACGCTCCAACAACTTGGAAATCAGGGCGCGAATTTCAATCTCTTTGCTTCGGAAAAGGGGCGCAATGCGTGTGTTCATATCCATCTGCTTACTATTCAGAGTGCGGATCTCAACATTCACAGTCTTACCCTCTATGTCTAATGTGGTGCGACCAAAGCCGGTCATGGATTTAATCATAGCTACTTATATTTAATGGTGCAAAAATACAAAAATAAAGGGCAGACTATTCAGCCTGCCCTTTATAAGTTTTCATCAACCGTGATTATTTCACGATGAGTTTCTGAGTGGAAGTGCCTTGAGCAGTCTTCACATTCACAACATAGACACCAGCATTGAGGTTGCTGATATTGACAGAAATGAAGTTGTTGCCTTCCATCACATTAATAGGCTCTGCATAAACGCACTGTCCCATCAAATTGTAAATGGAGAGAGTCGCGTTAGCAGCCTCCATGGAGGAGAGAGCTACCGTTACCTTATTGTTGGCCGGGTTAGGATAGAGAGCCATATCTGTCAGCGTGTTGTCAACGATGCTCGTGGAATCGATGCAAAGGCCATTATAGACATCTGTAATGGCATTATACACACCCAGGTCGTTGGCATCCAGCTGCATGAAGTAGATAGAGGAAGGTTGGCCAGCCACACTGACATTATTCTCTTTGATTTCGCATCCAGCGAAGTAGTCCCATTGCCAAGTCATACCGATCTTGCCATTAACAACCTTGGGAGTGATGGACGGGAACATATTCTCACCATCAACCCAGAGCATATCCTGATAGGTTTGCATAGTGTAGTCGGTCCAGTTGTCAATATAGAAGCAGTCTTTATTGTAGGAGAGCCAGGAAGTACCGGTGCTCCATGTTGTACCGCCATCCAGAGACTTCTTTCCGAATACGCCACGATAATAGGAGGAAGAGTTGATATCGACAAACGGATAGTCAAGCGTTTGGGTATAAACGATATAAACATTGTTGCCATCAACTAATAATTGAGGCATGGAGATACTGCCGAGACCATATTTCGGCCAGTTTCCACCATCCATGAACCAAACAGTGTCATCGCCATCCATATCTTCCTTAACGAAGACGGTGTAGCCAGCGAGGATCAGAGAGTCAGGATCCAAGGTGTTACGGGTTGCGGTGATAGCGGGCATAGACTCATTCCAGTAGAGCAAGCCATCAACGCCCGGGAAATAGGAGTAGGAGCCATCACCTAATGCATCATTCAGGACACGGGTAAGGCCAAAAGCAACGTGAGCGTTGCCAGTAGCGGTCAGTGCGATAGCGCAGGCGCCATCAGCCACGTAGGGGGTATCCAGAATTTCGGTTGTAGCCTCATTATATCCATCAGGAATAGGAGAATCAACAATGGTAGTCTTCGTGAAGGTCACACCGTTGTCAGAACTCTTCCACATGAAAACATCGTTCCAGGAGTCAGCGACAAGGATAGCCACATAATCACCATTGGCAGTGATGGAATAGGAGTCGCCACTGAACTGACCAATTTGAGCGGGAGTAACATTACCTACGACGCGAGGAGCTTCCCAGGAAATAGTATTATCAGTGCCACCAAACGTACCACGGATATAAACAAGACATGTCTGAATACCTTGATAGAGGTATCCAGCATCAGATTCTGTACAGGCAATCAAGTGGATGGTATTGCCATTAACAGCCATCTGAGGCCACAAAAGACAGGTGCTGGTGCTGGTGGTATTATTAGTAGAATCAACTAAAGTGGCAGCAGGGCCATAGAGGTTAGTCATGATCCAGTCACCGGTTCCCTTTTGAGGACGAACACCGATCACCAAAGCGTCGGAACCATTGTGGGAGGCAAAAATCTCACCATTTCCGAGAGCGGCCAAAGTAGGCCAGCCAGTTCTGACATTCTCGATTTTAGAAGTGTTCGTAGGAGAATTGATCCAAGAGGTACCATTAAAATAGTTATAACCAGTACCACGGGTTGTAGGGGCACCTTCCTCAGAAGTAGTCCAAACAATGGAAAATGTTCCATCAGGATAAGCTACTGTTCTAGGAGCCATAGAGCCGTTGGTCTGCAAGTCATAATAAGTACCACCGACAAAATTACCATTACCTAACATAGAGGTAGTATTGCGAGGCACAGCGGTATATTCGGTACCTTTGAGGATTTGAGGATGGGTAACCGCAATCTTAGCGGCATCTTTCTTACTAATTTTCTGCATCGGAGCGTTCTGAGCCATCAGGCCACCCACGAGGCAAAGAGCAATAATAGAAAGTAATAATTTTTTCATAATGCGGGTATTTTAATGAATAACTGATTGATTTTAAATATAAAAAGGTTTGCAGGGCCAAAGATCCTGCAAACCTTTAGATCATATAATTTTATTTCTCGCGCTTGCTGGCGGTGTAGTTGATCTTGAGGGCGTTGTTCTTACGCAATTCCTGCTTGATGGTATTGACATAACGCATCTGAACCCCTTTGTCAACTTTCAAAGAGAATGTCAATTTGTCACGGTCTTCAGCATCACGAGACTCTTTCTCAGTACCAATGAAGTTTTGGACTTCGGTAACGAGTTCCTCGGCTTTGATAGTCTGGTCATTCAACTGAACAGAAACCTCGCCGGGGGGAAGGGTATTCTCATTTTTACTAATAGGAGCACCGATATAAATATTGGCTACCAAAGATTTCTTCTCCAGTTTTTGAATCTCCGTGGCTTTCGGAGGGTTGAAGTGCACCTTCAGGGAAGCTTCACGCATCGTGGTAATCACCATGAAGAAGAACAAAAACATGAAGATGATATCGGACATGGAACCCATGTTTAATTCCGGGGTCTCCTTCTTCTCATTCGATTTAAATCTAGACATAATCTTTTCTAATTAAAGGTTTTACTGAGCTCCTTGAGTACCATAGTCCATAGGAGGAGCCTCGGAGATACTCATTGGGATTGCAGAGGAGACTGACCTTTGTGCTGCAGAGTCGAGCACACTGAATTTCTTTCCGAAATATTGGAGAGCGGTCTCGTCACGCAACTCGTTGACAGCGCGCTGCAGTTCGTTTTGAACCTGCACATACATATCATAACTGGTGCCTTGGTCATTTCGCAAGGAGACGACGCCTTTGGAGACTGCGAAGTCGCCAATACCATCGATAAGCTTGTTAGATTTCTCAGGAAGCTCATCGGAGTTGGTCGGGTTAGCGAAAAATTCCTTGGCCTTGTCCTTCAATTCTGATATCATGATAACTTCGCCGTTGCAAGAAATCTGGTCAAGATAGTTAACCTCGACTTCAAGCACATTTCTTCTCTTGATATCAATGATCTCATCTTTCTGGTCATCAGCTTTTGGAGGGGGTAACTTACGCGGAATACCCTGCTCTGTATTGATGGATGAGGTCAACAGAAAGAAGGTCAACAGCAGAAATGAAATATCTGACATTGCGCCTGTATTTAATCCTGGCGTTTTTCTCTTACTCATTTTAATTTCTATTTTTAACTGCGTTCATAATAGAGGTGACAATGATTGACAAGATGGCAGCGAAGAGAGCCACATACAGAGTAAAGGCAGCTGCATTCACCATCTTGAAGCCAGAAGCGGTTATACCATTCTTCAAGGCAACCGGTGTCAGGGTGGAGGAACCGATCAGATAACCAATCAAAACCACGACGGCGGCCAGAGCCAGCACCACAAGGATCTTATAGGATGAACGGAAATTCTTGACAATCTTGATCAAGGCGAATGTTAACAGCAACACCACCGTAACGATAGCCAGTAAATAAGCGATGAAGATGAACACATTTTGCAATGTGGCGCTTTTTCTGAAGCTGCGAAGATCATTCTGAAGGTCGCTAAGATCGGTAGCTTTCTTGTTGGCGGACGGATTGTCGTTGATAGTGGCGGCAGTAGATACCAGACTATTAGCGGCTTTGAGGTAGTTACGCTCTACAAGAAAATCTTGTTTGACGACATCATACTCTTTTTCAAGTTTATTGATATAGCCTTCCAGATCTTTGAGGTTGTTAACATTGGCAAATCCTTGAATATAGTCGTCTTTTTTGTCTGCTTTGGCAAAAAGACTGGCGGAATGGGTAGGGAATTTAGCCTTATAGTCTGCCAGGGCTTCCTCGGTGGTTATTCTCTTCAGTTCAGAGAGATAGGTATAGAGGATGTCTTTCTGCATTTGGGCAGCCTTTGACTCAGTATTGGATTTTTGGATAGTCTCGGAGTTGGAGTCAACCCAAGCGGACAGGTTCTCAGGGGTTGCAGCCAGAAGCTCATCAACCATCTGGGGGTTCTGGGCTTCGATCGTGCGAACTTGGACGAACTGGTCTTTCTTATCATTATTAAAACCGAAAGAGAAAACCAATGCTAACAAGCAATCCAAGATGGCTACTGCAAATATGATGATTTTTAAAACTTTATTAGACATAAGAGTAGCGTTATAATTATTTTATTGTATATATAATAATATTGTAGACTACTTGTTCTTTACCAGGATATCCATGAAAGAAATAGTAGCATCCTCCATATCGTTCACAATGCTATCGATCTTGGTAAGCAGATAGTTGTAGAACACTTGGAGAATCATAGCGGAGATCAAACCGAACACGGTGGTCAACAAAGCGGTTTTCATACCACCAGCGACGATGGTCGGGGAGATATCACCAGCGCGCTCGATATCATCGAATGCCTGCACCATACCGATCACAGTACCCAAGAATCCCAAGGAAGGAGAAAGAGCGATGAACAAACTGATCCAGGTCATGTTGGTTTCGAGGTTAGCCATCTGCACACCACCATAGGAGGTCAGGGCTTTTTCAACAGAGTCGAGACCCTCGTCGTAACGGTCAAGACCTTGATAGAAGACAGCGGCGAGCGGACCTTTGGTATCGCGGCAAACTTCCTTTGCTTTCTCTACACCACCAGTTTTAATAGCATCCTCTACTTTGTTCAAGAGTTTCTTGGAATTAACGGAAGAGAGGTTGAGGTAGAAAATACGCTCAATCACGAATGCAAGACCTAAGATCAAACAGATGAGCACCGGGGTCATCCACACAGCACCACCTTGGATGAATTTGTCTTTCAAAACATAGTGCAATCCGTGACTTTCTGCTTCGTCAGGGTCAGAAGTCAGCTCTGCGGGAGCAACTTCAGGAGCAGCTTGTGTGGTATCCACGGTCTGCTCGGTAGCGGGTTTGTCTGCTTTTTTGGAATTTTGAGCAAATGCGTTGTTTGCAATACCGAAGGTTAAGAAACCGAATACGGTAAGTAAGGCGATTAGCTTTTTCATAATGACTTTAAGGTTTAAATTTTAGATTAACTTTTTAATTTATAACATTATAATTTTTTCTCTTCTCATTTGTTGAAAGATTTTGATTCGGTTTAGCATTGCACTTTTGGTGTATTGAAACAATCCAGTTTTGCAAATACCCCCTTTAATCCATCTTATCATAAATAAGGCGGTAAAAGTACAATTTTTTTTTAGATAAATCATCTCTTTTATAATATATTTTTTCATAAAAAAAAATTTTGAATTTTTATGATAGAGACATTAAAAAAAATTATACTTTTGCAGTCTATTAAAATCGATTTTTATCAACTTATTATTCACATTAAATTCAACAAAAAAATGAAAAAATTATTTAGTGTTCTGGCTGTTGCAGCCATGGTAGTTTTCACGCTCACTTCTTGTGATCCTAAAACTGAACCCACTGTTGCTGATTATCTTTGCCAATCCAAAGGCTGGGTACTTTCTTCAGCTACATCTTCTCCCGCTTATGACTTAAGCGATGGTACACATGTTACTGACCTTATGACCGAAGGTTATCTCTATGATTACGAGTTGGATGACATCATCACCTTCAACGCTAATGGTACGATGTCCATCAACCCGGGTGCCAAAATCGATCCTGAATTCGGTTATCAACAAGAGGTTGGTTCCACTTGGAAATTCAACGCTGACACCACTTATCTCTATTTCCAAATCCCGTTCTTCTATGACAACGCTGGTACTTCTTTCGATGCTGAGCTCGAGAATGCCAAGATCATGTACATCACCGAGAACGAGATGAAGCTGGCTTACACCTTCAACGATGAACTGGGTGCAAAGGGTGAATACACCTTCTACTTGACCTATGTTCCTGCCAAGTAATTAATCAGAAAATCTTTAAAACCCTAAAATCTTATTACAATGAAAAAAGTATTCTTAGCATTATTATGCGCTGGCTTGTTCTTCGCTTGTGGTAACAAGAAAACTGCTGAAGAACCCGCTGTTGACTCCACCGCTTGTCAAGAAGTTGTGGTTGACGAACCCGAAGTAGCTGCTGAACCTGAAGTTGCTGAGGTTGCAGAACCCGTTCAGGAAACTAAGGCTAACACCACTACTTCCAAACCGAAACCGAAGCCGACCGTTCAACAACATGCTCAGGAAGCTGCAGAGCAAGTTGCTAACGCCGCTATCGATGAGGCTGCCAACCAAGCTACTAACGCTGTTCAATCTAAGAAAAGAAGATAATTATTTATCTCGCAACAAAAAAGGGACCCTAAACAGGTCCCTTTTTTTATTCCCTTTCAAACCCCTAACCTCTTTCTTTTTTGATAAGAAATTTGTACCTTTGCCCCGTTTTTGAATAGTATAGAACTTCTTGATATTTTCATATTAATAAGACAATTATAAAACACTGATAATGAAAAATACTCCCATTCCTGCAAACATTGTTGATCAAATTGTATCAGAAAGAGGCATTAAGGAGGTAAGCAAAGCCTCCATCCGCGAAGTAAAGAGACTTATTAACGAAATTGAAAAAGCCAGTGGAAAAGAGTTCGTCCGTATGGAGATGGGCATTCCCGGCCTTCCTCCCTGCCGTGTAGGTGTGGAGGCTCAAATTGAAGCACTCAACAAGGGTGTTGCGGCCATCTATCCTGACATTGAGGGTATTCCGGAGATCAAGAAGGAGGCGGCCCGTTTTGTCAAGAACTTCATCGACTTGGAAGTGAATCCAGAGAACTGCATTCCCACAGTAGGTTCCATGATGGGCGGCATGGCCGGCTTCATGACCTTTGTGCGCTGTCGCAAAGAGCGCGACACCACCCTTTTCATCGACCCCGGTTTCCCGGTCCAAAAGCAACAGCACCGTGTAATGGGCCTCAAATACGAGACCTTCGATGTCTATAACTTCCGTGGACCTAAATTGAGAGCCAAGTTGGAGAGTTATCTCGAGAAAGGCAACATCCACACCATCATGTACTCCAACCCCAACAACCCGTCGTGGATCTGCTTCACGGAAGAAGAGTTGCAGATTATCGGTGATGTGGCCAACAAATACGATGTCTTCGTATTTGAAGACCTGGCTTATTTTGGCATGGACTTCCGCCAGAACATCTCCGCACCGGGCATTCCGCCTTACCAGCCCAGCGTCGGCAAATACACGGACAACTACGCACTGTTGATCTCCGGTTCCAAAGCTTTCAGCTATGCCGGTGAACGTATCGCTTTGATGATCATGTCCAACAAGCTCTTCAAGCGCGAATTCGACGACTTGGTGCCCTACTTCAACATGAAGCAGTTGGGTCGCGCCATCATCTACGGCACCGTTTATGCCATCAGTTCCGGTGTGGCACATTCCGCACAATACGCCATGGCCGCCATCCTCAAGGCTTGCAACGACGGCACCTACAACTATATCGAAGATGTGAAAGAATATGGCGAAAAGGCTAAGATCATGAAGAAGATGTTTCTGGACAACGGATTTGAGATCGTTTATGACAAAGACGGAGAAAAACCGCTGGCAGACGGCTTCTATTTCACGGTGGCCTATCCGGGCATGAGCAGTGAGGAATTGCTGCATGAGTTCCTGTACTATGGTGTGAGTGCCATCTCCTTGAGCACATGCGGTAGCGACCGCAATGAAGGTCTGCGCGCCTGCGTCTCTCTGACCCCGCGCCGACAATTCCCGGTGCTGGAAGAGAGACTGAAGCTGTTCAAAGAGAACCACTGATTCAGTTAAGAATTAAGAGTTAAAAGTTAATAGTTATGTGGGATTCGGAAGAGTCCTCCATTTTTTATGGCCGTGATCCGGAGAGATAATTATCGGCGAAGAAAGCACATTTTTTGTACCTTTGCGCTTTCAAAAAACCTCATCATTATGGCCAGTCTTAAAGATTTATTCCATTCTGCCTCATACAAGGCGTTCATGAAGAAACTGCTGATCTATGCGCTGATTGTCTTAGTGTTAGGAGTCATATTCTGGGTGTGTAAATTACCCGGGGGCTCCGTCATGACCATTGTCGGCGGCAGCACGCTCGTCTTTTGGGCAATATTTTACCTTCTCGGAAAAATAATCGGGTAGATTTCCCATATCCAAAAGTAAATTAATGACGATAAAAGGCAAAATCCATTTTTCATTCATATTTTGAAATTCAAAATCATGAACAGATACGAAGCACTCCCCTCTCCTTGTTACATCCTTTCGGAGGAAGCTCTATTGGCGAACCTGCAATTGCTGAATCTGGTAGAACAGGAGGCCAACGTCTCCATCATCTGCGCTTTGAAAGGCATGTCGTTTTGGCGGTCCTTCCCGCTCATCAAACAGTACTTGGCCGGCGCCACGGCCTCGTCACTCAATGAGGCGCGTCTCATCTCGGAGGAGATGTGCTGCGACGCTCACACCTACGCGCCCGTCTATTTCGAACATGAGTTTCCACAGCTGCTCATATATAGCAGTCACCTGACATTCAACTCGTTAAGTCAATGGGACAAATACAAAGAGGTTGCGCTCAACAGTCCTAAGAAGGTGAGTTTCGGTCTGCGTGTCAACCCCGAGTATTCGGAGATTGAGACCGACCTCTACAATCCGGCGCTCCCGGGCTCTCGTTTAGGTATTCTGGCTGAGGACATGCCCGACACGTTGCCAGATGGTATTGAGGGATTGCATTTTCACGTACTCTGCGAAAACGACAGTTACGCATTGGAGCACTGTCTGGAGGCCTTCGAGCAGCGTTTTGAGCGTTACATCCGCCAGTGCCGGTGGGTCAACTTCGGCGGCGGGCATCACATCACCCGGGCCGACTACAACATTCCTCACCTAATCCAGCTGCTGAAAGACTTCCGGAGCCGCTATCCCAACGTGGAGGAGGTGATCTTAGAGCCGGGCGAGGCTGTGGGCTGGCAGACTGGCGTACTGACTTCCACGGTGGAGGACATCATAGAAAACAAAGGCATCAAGATTGCGATGCTCAACGTTTCGTTTGCCTGTCACATGCCCGACTGTTTGGAGATGCCCTACAAGCCGACCGTCTTGGGAGCGCACGAGCCTGCCGAAGGAGACAAGTTCGTATATCGTTTGGGCGGTTGTTCTTGTCTGGCTGGCGACTATATCGGGATGGGCGACTTTGCCTTTGACGAGCCCTTGGAAGTCGGCGACCGCATCGTATTCGACGACATGATCCATTACACGATGGTCAAGACCACCTTTTTCAATGGAGTGCCGCATCCTTCCATCGGCATCATCCACACTGATGGTGAGTTTGAGTTACTGGCTGAGCCTGGGGATTACATTTCCTATAAAGCTAAATTGGGGTAATGGCCTATTCGCTCAAACAACGGACAAAGGAGGGCAGAGAGGAGCTCTTCGACCCTGTCAGGCGCAAATGGGTGGCGAAGACACCTGAGGAGCAGGTGCGCCAGACCTTCGTTCTCTACTTATTGAATGTGCGGGGGATACCTATTTCACACATCTCCATTGAGAAAGCCATTCGAGTGAACGGCATGACACAACGATATGACCTGGTTGTTTTTGATCAGGATGGGAAACCATGGATGGTTGTAGAGTGCAAGGCGCCGCACGTTGAGTTGACACAGGCGGTCGTTGAGCAGGCTGGTCGTTACAACAAGACGCTTCGCGCACCGATATTGGGTGTGACCAACGGGGTAGATCAGATCTTTTTCAAGATAGATTATCAGACGGAGGAGATTGATTTATTGTAGGGAGGGGGTAGAAAAGCGGAGATGAAGCGGTGAGGTTTACCAATTTCTTTACCAATCAATAGATACAAGTTGACCATACTTTCTTAAAGTATTGGTTTATAACCAAATAAAAATGCTATCACTTGTTTGTATTTGTTAAGTATTTTTGTATTATTGCAAATATAAAAATAACATATCTAATACAAACTAAAAATGAACTCTAAAACTGCTTTCAACTCGTTTGCCGAAGTAACCAGGAAACTAACAAATGAAAACAACTGTAAAGAATACCTTGCGTGGGTCAGATGGCATGGGAAACCGAAATGCCCCTATTGTGGTTGCGAAAGAGTCTATCACAAAAAAGATGGTCGTTATGCATGCGCTGGGTGTAAAAACACTTTTTCTGTACTTGTTGGGACTATCTTCCAAAACACAAAACTACCTTTAGCTACTTGGTTTAAAGCGATATTCCTGATTTGCAACAGCAAAAAAGGGATATCTTCTTGCCAACTATCCATGATTTTAGGCATTACGCAAAAAACAGCCTGGTTTATGCTTCAGAAACTTAGAATAATGTTAAAAGAAAACACTGATGATTTTCCCGATGTGGTACAGGGAGACATTAAAGAAAAACGGAATAGAAAAGGCAAATTGTTCAAAATCAGACTGTCTGATGGGCCTCTTATTATTCATCCAATGTTATACAAGTATATCATTCCATCAAGTCGGATCTTTAGAGATCACCGTATCTGCTATCAACCTTTGCTTGAAAGTGAGAAGAGCCGCTATCAGATTGAAGACCCATATCCTATAAATTATTTTGAAAATAATGCAGATAATCAGCACATTGTTGATTGTTTTTGGCAGCAGTTGAAAAGAATGGTGATGGGAGTTAATCATTACGTGTCATCTTCTCATTTCCACCGATATGTTTATGAAGCCTTATTTAGACGTAACTACAAGGATGAATCAAATGGGGTCAGATTTTGTGTCGCAATGAATAGAATACATTGTATTATACCATATTATGTCGTAAGTCCAAAGAATTCAAAAGTAAGTTGATTATTTAAGAACTACGAATTGCTTGCTTGAGATATTTAATTATTGTCATAGTCAACATGTAATTATTGAGGTATCCCATGATAAAACAAAGCAATCTTTTTGTTCACTTTTCTTTTTCCCCAACTCTTCCCACCCCCCCCCTAAATTTACTATTGTATAATCACAATATATTTTATACCTTTGCAGCCTATTCTCAAAAATAAAAATAACTTATATAATAATCAACAAAACAACAACTTATGGCAGAAAAAAAATTTATGACTTGTGACGGTAACCAGGCTGCGGCCCATGTTGCCTACATGTTCAGCGAAGTCGCCGCTATCTATCCTATCACGCCCTCTTCCCCGATGGCTGAATACATCGA
>JAGCFD010000009.1 GCA_017650305.1 Bacteroidales bacterium | reverse complement strand
GCAGCCTTGGTGTAGATACCGCCACCAACACGGGCGAAGAGGGCCTGCGTGGAGGCACCCATACCGAAGGTCAGCATGGTGGTGGTGATGGTGGTCAGCGTGGCATGCTCACCCACCAGCTCCAACAGACCAGTGCCGTTGAGGATCAGGAACCAAGCGGAGACGTCCAACAGGGCGAGGCCCACCACGGTAAGGCCCATGACGGCGCCACTGCGGAATGCCACCTGCAAACCTTTGTTGAGGCTCTGGCGAGCACCGTTGGCGGTACGGGCGGAAGCGTAGGTAGCCGTCTTCATGCCCAAGAAGCCAGCCAAGCCGGAGAAGAAACCGCCGGTCAGGAAGGCGAACCACACCACTCCGTTCTGGAGATGGAAGATGGACATGATCAGGAACAACACGGCCAAGATGACGAACACGATGGTCACCACCTTGTACTGCTGTTTCAGGTAGGCCATGGCACCTTTGCGCACATGAGCCGCGATTTCACGCATGGTAGGAGTACCCTCATCTTCCTTCAACATTCTGCGATAAAAGAAGAAGGCAAATCCCAATGCTACGATGGACGCACAAAACACGATCCATACATACTTTACAAGATTTTCCATAAATAGTTGAATTTTAATTGATTAATTATGATAATGATTCAATTCTATCCTTTTACAAAAAAACATGCAAAAATAATAAATTTTATAAACTAAGGAACTAAGAAGTTAAGAAACTAAGAGAGGGATAACTTAATGCCGTGGTTCAAAGAGGGAGCCGTAAAGGCGCAAAGGACTCGAAGAGGAATTAAGAAACTAAGAAGTTAAGAAACTAAGAGAGGGATAGTTCAATGCCGTAGTCAAGGTTCAATGTCATAGTCAAAGTTCATAGTTCAATGTTCAAAGTTGATGCCCTAAAAAATTCTTTACCTTGCGTTTTGTATGACAATTAATTGTAGTTTTGCCAATCGATCCTATTTATTCACCTTATAAAAATTCAAACATCATGGCTGCCATATTGAAAACCGGATACGCTGTCTATCCATCAGTATCCTTAATGGGTTTTAAAATCGATTCCAAAACCAAAAAGAAAAAGTTCTCCTTCATCAAGGAGCTCCTGTTTGGCGACTACATCAAACCCTACATCGAGGAAAAGGACTATGTGAGGATAAAGGTCACGGAGAAAAACCAGGAAGTGGAGTACATCAAAGTACGTTGCCGGAATGCCGACGGCTACATCAAAGAGTCGGAGATGCAGGCCGAGCGGATCCTGGAGGTCAACTTCATCGATGTGGGACAAGGGGACGGATGCCACGTCGTGACGCCCGACGACAAGCACTTCCTCATTGACGCTGGCGGCTCCGACAATATGTACCGGTATCTCAAATGGAGATTCAACCTCAAGACGGCCAAGGTCGCCCCGCCACCCTTCTCAATTGTCATATCGCACTCTGACACAGATCACTACAACGGATTTGGCCAGATATTCAACAAGACGGATGGCACCGCACAGCAATTCTCCATCAAGAAGGTGTATCACAACGGCATGGTGGAGGCCAGCGGGTCCAAGCTCAACTCCTTAGGCACCGAGATTACCTACAACAAGCACAAATACATCACCGACCTGTGCGACACCAACAAGGATTATCAGGACCGGCTCAAGAAGATCGAGAAAGCCGGCAACTATATCAACGTGTTGGAAAAGACAACCGCGCCCAAGGAGGCATTGCGCCTCGGCTCCAAGCCTATCTACGACAAAAACAACATGAAGATGGAGATCATGGGACCTGTGGCGGTCAACATCGAGGGCAAAGACGCGCTGCCCGTCATCGATAGTGACAAAGGCAAGACCAAGAACGGCCACTCCGTCATCATCAAGCTGACCATCGGCCATCTGAGACTCTTCTTAGGCGGCGACCTCAACACCGAGTCGGAACACCATCTGATCCAGCACTACTCCGGCATCGATGTGGCCGACATCAAGAAGAAGCTGAAGGGCAAATCGCTCAAGGAGAGCAAACGGAAAGAGCTGGAGGCGCAATTGGAGGAGGCCATCCTCAAAGCCAGGGAGAGCCTGGGCGCCGACATTGCCAAGTCGTGCCACCATGGCAGTGCCGACTTCACCAGCGAGTTCCTGCAAGTACTGAATCCCATCGTCACCGTCATCTCCAGTGGCGACGAGGAGCCGCACGTACACCCGCGTCCCGACACCTTGGGCACCATCGGCAAGTTCAGCCGTGGGGAGCGCTCCCTGATCTTCTCCACTGAGCTCGCCCGTTCGAGCAAAGAGTTTGTCGAACTGCAGAAGTCCAACTCCACCAAAAAGCGGGAGCGCACGGTGACAGTTTATGGCATGATCAACGTGCGCACCGACGGCGAGAAGGTCATCATCGCCCAGAAGCTGGAGAAGCCCGCCGCGGGCCGAAGCTGGGACATCCACAAGCTGGAATGGAACGAGGAGAAGGGCGCTTTTGAATACAACCAATACTTGAAATACGAATAGTCCGGGTTCTCCGTCATCACACATGGCAGGCATCTACATCCATATCCCCTTCTGTGCAAGCAAGTGTGTCTACTGTGGCTTCTACTCGGTGGTCTCCACGAGCCAGCGGGATGCTGTGCTGACGGCCTTGAAGCAGGAGATGGAACTACGCCGCGACTATCTGGGAGGCGCTCCCATCCACACGATCTACTTCGGCGGCGGCACCCCCACCCTGCTCGCTCCCGATGAGGTGGCCGCGCTGCTGGCCGACCTCCATCGGCACTTTCCCGTCGCCCCTGACGCGGAGATTACCATGGAGGGCAACCCCGAGCAGCTCACCCCCGACTACTGCCAGACGCTCCGTGCGTTGGGTGTCAACCGGCTGAGCATCGGGGTGCAGTCGTTCCACGACCCCGTCTTGCAGTTCATGGGGCGGCGGCACACGGCGCGCGAGGCCATCGAGGCCGTGCACAACGCTGCCGCCGCCGGCTTCCACAACATCTCCATCGACCTGATCTATGGCGTCTCCGAGCGCGATGACCGACGATGGGCCGACGAGCTGCAACGTCTCGCCACGCTACCCATCCAGCACTTCTCAGCCTACGCGCTCACGCCCGAGGAAAACTCCCTCCTCTACAAACAGATCCAGCACGGTCGCCACGCACCCGTCGATGAGGAGATGGCCACCCGCCAGTACCAACAGCTCACCGACTATGCCCGCGAGCATAGCTTCGAACACTACGAGGTCTCCAACTTCGCCCGCCCCGGCTTCCACTCGCGCCATAACAGCGCCTACTGGGACGGAACGCCCTACCTCGGCTTAGGGCCCACGGCGCACTCCTTCGACGGAAAGAGCCGACAGTGGAACGCCGGCAACATAGCCCAATACCTCCACGACATCGCCGAGGGCCAGGACTGCGCCGAGCGGGAAACGCTCGCCCCCGCCGACCAGTACAACGAAACCCTCCTCCTGCGCCTGCGCACCCGCGACGGCCTCGACCTGCAGGCGCTGGCCAGTGAGTTCGGAGAACAAAGACGCAAGGAGCTACTCGCCTATTTTGAAAAAGAGGTCCCCCAAGAGCACTACACCCTGACAAAAAACCGGCTCTGTCTGACAGAAGCCGGTCTATGGTTCGCCGACGGCATCGCCGGCAACGCCTTTGTTGAGAGTTGACAGTTGACAGTTAGAAGTTTGAAGTTAGAAGTTTGAATTTGTGACTTTAGCCATTGGCTGTTGGCCGTTGGCTTCTTAGCCTCCTAATCGTCTAAACGCCTCCCCTATTCAGGGGGATTCCGCCCATCTACGATCTGCGGAATGGCGATGCGTTGCCCGGGATCTATCTATGAGGGCGGCGGCGCACGGGACGAGGCTTAGGCAAGCACTACCCGCCGCCGCCCTCTCTTTATCCCCCTCGTTTGGCGCCCCCTCCATTCCGCTCGCATCGCGAGCGGAACCTCCTGCCCAACAATGACTTTATCCGCAAACGGTCCCCTCCAATTGCGTCACACACCCGCCATTCGCCTTCCTCAGCGAACCGACAATGAAATTAAAGGACAACCGTCAGCAGTTGTCAGTTTGAAGTTTGAAGTTAGCAGTTATGACTTTAGCCATTGGCTATTGGCCGTTGGCTTCTTAGCCTCCTAATCGTCTAAACGCTTCCCCTATTCACGGGGTTTCCGTCCATCTGCGATGTACGGAATGGCGTGGCGTTGCCCAGGCACTATCTATGAGGGCGGCGGCGCACGGGACGAGGCTTAGGCAAGCACTACCCGCCGCCGCCCCCGCATCGAATAATCGTCTAATCGACAACTACCAATTAGAAGCTAATTGTCAACAGCTAATGGCTAAAGGCTAATGGCCGAACCCCCTAATTTCCGAAACGGTATCCCACATTCAGAGAGACGTTCCAATAGGTATGGTACGTCATCTGGTAAGGCTCGACCGGCTCGGAAGCATTGGGATAATAGGTGGCCTTATATCTTCCTAAAGCAATATCCGTAAAGAAGTAGAGGTTCTTCATCGGTGTGGTGACACCTAAACGGAGGAGACCGCCAACGGTGGTCTTGTCGGTATTGCGGCGTATCCAGTAAAATTCCTGGTTATTGTCCGTTGCCGTATTATTATCAGGATCAAAGATATAGTTATTTCCCTTTGTTGCGGTAGCAAAACGGAGATCAAATCCGAGGCCGCCCATGAAGGCACACTTGTGCACATAGTCGCCCGCCACAATCAGGGCACCCAAATTCAGATGCAAGGGGCCAGCAAAATCATATTTCAAAGCTGCCAAGCCGCCGATAGCCACGTTGGTGGTCTTTATAGGGACTGCAAAATCAAAGCCCAAGCCTAGACCAAAGGAGTTGCGGTGACTGATCTCGAAGTTGAGACCGGCATTCACGCCGATGAAGGCATCGCGACGGGCGGTGCTAATCGTCTCCTTGATCTCTGTGGCTTTCGTATTGACGCTGTTGTCGGTATAGTCGCCGATGGTCCAGCGCACCTTGCCCTGGTGGGCACTGGGCACGTAGCAGGTCAGGTTCTGCCAGCGCTTGATGAGTTCCTGGGCCATGGTCTCGAACTGTGACTCCAGCTGGCTGAAATCAGTCAACAGGAAAGGTTCCTCGGAAGAGATGCCTTCGAACACGGATTTGTAAAGCTGGTTGTTCTCGGCCACATCATTACCTTTGATGGCGATAACGTAGCTCTTGAGGGGAGCGCCCTGGATAGGACGGTTCACCACCTCGTCACGCACATACTTGAAGTAGGGGTTCTCCAATCCCTTCTCGGGCAAACCCAGTGCAGGGTCGGTAGAATGGTTGTCGTAACCATCGGTAAAGGATACCATGCATGCATAGTCGAACTTCTCCTTGTCCTTGACAGGCAGTTTGTTGACGTAGGTGGAGATCATATCGGCGCCCTTGCGCATGGCATAGTAAAGGGCGGTATTGTTGTAGAGCGTCAAACCCTGGATGAACTTTATCATCTCATCGCGGGTAGCCAACGTCAGCGGCTCAATGTTATAGACCATCTTGTCGGCATTGCCCATGGTGTTGAAACCCACCACACCCAGACGGATACCGCCATCAGGAGAGGCGTTATAGAGAATGTTGATGAACTTGGTGGCACTGTTCTTCAGCTTCTCGAAGTTGGCTTCTCCCAAGGAGTTGCTACAGTCGAGGACCAGCATGACGACCATAACCTTATCGGTCTCGAAGTTCTGCTGGGCATCTTTCACCTCGCTATCGCGCTGCCAACTATAGTCTTTGCCATTATACTGCCATTTCCAGAATTTCAATCCACCTTCAAAGCCTTCGGGGCATTCGGTTTCGGCCTTGTCAAAAGTAAACGAGATAGACTCATCCGGCTCTACCTTTCCATAAATGACCTCTTTCGGTGTGAACGTGATGCCTTTAGACGTGATGTTTGTCAGTTGGTAGACGAACTGGCCACGATTATCTTGGGTGATGGAATAATCGCCCTCAATATAATATTTTGCCTTGTCGACCTGCGCAAAAGCGGCGCCGACTAAACAGAAACAAGCCACAAGAAGCATTAACTTTTTCATAACGGTATAATTTACAACTTATAATAACTGCAAAACTTACAATTTAGTATATCCTTGCAGAAAGAGACTTCTACAAGAAATGCAAAAATAACGAATGAAGAGAGACAATCAGTGTCTTTGAAAAATAGTTATCAACCGTGCGAATTGAATAATGCAACAGGGGAAGATAATAGATAATAGATGATAGTTAATAGTTGGTAGGTCGGGACCAATAGCTAATGGCTAACGGCTAACGGCCAACGACCAAAGTTCATAGATAATAGTTGGGATGGGCAGATTGGGAACGATGACGTTGAACTATATCCTCCCTTAGTATCTTCGTTCTTCTTTGCGTCCTTTGCGCCTTTGCGGTTCCCCTTTGTGCCCTTTGCGCCTTTGTGGTCTCCCACCTTGAACTTTGACTATCAACATTGAACTAGGGAGGTATCCCTTAGTTTCTTAACTTCTTAGTTTCTTAGTTTCTTCTTTGCGTCCTTTGCGCCTTTGCGGTTCCCCTTTGTGCCCTTTGCGCCTTTGTGGTTTCCCATCAGGGTTGCACCACTTGCACGATCATCACCACGGGCTCGCGGCCATCTACCTTATCGCCGTCGCCAGCCACGCCATAGGCCATATAGGAGGGGATTATCAGTCGCGCCTTGCCTCCCGGTCGCAACAGTCGCACTGCCTCGTGCAGGCCGTTGATCTCTTCCGACTTGGCCACCTTGAAGACCTTCTCGCCATCTTCTTTAGAGTCATAGATCTTCTCTCCCGACAGCAAGAATGTCTGATATTGCAGATGCACCATGTCATCCTCCTTGATCAGCTCTCCCCTACCCTCATCCAGAATCTGGACATAGAGGCCCGTGCCTGTCTTTTCCATCTTCCATCCATAACGCTGGATGAAGAGTTCAATCTCCTCATTCTCGAGATGGATAATGCGCTTGTTGCCCTCCACGTAAGGGGCTTCCACATCCTCCTTTTGCTCTTTGGTACTGGACACAACGGAACCAGTGGGATTGTTTCTATGACAACCCGACAAAAGCAGCAAGAGTGCCAATATCATATAGGTTTGTCGGAGAATCATGACCGGGAACTAGTATTTGCCCTCTTTCACGGTACGCTCAAAATGCTCCACGGCCTCCTCGATAGTGCCATTGAAGAAGGCGCCGGCGGCATTGTGATGACCGCCGCCACTGTAATGGTCACGGGCAAAGAGATTGACATCCACCTTGCCTTTGGATCGGAAAGAGACGCGGATGCGGTTTTCGCGCTCGACAAAGAAAGCGGTGAACTCCACCCCCTTGATGGTCAGACCATAATTGACAAAGCCCTCCGTGTCTCCAATCTGGAAATGATTGTCCACCAGTTCCTGCTTGGTGAGATACATATAGGAGGCGCCATACTCGGGCATGATTTTCAGATGGGAAAGGGCGATACCCATCAGGTGAAGGCGGCTTTCTGTGTAGTTGCTATACACCTTCTGATGAATCTCTTCGCCATTGACGCCGGCAGCGATGAGCTTGCCGAGCACCTCGTATGTGCCGGGATGGTCGCAAGCATACGACATAGAACCCGTATCGGTTATGATACCCACATAGAGCGCTTCCGCAATGGCCTTCCCGAAAGAACGGCCGGGGGTCAGATACTTGTAAAGGAAATTGAAGACGAGCTCGCTGGCCGAGCTGGTAAGATGCGTAGTGTACATCACCTCGCACTTTATTTCAGGCTGGACATGATGATCTATCAGGACCTTGAAGGCGGTGGACTTGGAGATGCTGTTTTGCAGATCCTGTCCGGCACGATGGGAGGCATTCATGTCAACCACGAAGAGCATGTCGGCTTCTTTGATAGCTTTCCGGGCCTTGACAAGATGTTCCTGCGCCACGATGATCTGGTCGCTGCCTTCCATCCAGTTCAGGAAGTCGGGGAAAGCGTTGGGAGAGATCACGGAAACCTCATAACCATCCTCTCTGAAATAGTGGTACAAAGCCAAGGCGCTGCCCAAGGCGTCACCGTCGGGGTTAAAATGAAAGACAACACATATCTTCCGAGTGTGCTGCAAAGCTTCCTTTACTAAGTGAATATCTTGCTCGTTCACAATATGATTTTTAAGAGTGCAAAAATAAAAAAATATGTTAAGAAGCGGACATGTTAAATTAGCGTAAATAGCACATAGAGCCAATGGGCAGCGATGCCAGCGCAAAGGCCTCCAATGGTGTGTGCGGTAATGGCTTTGGAGATGAGTTTGCGGTAGCCCAGAGAGTCCAGCATGGCAGCATGTGTGCTCAGGAAGCCACTCCAGCACATGCCCATGGCTGTACAGACTGCGATAGCGTTATTGTCGATAATGCCAGAGGAGACGAACTTAGGGATCAGACCCAAGGCGGCGCCCACAGCGCCCAGAGCCGTGATCGGGAAGGCGATCAGCTCAGCATGGGTGAAACCGAAAAGCCATTTGAAGATAAAGTTGATCTTGCCCACCAGATAGGTGATAACGGGCACACCCTCGAAGGCAGCGCCAGTATAGGTGCCATCGGCGCTCGGGCCGAACGTCAGCATCATCACAATAGTGGAGATGACCAGCACGCCGGGGATGATGGAGACACCGATCTCCACACCGCTCATGCCACCGTCAAGGATCGCATTCAGCGTACGGATAAAGACGCCCTGTTTCTCTTGTTTTTCCTCCTTTTCCTTCTCTTTCTCCCCCACTTTGTCAAAAACAGGAGTGTCCAACTCGGGGAAGTTTTTCAAGGTAAAACGCTGCATCAGGCGGGTGGAGACAATACAGCCTATGAAGGCACCCAGCAATCCCACACCGGCACCGGCACTGAAGCCTTGACCAATCATAAATGCCAGCACAACCAAGCCCATGCCGAAAGAGGTACCGAAGTTTGTCAACGAAACCAACTGGTATTTCTTGAAATACTGGCTGAAACTCCTATCCTTAGACAAGGTGATGATTGCCGGATTGTCACTCAGGAAGGTCATGACGGCACCCAGTGAAGCCACACCGGGCAGGTTAAAGAGAGGCTTCATCAGCGGGCGCAACAGCTTCTCCATCAATTTCACGATACCATACTCCATGAAGAGCTTGCTGACGGCACCCATCATCACCGTAATAGCCATAATGTAAAGCACCGTCTCCATCAGCAGATGATAGGCCGTCTGCAAGAAGGAGTTCAACATCTTCGGCAAGGTCATCCTTGAAGCCAAGATGCCGAAGAAGCCAAAGAAAATGACCGAGAAAACAATAATCTCTTTCAACAGCTTTCTCCTGTATGGAGTAATACGCAGATCATTTTTCACCTTGCCAAGGTCAATATCCTTCACCTTGCCAAGATCCAGCTTCTTCATTTTGATCAAACTGATCCTCTTCACCCTATTTAAATCAATCTTTTTCACTCTGCGCGGAATAATATTTTTTAAAGAATTTGAGGAAATCAATCTTCCAAGTTACACCTAAATTCGCATTGAGGGTTCTGGCTGATTTCCTGTTGAAATCTGTCTGCATGTCCGTCATATTGGCCATGGCGACATAACCATGCAAACGGAGTCCAGGGGCTTTGACGGGACTGAACTCGAGTCCTAATCCGTAGAAGTAATGCGTTCCGAAGCAAGGCATGGTATAGTCCGTAAAGGTCATGGTCCAGGGGTCGTCGCCCATATTATATTCATAACCGCCCTTGGCAAAAAGGCTCAGTCCTTTGTACAACTTCACATCCAGTCGGCTGACGAGCAGATAGTAACGGAACCACTCGCTGAAATCATACGTTTTATGTACAAAATCAACATACCAGCTCACCTTGTCGAAAGAGAGTTTGTTGCCCAGAACGATAAAACTCACCCACTGGTTATCCGTAGTTCTTCGATACAGGTTCGCAGAATACAGGGTTTGAAAATGATTATAATCGCCTTTCCAGAGGAAGTTGAAACCGATGAGACCGTCTTTCCAATCATCGGCAGTGCGCACGTAGGGTGAATTCCCGAAGCTGAACGTAAGGGTATTCCGTTCATTCTTATCTGTATAAGAGATGGCGGAACCTATCTGGAAACAATAGAAGTCGCCCCAGTACTGTGTATAGTAATAGACATCGATAGGTGGTGCGTCATACTCGAAACCACCCACGGGCATAGCCTCCTTGCCGAGGCGCACGCGCCAACGGGGATGGAACTGGTACTGGACATACAAGAAGTCGGTGTTGTCGAATAGGCTCACGCTTCCCGGTCGCGCCACAATACGTTGGCGGAAGAAGAACGAGAAGTTGTGTCCTAAGTCACCGCCCAGCAACAAATTGAAATACTTGCCATTGAAACCGAAGTGGTTCAGGGCCGGGGTTTCGTCTGGCACTGGGGAGTTCTGTATGTTAAAGTAATCAAAGTCCGCGCGGGCTTCCAGGGAGAATTTGGTCAGTTTGAAAGGAGAATCTGTCTGAGCTTGTGCCGTCAGTGACAGACACATCAAACTGACGACACAGAGCAGGGCTGTTATCTTTCGTTGCATAAAGTGTTTGAGTAGGACAGTCAGAGATTTTTGAAGAATTATACGAGATTGGAGAAGCCCATGAAAGCCATAGCGAGGATGCCAGCGGTCAGCAGGGCGATTGGAACACCCTTCATTCCTTTGGGCACCTCTACCAGCTCCAGTTGCTCGCGCAGGCCAGCGAAGAGGACGATGGCCACGATAAAGCCGATGGAGATGGCCACGGCATACAGCGTGCTGTCAAGGATTGAAAAACCATGGCTGGCGATAACCGGTTGCTCAGTCACCTTGATGGCGATACCGAGCACGGCGCAGTTGGTCGTAATCAGCGGAAGAAACACGCCTAACGCTTTATAGAGTGAGGGGCTCATCTTCTTCAAAACGATCTCCACCATCTGCACTAAGGAGGCGATGACCAGGATAAACAAGATCGTCTGCAGATAGGTGATATTCAGCGGCACGAGCACATACATCTGCAGGGCCGAGGTCACCAACGTGGCGAGTGTCATCACGAAGAGCACGGCCACACCCATGCCGAGGGCAGTGTTCACCTTGCTGGAGACGCCCAGGAACGGACAGATGCCCAGGAACTGGACCAGAATGATGTTGTTCACCAGAACAGCACCGATAATCATTAAGATATATTCCATAATTGTCTATTTTTCAATGTTAATACTTTATTCCGAGCAGTTTTAGGCAGTGGCCTGTTTTGCTTTGCGTTTCGCTTCCACATTGTTCAGGATCTGGCGCACGGCGGCCATGACGAAGCCATAGACGATGAATGCACCCGGTGCGAGCACAAAGAGCAGCATGTTATAGTCGGAAGGGACGAAGGTGAAGCCCAAGAAAGAGCCGGCGCCGAGCACCTCTCTGACAGCTGCGATGAGCACCAAAGAGATGGTGAAGCCGATACCCATGCCCAAACCATCAAGGAAAGAGTCAAAGACCGGGTTCTTGCTGGCGAAGGCCTCCGCGCGACCCAGCACAATACAGTTCACCACAATCAAGGGGATGAAGACACCGAGGCTGGCGGACAATGCCGGCAGGAAGCCTTGGATGATCAGGTCTATCATACTCACGAATGTGGCGATGATGACGATGAAGCAAGGGATGCGGATCTTGTCGGGGATCACATTCTTCAACATGGAAATCAGGATATTAGACATCAGAAGGACAAACGTGGTGGCCGCGCCCATACCGAGGGCGTTGTTCACGGATGTGGTGACCGCCAGGGTCGGACAGGTGCCCAGCACCAAAATCAGGCTCGGGTTCTCCTTGAAAAAACCTTTGGTTAATATTTTCAGCTTACTCATGATAAACCTCCTTTACTGTGTTATAGATGGCAACTGCGCGATTCACGGCATCGCAATAGGCTCTTGAAGAGATGGTTGCCGCCGTGATGGCATCCACATCACCGCCGTCCTTCTTGACGGAGATCTTAAAGTCGTTAGGGTTTTTGTGGTTGAACTGCTCGGCAAAATTGCTCTTGTCTTTGTTGATCTTGTCGCCCAAGCCCGGGGTCTCACTCGCTTTGATGACCTCCGTGTTGGTGATAGTTCCGTTGCTATTAAAGCCGACCATCAGGTCAAAACGACCGGAGAAGGCTTTCTTCGTGTAGGTCTCCACGGCTACACCATAGATGCTGCCGTTTTCATTCAAGGCAATGTGGACGGGCAATTCCGTACCTGTCTCGTCCTTGACGAGCGTGTCGATCATCTCTCCCTGGAAATCAGGGATGACGAGGGTAAGGGCACGCTGTTTTTTCTGGAGTTGTGCCTGTTCAATAGGCTCTTTGGTCAGAGCATAGACACCAGTCAGGGCCAACCCTGCAACCACGGCAATAAGGGTCAGCACCAAGACCAGGCGTAATAATGACGGTTCTTTTTTCTGTGACATATTGAAATGGTTTTTAAGGGTTATTTAGCGTATGTTTTAGGTTTGAACCAGCGGTTCAAGAGGGGCACCATGGCGTTCATCAGCAGGATCGAGAAGGAGACGCCTTCGGGATATGCGCCGAAGAGACGGATGATGATTGTGATAAGGCCGCAGCCGGCACCGAAGACGAGCATCGCGGAGGGTGTAGTCGGGGAGGTCACCATATCGGTAGCCATAAAGAAAGCACCCAAGAGCAAGCCGCCGGTGAGGACATGGAAGAACGGGTTGGCATACTGAGTCGGGTCGATCAGATAGAAGATGCCGGAGAAGATGAAGACTGTGAGGATGAAGGAGACCGGGATATGCCATGTGATGACGCGTTTCCAGAGCAGGTATATGGCGCCCAGCAGCAGGGCTATGGCGGAGATCTCACCGAAGCTGCCGCCCATCTGGCCTACCAGCAAGTCAAGATAACGAGGCATCTCGCCCATATTCACGGTGGCACTCTCCTTGAGGATGCCCAGAGGTGTAGGCCCTGTGATGGCATCTGTGAAGCCCCAGATCGGCGAGGGCACCGGCCAGGTGGTCATTGCCACCGGGAAGGAAATCAACATGAAGACACGGGCTACCAGCGCCGGGTTGAAAAGGTTATGGCCCAGGCCGCCGAAAGGCATCTTGGCAATACCTATTGCCACCAACGCACCCACCACCATCATCCAGATTGGAAGATTGGCCGGCACATTGAAAGCCAACAGCAAACCCGTCACAACGGCGGAACCGTCACTGATAGTGGTCGGCACCTTCATCATAAACCGTTGGATCAAATACTCGAAAAGCACACAGCAGCCCACCGACACTAAGGTCAGGACAATCACTGGCAGACCGAAATAGAAGACCGACACGACAAATGCCGGAAGCAGTGCGATAATCACTGACAACATGATCTTCTGCACGGACTCGCCACTGTGGACGTGTGGGGAACCGGAAACATTTAACAGTTTGTTCATCTTTCTTTATTTTGATTAATTGAATTATCCATTACAAAATACCTTTCAATGCCATCAACTCATACTTGGCCTTCAGCAGCTGGATGTGATGCAACTCCTGATTCATGCGTGACTGCAACTCATCATTATGCTGCTTGATATAGTCGAAAACCGTGACCGTGCCGTTAGCCAGCTGACCAGAATAGGTCTTCGTCAACTCGGCATACTTGGCCGTGATGGATGAATCCAGCTGTATCAACTTCTCGATACGCACAATCTCATTCTGCTTCTCCTTGATGGATATCATATTCGACTTGCGGAAATCAGCCTCCTGACTTGCCAGCACCTCTTTCTGTATGTCAATAACCTTACCGAAACCGGAACTGCGGGCCCAGTCAATCAACGGCACCTTCAACGTGACTCCCGCCAGATAATACCAGTCGGGTCGACTGAGATAGAACTGGTAATCGGGGCGACCATAACCACCCGTGGCAAATAGAGCCACCTTGGGAAGGCTGTTGGAGAGGTATATCTTCCGTTGGAAATCCATCTGTCTCATCTGATTGTCAAACAGCTTGTACTCCAAACGTGCATTCGTGTCCAGATTGTCAACATCCGGCAACTCAGGCATCAGGAACTCCGTATTGGAAAAGTCTCTGCCCGTCAGGATTTCCAGGGTGGAAACCAGCGATTCCCTATTGGCTTGCAACTCGTCGTACGTCTGTTGCATCTTCAGGGCCTCCACCTCCAGTTGGGAGAGTGTGTTTTGGGAGATAACTCCCTCTTGGAGCATCACCTTCAATCGTTTGATCTGCTCGTCGTAAGTGTTCTGAACGGACTTGATGATACCCATCTGCTTATTCACGATAAGCAAATTCAGATAGATGGAGACGATCTTGTCTTTCACCTCATTGAGAGAGAGGTCGATTTTGGCTATTTCAGCCTCATTCTGGAGACGGGCGAACTGGCGTCCGAAGTGCATGCGGAATCCCTCAAAGACCACCTGCTCAAAATCCAGTCCGATATGGTACTGCATACGAGCCATATTGATATCATCAGCCCACGGATGCGGATAAGAGACATCCACATTACCATACGAAAAGCGGCCATTGATAGAAAGTTTCGGGAACAAATAGGAGGATTCGTTATTCAGATTAGTTTTCAGGATCTGATCGTTCAAATCTTTCTGCACATTGGCAGATGTCTGAGAGATAGCCCATTGCTGACATTGCTCCAATGTCACATACTCTTGCGCCGATAGTGTCAGGGAGATGCATAACAGCCCCCAGAGCCAAACTGATTTCTTAAAAAAACTCTTCACCATAGTAAAGTATAAAGAAGTGGCAAAAGTAACATTTTTAGCCGTATCTTCAACAAAAAAAATACCATGCTGTTGAAAAGGTAACCACAAAGAAGAAACCGCAAAGGCGCAAAGGGCACAAAGAAGAACTAAGAAGTTAAGAAACTAAGAAATTAAGGGGGCAAAACTCAAAGTTCATAGTCATAGTTCAACGTTCAAAGTTCCATGTGCGGACCGCAAGGGCACAAAGGGGAAACCGCAAAGGCGCAAAGGACACAAAGAAGAACTAAGAAGTTAAGAAACTAAGAAATTAAGGGGGCAAAACTCAAAGTTCATAGTCATAGTTCAACGTTCAAAGTTCCCAACCTGTCCATCTCAACTATTATCTCTTAACTATTAACTATTAACTATTATCTCCCCTCTACCTCACCACCGTCAGCGACCCGTTATAGTTCACCGTCTTCATCTTGCCCTTGTAGTAGAAGCTGTAGTAATAGACCCCGTCGCTCAGATTGGAGGCATCAAAGTACTGTTCACCCAGGACAATCTGCCCGTCGCGGGCGTAGGTGTCGTAGTTCTTGGCCGCATACACCTGCTTGCCCCAGCGATTGTAGATATAGAGCTTGTTGGTGCGGTACTCGTCAGGGTCCTCTTCGTTGATGTTGGTATTGAGGTTCCCTATTGCGAACACATCGTTGATCCCGTCGCCGTTCGGTGTGATGACGTTGGGGAACACCATATCCTGCTCGACGACTACCGTATGGGCGATCTCGCTATTACAGCCCGAAGATGTAATGATACTTAAGGTCACGACATAGTCACCCCATTGTGTGTAGGTATGCACGGGCGAGAAAACGGTGCTGTCCATCGTCCCGTCGCCAAAGTCCCAGATGATGCCTGCCCCAGACGAAAGGACCGAATCGGCATAATTGGTGAAGACCACCTGGCCGTTGGTTTCAGCCATCAAGGAGATCTCGGGTGAAGCCTCAAAATCCGCCGTAGGCTGGAAGTTGGCCTCGATGAAGTGAGGCACATACAGAGAATCTACACAGCCGTAAGGTGTTGACAGTCGAAGGAACAGGTCAAAGACCCCCGGCTCTGCAAAATCAAAGGTGGGGTTTGCATCGATGGATGCGTACGCCAACTGGCCGTTGGCATCATAGAGATACCACTCGTAGAGACAGGAGTCCGGGGTACTGTGGTCGGTGACGTGCACCGACAAAGGGATACAGCCCTGCCGCGGCTCCGCCTCGAAATCTATCTGTGGTTGTGGCACCGAGGTCACCCGTATTGTGTCGTGACCGGCGCACTGGTATCGGCCATTCAAGGAGGTGCCGATGATACTCACATCGTAAACACCATCCGCCAGCACATAGATACTGCTGGTGGTATCACCGGTATTCCAATGGATCGAGACATCTGGCGGCACACTATCCAACGACAGCTCTATTATGTCGCCTTGACACAAGTAGATATCCTCACCCAAGTTGGGATTCATACTCTCCACGATCTCCACATTCATCACCACCGCATCGTCCACCCCGTAGGGGTTGACAACGATATGCTCCAGAGAATCTGATTCAGTGAAGTTGACCCCATACCATGAGAATGGCAGGTTATAGGAACAGATGGCGGTATCCTCGAAATGGCGCACGAGTACCTGTATGGTATCGGTAATGCCACAATTGGTCAGCTTAAAGAAGGAGATGTCGTCCAAGCCGAAGTCGTTACCGCCACCAGCCGTGTTCTGGTTGATGATGGAGATGGTGGCCTGGGTGTTGGCGCCGCTGTTCCAGACGATGTAGAACAGTTCCCATGTGTTGGTGGTACCATATTGGGAGGGGGCAGTGAAGACATTGCCGAGCTGCTGACCGTTGATGCTGAACTGCAGTTGCGCCCACGGACTCAGACACACGGAGGTCACCCACGTGGAGAAGGCATAGTCGGTGTAAGGAGTCACGGGGATGGTTTGAGACCATACCACGGTGCCGGGCGAGGTTGCCCCATTGATAATCATATAGTTGCCGCTGCCGGTAGTGTGGTCGGTGGATCCCCGAAAATCGGAGTGATAGTTCTGGGCGTTGCTCCCCACGTAGTAGGTCGCCTCGCCCCAGAGGTTGGTGTTGAGAGTATAGCTACTGGTGAAGCCAACAGAGCCCAGCTCAAAATCGCCATTACCGATGAGGTTGACTCCTGTGTTGTAGCCAGAGACGAAGACGTACATCGACTGGTCGGGGGAGCAGACAGTCTGTCCACCGGTGGTGTTGGTAAGGTAGGCTGCCGGCGACCAAACATAGTAGTCGGCACCCGTACAGGTGAGCGCCACGGTCTGTCCGGGATCCAGGATCACGTCGGATGAGGAGACGATGGTGGGCTGTGGAGTAAGGCTCAGATGGAGCGTGATGATGCTGTCGCAGCCCGCGGGGGCGGGCGAGGTACGGACAAAGGTCAGATTCGTCCCACCCGCCAGACTATCGGGAGGCAAGTTAAAACCATACTCGGTATAGGCATGCCCTTGACAGCCAGAGCCATAAAGCGTCAGGTAGACAGGCTCGCCTACCAGTAGCGTCATGACAACCAAGCTGTCGCTGCCATCGGAGGCGGAAAGCACCACCGACTGGGTACCTGCCTGGGTAAAAACGACACCATTCCATGTGTATGGAAGCTGGTCAGTGCAGATGCCTGTCTGGACGTAAGTGGTATCGCTTAAAGTGCGGTGCACATCAGAGATCGGAGAGGCTGGATGGCTGGCGGCGCGGGCAGCCGGAAAGCACCCGATGAGCAACAGCACTATCCTTAGCAAACGAGCACAGGCAGAGGATATCCACTCATGCAAAACAAAGGAAAAATTATGGTCTGGGGAGCCTTTCGACAATTCTATATTAGGACTTTTGGTTATCAATTTGATACTATGATTAATTTTTGCAAATAAACAATGTTTTTTTCACAATCCCATTATCCGATAGCGCGTAAAAATGTTCCATTACAACGATTACGGACAACTATCAAAGAACGCGCCTTGAACTATGGATAATGTGCCCGCAAAGACAAAGGAAAAAACGGGGACCTTCTCCTCGTTCAATATCACATTCATATCTTATAGACGATTATAGCAGGCATTTTGTTGCACTAAGAAGTTAAGAAACTAAGAAATTAAGAAATTTAGAAATTAAGAAATTAAGGGGCAAAACTCAAAGTTCATAGTCATAGTCAAAGTTCAATACACAAAGACACAAAGGATAACCACAAAGGACACAAAGGGCACAAAGAGCACAAAGGGGAATTAAGAAACTAAGAAATTAAGAAGTTAAGGAACTATGAAGGAGAAAATTCTGCCCTCCTCAAAACTATTAATTCATAATTTTAACTCTTAATTCTTAACTCTCAACGGTCCACTATCTCAAGATCGTCAATGATCCATTGTAGTTCACCGTCTTCGCCTTGCCCTTGTAGTAGAAGCTGTAGTAATAGACCCCGTCGCTCAGATTGGAGGCATCAAAATACTGTTCACCCAGGACAATCTGCCCGTCGCGGGCGTAAGTATCATAGTTTTTGGCCGCATACACCCGCTTGCCCCAACGGTCGTAGATATAGAGCTTGTTGGTACGGTACTCGTCAGGATCCTCTTCATTGATGTTCGTATTGAGGTTTCCGATGGCAAACACGTCATTGATGCCATCACCGTTAGGAGTAATGACATTGGGGAAAACAAGATCCTGTTCGATGACTACCGTATGGGCGATTTCACTGGCACAACCGTCTTCCGTCTCAATATGGAGCACCACGTCATAGTCGCCCCACTGGGCAAACACATGGGTGGGAGAGATGGTGGCGGAATCGGTTTCGCCATCCGCAAAATCCCAATAGAAACTGCTTCCAGGAGCATTCAGAATATTCTGGTCGGCATAGTTGGTGAAGGCCACCTGCCCTTGGGTTTCACTCATCAGGGAGATCTCCGGCGTAGCGACAAACTCCGCTATCGGCTGGGCATTCACGCGAATATAATTCCAACGGATGATGGAGTCCACGCAACCATCCTGGGTGGTCACTTTCAAATAGAGGGTATAATGCCCTGCATCTTCAATCTCAAAGGTCGGATCATACTGATGAGAGGTCAAGACTGCATTGTAGTTGGCGTCCATCACCACCCATTGGTAATCGGCATTGGCGGGTGTGGAGTGGTTCGTCACGTGAATGGTCAGCGGAGCACATCCTTCCACAGCTGTATTGTCGTAATCAATGGATGGACTCTCATAGACATCCACATGGATGGAATCATACCCGGTGCATATCAGCACCCCGGTGGTGTCGTAGAAGGTCGATGTGACCGTCACGGAGTAGTCGCCATCGGTCAGCACCGAGATAGTCTCTGTTTCATCACCCGTACTCCAAAGATAGGCAGTGCTGGTGTCGGCCACATTCATAGTCGGTTCCAGTTGCACCAAATCACCATGACAGATGCTGATGTCCTGACCAACATTAGGATTTGGTGACGGATAGATTTGCAATGGGACAAGCGTATCATAGACACAACCGTATTCATCAATAACACGATATGTGTACAGGATGCTTCCTGAAGTATCGGGGTTGACACCGGAGCCATTGGCGCCAGGCCCGATCACGTATGTGGTATCCACATGCACCTCATAGGACCAGTTCTGGGGCAACAGAGAGGGATCCAGCGCCATCTCCCACTCCACGATGTAACCGTTATCATTCGTCCAAAGGTCCTGCACCTGGATGTACCAAGCGCCATTGAGCTGACAGCCTACCATGCCGGCAAATGACTGGTTGGGGTGATACACCTGTGTCATGTTGGCTACGTCAGTGGAGTCGATCTTGTATGACATATTGCCGTCGTCCCAATACGGATTTGCCGTATAATGCACATTGCCAGGCTCATAGCAATATCCGTATGTGGTATTGGCATACTGGTAACCGAGGGTTGTGTTGTTGGACCAGACATAATTCCACGGCACACCCATCGGATTCTGGGTTGCATTGCAGGTAGCCACCTCCTGCTGACGATTTGCGATGCCTAAATTGGTTCTGAAGTTGTGGGTAATGCCGCCCCAGCCATCGTTCTGGTAGTCAGGGACAATCCGGCACACATTGCCATTCGGGCAGACAAAGGTGATGCGGATATCCTCAATGGCCGAGTGTTCCATCTTGATACGCACATATAAGATGTCGTTGGGGCTGGTGATAGTGGCATTCGGGGCAAAGGAGGTGAAATTCACGTATGAACGATAATAATAGCCGTAAGGAGGACAGCTTACGCCATCCGGGAGGAAGACCGTATCGGTGACACCCAGCGAGGTGATCTGCTCACTACCAATCGGGGTCAGCTGGACATTGGAGACCTGGTCATAGCCATAACTGAGAATCATCTCGTCTCCAGAACAGAAAGGATATGGGGGCACGACATGGTCTATCGGGTTCTGGGAGGTCCGCACACGGAAAGTAACGGGAATCAGCGAGACACACTGCGACTGATCCTCTGCTGTCACGGAGACATCGTAACCCCGGCCCGGAATGAAGTAGTAGTCTAACTGGTTGCATCCAACAGAATCGACGTTGTCCAAAAAGAAATCCCAATGGAAAGTGGTAGTGGCATCATTCTGGTTGTAGCTGTAATTATTGTCGGGATAGACACCTTTGACAGCCAGATGGACAGTATCATACGGGCATACATCCAGGTAATAATAGCCATCGGTATCTATTTGTGGAAGTTTAGAGCAAAGGGCGCTGTCGAGTTCCAAAAAGATGCGCTGACAGGGCGCCATACAGGAGGCGAAGAGGGTGAAGCCTCCCCCACCCGCCGTGGCATCCGACTTGAAATAGACAGTCACAGCACCTGTTGTATTCTGAATAGTGGCCGCGTACCGAAAGGTTCCAGTGGGATCATAGTTGCTATTGTTGATCTTATGCAAAACCGTGGCGTTGGTGTCGGTCCCGTCATAGAAAATGAGGGTGTCGGACGGGTCAATGTCGAGTGTCTGGACCTCCACCATCACACTGACATTGGACGGATCATTAGAGTAAATAGTCAGCGTCTGATGCGCATTCGGAGAGTAGTCTCCCGATGTCCCACCATCATCATGAATCAAAAAGGAACAATTCGTAACAACGGCTTGACTGCCCATCAGTACTTCACTTTGAGCCCACAGAAGTGAACCAAGTAGAAACAGCGATATCGTCAGTAATAGCTTTTTCATGATTTTGCAAATTAACAAAGCAAAAGTGCAAATATTTTTTATAAAACAAAAAAAAAACATCGGATTGCTCCGATGTTTTTTTTAACTTACACTCTATCGTATGATAGTGAGGGAGCCGTTGTAGTTGACCGTCTTGGCTTTGCCTTTATAGTAGAAGCTGAAGTAATAGACGCCATCACTCAAGTTGGCACCATCGAAGAACTGATTGCCAAGGGTAATCTGACCATTACGCGAGAATGTGTCATAGTTCTTGGCGGAATAGACCTTCTTTCCCCAACGGTCATAGATATAGAGCTTGTTGGTACGATACTCATCCGGGTCTTCCAGATTGACGTTTGTATTAAGGTTTTCGATCGCGAACACGTCATTGATACCATCACCGTTAGGTGTTATCACATTCGGGAAGATGAGATCTTGTTCGATAACTACGGTGTGGGCGATTTCGCTGGCGCAACCATCTTCGGTCTCGATGTGGAGAGTCACATTATAGTCGCCCCATTGTGAGAAGATGTGAGTCGGTGCCACTGTAGAGGAATCGACTTCTCCATCATCGAAATCCCAGTAGAAGAATGAGCCGGGTTGGGTCATCACACTTTCATCGGAGTAGTTGGTAAAGACCACTTGACCGTCATTTTCAGACATCAGGGAGATTTCAGGGGTGGCGGCGAATTCGGCGATAGGCTGTGCATTGACGCGGATGTAGTCCCAACGGATCAAGGAATCCACGCAACCATCTTGGGTTGTCACCTTAAGGTAGAGGGCATAGTGGCCTGGCTCTTCGATTTCGAAGGTAGGACTTACCTGGTGGGAGCTCATCGCCACGGCCCCATTGTTATAGAGCACATACCACTCATAATCCGCATTGGCAGGGGTAGACTGGTTGTTGATATGGATGGTCAGCGGAGCACATCCTTCGATAGCCGAGTGTGTATAGTCTATCTGAGGACTCTCATATACTCCCACATGGACCGTATCGGCTCCAGTGCAGAAGAGGGTTGTCCCCTGGTTGGAATAGTCGGAGGTCACCTTCAAAATATATTCTCCATCGGTCACCACATTGATGGCTTCGGTATTATCGCCGGTGTTCCAGACATAGGAGGCGTTAGGATCACTGTAGTGAGCATCCAGGGTGATCATGTCGCCATGGCAGATCATGAGGTCGTCGCCGAGGTTAGGCATCGGGGACTGGTGCACTTCGAGGGGCATGATGGTATCGAAAACGCAACCGGCGTCATCGATAACATAGAGGGTATAGTCCAGCGTACCGGCGGTGTCGGGGATAATCTCCGTACCATTGGCACCAGGGCCATAGAGATAGGTTGTGTCTACTACAATCTGGTAGGACCAGTCGGCAGGCATCAAAGAAGGATCCAAGGCCAACTCCCATCCACACACATAGCCGTTGTCAATACCCCAGGCATCCACCACCTCAATACTCCACATACCATTCATAGGGCATCCAATCAAATTGGTGAAAGCGCCATCCGGGTGATACACATTCGTCATAGCGACAGTATTGGTTGAATCCACATAGCTTCCGTTAATGTGGTTGCAACTCTCGTATACATGTGAAGCTCCACAGGCATATTGATAACCTTGATTGGTAGCATTTGACCAGCAGTAGTTCCAGCATGTTCCCATAGGACTTTCCGCAGGATTACACTTATTCGAACCATCCGGTTCATAATAGTCACCGAAATAGGCTGCAGCAGTACCATAACTGCCTTGCCAACCATACTCGGTCGCCGGCACGACACTGGCACAACTGGATGAACCTGAAGAGCCATATTTACGCATCAACGAGACATACTGTCCATTGGGGCATGAGAGTCTGATCCAGATATCACCAATATAGGAATGTTCAATTGCCAGACGGACATAGAGGATATCATTGGCACTTTGAATAGTAGCGGATGGGGCAAAAGCGGTAAAGGTCACCGGAGAGGAATAGGAACAACCGTTTCCGCAATCCAGACCGTCGGGCAAGAAGATGGTGTCCGTCACAGCCAAGGTAGTTGCCTGCAAGCTCTGCACTGTATCCAGCTGAAGGTTGGACACTTGGTTATAACCAGCCACCAAATTCAGAGAGTCTCCGGTACAAGCAGGTGGTAGTGGCACCAAGGCTGCGATTGGGTTGGCGGATGTACGTACCCTGAAGACTTGTGGAATAAAGGAGGTACAACCGGCACTGTCTTCAATCATCAAGGAGACATCATAGCCTCTTCCGCCAGGAAATTCAAAATCCAGGGCATTATAGCCCACACTGTCTATCTCAGCCACGCCCAGATCCCAATGGAAGATGGAGGTCTGGTCATTCTGGTTATAGCTGAAGTTATTGTCTGGGTACTCACCGTATGAGACCAAATGGAGCACCTCGCCCGGGCACATCGTAATGTAATAAAAACCATCGTCTTCCAACTTGGGGTATTTGTTGGAAAGCAAGGTGTCGAACATCACATTGACACGCTGGCAAGGAGCCTCACAGGTACTGAGCATGGCCCAGCCATCGCCGCCACCGGCTCCGTCAGACTTAAAACGAAGCGTCAAGGCACCAGTCTGGTTGGCTATAGTGGCTGCATATTTGATGGTAGGGGAACTGACCAAAGACACCAGGTCATTGTTCAGCTTGGCCAAGATAAGAGAGTCGGCCATAACCGGACCATCATAGATGTACAATGTATCCGTGGAATCCACGTCAAAGCCGTTAAGCTGGATCTCCACAGAGACAGCCGCATTGGACGGGTCGTTGGAATAGATGGTCACATAATAGTCTTGGTTGGCACTGTAACTGTTGTTCAGGCCGCCATCGTCATATATCGTGAAAACACACCCCGTGTACACGGTAGTAGAACCCTGCCCCATCGTGATGACTTGGGCATAGGTAGCCATCATGGAGAACAGGAGGACGAAAAGGGCAAATATTTTTTTCATACTTGTTATATGGATTATGTGGTTTTTACTTTTTTTGTAATCAGCTCAAAATCAATAGACATACAATTCCAGGTTGGCTTGAAGCACTCTCTCATACTGATTCTTCGGAGGTATGATGATATAGTAGCCTTGCGTACGCAACGGATATACCGTATGTCTGAAATCATCCTGCTTGAAATCATAAAGGTTTGGATTGATAAAACCCGTACGGATAATCTCTTCCTCGTTGGTCACCACACCCTGGTGCGCATACTTGTCGGGAGATTGCATCTCAATATGATTGTCACCCGGCAATTTGGCGGCCACGCAAGCATAGTTGGTCATATAAAAATTCAAGCTGAACAACTTGGCAAAATCATTGGCATACAACTGATCTATCTGAGCCTGACTATAGGTCTCCAGCATATGCGGATTCATTTGGAATTCAGACTTTTGCATTTTCGCCTGGCTAAAACCAACCATGCAAAAACAAAGCATACAAATCAAAACAAAAACCTTTTTCATATTACAATATTTTTAGAAAGTGCAAAAATAATCTTTTCAATGAAAAAATCAATCATTTACACGAATTATTTTCCAACGTTATAGACGAATAATTTCACCGTGATATTTCAGTAGGCGAAAAAAAAATTGAGACGTTCCATGTAGAGACGTTCCATGGAACGTCTCTACCCCTCAAACTCTCCCTCCTCCACCATTCGGCGCATCACCTCAACCATTTCGTCTTCCGAGTATCGGGCAGCGAGGCGGTCCAGAATATCACGAAGGGATAAATTTTGATTGTAGAGCATTTTGATGTCCGTACGCATCATCTCCTCTTTATCGTTCTGTTTTATCTGTTTCCGACGAGAGATACAGACATCGCAGGAGCCGCAGGGTGTGCTCTTCTTCTCCCCGAAATAACTGAGCAACAGCTGACTACGGCAAGTGTGATTGTCAGTCACATATTGGACAACCGCCTCTAAACGTTCTTCGGCGCGACGCTTGCGGTCATCGTAGTCTTTCGGGTCAAAATAGAGATGTTTGGCATCGATACGGTTCTCCAAAAAGACGATCAGCGGGATCTCGCTCTGCGGCTCATAGGTAAGCACCTTGTCGTTGTGGAGCTGTTTCAATTGTTCTGTGACCTGAGCGGCACTTTTTTCAGCGCGGGTGGCGAGCACCTCTTCCTGAATATTCACAAATTGGGTGAAGACTCCGGCGTATGAACGAAGCAGGAGTTTCACGAACTCTTCCTGCTGAGGATGCAGTTGGTAATAGTGCATCAGCTCGTCACCATTCATCTTGAAATGGATTTTGGATGTGTCGCGCATGTGTTCGGAGACCACGATCGAGCCTGTCTTCTCCAAGATTCTCAAGGCATTGTAGAACTGATTGACATCCATCTTCAGTTCCTTGGCGATTTTGGCAAAAGAGAATGGGAATGTCAGATTCTGGCCCTCCCCCATCGGGATCTTATAATGCTGGCAGAGGTGTTCATACACCTCACGCACCTTCTCGATAGGCGGGAATGAGAGTGTGAAGTTGCGCCTGAGCTGACGAATGTCATACTCGTCGTACAACAGGATGGCCACAGAAGGTTTCAAGTCGCGGCCACCGCGGCCGGCTTCTTGGAAATAGGCCTCCAACGTATCAGGGATATCGAGGTGGACCACAAAACGCACATCGGGTTTGTCGATGCCCATGCCAAAGGCGTTGGTTGCCACAATCACGCGCGTTTTGCCCGTCATCCAGGCATCTTGCTTGCGGTCGCGTTCACGAGCCTCCACTCCGGCATGGTAATAGTCGGCGGAGACACCATTCTGCCGCAGGAATTCCGCCACCTCCTGGGTCTTGCGACGATTGCGCACATAGACGACACCCGTGCCGGGGTAGCGCTTCATGATACGCAGCATACGGCCGTTCTTATCAGACTCTTTCACAACAAAATAGGTCAGATTATCGCGCTTGAAGCTCTTCTGAAAGACATTCTCTTCCTTAAAGCAAAGCTTCTGCTGGATGTCCTTGACCACCTCCGGCGTGGCTGTGGCTGTCAGGGCCAGCACCGGCACCGAAGGGAAGAACTTGCGGACCTCCGCGATCTGGAGATAGGGAGGACGGAAGTCGTAGCCCCACTGCGAGATGCAGTGCGCCTCATCGACGGCAATCATGTGGACCGGTATCTTGGGCAGGTTTACGAGGAAAGCTTCGGTGCGAAGCCTTTCCGGCGAGACGTAGAGAAAGCGGAACTCCTCGTCAAAAATGGCGTTGCTCATGACGCCGAGTATCTCCTCGCGGCTCATGCCGGAATAGATGGCGGCCGCCTTGATGCCGTTGGCCTTCAGGTGAGCCACCTGGTCCTTCATGAGCGACACTAAGGGGGTGACCACGATGCAGACGCCTCCCATGGCAAGGGCAGGCACTTGGAAGCAGACGGACTTGCCGCCACCCGTCGGCAGTAGCGCCAACGTGTCGCGGCAATCCAAGACAGAGAGGATGATATCCTCCTGCAAAGGACGGAAAGAAGAATATCCCCAATAGTGCTTCAGGACATCGTGAATCTGTATGCTTCGGTCTGTTTCCATCAAGACCGCAAAGATACAAAAAGAAAAACAGACAGAGACGTATTTTTATTATTTTTGCATTCTTAAATGAAAAAAAGTTCAACCACCTCGTCTATAGCGCTGGAGCAACAGCCTGTCAGCCGACTGTTCCGTGACTATGCGGTGCCCGCCATCCTGGCCACTGCAGCCAGTTCGCTGTATAACATCATCGACCGCATCATCATCGGTCAGGGGGTGGGGCCTTTGGCTATCTCCGGCTTGGCGTTGACCTTTCCCATCATGAACTTGTCGATAGCTTTCGGCACCCTCATCGGTTCCGGCAGCAGCGCCATCGCTTCCATCCGTTTGGGGGAACACCGGTATCAAGAAGCAAACCGCGTGCTGGGCAACAGCCTGATACTCACGGTCGTCATCAGCCTCTTCGCCACCTCACTGTTCCTTTTGTTCCTGGACCCCTTGTTACTGTTCTTCAAAGCGAGCAAGGATACCCTACCCTATGCACGCGATTTCCTGAAGATCATTCTCTACGGCATCATCGTCTCCAATCTCTTCTACGGGCTCAACGGCATGATGCGCTCCACGGGGCACCCCAAAAAGGCAATGGTGTCCATTCTGCTGACAGTAGGGCTCAACCTGATCCTCGCCCTTCTCTTAGTGTTGGGATTTCACTGGGGCATCCGAGGGGCTGCTTGGGCCACCGTATTGGCACAACTCGGCGGTTTAGTATGGGTGCTGGCCCACTTCCTGAGCCCCAAGACCGAAGTGCGTTTTACCCGTGAGAGCATCCGCCTCGACTGGAAGATCACCAAAGAGGTTTGCGCTATCGGATTGTCTCCGTTCCTCATCCACCTCTGCTCCTGTGTGGTCATCATGCTCATCAACATGCAGTTAAAACGATATGGCGACTTGGATTTCACTGGCATCAGCATTGACGGCAAGTCGGTGGCGGGTGGCGACTTGGCCATTGGCGCTTTCGGCATCATCAACAGCATTGTGGGGTTCATGGTGATGGTCATTTTCGGACTGGCCCATGGCCTTCAGCCCATCGCTGGTTACAACTACGGGGCCGGGAGAATCGACCGTGTAAGAGAAGCATTAGCGCTTGCAATCAAATGGGCCACAGTGGTTTCCATCTTCACCTTCGCCCTCTGCATGCTCTTTCCCAAAGCCATCACCGGCATCTTCACCAAGGATTATAACACCACCCTGATCACAGCCCGCGGTTTGCGCCTTTATGTGTCGATGTTCATATTCACTGGCTTCCAGGTGGTGACCTCCATCCTGTTCCAATCGGTCAACAAGGCAGGCATCAGCATTTTGCTGTCCACCACCCGGCAAGTATTGTTCCTGGTGCCCTGCATACTTCTGTTGCCTACCCTCCTCCACACCGACGGTGTCTGGCTATCCCAGGCGGTCGCCGACCTGTTAGCTGCATTGGTCACCGGATGGGTGCTGGTCTATCATTTGCGGAAAGGGGTGCTGAAGGGGTGAATGGTTGTTGGGGGCTCGTTCGTGCCGTGCCCTATGGGGTGATAAACCCGATGAAAGACTAAGGAACTAAGAAGTTAAGAAACTAAGGGAGAAGCTCATCCCCCCCCCGAACAACTATGAACCTTGAACCTTGACTTTGAACTTTAGCCATTAGCTGTTAGCCATTGGCCGTTAGCTTTGAACTACCAACAACTATTATCTATTAACTATTATCTATAAACTTTGGCCGTTAGCCATGAACCACCAACTCTTAACTTTTAACTCTTAACTCTCAACTAATATCTCACCACCGTCACGCTTCCCGTCACGTCCCTCGTCTCGTGGCCGCGGCTCTTGTAGCGGACGAAGACGACGTATGCGCCTATGGGCACGCCCGCGGCGTCCCAGCCCTGCTCCTTGGATTTTGTGTCGAACATCACCATGCCCCACCGGTCGTAGATCGTCATCTCGTAACTCTCCACCTCGTCCGGATAGCTGAACACCGGCAGGAAGAGGTCGTTGAGGCCGTCCCCGTCCGGCGTGAAGCTGTTGGGCATCCACAGCTCCTGGTCGCACGGCTCGTACTCCACGGTGATGTCGTCGCCATGCTCGAAGCACTTATTGCTGGCGGTGACGCTGTAGATGCCGGGGTGCCGCACGATGTAAGTGGGCTGCGTTGAGCCGTCCTGCCACTCGTAGTCGCAGAAGGGCACGCCGGCCGACAGCGTCAGCGTCCTGCCCTCGCAGAGGGTCGTGTCGGGACCCAGATCCACCGTGAAGTCGGTGAGGTAGCCCACGGCGATGGTGTCGGAGGCGCCGAGGCAGTGGTCGGTGACCACCACCCAGTACTGGCCGTCCTCATAGACGGTGTAGGTGGTGTTGGTGCTCTGGTCCTGCCACACGTACTGGGCGGGGTGCGGCTGGGTGGCGTCCAGCAGCAGGGTGGCTAACTCGCAGAGGATGCTGTCGCTGCCGAACTCCACGGACGACTGCGGATAGAGGTCGATGGTGAAGAGGTCGCTCTCGGCCTTGCAGCCCAGGTTGGTGACGGTGACAGAGTAGGTACCCGCGCTGTCGAGGGTGATGGCGGGCGTGTGCGCCCCGGTGCTCCACTGGTAGCTCAGCACGTTGGGCTGCTCCACGGAGAGCTGCGCCCCGTGGCAGAGCGTGTCGTCATGGCAATAGGTGAACACCGGCGGGGGCACCACGACCACGAAGGTGGTGCTGGTGTCAGGGCAGCCGTCATAGTGGAAGATCAGCTGTACAGCGAGGGTATCTACCTGTGTCAGCGGGAAGAAGAGCTCGGGGTATGGGTAGGAGTCGCCCTCAAAGATCCACTCCACGGGCACGGAGTCGGGGTTGTGCTCCACACGCAGTTGGAGGGTGTCGTTGACGCAGCGATAGACGGTGTCGCCGTTGTGGAGGCTGAGGCCGGTATGGTTGTCCTGATAGGCCTCGGTGCTGTAACAGCCGGAGGCGCCGCTGTGATAGTAGTAGAGATAGGTGATGTCGTCAATCTCGTGGTGCCCGGCGGGCGCGGGACCCACGTTGTAGCCGAACTCATCGACGTAGGCCGAGAAGCCGTGCTCGTTCTCGATGCGTATAATCTCGGGGATGTCGTCGTTGTAGAAATAGAGCTGGGTGACCCAGTACTCGCCGTTGGTCATGGGGAAGGAATCGAAGGCAGTGGGCGGGATAAGCTGTCCGTTGAAGTAGGTGCTGCCGATGCCGTCTGCATGGGTGTATATTTGCACATCCACATAGAGGGAGTCGCAGGGCACGAAGACAGTGTCGCCCGCCGTGGTGACGAGCGTGCGCTTGAGGTTGTCGCGTGTGGTGGGGTACACCCACTCCTTGACCATCCGCTCGGTGGGCTGGGTGGTGAGAGAGTGATGCATGATGTCTCGGATGCAACCTTCATAGTGTGTGGTGATTCCGTATTGTGTATGGGACATGGGCAGTCCCTGTTTGGCAACAAGATAGATTGGACCGACAGGCTGATCATAAAGCCTCGGTGTTTGTGAACGGATGAACGAATAGGGCACATCCACATACTGGGTGGTGTCGCCATAATAAGGATGATGATTTCCTGTGAGCAATCCTCGTATGTAGTTGATATAGAAAATTGATTGTCCAAAATTATCCAACGAGTAATCAGGATGGTATTCGTTATACAAATAAACATCCACGACTGTGCCGTTGTTCAACACTGGTGAAGAAAAAACACCTCCCAAAGCCACCCCTTTGTCAAATCTGTTGTTCGACAACTTCTTGCACAGATAGTCATGCCCACTGTAAAGACGGGATAACCTAGACAGTGGAACGAGCCAACATATTGGGTACAACATTCCTTCTCCCATGGCATATGCCATTTCAAGCGAAGAAAAGTTTGGTATTTCAAAATAATAAACAGCCGCACTTTTGCAATTTGTCTTGAAATGAAAATCCGTTGAAAAATGAAGAGGTATTATGGTGGATTCCCCCGCTTGATGCAAAGCAATGGTGTCGTCCCGAACTTCTTGGTTGACAACATCTATGCGGTGAGAGTAAACCATGGTGCTGTCCTCTTGGGCTGTTATCCCCACAAAGAACATGGCTTGGCTACATGTAGAGCCATTATACGACATCAAAAGTGCTTCCTCTTCTATTTGATGCAGCAAGGATAAATATTGAAGCGGATATATGGGTATTTTGTAAGTTAAAATACGCGTGTCACATGAAAGAGGGGAGTATGGGAAAAGAGACGAATTATGACATTGAAAGGGGGAGAGCATGGTGCTGGCGGAATGGTCGAGTCTGCTAACATACTGTAGGTACACCCCAACAGCATGGGTGGTGTTTACATACACTCCGTGTTGATGGGCAAAGACAACATTATTATGGATTTGTTGCACGATAGTGTTATAGTCAACAGAAACAGCAGCAACAGACATAGGCACCTTCACGATGGTCGGCGTTCCGGGAGTCAGGTTGAAATCCTCATGGTAGTTGTAGAAGCTATTCTCCACATAACCCGTACAGGCCGTGTCCCCAATGATATAGAGAGATACAGAATCGCCGATGAGCTCAACATCGTATGGCACCACCACCCAGAAATCACGCCCCCAAGGGAGGTCATCTTGGGCAAGGGAGGTCAAGGCGGAAAGGATTCCGCAAAACAAGCATACTATTTTTGTCAAACGGCACATCGCAAAACTTGGATCAAGGTAACACAATCTTACAGGTCGCATGATGGGCGTTATTGTCTAAGGCTTGCAGGAGATAGACACCGTGAAGGTTTGGCAAAGGATTTTGAATGTCAGGCTCCGCCATGGTCATCCAAACTCTTTTTCCAGTCAAATCATACAAGGACACACAGACTTCGCCGTCAAAGCCTTGGCAAAAGTAATGATGGTATCCCGAAATCGACACCACCGGCTTCATCGCATTTTCAACAGACATCATTTTTTCCTGACGGTTGGAGCGTTGGTTGGAACAAACATCAGGGTCCAGACAGACAATACCCGCAGAGATGTAGTCATTATAAAAACCTGTTGAAATATCTGTCATTAAAATTGGATTGGGGGCGGTGGGCTGGGAATAATAAGGAAATATAACGGGATTAGTGTTATTGTCTGTGACAACCAAAGGGACATCGCAGGCGGAAGCTGTCACATCGCAGGTCTCGGTCAAAATACTGGTGGCAGCATTCACAACTCCTGATATCAAGACAGGTCCGCATGGATTGTGATAGTTGAAAGACAGACGGTTCATGTCCAGCATTGTGCCGTAAACATAGATATTTGGATTGGCCTCGCTCGGGCATGGAGTGTTCACCCCATACCCTCCATCCAATTGAATCACATTCATGCCT
>JAGCFD010000008.1 GCA_017650305.1 Bacteroidales bacterium | reverse complement strand
ACGTCTGTCACCTCAACCTGCACAAAACCTTCGCCATGCCTCACGGCGGTGGCGGTCCTGGTGTTGGCCCGATCGGTGTGTGCGAGAAGCTCGTCCCGTTCCTGCCGAACCACGCTACCGTGAAGGTCGGTGGTGAGCAGGGCAGCCAGGTGGCCACGGCTCCTTACGGCAGCGCTTACCTGATTCCGATTACCTATGGTTATCTCAAGATGCTGGGTGGCAAGGGTTTGACGGAAGTCACCAAGACGGCCATCCTGAACGCCAACTACATGCGTGCAAGACTGGAGAAAGACTACAAGATCCTCTACACGGGCACCAACGGCATGTGCGCCCACGAGATGATCCTCGACTGCAACGCCTTCGACAGAAGTGCGGGCGTGCAAGTCGGCGACATCGCCAAGAGACTGATGGACTACGGTTTCCACGCTCCCACGGTGGCCTTTCCGGTACACGGCACCTTGATGGTGGAACCCACCGAGAGCGAACCGCTGAGCGAGCTCGACCGTTTCTGCGACGCAATGATCGCCATCCGTCAGGAAATCCGCGACATCGAAGAGGGCAAGGCCGACAAAGCCAACAACCTCATCAAGAACGCCCCGCACAGCATGAACGTGGTCTGCGCCGACGAATGGGATCGTCCCTACACCCGTCAGCAGGCTGCCTTCCCGCTGCCGCACACCGAGAAGTACTGGCCGACCGTCGGCAAGATTGACGACGCTTACGGCGACAGAAATCTCGTTTGCGTGCTGAGCGAGTAGGAGATTTTCTTTGGATACGAAAATGAAAAGCGGGGAGGGCGTAGGCTCTCCCCGCTTTATTTTTCTGCGTAGATCCGCGAGTTCTGCGGGAATGTCATATTACCGCATCATCCGCTCCAATTTCGTCTTCCCAATTTATTCTATCTACATATTCCCGCAAACTCTTCAAGAGGTGTTGTTAGAACAATCATTTCTTGAATAACCCGCTTTGTTTTCCTGAACGGTAACGATATTGTCTTTCTTTGAAAATGGTCGCAAAATTTTTATATATTTGCGCGTTTTTTTAAATGTGGAAAACTATGTTTACAGGAATAGTAGAAAAGACTGGCAAAATAGTAAAAATAGAACAAGACAGAACTAATTACGATTTCACTATAGAGGTCGATTTTGCAGATGAATTGTCCATTGACCAGAGCATGGCACACGACGGATGCTGTCTTACCGTGGTCCGTTTGGACAAAGAGAAAAAACAATATGTGGTGACGGCCATGGAAGAGACGATGCTCAAGACCAATCTGGGAACCTGGAAGGTGGGCGATGAGGTCAACCTCGAACGCAGCATGCGTATGGATGGCCGCTTTGACGGACATATCGTTCAGGGCCATGTGGACCAGACCGCCGTATGCGAAAAGGTGGTGGATGAGAATGGCAGCTGGCGTTATTATTTCTCCTACGATACCTCCAAAAACAATTTCACTGTTCCCAAGGGCTCTATCTCCGTCAATGGCGTCAGCCTGACAGTGGTGGACTCTGAGAAGGGTCACTTCTCCGTGGCAATAATTCCTTATACTCATAAGGTTACCAACTTCCACAACTTCGTTCCGGGCACAGTGGTCAACATCGAGTTTGATGTCTTTGGAAAGTATGTGCAACATCTTATCGAAGAATATTTTGCCCAACAAAAATAAAATCTTGTAAACATCGTTATACCCAAGTCACAAAAAATAAGTCATACATTGAAGAGAAGAAGATATAACATATTTGTTTACAGCATATTTGGGGTTTTATTGATGCTTTTTTCCAGCTGCTCCACCTCGAAGAACACATTCCCCAACCGAGCGTATCATAATGTCACGTGCCGTTACAATGTGCTGTGGAACGGGCAGCAGGCTTTCAAATCTGCGGAAGCGGAGATGAAAAAACTGTCGAAAGACAATTATACCGCCACGTTGCCTGTGTATAATTATCCCGACAAGTCTGACATTGCGCCGGCGCTTTCCTATCTGGACCGCACTATTGAAAAAAGCTCCAAGGCCATATACAAGCATTCTATGCTTATCCGTGGCAAGGAGTATGTGAAGACGATTGACGATGCTTACCTGCTGATGGGCAAGTCCAATTTCTACAAGCAGGATTATGTGGCCGCCCAACGCATCTTCCAATACATTTTGCATAATTATCCAAACTCGAACACCTATAACGAGGCGGCGGTTATGCTGGCCCGCACGGCGATGCGCCAGGGCTATTATTCGCTGGCCGACGAGCAGTTGGAAAACCTTCACTATTTGGCCACCAACAAGAAGAACAAGAAGTTCAACCGCCTGTTCAATGCCGCTAAAGCCGAGTATCATTTGACAGCGCCTGATGGCGAGGTGACCGAAGCTATTGACTATCTCAACAATGCCATCGCCGCCAAACCGGAGCGCGAATTCCGCAACCGCTTGCATCTGATCGCCGGCGAACTTTATGAATCTCTGGGTCAACAAGAAGAAGCCACCCAACACTTCAAGCAGGTGATCAAGAAGACTTCCGACTACAACATGCTCTTCTGCGCACAGATGCACCTCGCCTCCAACTACGACGGATCCGAGTCGGCCCGCGCCTCCATCACCAAACTCTTCGACAAGATGCTCGACGAGAAGAAAAACGAGGACTTCAAAGACCAGATATATTATGCCTATTCCGAAATCGCCCGCGTGGATGATGATCTGGATGCGCGGAAGGACTATCTGGCCAAATCGGTCTCTGCCTCTACCAACAATAATTATCAAAAGACGTTCTCGGCCATCACGCTCGCAGACATTTATTTTGCCGAGAACGACTATCGCAATGCCCAGCATTACTACGACTCTGCGATGCTCTCCATCCCCAAGAACTATCCCAACTACGAGGCGCTGCAAAAGAAAGGCAATTTCCTGAAGGATCTGGTGCTCAAACTCGATGAGATAGATCTGCAGGATAGCCTCCAACGCATTGCCAAGATGTCGCCTTCCGAACGTAACCAATGGGTGCGCAAGATGATCGATGAATATACCGAAGCTGAGCGCAGGGCGGCTGCCGAAGAGGCAGAACGTATGCTCGCTCTGCAGAATGCTTCCTCCTATTCCAATATCAACGTCAATGCCAACAATAGCGGGAAGTGGTATTTCTACAACCAGTCATTGGTGACCGCCGGTATGCAGGACTTCTACCGCCGTTTCGGTAACAGAAAGCTGGAAGACAACTGGTTCATCAGCAACAAGCAGGTGATCTCCTTTGACGACATGATGGTGATGAACGACCCGAGTCTGGCCAAAGACAGTGTGGAATACGACGAAGACGGCAATCCCATTCCCAAAAGAGAGACAGACCCCAAGAAGGAGCAGTATTACCTGCAAGACCTGCCTCTGACGCCGGGCGCCATGGATACCTCCAATGCCATCATCGCCAATAACCTTTTCCAAGTTGGATTTATCTATCAAGATCTGCTGGAGGACCTGCCCCGCGCATGCGAAGCCTTCCAGTCACTGGTGACCCGCTTCCCGGAGTCTGAATATACACCCTCCAGCATCTACATGCTCTACAGTCTGAACAACCGCATGAACAATAAGGCCAAAGCAGATGAGTACCGGCAGATAATCTTTTCCAAGTATCCTGACTCAGACTTTGCCAAGGTTATCCAAGATCCTGACTATTACAAGAAGATTGCCGAAAGAGACAAGGCTGTTGAAAAATACTATGAGACTGTATATGAGCAATTTAACAACAAACAATGGCGTGAAGTGGTGCAAGCCGCTGATACATATCTTCCCCAAAGTACCGATCATAATCTCAAGTCCAAATATAGTTATCTGCGTGCTATCTCCATGGGACAAATCTACAATGAAGACTCTCTTATCAGAGGGTTGCAGCATGTGGTCAGCGAATATGGAGATGAACCAGTGGCCGAGTTGGCACGCGTGTACCTGGCTTCTGTAGATCCAGCCAAGTTGGTTGACTCAAATCCGCAGGCCGCAGAGGCAGGTGCTTCGGAAGATAGTCAAGCCCAACCCGCCGGTACCAAACCAAGTGTTGTTCCAGTGGAGAACCCATTCGTTTATAATGCAGACGAAGTCCACTATATCGTTCTCCTCGTCCAAAGCTCCCAACTGCCAATCCAGACTGTAAAGCTGAACCTAACCAACTTTAATAAAGCCTATTTCAGCTTGCAGCGTTTCAATATCAGCAGTTTCTATATCAACAACCAGCAGCAGATGATTACCATTTCTAAATTCAACAACGCTGCTACTGCCATGGATTATTATAATATTTTGGTTAAAGACCCTGTCTTTGTGGATGATATCACTAACCAAAACATCATTGTATATCCGATGAGTGCGACCAACTATACAGCCTATTATAACAATCAGTTGGGACGACCATTCTATGATAATTTTGTCAAAGAAAACTATTTCAAATAATAAGATTACGCGTAAAATTTAAGAGTTATGAAAGAGAATGAAATTAGAGAGATTGGAGCTGTGAATATTATCTCCAAAGGTACACAGATACAGGGAAGTATCTCTACCACCTCTGATTGCCGCATTGACGGAACGGTCAATGGCAATGTGATTTCCAGAGCCAAGGTTATTGTTGGCCAAACAGGTTATGTGGAAGGAAATATCTCCTGCGCCAACATCGACGTGGAAGGAAAGATCAAAACAGAGTCTCTGAATGTGTCAGAGCTTATATCGTTGAAAGCTACAGCCTCCGTCACGGGCAATATCATTGCAGGCAAGATCGCCATCGAGCCGGGTGCCGAATTCTCGGGCAACTGCAAAATGAACACTCAGCGTATGCCGAATCCTGCCTCTGCCAATCCTGTGGAGAAAAAGTAATTTAGCCGATAAAACATAATGGCGGGCGGTTCAGACGAAGGCAAGACGCTCAAAAAGTATGTCTATTATTCAAACATGGCTATCGAGATGGGCGTGCTCATCGCTGCAGGCGTGTTTGGAGGTGTCAAGCTGGACAAGTGGCTTGACAAGTCCCCTTTGTTTACCCTCATCTGCTCCCTGCTGGGTGTTTTCATCGCTATGTATTTGATGATCAAGGATGTGATCCGTATTACAGATTCCAAAAAGCATGAGTAAAAAGATACCTATTAAGAAATTCTCTTTTAGAATTTTGATTTTTTCCATCGTTGTGGCAGGCTTGGCAGCGCTATTCCAATGGCTTGTACCTGCTTATGCCTCTCCCGCCTTGCCTTTCATTGTCCTCTTTTTCTTTGTCATCACGCTGTTTACCATTTTCGTGGTACTTCGCGATGACCAAGGCAAAGACGGGCAGCATTTCGTGTCTGGCTATATGCTTTCCCGTATCATCAAATTGTTCTCTTGTCTTCTCTTCCTTTTCTTGTACATATTGATTAATAAACAGGATGCTTGGAAATTCGCCATTTCTTTTGTCATAATCTATTTCCTCTTTTCTATTTTCGAGGTCTTCTTGCTTAAACAGGAGAGTGACGACATTTCTAAAAGAAATCAAACCCCGGAAGAAACTAAATAATTATCAACATGAATACATCTCGACAAATTAAAGCTGATTTATGGTATCTTGGCGCATCTGACAGGAGATTGTCGCTTTTTGAGAATATGATGCCTGTTCCACAAGGTGTTTCCTATAACTCATATCTGATCATGGACGACAAGACTGTCTTGTTGGATACGGTTGACAACGCGGTGGCGCCGCAGTTCCTGGAGAATCTTTCTGCGGTGTTGGGCGAAAGACCCCTGGATTACATCGTGGTACACCATGTGGAGCCCGACCATCTGTCATCATTGCAAGAAGTGTTAGTCCGTCATCCTCAGGCTGTTGTCGTCTGCAGTTTGCAGGCCAGCAGAATGATTCGGCAATTTTTTGATATGCCGGAATCATGTCAAATCCAGACTGTGAAGGATGGAGAGACCTTGGAGACTGGCCGTCACGCCCTCACTTTCTATACGGCTCCTATGGTGCACTGGCCGGAAGTGTTGGTCTCTTATGAAAACGTTGACAAGATACTCTTTTCAGCGGATGCTTTTGGTACTTTCGGGGCAATTAGTGGCAATCTTTATGCCGATGAGGTCAATTTCGACCGCGATTGGTTGGATGATGCCCGCCGTTACTATACCAATATTGTAGGAAAATATGGTGTGCAAGTCCAGAATCTCTTGAAGAAAGCAGCCACATTGGATATTCAGATGATTTGTCCTCTCCACGGGCCTATTTGGCGCGAAAATCTCGGCTATTTCATTCAGAAATATGATTTGTGGAGTCGTTATGAACCTGAAGATAAAGATGATGTTGTCATCATTTATGGTTCCATGTACGGCCATACTGAATCTGCGGCGCATGCCTTGGCTGGAATTTTGGCGGAGAAAGGTGTTAAAAATATTAAAATGTATGATGTCTCCGTTACGCACGTTTCCTATCTCTTGTCGGAAACTTTCCGTTGCGGGCGCATTGTCCTGATGGCTCCCACCTACAATAATGGATTGTATCCTCCGATGGAGAACTATCTGTTGGATGTCCAGGCGCATTTTGTGCAGGACCGCACTTTCGCCATTGTGGAGAACGGAAGTTGGTCACCGATCGCTGCCAAGGCTATGCAGGATATTATCCAAAATATGAAACCCAACAATATTGAAGGCCCTGTTGTGACAATAAAGTCAGCTATGAGACAGGAACAGAAACAAGAGTTGGAGAAATTGGCTGAAAATCTGCTGAATTAAGCGGGATTCTGGGGTACAAAATATCCTTTTTGTACATCAAAGCGCATCAATTGCTCATAACCGCATTGACGTAATACCTCATAGGCCTCCTCAAAAAAGAGGTCTATTTCTTTTGCCTGATGGGCATCACTGCTGATGACCACGGGAATGTCCTTTTTCCTGGCTTTTAACAACATTTCAACGGATGGATATAGCGCATCGCAGCGTTTTTTGTAGATGCCACGGGTGTTGACCTCCATGATGATGTCGTGCGCTTTGATCAGTTGCAGCGCTTTGTCGGCAAGCACTCGATACCAGTGTTCATCCTCTTGGAAAAAGCGGTGCTGGTTGTGCATCTTGATTTTGTCAACATGGGCGATGATGTCCATCGGTTGAGTCTCGATCATCTCGAAAGTCTGTTCCCAGAAGGTGGTGACGGCGCGTTTGATGTCGTGGTCGAAGAGTTTGTCAAGGCCTTCGTCATAGATTTCTCGCTTGGGGCCGTCAATAAACCATAGCTCATCGTTATTGGCCGGGCGCACGAGGTGGACTCCTCCGATGATGTAGTCAAGGTGATGGTTTTCTTTCAACTCGGTGAAAGGGTAGGATATGCCTGGAACAAAGTCACATTCCAGCGATTTAAGCAAGGTGACGTGGGTGGAGGTTTGCAAGCTCTCTATCTCAGCTGTGTACTCGGGAATGCGTTCCATCTTAATGGAGAAGTTGTTGTCGAAAGGCAGCGGAGCGTGGGAAGAGAAACCTAATTGGGTAAAGTGCTTTTGTTCAGCCTCTTGTACATATAGCGGCACGAGGTCCTTGCCATCGCAATAGAGGGAATGAGTGTGGTAGTTGTTGATGGTCATTGGGAGATGAGGTTGTCGATAATGTTCAGCACGCCGTCGCTTTTTCCAGCATGGGCGCCGTTATAAAAGTTGCTGAAGAAAATAATCTGTATTTTGTCTTTGGGGCGGTACAGCCACAAGTTCTGATAACCATCCCACAATCCGCCATGATAGACCAACAAGCCATGGGAGGGGCTGTCTTCCAGTCGCAGGCCGTATCCGTAGCTTTGTTTGGGAAGAATGCCGTTGTTTAAGGTGTTTTGTCTGGTGGCTGCTTTGGATACCCATTCTTCCGCAAGGATTTCATAATGGATAAAGTAGGAGTTGGTCCATCGGATCATATCTTCCACATTGCTGTAAATGCCCTTGTCACCTACAATCCCGTTGAAACGGTCGTAAAGGGCTAAGGTTCCGTTTTTCCGATGCCCACGAGTGATCGGCTCGTTGATGTCGGGGTTTATCCAGTTGCCTTGGGTATAGATGTCGCCTTTTTTGGCTGCGGGCCAGCGGAGGTTCGTGTCGATGATCTCGGTGAAGAAATAGGTGTCATTCATCCCTGCAGGCCCAAACAAGTTTTCGTGCACATACTGTTCAAAAGACATTTTACTGACGCGCTCCACGATGCTTGCCAAGATAGCATAGTTGGTGTTCCGATACTCGAAACGCGTGCCGGAAGGGTAATCGAGCGGAAACTTCTCGCGTGACAGCACTCGAATGAGCTGGTCGTTGTCGATGAATGCGGAGGTGTCGAAAAGGTCATATTTGAAGTTGAAATACTCTGGGATGCCGGATGTGTGGTTCAGCAGATGTCGTACGGTGACTTTTTTGTAGGGCAGTTCCGGGATGAGTTTGCCTAAGGTATCGTTCAGATGTAGTTTTCCTTCTTGGCAGAGTTTCAGAATGGCCGCTGCCGTGAACTGTTTGGAGATGGAGGCCATGTCGAACAAAGCGGTCTTCCACATCTTGTTGTCGGGGTGCAGGCGCAGATTTTCCAATTGGGATTCTTGCACACCCCGGTAGTTGGTGCAGCTTCGGTACAGCTGAAGATAGCCGTAGGCTCTTTCAAGGAGGATGGTGTCGTTGCGGGCGATGATGAGCGTGCCGTTCATGTTCGCGCCCATGGCATCAACAAAACGCACGAGAGAGTCCATGTCGAATCCCAAACCCGACATGGAGGTCAGGTGCTCCAGAGGCTGGTAAACGATATTCTTCGGGGGGACCTTGTAAGATGTGTCTCCCAACCTCTGATCTGCCTGTAGAAAGCAGATGTAGAATAGGCAAACGATCAAGAAAATCCCCTTCTGAAGCATATCGGAATACTAACTGTTCATGATGCTTAAGAACTCCTCATTGCTGCGTGTGTCCTCCATATTTTCTTTGATGAAGGTCATGGCCTCTATGGTGGTCATGTCGGCGATATGGTTGCGGAGAATCCACATCTTCTGGAGAGTGGCAGGTTCCTGCAAGAGGTCGTCGCGACGTGTGCTGGAGGCCACCAGGTCAACAGCCGGGTAGATACGCTTGTTGGACAGCTTGCGGTCGAGTTGCAGTTCCATGTTGCCGGTGCCCTTGAACTCCTCGAAGATGACCTCATCCATGCGGGATCCGGTGTCGATGAGGGCGGTGGCGAGGATGGTCAGGGAGCCACCGTGTTCCACGTTACGGGCAGCGCCGAAGAAGCGTTTGGGCTTCTGCAGGGCGTTGGCTTCCACACCACCGGAAAGCACCTTGCCGGAGGCCGGGGCCATGGTGTTGAAGGCACGCGCCAGACGAGTGATGGAGTCCAACAGGATGCAGACATCGTGGCCGCACTCCACCATGCGCTTGGCCTTCTCCAAGACCATGTTGGCGATCTTGACATGCCGTTCCGCAGGCTCGTCGAAGGTGGAGGAGATGACCTCCGCATTGACGCTGCGTTGCATGTCGGTGACCTCCTCAGGACGCTCGTCGATGAGCAGGATGATGAGGTATATCTCGGGATGGTTGGCAGCGATGGCGTTGGCTACATCTTTCAGCAGGACGGTCTTACCGGTCTTGGGCTGAGCCACGATCAGTCCACGTTGGCCCTTGCCGATAGGGGCGAAGAGGTCGATGACGCGCGTGGAGAGGTTGCAGCCGGGATGACCTGTGATGTTGATCTTCTCGTCGGGGAACATCGGGGTGAGGAAGTCGAACGGGATGCGGTCGCGGATCTGCTCCGGGTCGCAGCCGTTGATCTTCTCCACCTTGGTCAACGGGAAGAACTTCTCGCCTTTCTTCGGCGGACGGATCTCGCCATAGACAGTGTCACCGTTCTTGAGACCAAACAGCTTGATCTGTGTCATGGAGACGTAGATATCGTCCGGGGAGGTGAGGTAGTTGTAGTCGGAAGAGCGCAGGAAGCCGCAGTTGTCACTGGTGATTTCGAGCACACCCTCCGCGTGGATGGCTCCTTCGTACATGGAGTTGGCCACCAACTCGGCCTGCAGCTCGGCTTCGGTCTTCTCTACCGCCTTTTCCTCCGTGACGGTCCGCTGCTCCGCATCTTTCTTCTGCTGATAATCTTTTTTATAAGGTTTGTCAAACTTCTTCTGAAATTTGTTCTTTTGTTGGTTCTTATTCTCCGTCTTTTCTTTTTCCTGAGTTTCAGGAGACGGGGTCGATTCCTCATTGACGACAGGCTCGGATGCCTTCTCGTCAGTTTTTGTCTCGAGTTCCTCGGACATCAGGCGGGCGGCAGCTTGCTCTAACAGGTCTTTTTTGCTCGGGCGGCCTCTCTTCTTGGGTTTTTCTACGACAATCTCGGGTTGGGTTGTTGCCTCGGCGGGCTCTTCAGCCGGAGTCTCGGTGACAACCTCTTTCTTGGCGCGACCTCTTTTGGGCTTTTGGGGCTCTTCTGCGGATTCCTCGGCCATATCCTTCTTGGTGGTACGCTTGCGGGTCTGCTTGGGCTTTTCTGCTTCAGGAATAGGGTTTGCAAAGCGGATGACCTCTTCCGTCTCCTGAGGTTCGGAAGCTGTATTCGTTGTCATCAGGCTCTCTTTGTTGAAGGTAACCTGAGGCTTTTCAGGCAATACAACTTTTGCAATTTTGGTATGTTCATTGGATGATGCGGCTGGAATTCCACCACCCGTAATTATTCTTTTTCGCTTACTTTTCTTTTCAGTTGAGTCTAGCATACTTTTAGATTATGTGTTGATGAAATACGACCTTGTAATGTTAACAGAGGAACGTCAACGGCCGTCATGATTAGGAGGCGCAAAAATACAATTATTTTTAATATGGCTGACGGTGTTTTTTTTCTATTGGAGAATATCCATCAGCGGTTGTGTGGCAGCGGTCCAGTCGTAGTGTCTATGGACATATTGGTTGCCTTGACCCGACAAGGTGTTGTAATAGTTCTGGTCGAGCAGCAGTTTGCGTACTGCGTTCACATAGTCGGCGGTGGTGTTGCAGATGATGACGGCCTTGTCGCGGTCCTGTTCTTTCAGGGGCTTTCCTGCCAGGGAAGAGGTTACGCAGGGCAGTTGCATGGCCATGGCTTCCAGCAATTTGTTCTGGAGCCCCGTGCCCATGCGCATGGGGGCGATGAAGATTTTGGACTGGGCGTACCATTCCGCCATGGAGTCCACCCAGCCGGTGACCTTGACATGTTCGTTCTCCAGTGCCTTCACGCGGGGGGAAGGGTTGGCGCCGCACAGAACGATCCGTAAGTTCGGGAATTCTAAATGGAGATGCGGGAAGATGTTTTGGCAGAGGTACTCTGCAGCATCCACGTTGGGTCCGTAGTTCATGTTGCCGGAGAAGATGAGGTCGTATCTCTTCTCTTGAGGCTGATGGGAAAAGGTGTCGAAGTCCACGCCGTTGGACACCACCACGATTTCTTGGCGGCGCTCGTGTGGAATCAGGTCGCGGTCAATGTCGGTGATGATGGTCGTTGCGTCAAACTTATCGAAAATCTCTGTCTCGTAGCGGGCCACGCGCCGTGCCTCCATCTTGAAGAAGGGCTTCAGATACCAGGGCGCGCGCTCATAGCGGCGCCACATGCCCTTGGAGAAGACATCCTGATAGTCCAGCACCTTCTTGATGGGCTTGTCCTTCACATACTCGGCCATCCGGAACAGCTGACAATAGAGCCAGTCGGGCTGCACCTTCTGGATGATCTCGTCTATCTGTTTTTGGATCTGTTTGTTGTAGAAATAACCGCATTGGATAGGCAGGCCGCTGAAGAAAGCCTTTCCCAGATTGAAAAAGCGCCTTGCCGCATCGATTTTGATGGGATAGATCTCTTTGCAATAGGGTGTCAGCTGTTGTAAGTCCGCATCTGGGACCGCATATTCGCTCAATGCCACCAGATACACCTCGTGTTGGGCGGATAGCTGGCGCAGTTGATGGTAGGCGCGCAGCTTGTCGCCCTTTTCAAGGGGGTAGGGGAAGCGGGAAAGCAGTGCCAGGAGTCTCATTTCGACAAAATGTTGGTTATGTTTTTTTCAAAGTGCAAAGATACAAATTTTAGAGGTTATCCTTTAATTGTCACAAGGAATTCTGATTCTTTCTATTGCCGTTCTTTGGAAAAGACTATTTTTTTTTGCGGCAGATCTGTCCGCTCTATGCAATCTCTCAGATTGACTCTTTGCTGAAGACATTGATGTGGGGGTGATTTATTGGTCACCACTCCTCAATGAACATTTTGGAAATAAGAGCAAGGCAATAAGACACAACATCCCGACAGGGACGACACAATTTAAATCAACGTATTGGAACCCAATTGTTTTCAGCGTCCAAACGATACCGTCCGAGGGGCAGTTCCAGCACACTCAGGATAATGTCCCGCCGCAGCAACGCTTTCGGGATGTTGACCTCGCAAATCTCCTGGTATTTTGCGTTGTCTTGCTCACCATAGATATAACATTCTGCCGGAGTGTTCTCCTCTACAGTAATCTGCGGATATCTGACAGGGTTGATCATATAGACCTCGCGCGTCCATGTCACCACACTATCCGCATACAACTGCCGGTATTCCTCAATCATGGCTTCGTCCGCTATCCGATCAACATTGAACTTTAGCCAGAAATCTCCTTGCACCTGGGAATTAAATAATTCAATTTGCCATGGTTTTCTGGTTCCTGCTGACTTGATACACCCTGCTGTGAAATAGCAGTCTGGGATATTCCGCTTAAATTCTCTTGAAAGTGTTTTACATACAACATGTTGTCGATTGAGTACCGCTGTGTCGTGATGCTCAATCGCATAGCAGATACTATCGGCCAACAGCACTAATCTTCCGGTACGGGAGTCATTTTCCGTCGCGTAAATGTGCGAAAGTTTACCCCAACAGCCAAAATAGCGATAGCCGTGAGATCCTAATGTTATTTCCTCCATTTGGTTGGTGGATTTTTCCTTGTTTCTGCTTTTATCCTCACATTGCAAGTATGTGGCGGTAAGGTTGGCGACATCGAAAAGGTCGTTGATGCTTCGGCAAAAAGCTGGACTGACAGACATTGTCCATACATCCGCCTGATAGGATTTTAGCGATGCGGCCTCCTTCCTCATTCTCTGCTGTTGTTCGGGATCATATCCTTCAATATAATGATACTGAATCCTATTTTGAGCAAATAATGCATCCCGGATGTTGGATTTCGCCCGCTTCAACACAATCATACTGTCTTTCACCACAAAAGCATATTCTGGTGGAGTTGGATTACAACTGGCCGGTATGTCAGGAAGAGCAAGATAGAAAGCCTCAAAAATGTGACCTCTTTCTCCAAATGATTGGTGCTGGTCATCGTATAGCAGTTCCCGATACAGTCGGTCCTGATAATCTGCTCCGCCAAATGCTATTTCGGGAATCAAGAACTCCTGTGCCTGGAGTTTGACCGGACAAAGGAGGACCAGCAGGCAAATGCTATAGAGCAGGCGTTTCATGAAATCGATTTTTGATAACATCGGCAAAGATACAAATTTTTTCAATTCTAAAAAATCTCTCCCGAATGTGCCGTGCTGAAAGCACGAAATCTCAATAACCCCACACGTGTGGGGTTACTAAGATATCGTGCCTCTGGCACGCTTATTGGAACTCGTTGTTTACAGCATTAATCCGCTATAACACATTAATCAATGACAATTGTATCCGAACCTCGTGATTGTAGTCATAGATAGCCTCCACAAGACCTAACCGTTCATTATATCGGTAAGTGACAGAGAATGAACCTCTTTTTGACTTTGCAAAACCGCTTTGTTCGCAAATTTCCACAAGTCGGTTCTGGTATTTCCATTGGGAATAAGACAAATATTGCATTTTGTACCGCAAGAGCAAGGTGCATTGGCATAGGGGATCATTGAATGAAAGGAAGGAACGCCTGTATCTTTTCCCTATTTTAACGGGATAGTGGATTTCAGGAAAAGGAAAATATTGGAGAAGGTCAAAACCGTGTGTTCTTGGGGGATGAATCCACAAAAGTTTGCTGTTTTCCAAAATCTCCGTAGTCTCAATGAAACCGGTTTGGTCAATCGAAGAGGTCGAATCCAATGCTGCGGGATCATCAGGCAGAGAGTCGTAATAGTCATACGTGATCACCCCTTGATGATACATTTCCTTGTCCAAAACACGCATGACAATATAGAAGGAATGGTGTGTGTTCTTAGAAACGGAGTCAATTTTTGCTTCGAAGATAAAGACGTTCCCCGGTTTGTATATGGTGTCGTGATTGCCCATAGCAATATCAGAGGCACTCACTCTTATGGGAATGAAGAGAATGGCAGTGATACAAATGTTATAGAACAGGCGTTTCATAAAATAGGTATTTAATAAAATGCTTAACCTCTAACAATTATCTCAACCTCCTCTGGCAAACCCACATCACGCAACAAAGATTCCTCTTTCACAGAGATTGTTTTGAGAGTATTGCAACGCTTGAAAGCGTCCTTGCCGATCTCCGTCACGGAGTCGGGTATGGTGATGCTTTTGAGACTTCTACAACCCGTGAAAGCACTACTGCCAATCTCCGTCACAGAGTCGGGTATGGTGATGCCTTTAAGACTCCTGCAAAACGAGAAAGCGTCCTCGCCAATCTCTGTCACGGAGTCGGGTATGGTGATACTTTCAAGACTGCTGCAATCATGGAAAGCATCATTGCTAATCTTCTTCACGGAGTCGGGGATAGTGATGCTTTCAAGACTTTCGCAATGCGAGAAAGCGCCCTCGCCAATCTCCGTCACGGAGTCGGGGATGATAGTATTGCAGCCTCCTCTAATCAAACAATTGGTTTCAGTTTCAATAATGGCATTGCAGTTGTTGCGACTGTCGTATTTTTTGTTTCCTGGATGCACCATGATGCTTTCTAGACTGCCGCAACAATAGAAAGCGTTCTTGCCAATTTCCGTCACGGAGTCGGGGATAGTGATGCTTAGAAGGCTGCTGCAACAAAAGAAAGCGTTCTCGCCAATCTTCGTCACGGCTCCGCGTATGGTGATGCTTAGAAGTCTGCTACAAGACTCGAATGCCTTCTCGCCAATTTCCGTCACGGAGACGGGTATGGTGATGTGCCCAAGACGGCAATCCCTGAAAGTCCAATCGCCGATTCTCGTCACGGAGTCGGGTAGGGTGATTCTATCAAGACTGCTGCAACCATAGAAAGCAAAATTGCCGATTTCTGTCACGGCTCCGCGTATGGTGACTCTTTTAAGTCTGCTGCAATCATAGAAAGCCCAATCGCCGATTTTTGTTACCGATTCGGGTATGGTGATACTTTCAAGACTGTTGCAACCACGAAAATCCCTCTTGCTGATTTCTGTCATGGTGGAGTCGGGAATGATGAGATTTTTGAGACTGCTGCAATTCGAGAAAGCACACTCGCCAATCTCCGTCACAGAGTCGGGTATGGTAATGTTTTCAAGACTTTCGCAATACGAGAATACCTTCTCGCCAATCTTCGTCACAGAGTCGGGAATAGTGATGCTTTCAAGACAGCTGCAACCCGAGAAAGCGCCCTTGCCAATTATCGTTACCGAGTTAGGAATGGTGATGCTTTCAAGACTGGAGCAATTAGAGAACGCGCTTTCTCCAATCTCTGTCACGGAGTCGGGAATAATAGTGTTGTTGCATCCTCTAATCAAACAATTGGTTTCAGTTTCAATAATGGCATTGCAGTTGTCACGGCTGTCGTATTTTTTGTTGCCGGGATCCACCGTTATGTTTTCAAGACTGCTGCAATTGTCGAAAGCGTGCTTGCCGATCTTTGTCACGGAGTTGGGAATGATGATACTTTCAAGACTGCCGCAATTAGCGAACGTGTACTCTCCAATCTCCGTCACGGAGTCGGGTATGGTTACAAATCTTAGATTTTGATCGTTACTAAAAGCAGATGGTTCAATGTTGGTTGCATCCGTTGAAATACACATAGATCAGGTGATTATAATTATAATTTATGTTGAAAAGCAGTTTCTAAGCAAGTCCAAAAGCATCCCCTACTGTAAATATCCATTTTTTTTGGGCAGTTCTAAATTGGACATGCAAAAGTACTTAAATTTTCAATACTTCTCTAATAATATGCCACCATTACCTATTTTACATGTTAATGGGACTGCAACCCTGAAAGTTCATTTTAGATTAGATTAAAGACGTTAGTCAAGGGGTTGTTCAAAAAAGTAGGGAGTTATATACATGATGGCACAATAAAGATGAGACCAACGGCAGAATCAACCGTTCTCATTTAATCATAGGGTGCTTTAGGGGGACACCAGCCCATAGAGCACGCGGGCGGGCATGCCGACATGCGGTGCGGACGCGGCGTGAATGGACGGCCTCCAACAGCGGCGTGCAAAGGCGCTTGCGTTTACAAAAATGCAAAGCCTTCGGAGTCACATATCCTTTTTGCTCTGGCCGGCATTTTTGTTCACGTTTGCCGCCGCTGTCAGAGGGCGGACAGAGCGGGCGGCATTCATGTCGGCTTGATCTTTTGTAACTTTTCTATCAAGAGAAAAGTTAAGGGTTGTAATT
>JAGCFD010000066.1 GCA_017650305.1 Bacteroidales bacterium | reverse complement strand
GAGTAGCATACACTGCCATCGGATTCAAGTACGATGGAAACAGGACCCGGTACCGTGAGATCAAGAGTACCTTCACCTGTCAAATCTGCGAGTTGGGTGTTGTTGGCATCGTAGATATAGACGTGGTCGTAGCCGCCTTCCATATCATAAGTACCGGTAAAATGCAGATAAGCACCCGGAGTGGCCGGAATGACATCGAGGGTTTCATTGGAATAGGTTTCATAGTTACCATCAGCGCCGCCATTGTCATAAATAGTGGCATTACAGGTGGTAATAGAAGTAACCGTACCCATCACAACCACATCGGGTTCGGTAGGAGTGGTACCGCCGACCAAGGAGACCTGGAAGTTATCAAGGTTCCAGGAGTTGCCGGAAGTGGCACCCGTGATGCGGACAGCCATTCTCAAACCAGCTTGCGGCGTAACACTGGCAAAGCTGATAGGAGCCACATGGTTAGCGTGAGGAGCATCCTGGCCCGTGCGGTTGAAGGCAGTAGCCGGAACGGTCGTCACCGGAGTGAAAGTGGTGCCGTCATACACACCCACCTCCATCAAACCAGCGTCAGAAGAGCTGGAAGCAGAAGCCGTGGTGTTGGCCCAGAAGTCGAATTGCAACGTGTTGATAGCGTTGAGGAACTCAGGCAGCACAACCATCTGATTGGAACCCTTCATCTCCAAAGAGTTGGAGCCGGAGTAGCAAGCGTCAGCATAGCCGGTATAGACTGCCGGGAAGGTGCCGTTGCTTTGGGTAGAAGTGATCGGAGTAGCCCAGCAAGCACCCAGCGGAACTGCCACGCCACTGCCAGAGTAGTTCACGTCGAAGGTCTCCAACCAAGGATTAGCCTCGGTCACTTCAATCAAACCACAAGCCGTGGTCAAACTGATTTGAGTGGAAGCACCGATGTTGCCATTGGAACAAACCGGATAAACCACGAACTGATACTCTGTGGAAGCGTTGAGGTTGGAAATGGTGGCAGAAGGCTCTGTCGTCATAACAATCGTACCGGTGCCGGAGGTGAAACCGGGTTGACCATACTCTACCATGTAGGAAGCACCTGTGCCATTCCAAGCAAGGGTAACTTCATCAGAACCGTTTACAGTGCCGGTCAAATTCGTAACCGTGGCATCGCACAAAACAGGATCATCACACGGAGGCAGGATGGTCAGCGTGATATTCGGAACATAATAAGTTCTGCTACCCGCTGATGTGTTGGTAATATCCGTGTAAGCAGTATTGGAGTCACTTCGACGATAGAGCAAACGATTGCTTTGATTGGTATATTGATAAGTCAAAGAACTATTGTAGTTGCTAACAGACTTGGTTACCACCACTACTAAGTTGTCAGTACCATTGTACTCAAACGGAACATCAAAGTTATAGGTTTCCCAACCGGCAGTGGAGCCAATCGTTTGACTTTCGGAAGAATAAACCAGCGTCAACTCATTGGCAGGTGTCCAGTCTGAAGTGCCACTAAATGTAGTTTTGGTAGTATGAGCCAAATAGATATTGATGGAGTTGGTTGCCAAATTTGCTGTACCTACAACTTTGAAGGCAATGCTAGTGATAGGACCAGCTTGTCCAATCTCACTGGCCAAATAAATCATATCGTTTCTGGAATTCTTATAGTAGTTGTTGAAAGGAGAATAGTTGCTAGCACTGGTTCCCGTTCCAACGACAACCTCAGGAGAGCCGGTTGCAGTGGAGCAAGGAAGATAGACAGAACCATAGGCATAGTCGCTTTCTGTAGCACCGCCATTACAAACAGCATTCACACGGATAGAATAGGCCGTAGCGGTCTGCAGACCAGAAAGGGTAACAGAAGGAGTTCCGGTAACCATAACAGGGGTTGACCAGATCGGGGCATCGCCCTTGTAACAAACAGCCCAAGTGCTCTGCTCAGGATCAGCGTCCCAAGTAACCACGATATTGTGGTTGGCGTCAACGGTAGCCACCACGTTGGAAGGAGTTTGACAACCAGCTTCCGGAGTGGTAAAGGTGTAAGGATCAGACCATGCGCTGGTATCACCCTCACCGCAGATGCTTCTCACATAAACCATGTAGTCAGACAAGCCTTGCAAACCAAGCAGAACACCTTCCGTTGTAGTGAAAGTATAGGTGTTGGTGGTAGTTCCATTCACATTGCACATCACCTGATAGCTTTGAGGAGTACCCATATCGCCATTGGTCCAAGTGAGAGTTTTCGTGGTAGTATTGTAATCCGTGATAGAAGGAGCGGAACATGAAGGCGTATAATCTATGGTCAAGTTGTCAATGTCGCTGACATTATAAGCAGGAGCAGAGGTCGGCTTAGCGGCTCTGAATGCAATATAATGACCATTTCCTTCATAGTTATTTAAATATATACTATAATTACTATAGGTACCGGTATTGCTGGTAACAGTATCAACCGGCACGAAAGTGGCAGCATTGGCAGGATCTGTCATCACACCAACCTCCATCACACAACGATAAGAGGTGCTGGTGGAATAACCACGCATGTCGAAGTTCAACATCAAAGTGTTAACGGGAGCATCGACATAAGGCAATATGGCGATCTGATCAGAATAAGCAGTGCTGGAATAAACGTAGAAACGCAAAGAGTTGGTTCCACTGGCAGCATACGAAGAGGATGCATAAGTGGTCGGATAACCAGGATAAGAAGTACCGGTATTATAAGTATCCCAACAAGAAGGCAATACGGTGGCATTGGTAGCAGTAGTACCAGTATAGTTATCAAAGTTGGTGAAATACGGGATCGTCAAATTCTCACACATTGTCTCGAAAGAAGCGGCGGAACTGAAGGAAGAATACATGTTCTGCTCGCATTGGGCAGCAACTGCAACGGAATAATGCGTTTGGCTGGGTTGAAGGTTGGTCAGCGTGTAGGTGTTGCCCGTAACGCCAGTGATGTTTTCAGAGCCGTTAGGACCCGTAACCTTCAAGATGTAAGAAGGAGCAGTGCTCGTCCATGTAACAACTGCAGAGTTCGAGGTCACATTGGAAACCGTGACGTTGGTCGGGGCTTCACACAAGATAGCATCACTACAATCCGTGATGTTAATCTTCATATTCGGTATATAGCTTCCACGAGTACCGGTGTTGGATCCCGGGTGCTCAGCGTAGGAAGGGCTACCGTCAAGCTGGCGATACAGATCTCTGTTCGTATGAGAGGTGTAATAATAGTTCAAGCTGGCGGTATAGTCATCGGCAGCGTGGGTCACAACAACGACCAGGTTGTCAACACCATTGTAGTTGAACGGAGTGTTCAACACTCTGGTTTCCCAACCGGTGGTAGCACCGATAGTAATATTGTTAGCGATGTAGACCAAGGTAAGATCAGACAGCGGAGTCCAGTCAGAAGTAGAAGCATGTTCATTCTTCGTGGTATGTCCCATGTAAATCTTAATCTGATCGCAGTTATAAGCAGAAGCTGAATTTACATTGAAGGCGATGGATTTGATGGTTCCAGCCGTTCCGATTTCGGAGGCGGTGTAAATCATCTCATTCCAAGAGTAACCATAATAGTTGTTATAGGGTGCATAGTAAGAAGTGCTAGTACCATTACCAATGGTGAGATCAATATCACCACCTGAATTTGCACAAGGAACATCCACCACAATGGAAGCAGTATTGCTTTGAGTTGTACCATGATCGCAAACCGTCGTCAAGCGGATCTCATAGCTGGTGGCCGTTTGCACCGGAGTGATGGTATAAGAAGGTTGGTTCACCACAATCTCAGAAGACCAGAAATCGGTAGCGAGATTCTTGTATTGGAGAATCCAGCTTGCAAAGTAGTCGTTGCTGGTCCAGGTCAAATCGATGGAGTTGCCATTCACGGTAGCTGTCAAATCAGCAGGAACCGGACACATATCGGTGGTGGTGAAATTCACAACCTCAGAGGTGGCGGTGCCATTATCCACAGAACAATGGGCAACAACGCGCACCTGATAAGCGGTGGCTGCAGCCAAGCCGCCCAGTGTCACAGGGGCAGAAGTGACACCCGTCATGACTGTAACCCAGTCAGAAGAGGTGTTAGCCTTGAATTGAACATCGTATGTGGTGTTCGGGGCGACTGTCCAATCAACATCGGCAGTAATAGCGGCCGGGGTCACCGTCACATTCTCAGGAGCACCACAGATGGTCAAGGTGGTGAAAGTGGTGGTGGCTTCATCACTAATGAAGTTGGAACCGCACACTGTCTTAACATTAACGGTGTATTCTGTGTTAGAGCTCAAGTTAGTCAGGTTCACCGTATTTGCCAAAGCGGAAACGGTGGTCCAAGCAGCCTCATCGGCAGCTTTGTATTCAATCTGCCATGTTACATCGGTTGCGTTGGCCCAAGTAATCGTAGCGCTTTCAGCTTCGATATTGGAAACAGCCAGATCGGCAGGAGGCACACAAGAACCAGCCTTGATGGAGATATTGTCGATGGCAGCACCAGGCTGATTACCACCGGAAATATCGTTAACCCAGGTCAACACCAGTCTTTTCATAGCAGGTTCGTCGCCACCTTCGATGACAAAGTAGGAGCGTTGCCATCCGTCAGTCATGTTGACAGAGGCGATCATATCCGTCTCGTCCAACTCTTCGCCAGCTTCCAAATCATCAGCAGGATCGATAACGGAAATGGACAGGAAGTCATAGAGGAAGGCAGTGCCCTCACCACCAACACGGTAGTCACAACCAACTACCACGCCGGAAGTCGGGACAGGCACATCCACGTACGCATGGGATACAGATTCAGAAGAAAGGCTGTATTTGTTGGAAACACCATTGTCAGAAATGAAAAGTGCTTTGCTGTCGAAACCAGTTGCCTGACCAACATACCATTGGTTGCCTTGCTCTTCCTGTACAAAGTGCCAGTAGCTGGTCACTCCTTCAAAGGTCTCGTTGTAAGGCAAAACAATAGAAGTCAGCATGATGTCGGCATCATTGCGCGGGAACAGCTGCTTTTGAGTATTGTAGGCCGAAACAAAACCGATCACATCAGCAGTCTGACCAGAAACAACACTGGCGCTTAAATTGGAAAAAGCATTGTAGATGTACATGTTGTCAGAGTTGTTCTGATTGAAGGTCACGCTATTTTTAATGGAAGGAATAAAAATATGATCATTCGTAAAGGTAATGTTGGAAATCTTCACCAACTGACCCTCATAGGTGTTGTAATTGTTCAAAATGTCATCAACGGTCACTGCCAACGGGGCAACTGGGCCATTATTGACAATGGCGGTTTCAGTTTCACGAGTAGGAACCAACTCAACCATACCATTGAATACGGTGCGGGTACCATAGATGTTCGGAATCACATCACCCTCTACGTATGAGGTAGTGATAACATTGGAATTATCATATATGCACAGACCGCCAGTTTGATCCTTCACGAAAATATAGGGACCACTTTTGAAAACGAAAGTGCAATTTTGAAGGTCGTACACCACGTTGGATTGGCCGTTTGTGCGGAATTCGGCCGTAGTAGCTACAACAGGGAAGGAATAGGTGGCAGAGGCCACAGAACTCTCATCCTCACCGGAAACGGCAATAGCCTTCACCGTAGTGGTGGTGGTGATGTTAATGGGAGTGGTAAAAAGCGTAGAAGCAGTAGTGGGGGTGGTACCGTCCAAAGTGTAATAGATGGAAGCGCCGGCAGGACCCGTGATCGTCACGGAAACGGGTTCATATTTGAAACCGCCAGCCACTGAGAATTGAGGAGCTGCCAAAGCATTGTCTTCTTGCAATTTGTAGAAAGAAAGCTCTTCCTGGTTGTGGTTTTGATAGCAGGCAAAACGCGGACTGCCAGGGTTAAAGCACAAATAGCGATTCGTAGAGTACTTGTTTGTCAGAACCCAATTTGAACTCTCATCCAAAGTGGCCGTCCAACGGGCTTTGTCGTCCAAAGTGGCCGTCATGTGGGCACTGTTGCTAGAACCTGGATAAGCAGCATACATACTCACAGCCTCGTTGTACAGCGTGATGGAACCGTCAGCAACCGTAACATTCCAAACAATGTCTGCGGTAGGATTCGTGAACACAGCAGTGGTATACAACAAATACGAAGTTGATGTTGTGCTGTTTTCGTTTTTCAACGCAAAAACATCGTTTTGGTTCGTCACCACATAATAGCCTGACGTCAATTCGTCCAGACTATTAATCTTGACAAACGTTCCAATGCCCGAATACTGTGCAAAAAGCGCACTCACCGTCATCAGCATTGTCAGCATCAAGACGGTAAGACTTTTTACCATTCGGGGCAAAGTCTTTAAAAAGTCGAACTTTTTCATTTTGATTTGAATTTAGTTAAACAATAATTTAGTTTTATTTTTATATTAATTTTATCTTTTATCTATTTAAAAATGATAAAAAAAGCCTGCAAATATAATGTTTTTTTGAATACTCAAAAATTTATTTTTATATATAATGCTTTAGTATAAGGATAAAAAAGCATGCATGCATGCCTAAATGTCTTATATAATGTTTTTTTCAACAATAACATTCATATTTTCTTCGTTCCTTTTCATGATTTTTTATAATTTTGCAGTTCTAACGTAAACATTTGAAATACAGATGAAAATCAGAAAATTACTTGCGCTGGCCTTGTGCGTTTTTCTGCTCTCGTCTCTCAACGGATGCCGAAAAAAAGAGCAGGTGGCCACACCGGAACTCACAAAAGAGCAAAAAGAAGAGATTAAAAAGGTGGAGATCTCCATTTTCCGATACGAACAGGCGCTCGACACGCTGGATCCAAAACACATATCAACAGAAATTCAAAAACTGTATGGCCAATTTCCTGAAAATCTTATCGCCAAAGATTCATGGAAAAATGCTGAGATGATGCAAGGGCTAAAAGCTTATCTGTCAGATCCTTTCATCATGGAATTGTACAAGGATTGCGCCAAACAATACAGCGATGTGTCCGACATCCACACTGCACTGACCGATGCCTTCAAAATCTATCTCACGCATTTTCCTGACGACAGTATCCCCTCTTTTTACACGCTCATTCCAGGACTCGACTTCACCACGCCGTCCGTTTTCGGTTTCGGAAACGACATCTACATCTGCCTTGACATGTACTTGGGCAGCAACTACAAATATTACGCTCAAGCCAACATGCCCCGCTTCATCGCTGCCCGCTGCGAGCGTCGCTTCATCCCCACAGATGTGTTTACCAAAAGCCTCTGCTACAGACATCTGCCCGACAAAACTCCCGTCACGCTGCTCGACTACATAATCCTGGAAGGAAAAAAACTCTACTTCACCCAAATCATGTTTCCTGAAACAAAAGAACAGGACATCATAGGCTATAACACCGAACAGCTCGAATGGGCCCGGAAAAACGAAGGTTTGATATGGCAATATCTCATCGAAAAACAACTTTTGTACTCTAAAGAGGAGTCTGTCATACGAAGAATGGTTGACGAGACTCCGTTCACTCGCGACTTTGGAAACCAATCTCCCGGACGCCTCGGAATCTATGTCGGATGGCAGATTGTTAAAAACTATATGTCTAACAATAAAGATGTTACACTGAAAGACCTCATGCAGAACACCGATGCTCAACAGATACTAAACAAATCTTTCTACAAGCCTAAATTTAACAATTAGTATTTAAAATTAAATTTTTTGTTATTTTTATAAAATTTTGTATATTTGCGGCGTAAATTCTAAAACAAACTAATATGTCTGGTATTAACAAAGTAATCTTAATTGGTCGTCTGGGCAAGGACCCGGATGTCAGAACCTTTGAAGGTGGGGTGAAGAAAGCAACCTTCACAATGGCAACATCTGAATTCCGCAAGGACAAGGATGGCAACCGCATTGAATTGACCGAATGGCACAACATCGTCTGTTGGCGTAATCTGGCAGAGACAGCGGAGAAGTACCTCAACAAGGGCAAGATGATTTATGTGGAGGGAAAGCTGCGCACCAGGAGTTGGGAAGACAACGGCATCAAGCACTACATCACAGAAATTGAAGCTTCCACTTTCACCATGTTAGAATCTCGTAGCGCGAGTGAAAGTGCGCCGGTGGCCACACAAAACACCAATCAGGGCAACGTGGCCCCTCAACCTGCTGTGGAAGAGTCTTTCCCGAGCGAGACTGACGACCTGCCCTTCTAATCTTTAGTGCGCGTCATACCAACTGTGACCGTAATTGATGTCAACATCCAACGGCACAGACAGTTGCATGGCGTTGCTCATCTCGGTTCGGACCAGTTCGCGAAGTGTTTCGAGTTCGTCCTTTGGCGTGTCGAACACCAATTCATCGTGCACCTGCAGAATCATGCGGCTGTGCAGATGACGTTCCTCGATCGCGCGCTGGATACGGATCATGGCTATTTTGATCAAATCGGCGGCGGTGCCCTGTATTGGGGCATTAATGGCATTGCGCTCCGCCGATTTTCTCAAAATGGCGTTGTGCGCATTGATATCCCGAATATAGCGCCGCCTGCCCAACAGCGTCTCGACATAGAGATGCTCCCGCGCAAACGCGAGGGTGTTGTTCAGATAGTCATTGATTTTCGGAAAACTGCGGAAATAATCCGTGATCAGCTGGCGCGCCTCGAACTGCGGTATCTGCAGCCGGTCGGCCAGGCCAAAGGCAGAGATACCGTACAAGATGCCAAAGTTGACGGTCTTGGCATTGCGGCGCATATCTTTCGTCACATCCTCTTGGGGAACTCCGTAGATATGAGCAGCCATTGACGCATGAATGTCCTCATGACGGCGGAAAGTCTCTATCATACGCTCGTCACCGCAAACGTGCGCCACGATGCGCAACTCTATCTGGGAGTAGTCGGCCGCGAGCAAGACATGGTCGTCATCGGATGCCACAAAGGCTTTGCGGATATCCCGCCCCCGCTCTGTGCGGATGGGAATATTCTGCAAATTCGGATTCACCGAACTCAACCGGCCCGTAGCCGTGATCGTTTGTGTGTAAGTGGTATGGATGCGACCGGTCTTGGGATTGATCAAGGCAGGCAGAGCATCGATATAGGTGGACTTCAGCTTGGAGAGCTTGCGCCACTCCAGGATCAAAGGCACAATGGGATGCTTCGGCGCCAACTTCAACAGCACCTCCTCGCCCGTCTGATACTGCTTGCTCTTGGTCAATTTGGCGTTCTCAACCAGACGCAATCGCTCAAACAGCACCTCTCCCAACTGCTTCGGAGACCCGATATTGAAGGTGATGCCAGCATATTCATATATCTGATGCTCAATGTCTTTTAATTCCTGCTGCATAGTCTCGGAATTCTGTTGCAAGGTGGCCACATCCAACTTTACCCCCGCCATCTCCATGTTGGCCAGCACGGGTGCCAAGGGCATCTCCACCTCCTCAAACAAGGAAAGCAACTCCCCTTCACGAATCGATTTCAACAAAATCGGATAAAGCTGCACATAAACACTCAGCCGCTCCACGGCAGACTGTTCCTGCGGATTGGCTGGTTTCTGCAACGCCACACCCAATCCCGTCTCCGTCATCATCTCCAAAGTATGCTTGCTCTCCGGCTGGATCAGATAATGCGCTATCAACAAGTCGTGAACTTTCGCCGTGACAACAATCTTAAAAACAGTTAAAAACTTAAACGTCTGCTTATAGTCGTACAACACCACCGTACGATTTCCCCCGAAGATTTCTGCCAACAGACCCTGATAGTGACGATGTTCACTCTCCACCAAATGGTAGTAGGCCATCGACTTGTCTGCGGCCAACACAAAGCCGGCAATGCGGTTTTCTATCATAATCCAGTCAAAAAAGAGCGTATCGGCTTGTCGGATAGATAAAGGAAGATCCTCTAAACCAAACACTTGTGTCTTTTTTGAGATTATCTGGCAACAGGGCAACACCTCGTCCTCTTCAACGGGTTGTGAGAACAGGTCCACGGAATCGCTTGTGGTGTCCGTCACGGAAAGATCTTTTAATATCCTTTGTGTCAACGCCTTGAACTCAAGCTCGGCAAAGACAGCTTTTAGTTCAGGAAGATTGGGGCCCGTCAGCACCATCTGTGAAAAGTCGTATTCCAGAGGCACATCCAACATAATGGTTGCCAATTGTTTGGAAAGCAATGCCTGCTCTTTGTTCTCCATCAGAAGGGTGCGCATCTTTTCATTTTCCTGGTCGGCGCCTCGGGCATACATCTCCTCTATGGAGTGGTAGGTGGCCAGCAGTTTCTGGGCCTTCACCTGGCCGATGCCTGGCACTCCGGGGATATTATCGGAACTGTCGCCCCACAATCCCAGCATGTCGATCAACTGTTCCGGATTCTCAATTTTGTATTTCTCGCATACCTCCTGCACGCCCAAGATCTCTGCCGGCTGTCCAAACTTGCCTGGCTTGTAGAGATGAATATGCTCCGACACCAACTGTCCGTAGTCTTTATCGGAGGTCACCATATAAACCTCAAAGCCTTCTATTTCAGCATGTTTGGCCAAGCTTCCCACCACGTCATCCGCCTCGTAACCGTCCATAGAGACCATGGCTATGCGAAAGGCTTCCAAGATGCGCTTGATGTATGGAACAGAAAGGATAATATCGTCGGGTGTGGCTTCGCGGTTAGCCTTATAGTTCTCAAACTCGGCATGGCGGAAGGTGGGAGCACCCGTATCAAAGGCCACTGCCATGTGGGTGGGCTTCTCCTTCTTGATGATCTCATACAACGAATTGGTAAAACCCAGTATGGCAGAGGTGTTGAGACCTTTGGTGGTATAGCGGGGACTCTTCATCATGGCATAATAGGCTCTGAAGATCAGACCCATGGCGTCGATGAGATATAGTTTTTTTGACATAGTGTTAAATTTTATGGCTATTAGATGTTGGCTATTGGCTGTTAGCCGACTATTTGGTGATTATAATTGACTATTTTATTGGCTAATGGCTAATAGCTAATGGCTAATAGCTGTTGTTTGATAATTCCTAACTCCAAAAATGGCGCTTCCGACCCGTATGAAGGTACTGCCCTCTTCTATCGCTATGGGATAGTCGTCGGTCATGCCCATGGAAATCTCTTTGAAATCTTCATTGCTGGCAAAGAACTCTTCCTTCAGACTTTGGAAGATATCGTGCAAGTGCCGGAATTCGCGGCGCACCTGACCCATATCTTCCGTGAAGGTGGCCATGCCCATCACCCCGCAGATGCGGACGTTTTGCAAAGTCGGGAAGACCTCTCCCTGAAGCATGGCGCGGCACTCCTCTATGGTGAAACCGAACTTGGTCTCTTCTGCCGCGATGTGAAACTGAAGCAAGCAGGGGATCACGCGCTGGTTTTTAGCAGCCAACTTGTTGACTTCCACCAACAAAGATTCGCTGTCAATACTATGGATCATAGCCACATAGGGGGCAATGTATTTGATTTTGTTGGTCTGCAGATGACCGATAAAGTGCCACTGGATATCTTGAGGCAGCACCTCGTGTTTGGCCTTCATCTCTTGGGCCTTGTTCTCTCCGAACAGCCGTTGGCCCTCGTCATACAACATCTGGATATCCTCCACCGGTTTGGTTTTGGAGACGGCAATCAGCCGAGTGCTTTCGGGCAACTGGCTCTGAATCTGATGGTATTTTTCTATGTTCATGATGATAATGATACCGAAACGATAAAACGTGCAAAGGTACACAAATAATTGAGATGTTGAAACGTTTTTTCGGCCCTGCCAGAAAGAAACCACGGAGGACTTAGTTCAATGTCATAGTTAATAGATAATAGTTATGGGTAATTCAAGGCTTAATGTCAATGGCTAAAAGCCAACAGTCAAAGCTCACAGTTCAAAAAAAACCGCAAAGGCGCAAAGGATGCAAAGAGTAATTTAGATCCTAAAAGAGGCATGGTTCAATGTCAAAGTTCATAGTCAAGGTTCAAAGAAAACCGCAAAGGCGCAAAGGACGCAAAGAGTATTTTAGAACACAACGGTGGCATGGGTCAATGTCATTGTTCATAGTCAAGGTTCAAAGAAAACCGCAAAGGCGCAAAGGACGCAAAGAGTAATTTAGATCCTAAAGTAGAAACTCTCCCCCCTCCCCAACAACTATTATCTATTAACTTTTAACTATTATCTATTCTCTTTCCTCTTTCTCTGCTCACCAAAAAAATGTATTTTTGCCACCTCATTTAATTAATACTTATTGTTGTTGAAACATTAAAAATCTTCATGATGAAAAAAGTTTTAGGAATAGGAAATGCCTTAGTGGATATTTTAGTCAATGTGGAAGACTCTATGATTGCCGAATGTGGTTTGCAGAAGGGCGGAATGAGCATGATTGACGCTGATCGCAAGCGGGAATTGCACGAACAACTGCAGAATGTGCCACAAATCTGCGCCACTGGCGGCTCTACATCCAACACCATCCACGCGCTGGCCCGTCTGGGTATGCCCGCCGGCTACATCGGCAAGGTAGGTAACGATGAGATGGGCGGCTTTTTCCGTCGGGAGATGGAGCGGTTCGGCGTCAAACCCCACCTGATCCTCTCCGACATCGACACTGGCATTGCCACCACTTATATCTCCGTCGACGGGGAACGCACCTTCGCCACCTATCTGGGTGCGGCTGCCGAGATGACTGCCGAGGAGCTCGACCCCTCCGTACTATCCCAATATGATCTTATCCACGTGGAGGGCTACCTCATCTTCAACCACGATCTGATCCTGCGCGTATGCCAAGCGGCCAAGGCTCAGGGCCTCCGCATCTCTATGGATATGGCCAGCTATAATCTAATCGAGGAACATTACGACTTTGTGGAAATGCTCCTGCGCGAATATGTGGACATCATCTTCGCCAACGAAGAGGAAGCCAAGGCTTTTACCCATGAAGAAGGCGAAAAAGCTTTGGACATCCTATCCCAATATTGCGAGGTCGCCATCGTGAAGGTCGGCAAAGAAGGATCCTTTATCAAGATGAATGGAGAGGTAACCAAGGTGGAACCCGTAAAGGCAATGGCCTGCCTGGACACCACCGGCGCCGGCGATATCTATGCCGCTGGCTTCCTCTACGGCTATCTGAACGGGATGAGCGCTGCTAAAACGGGGAGACTGGCATCCTGGCTTTCGGCAAGAATGGTAGAAAATGTGGGCGCCAAACTGCCAGACGAAGTGTGGGCTCAAGTTCATGAACAACTATAAAAAAAGAGGTTTTGAAAAACCAAAACCTCTTAATATTGAGCCACTTGTGAGACTTGAACTCGCGACCTACGCATTACGAATGCGTCGCTCTACCAACTGAGCTAAAGTGGCTTGCTTTGAGGCGGCAAAAATACACTTTTTTTTAATATGAGACCTGATTTTGATTTTTTAACTATATTATTGTTATCCATCAGTCTGGCTATGGACTGTTTTGCTGTCAGTTGCACAGCCGGATTCACCCAGCCTTATCTGAAAAGGCGCAATATTCTGCTGTTTGCCTTCTCCTTTGGTTTCTTTCAGGCTATGATGCCATTGATTGGCTATCTCTTGGGTGTTTCCATTGCTGGGTTTACCACCCGATTTGCCCCATGGATTGCCTTTGCCATTCTGGCTTTCATCGGCGGTAAAATGATACTTGAAGGAATACGCGACAACGGCGAGACCATGGTGGACATGACCTCTCTGAAGAGTGTGCTGATTTTATCCATAGCCACCAGTATAGACGCTTTGGCCGTAGGTTTCTCTTTTTCTTTACTGGAGAGTACATCCATCACATTGGCTGTCAGCATGATAGGAATTGTCTCCTTTGCTGCCTCCATCATCGGCTATGAGCTAACGAAATATTTAGGTAAAAAAATGAAAGCTAATATTGCAGAGATTATCGGCGGCATCGTACTCATCGGCATCGGGTTACATATTTTGTTGGGCTGAAGAGTGTGAAAAAATCATAAAAACATCCCCTTCATGCACCCACTATTCCTTCTTCCTCTCTCATAACAGAAGTTTTGATGATTTTTGACAAAGGATTACTGGAACGGGTCTTTTTTTTTGTATTTTTGCAGCCTCATTTTTGGCCCCGTAGTTCAGCTGAATAGAACGTCAGATTCCGGTTCTGAAAGTCGTGGGTTTGAATCCCGCCGGGGTCACTAAACAAAATATATGCCGATATGAAAAAACATATCTTGGTGGTGCTGTTTGCCGGTCTTTGCGCCGTGCTGGCGGCCCAGCCTTCTGCCAATTGTTATCGCCTTTACCTAGCCGACAAGAACAACAACTCCTATTCCATCGACAACCCCTCCGCTTTTCTGTCTGAGCGCGCACTGGCAAAACGGGCCCGCTTCAACATTGCCATCACCGAGCAGGACCTACCCGTGACCCCGCAATACAAACAGCAGATCCGGAATATGGACGACAGAATCCGGTTGTTAGCGGAATCCAAGTGGATGAACACGGTGACTATCTACTGTCCCGACAGCACGCAGGTCCCGCAAATCCTCGCCTTGCCGTTTGTGGACAGCATCCTGCCCGTGGCCTTTTACGACACCATGATGATGTCGGCACAACTGGCCCCCGAGACCGAGATTCCCTACCAGGAGCCCATCGTGAGCAATCACGATACCATCATACCATACGACTATGGCAGCTACGGATATTATCAGATAGCCATCCACAACGGCCACCTGTTGCACAATGAAGGTTTCCGTGGCGAAGGCATGCTCATCGCTGTCTTTGACGCAGGCTGGAATGGAGTGAACGAGATTTCCGTGTTCAGTCCGCTCTTCACCAATGGTCAGTTGCTGGGTACCCGCGACCTGATCCCGTTCCGCAACAATGTCTTTGATGGGCACAGTCACGGCACGCTGGTCACCTCCACCATGTGCTTGTTGCAAGAAGGCACCTTGGTGGGCACCGCTCCCGAGGCTTCCTATTTCTTCATCCGCTCCGAAGAGCCTGCCTCCGAGCAACTTATCGAGGAGGACTTCTGGGCATACGCTGCCGAGATTGCAGACAGCATCGGGGCTGACGTCATCAACTCCTCCTTAGGTTATTGCGGCTTCCCTGACTTCCCGCAGGCCAGCATCGGCTACGAGCAGGTGGATGGCGTGTGGAGCATCGCCTCGCGTGCCGCCACCATTTTGGGACAGAAGGGCGTGGTGGTCTGTGTCAGCGCCGGCAACGAAGGCACAAGCGACTGGTATCACATCGGCCACCCCGCCGATGCTTTCGACATCTTGTCGATAGCTGCCGTCGGCATTGACAGTGTCGTAGCCAACTTCTCCTCCCGAGGCCCTTCTTATGACGGCCGTATCAAACCCGACATTGCCTCTGTTGGTGTCAACACCCTCTGTGTCTATCCATCATGGGATTCTGATGGTTACAGTTATTACTATGACGTGGCCAACGGCACCAGCCTGGCCGGTCCCGTGGCCGCCGGTCTGTGCGCCTGTCTCTGGCAATCCCTGCCCGCCGCCTCTTCGCAACAGATCATGCAGTACGTACGCGAGAGCGGCTCATGCGCCTCCAACCCCAACAACGAGATAGGCTACGGCATCCCCGACTTTTATGCCGCCTATGCTAGCCACACCTCCGTTCCAGACTACAAACCATTGACCATAGAGGTCTATCCCAACCCCTGCACCGACCATCTCTTCATCAACAACAGCAAACAAGACATTGTATCAGTGCAGCTCTTCGCTCCCAACGGAAATATCGTGAAACAACTATCCAAGACGAATTCCGGACAGGTATCCATTCCGATGAACGACCTTCCCGCAGGTCTATACCTCGGCCAAGTCCGTCTCCAAAATGGCAAAATACAATATTTCAAAGTGGTGAAACAGTAGTCGGCTATGGGTCTCATCCCCGACTTTTTTATCTACTTCAAGCAGTAGCTTAAAAGCCGATTTGCAGTTAAACAGCTAAAAGTCAGAATCTAAAACTGATACATATAACACAACGAAAGCACTGTGTTAAACTGCTTCATAATCCGCTGATTGACAGCCCAATCAGGAATTCGCACCGGAATAAAAGAGTTGGAAAAACGGAAGTTGAGTCCGTGGTGTTCATTAAACATATAGGACAATCCCGCACAAGCGGAGAACTCCATCCGGCGGAATGGAAGCCGGAACAGTATCGGACCGCTGGCATTGCGCTCGCGGGCATACAGGTTGACCCCGATCATCGGGCCAAACTCAAACCAAAAATCGTGGATGCTCCGGATGGTCAGATGGGCGAACCTCCACTGCAGCAAGATGGGAACCTCCAAATATCCCAAATTGAGCACATAGCTGTCATAACTGACATGGTTTTTGGGAGTATGTGAATGACTGCCTTTCATGGTGAAATCGAGGCCCATCTGCAATTTCAGATTGTCATTGTCATTCAACGCCACATTGGCGAAAAGACCGGCGGTGGCACCCATCTTATGGAAACCGGCCAGATCATCGCCAGAAACTTGAGAAGTGGTCAGACCGGCACGGACGCCACCCTTGAACTGTCCTTTGGCCGACTGGGCCTGCAAGAGGCTGACACCTATGGTCAGCAGAAAAAGAAAGAGTATGGATTTTTTCATCATTATGCTAATTTAAATGCGGACTTTCAGGAATCTTAAGCCAGTGGGCATATTCTTCTCCCAAATTAGAGATGGCTTTGCGCCACATCTGACTCGTCTCTGTTTGGAAAAGCAACTCCGGAGTGGGGTTGGCCACCACCCAATAGTTATGGGCAATCTCATCCTCCAGCTGTCCGGGCGCCCATCCGGAATAACCCAAGAGAAACTTATAGCGTATAGTCGGGTCCACATGCTGCTCGATCAGCTTCAGCATCCGCTCGTCATAGCCAAAGAAAATGCCAGGCTTCACTGGCGAGGCTGCCTCGCAATGGGCATAGTTGTGAACCAGAAAGAGCATTTCAGGACTCACGGGACCGCCAATATGCAGTGGCACGTTGAGCGTCATGCCATCCACCAGCCTGTCCAGCATGAAAGGGGTGGCTTTGTTGACGATGACCCCTGCCACGGCCTCCTCGTTGTAGTCAGTAAGCAAAACAACGGAACGGCTGAACAACAAATCCTGGTTCAGAGGCACCGAAATCAGGATCCGCCCTGGTGAAAGGGTGAATTCCGTTTGCTTAACCTGTAAAAAATCCCGAGGGGTACTCATACGATAAGTTATAAGGATGGCAAAAATACGATTTTTTTGTACTTTTGCAGCGTACTAATTTTTTTTCTATGAGTTTTGAAGAATTGAGAAAAAAGTATCCCGTATTCTCTTACAACGGATACTCTTACAACCTCAACAACAATAATTTAACTATCCAATTTGATTTCAGCATCGGCGAAACCATCCGCTTCACGCCGACCATGGTGTTACAGCCAGGACGTTATGCGCACTACCCCACCGACTTAAAAACATTGGAAGGCATCATCTTTCACATCGGCATGATCGAGTTGATCAGCTATTGGAAATGCGCCTGCTGTCCCACACTTCTCATCCGCCCCTATCGGCTTAACGAGGAGGAACAGCTGTGGTGGCGCAAGCTTTATTGGTACGGCTTGGGCGAGTTCTTCTACCAGAACCATATCGACACCAACCACGAGAAGTTCCTGACCTTTGCTTTTGATGAAGATGCTCTGATGGCTGATGATCTCTCATACCCTCATGTGGCAGAGAGCGACCGCGTCATTGTTCCTATCGGTGGGGGCAAGGATTCCGTGGTCACGCTTGAAGAGCTGCGAGTGAAAAAGGTGGTCGTTCCTTTCATCATCAACCCGCGCGGCGCCACTTTAGCTTGCGCTGAGAAGGCTGGTTTCCCCGACCCTAACGATATCCTCATCCTGAAACGGGAGATCTCGCCCAGACTTTTAGAACTCAACAAAGAAGGGTTTCTCAACGGGCACACGCCCTTCTCCGCCATGCTCGCTTTCTATTCAGTGCTCCTTTCCGCCATCACGGGCATCCGCGACGTGGCCCTCTCCAACGAGTCGTCAGCTAACGAACCCACCATCCCCGGCACCCATATCAACCACCAGTACTCCAAGTCGTTGGAGTTTGAAGAGGACTTCCGCTACTATGTGGACACCTACATGAATGGGTGCAACCACTATTACAGTTATCTGCGTCCACTCACAGAATTGCAGATTGCAGAACAATTTGCAAAATATCCGCAATATTTCCATGTCTTCAAGAGCTGCAACGCGGGCAGCAAGGAGGACAAATGGTGCGGCCGCTGCGCCAAATGCCTCTTCGCCTACATCATCCTGTCACCTTTCATTGATGACCAAACCATGATCAGCATCTTCGGGGACGACCTCCTAAACAACCCCGAGTTAGCCCCCACCCTCGACCAGCTGGCCGGCATGGCCTATGTGAAGCCCTTCGACTGCGTTGGCACCGTCAAAGAGGTAAACGAAGCCTTGCATCGCATTTTGGAAAGCCGGAAAGACAAAGCGTTAGTGAAGCACTACATCAACAAACAATTGGAATTGTTGGACAACAACATGTTGGAGGAGTACTTCAATATGGCACCGTAAATAATCCCCAAATTTTTACTATTTTTGCCGCCGATTTTAAAATCAAGGAAATTTATTATCAATCATAATCTTAAAGAACATGTCAGAAGATATTTTAGATGTGGAAAACACACAAGAAGAAAACGAATCCATGTTGAATAACAATATGGAAGAAACTGTGGAGAACACGGTAGAAGTGGTTAACGAAGCTGCTGAAGAGGTTGAAAAAGCAACTGTCAATGCGGAAGAAACCATTGAACCTGAGAACACCTTGACTGATTCCGACACGGAGAAACCAGCCCGCCATGGCAAAGGCTGGCTGATCATCCTCTTATGTGTCCTCGCCGCTGCCATCATAGGCGTCGGTTTGTTCTTCCTCCTCAAGAACACCGGCAAATACAAAGGCTTCAAAAAGGACAAAGCCTCTGGTATTTACTACAAATTCCATACTGTACACGAAGATGCCGCCATGCCCAAGACTGGTGATTATGTAGGCTTCCTCTTCTCCATGAGAGCAGGCGACTCCATCCTCATCCCGATGATCCCCAACGAGATGCTGATGGACTCTATCGGCAAAAACGACCTCTACGCTGCTCTACGCATGATGCATGTGGAAGACAGCGCCACCTTTATCTTCAACGGCCAAGAGTTCTTCGACTTGATGATGGAAGGCCAAGAATATCCCTTTGGAGAAGACCCTCTCTATCTGGACGTAATGTTGTATGGCCACATGCCCAAAGCAGAGTTCGAAAAAGCCAAGGCTAAATATGAAGCAGAAATGGAAGAACTCAAAGGAAAAGAAGTTGATACCATTCTTCAATATGTGAAGGACAATCATTTAGGACAACCCACTGAAGAAGGCATCTACATTAAGACCACCAAAAGAGGCAACGGTCCGCAAGTGAAAGAGGGACAAAGTGTGACGGTCCACTATGTAGGCCGTTTGTTGGACGGCACTGAGTTTGACAGCTCCATTGGTCGTGACGAACCTTTCACCTTCACCATGGGTGCACACAAAGTCATTCCGGGATGGGAAATTGCAGTAGGCAAGATGCGTGTTGGTGAAAAGGCCACCGTGTTGATTCCCTCCTCCATGGCCTATGGTGAGCGCGGCAATGCTGTAATTCCACCCTACTCCCCGCTGACATTCGACATTGAGGTGTTGAAGGCTGAGGACGCCACTGCTCCCGTCTTAGGTGAATAATGCAATGATTTATCAATGGAGCCTCGCGCTTCCCTCAGACTCCCTTAGGGTCAAAAAAAGATAAATGCATAATAAAACCCCAAAAGCTTGACAAAGAACTTTTGGGGTTTTATTTTATTTCTGTCCACGAAGAAGTTAAGAAATTAAGGTGGCAACAGTTCAAAGTCAAGGTTCAAAGTCATTGTTGATTACTGTTATCAAGGTTAAAAGGTTAAAAGGTTAGAAGGTTAACGGGTTAAAAGCTAATAGCTAACGGCTAATGGCCAATAGTCAAAGTCATTGTTCAAAGTCATTGTTGTTTACTGTTATAAGGTTAGAAGGTTAGGGGGTTAGAAGGTTAACGGGTTAAAAGCTAATAGCTAACGGCTAATGGCCAATAGTTCAAAGTCAAGGTTCAACGTTCAAAAAGAAACTACGTTGTCGTGATCCCATGTTGCCAAACCTTTCCTACCCCCGACAACCATTATCTATTAACTCTTAACTAACCATCTTCTCTCTTGTTTCCCATTCACCAAAAAATTGTATCTTTGCCCCCTTAATTTTTATTGGCAATATGGCAAATTTTTTAACAAAGATTTTTGGTACAAAGGCAGATAGGGACATGAAGGAACTGAAGCCTTTGTTGAATAAGACCCTAACGGTTTACGAAACCATTAAGAACCTGACAACGGATGAATTACGGCACAAGACCGTGGAGTTTCGCATGATGATTCAGGCAGCCACTGCTACCGAGGAGCAGCGCGTAAAGGAGATCAAAGACTATCTGGACGCGAACTACGATCTGCCCATCGAGGAGAAGCAGGATCTCTACAAGGAGAGTGAAAAACTGGAGGAAAAGATCTATGAGACCACCCAACATATCCTCCGTGAGATTCTGCCCGAGGCTTTCTCTGTGATGAAGGAGACCGCTCGCCGTTTCAAGGAGAATGAAGTCATTGAAGTGAAGGCCACGCAGATGGACCGTGATCTGGCCGCCACCCATGACGGTATTGAGATTGACGGTGACATCGCCCGTTACCGCAACTCCTGGTCTGCCGGCGGCAATATGATCACTTGGGACATGTGTCACTATGATGTGCAGCTCATCGGCGGCATGGTACTCCACGATGGAAAGATCGCGGAGATGGCCACTGGTGAAGGTAAAACCCTCGTCGCCACCCTGCCCGTTTACCTCAACGCACTCCCTGGCAAGGGCGTCCATGTGGTGACCGTCAACGACTACCTCGCCAAACGTGACTCCGAATGGATGGGACGTCTCTATGAGTTCCTCGGCCTCTCCGTGGACTGCATCGACAAACACGAGCCCAACTCCGACGAGCGTCGCCGCGCCTATAACGCCGACATCACCTACGGTACCAACAACGAGTTTGGCTTCGATTACCTGCGTGACAATATGGCCCGCAACATCGGGGAGCTGGTGCAACGCCCCCACAACTACGCCATCGTCGATGAGGTGGACTCCGTCTTGATTGACGATGCCCGTACCCCGTTGATCATCTCCGGCCCGACACCCAAGGGCGACAAGCAGGACTTCGACCAGTATAAGCCTATCGTGGAGAAATTGTACAACGCACAGAAACTCTATGTGGCTGACATCCTGACCAAAGCCAAGACATTGCTGAAGGAGAATCCCGATCCCAAGCCGCAGGACGAGGCTGCCATGTTGCTGTTGCGCGCCCACCGCGGTCTGCCCAAAAACAAAGCCCTCATCAAGTTCCTCAGCGAGCCCGGCATGAAGCAGGTTCTTCAACGCACGGAGTCGTTCTTTATGCAGGAACAAAACCGCAATATGCACTTCATCGATGATGAGCTTTACTTTGTCATCGAGGAGAAACAGAACACCGTCGATATCATGGAGAAAGGTATCGATGTCATCAGCAAGGATGCCGAGCAGGCCAAGATGTTTATCATGCCCGATGTGGGTGCCGAGATTGCCGAGCTGGAGAAACAAAACCTGACTCCGGAGGAGAAGGCCGCTCGCAAAGAGGAGATTTACAGCAACTTTGCCGCTGCCTCCGACCGTATCCACACCGTCCACCAGCTGTTGAAGGCATACACCATGTTTGCCAAAGATGTGGAGTACGTCATCATCGACAACAAGGTGAAGATTGTGGACGAGCAGACCGGCCGTATCATGGAGGGCCGCCGCTACTCAGACGGTCTGCACCAGGCTATCGAAGCCAAGGAAAACGTCAAGGTGGAAGCCGCCACCCAAACCTACGCCACCATCACCCTCCAGAACTACTTCCGTATGTACAAGAAGCTGGCCGGCATGACCGGTACTGCCGAAACGGAAGCCGGCGAGTTCTGGAACATCTACAAACTCGATGTGGTGGTCATCCCGACTAATAAGCCGGTGATCCGCAAAGACTATGACGACTTGGTGTACAAGACCAAGCGCGAGAAATACAACGCCGTGGTGAACGAGATCGTGCGTCTGCACGAAGAGGGGCGCCCCGTGTTGGTGGGTACCACCTCTGTGGAGACTTCCGAGTTGTTGTCCAAGATTCTCAACATGCGCCGCATCCAGCACAATGTGTTGAATGCCAAATTGCATAAGAAAGAGGCCGACATCGTGGCCGAAGCCGGCCAGGAGGGCACCGTCACCATCGCCACCAACATGGCAGGTCGTGGTACCGATATCAAGCTGACCCCCAAGGTGAAAGAGTTGGGCGGCTTGGCTATTATCGGCACCGAGCGCCATGACTCCCGTCGTGTGGACCGCCAGTTGCGTGGACGTTCCGGTCGTCAAGGTGACCCCGGCAGCTCCCAGTTCTTCGTCTCTTTGGAAGACGACCTGATGCGTCTCTTCGGCTCCGACCGTATCGCCAAGGTCATGGACCAGATGGGCCATCAGGATGGTGATGTGATCCAACACAGCATGATCTCCAAGTCTATCGAGCGTGCCCAGAAGAAGGTGGAAGAGAACAACTTCGGTATTCGTAAGCGTTTGCTGGAATATGACGATGTGATGAACAAACAACGTTCCACCATCTATCGCAAACGCCGCAACGCCCTCTTTGGCGACCGCCTGGCTATTGATATTGCACAGATGTTTGAGGATGTTTGCTCCACCATAGTGCCCGAATTCTGGGAAGCCAAAGACTACGAAGGATTCTCCGCCGCTATGATTACCACTTTTGGCATCGAATCCCCCTTTGATGAGAATACCTTCTTGCAGGAAAGACCCAACAAGTTGATAGAACAGCTGCAACCCATCGTCTACGACCACTATAAAGAGAAGATTGCCAAAGTGTGTGAGCAGGCTTTCCCTGTCATTGACCGCGTCTATATGGAGCATGGTGACCAATATCAAAATATTGCCATTCCCTTCACCGATGGTGTCAAAAGCATCAACATTGTTGCTCCGCTGAAAAAGTGCCATGAGACCAATGGTCGTGAGGTGGGACTCTCTTTTGAAAAGGGTATCACCCTGGCCGTCATCGACAATGCCTGGAAAGAGCATCTGCGTGCCATGGACGACTTAAAGGAGAGTGTGCAGAATGCCTCTTACGAGCAGAAAGACCCGCTCTTGATCTACAAACTGGAATCCTTCAACCTCTTTGATGAATTACTTGTCCGCATCAGCCAAGAGATTGTCTCCTTCTTGAACAAGGGCAAGTTGCCGGTGGCTGAGAACACTCAGGTTCGCGAGGCCCAATTGCCCCAATCTGAAGCCAAGAAGTTACAGACTGGTCGTAGCGATGTTCCTGGCGGTGGTCGTCAGGTGGCCCCTGGCGGCAAGGGAAGCCAACCCATCCGCGTGGAGAAAAAGGTGGGCCGCAACGACCCATGTCCGTGCGGAAGCGGTCTCAAATACAAGAAATGCCACGGCCGTAGCGAGTTAGCGGAATGATCAAAGCTATCCTATCGGTAACCAACGATCTCTATACCGATCCACGAGTGGACAAGGTGGCTCGTTTTCTGCAACGCAACGGCTATCAAGTCACCTTGGTGGGTCGCCGCTATGGCGATTCGCCCTCGTTGGAGAATCGACCCTACCAGACCCACCGCATGAGACTCCTTTTCCGCAGAGGACCGCTTTTCTATGCCGAATACCAGCTTCGCCTCTTCTTATTTCTGATCTTCCATCGCTTTGATGTCTATGTGGCCAACGACTTGGACACACTGCTACCGAACTTTCTGATCAGCCGCATGAGGAAAAAAAGACTGGTCTATGACAGTCACGAATACTTCTGCGGTGAACTCTCAGTGGTAAGCAATTCCGCCTCTTTGTGGGTGTGGAGCCACATTGAGAAGTTCTGCTTCCCCAAGCTGGAAACCGTCATCACGGTAAGCCAGTCTATTGTGGACCAATATGAGAAGGAGTATGGCATAAGGCCCTACCTTGTGCGCAACATCCCGCCGCAACGTAAAGTGGAGGTGACGGAAACCCGAACTTCTTTAGGGATGCCTGAGGACAAGTTTGTCTTGATCTTACAAGGCAATGCCATCAATGAGGGCAGGGGTGGCGAAGAGATGATAGAAGCCATGCCCTTGTTGCCTGACACACATCTGTTTGTGGTGGGAGGCGGCCTTTCTTTGCCTGCCATGAAACAACGAGCGAAAGAGCTGAATGTGGCCGACAACATAACCTTTGTGGGTCGCCAGAACCAACAAATGCTCTACAACTACACGGTGCTCTCGGATGCCGGCATCGCCCTCGACCGCGACCTGAGCGCAAATTTACGGTTCAGTCTGCCCAATAAGATTTTCGAATATATCAAAGCTGGCACGCCCTTGGTGGTTTCCAACTTGGTGGAACGACGCAATATTGTCGAGCAATATCAAGTGGGAGTGGTCGCTGAAGACTGGACGCCCGAGAGCATTGCCGCAGCTGTTCGCCAGTTGATGGACGATACCGACTTCTTCCGGCAATGTCAAGAGCACTGTATCACCGCCTCCCACGAGCTGACGTGGGAAAACGAAGAAAAGGTGCTGGCAGAGATCTACGCCACTTCGCCATCCCTTAAGTCATAGCTTTTTCTCCCTTATTCCAACGAATACGGCTTTTCCGTGAACCACTTCTTGTTCGGCTTGCTGCCCATGGTGAAGACGAGCTCGCCGCCGGCCATAATCTGCTCGTAGGTGATGTAGGCGCAGTGCAAAGGCTTGCCGTTGAGCGTCACCGACTGGATGTAGCAGTTCTGGTCGCTGACGTTGGGTGCCTTGATAGTCAGGGTGTTGCCGTTTTGCAGACGGAGGACATTCTCGGGCAGATAAGGCGCCCCGAAGACGTACTGGCCGCTGGCGGGACAGACGGGATAGAAGCCCATCGCGCTGAAGATGTACCACGCCGACATCTGTCCGCAGTCGTCATTGCCGCACAGTCCGTCGAGGTGGTTGCGGTACATCTTGTTCATCACCTCGCGCACGCGCAACTGCGTCTTCCACGGCTGGGAGGTCCACATGTAAAGGTACGGAATGTGGTGGCTGGGCTCGTTGCCGTGCACGTAGCCGCCCAACATGCCCTCGCGGGTAACATCCTCGGTCTCAGCGAAGAACTTGTCGGGCACATACATCGTGAAGAGCTCGTCCAGGCGGTTCACGAAGACTTTGTCGCCGCCCATAATCTTGATCAGGCCGTTGACATCGTGCGGCACGTAGAACGAGTAATTCCAGCTGTTGCCCTCGATGAAGCCCTCGTTGGAGGTGGAGAGCAGGTCGGCGGGCGTCTTCCACGAGCCGTCTTCGTAACGTGCCTGCGCAAAACCTGTCTCCGGATTGAAGACGTTCTTGAAGTTCAGCGCGCGCTGACGGTAAGTCTCCTTCATCTCTTCATATCCAGAAGCGATTTTGCCTTTGTCGATCAGATTGTAAATCACCCAATCTTCGTAGGCGTTTTCCAAGGTAATGGAAGTACCGACAGCAGACTTGTTGTATGGTACATAGCCTAATTTTTTGTACAAGTCAGTATGGTCATAATAGTCCAAATTGGCACTGTTCAGAATATAAGGCATCGTGTTAATAAGGATTTTATTCATCTTCACATTTTCCCCATAGAAATTCGGATGATGGCAAAGATAGTTGTCCGCCACCGCCGACACGCCGTGGTAGCCGATCATACACCAGTTCTCATTTCCGGCATGGCTCCATATCGGAAGGACATGGTGCACACTCTGCTCAGCATGGTCAATCATGGAGGAAACCATATCGCAGGCGGCTTTCGGGTCAATGATGTTCAGTAGCGGGTGTTCGGCACGGTAGGTGTCCCACAAGGAGAATATCGTGTAATTGGTGTATCCTTCCAAGTTTTGGTGGATATTGTGATCCACCCCACGATATTGTCCGTCAACATCCTGATAGATAGATGGATTGATCATCGTATGATAGAGCGAAGTGTAGAACATCGCGAGTTGGTCGGGCGTGCCTTGTGCTTCGTATATACCCAATCTTTCGTTCCAAACTCTCTGCGTGTTATGGAGAATCTCATCAAATGAGAGGCGATGGAACGCATCTGTCACAGTGCCATTAGCATTCTGCCGACGGTAGGGGCGCAGGCTCTCCGCCTCCAAGTTCATCGTTGCGCCATCGGTGCCCACGGCGGATAATGCCACCTGCACTTCCAGCACAGGGTCATCATCCTGCTCGAATTCAATCCAAGTCACCACCTTGCGTCCCGCCATCTCGGGGAAGTCGTGGTTAAGGTCGAAGCGTTTCCAGAAACCGTTGTAATCCTGTTTCCCGAAATCCTGATAGCCGTAATGCGCCACGGGCTTGCTGAAGTGTATGGCAAAATAGACGTAGTTTTCCCGTGCCCAGCCGTTGGTAATGCGGTAGCCGGTCAGCGTGTAGGGATCTTCCATGCGCAGGGAGGCCCACAGTACCTTGCCGTCGTAGTTGTAGAGACAGTGATTGAGATCGACGATGAGCTTTTGGGTTTCGCCCTGGGGGTAAGTGTATCTGTGGATGCCGCAGTGCGGGGTGGCGGTGAGCTGCACGAGGATGTCGTCGTCGCTGAGGCGCACCTCGTAGTAGCCGGGCGAGGCCTTCTCGGTCTCGTGACTGAAGCGCGAGCGGTAGCCTGCATCGGGGTTGTCGGCGGTGCCGGGATTAAGCTGCACCTCGCCAGTGAAGGGCATCAGCAGGATGTCGCCCATGTCGGAGTGGCCGGTGCCGCTGAAGTGGGTGTGGCTGAAGCCCACG
>JAGCFD010000065.1 GCA_017650305.1 Bacteroidales bacterium | reverse complement strand
CAAGTATCAGTTTATCAGATAATTATGACCTCTAACTTTTCTCTTGATAGAAAAGTTACAAAAGATCAAGCCGACATGAATGCCGCCCGCTCTGTCCGCCCTCTGACAGCGGCGGCAAACGTGAACAAAAATGCCGGCCAGAGCAAAAAGGAAACTAGCACGGAAGGCTTTGCATTTTTGTAAACGCAAGCGCCTTTGCACGCCGCTGTTGGAGGCCGGCCATTCACGCCGCGTCCGCACCGCATGTCGGCATGCCCGCCCGCGTGCTCTATGGGCAGATGCCCCCTAAAGCCCCCTAAGATTAAATGAAAACGGTTGATTTTGCCGGCGGCCTCATCTTTGTTGTGCCAGCATGTATATAACTCCCTAAAAAATATAAAACAAGGCTGCTCAGACGGACGCGCTCAAGACTACTCTTCTATCGGATCCTCCGGAGCGTCTGTTGGAGCAGGAGGTGTCGGAAGTTGCTCATCGTCATCCTGAGAAGTGGGGTGGAAATATTCCTTCACCGGTTTATAAGAAGCTATCGAAAAGACGATGACAAACAAGGCGAAGAGGCCTAAGAGAACATACAATAGAACATTCCTCAGACGATTGGGATCTCTTGGCTTTTGGATAGGCATAGGTTCCGGATCATAATCTTCCACCACGTCATAAGTTGAGAGGTCGCCGTCGTCATAGAACGTGTCGGAATAAAAAACGGTAAGTCCGGCAGGCTCGTTATTGGGCGTCGAAGGCAGCACCTCGACCGTGACAGGTTTCAACTGCATCTTCTTGCCACCCACGGAAATCTCGTTTGACGGGATAGTCATGGTTCCTATGGTATCTGCGGAAAGATAGAAGATGGTCTCGCGGCGTGTTTTGGTATAGCGTTTGCCATTCTCCACCTTGACTGCATTACTGGAGCTGGAAGCTTCTCCATTTACCATGAACGGTCCGAAGTCCGGATCATTGACATCCGTCTTGGCATTGGTGACAATCGTATAGGTAAAGAGTTCCCCTTTGGCCACCTGCTTGGGAGCACGCACCTCGCAGGTCGGCTTGAACGATTTGTTCTGGGTCTGCGCCGAAGCCGGCAGGCACAGCCATACGAGCAACAATGACAGACATATAACAAGGTATGTTTTACGCGTATTCATTCTGATTAGATTTTATAGGTTTTGGCTTTGTTCTTGGCGGGTTTGTTTCCATCATCGGATGGACGGCTGGGACCGGGCGTCACCTCCAAGTTGTAATCTTGGGATGTGATGATTTTATTGGTGCCAGTGTCGTAATCATAATAATAGTATGAGGCACTGGGGATGTAGAAAGTGCCTTCGGAACGAGGGATAATGGTAAACTGGAAGGTCTTGGTACCTGTGATATAGTCTCCCTTCGCCTGGATGTTTTCAACCACTTTCGGATAGGTGACATCGCAGTCGTCCGGGAAGGTGATGTCCAGGTCATCGGCTTTGATCTGATGAAGATTTCCACTTCCCGAGATTGTCACGGAAAGGACAACGCGTTCATTGGCATGGCACTCCGTACGGCTCAGATTAGAAGTCATGGAGAAACCGCCCACCACTTCGGTCTTGGCCGGATTTGAGCCCGGCAGAGCCTTCACCTTGATGGAGATGTCGTTGGATGACAAGGAGACCTCCTTAGTACGATACGAGGAGATATTTCCCCAGAAAGGATCTTTCACAACGGCCGGCACCCGGATGGCGAGATTCACATTCAGCTTGGGAATGGTCAACTTACCTGTTTTGGTGGGATAGAATGCCGACTGTTTGAAAACGAAGACCGTATAACTTTTGCCGTTAACCGTCTCGGTGGTACGATTCTGGCGTGGGAGATTCAAGGATCCGATCCAAAAATCATCGGAATAGCTGTAGGAGGCTCGTTCAACGCTATAGCCAGAGATATCGTCTTTCACATACAATTTGTAGGTCACGACCACGCCTTCGCCTTGGAATGCTTCCTGCTTGGAAGAGGAGGCTTGTATGAAGATGTCGTTTTTGCCAATTTTATCCTCCACCTGCACTTTTCCTTTCTCCGAAGGTTGCTCTTGTGGCTGTCCCCACTGCGGAAATTCAAAAGACGGGAAGTCATGTCCCCAGCCAAACTGGTTTTGACTCTGACTCTGAGCATTTTTAGAGACCGTCACGGTCACGGCATTGCTTTTCACGACCTTGCCATCGACAGAGAGCGTCACGCCCGGGATGGTGAAAGTGCCCTCCTTTTTGGCAGAAAGGTGATACGTGTAAGTATAGGTTGTCTGTTGATCCACTTGACCATTAACCATTGATATGGAAGTACTTGTACCCATACTTGGGCCACTCACCAATTCAAATTTGCCAAAATCGGTAGCCACAATCTCACCTTGGCTACTCACCGACACAGTATATTGGAAGGGCCTGTCCAAAGGCACTTCAGCGGGCGCCTTGGCGGTACAGGTCTCCTGGGCCATAGCGGTCAGGAATGGCACCATCATACAACAAATCAGCACTATAAAGCCACGAATATTTCTCATAGAACAAGTTTTTTTTCAAAAGCCATTGAGTAACGAGAAATCACATTTTTTATTGTGCTCACTTTCTGCCAAAATCAGCAGGAATCTCGCCCCACACGGGAGTATTCCATTTATAGATCGGGGTGGTATACACGTTATTTCGCAGCCAGTATTCAGCCCTGTTCAGCAGGTCGAAAATCACAGCATTCTCTTCGGTGGGGAGGATGATGGACTTATGTTTCTTCTGGCGCACCCAGGCCATGGCCGTCACACTATCGCTATAGATTGGAATCTGAAGATTTCTCTGTTTCAGCAGGGCAAGGCCATGAACCAAGGCAAGAAACTCTCCGATATTGTTGCTGGCGCCGGGAAACGGGCCCTTATGAAACCAGAGCTCCCGGGTGCCCGTATGCACTCCGCGATACTCCATCACCTTCGTCACAGAATTCCATGCAGCATCCACCGACAAGCTCTCCAGAATGGGCTCCCCGGCGGCCGTGCCACCGTATGAAAGAGTCTTTGCGGCTGGAGGATTCTTCTTGTAGTAAGCTTCGTAACCATCGGCAAATGCCTCTTGCGCTTGGTTCAACGTCTCAAAAGACTTGTACTTGGCTCCCTCAAAGTGAACCACCTGAAGCTTGCACTCATCCCATGTTTTATACACCCCAGGATTTTCTCCCTTCCATACCACATAAAATTTTTGTTTCTTATTCATATTTTTTGTATTATTGCACTTTCATATTTTAAAAATGCAAAAATAACTATATTTTAATATGATTCAACAGCTACGCAAAAAAAATATCATTTTTTTTACATCGATGATTATCATCGCAACATCCTGTGTTACAATTACTTCTTGCAATAAATCTCAACTTGGCAAAAAAAATCAAGACATCGTTGTCACGCATGAATTTCCAAATACAAACTGGGCATTCGAAGAACGTGTTTTAACATTTGATTTTGACAATCTCGACTCCACTTCCAGCTACCAGATCAGTTTTATCCTCAACTACGACAAACAAAATGTAACTATGGAAGAGTTGCCCATCACTGTGACGCTGTTGTCTCCCGATGGCATGGAGACCTTTGTCACAAGCACTATGAGGTTAAAAGAGAACAACTCCGAATACATGAAAGACGACGGCGGAATGACAGAGTTGGAAGTAGTGGCTTTCCCGAAGAAAAATTTGAATCGAAAAGGTCGTTACATTGTTAAAATTTACAGAAAGGCTGACAAAGCTGACAACTATGGTTTCAACAAGCTCTCTTTACGTGTATCAAAGCTTAAAGATTCCTAACAGCAACTTCCTCACACTCAATTGATAAAAAAAGACAATAACAATCAAAAAATAAAAAAAATGAAGCAAACAAAAAGCAAAGTACTCCTAGTTGACGAAAGTGAAAACTTGTTGTACGTTATCAAGGATTATCTGGAGTTATCCGGATACACCGTTCATGATTTTATGGACGAGAAGCTGGCTGAAAAATCCCTTTCCAGCCATAGTTATGATATTTGCATTATTGACATCATGGCCAAAGGCAAAGAAGACTTCTCTCTCCTGCAGGAGATACGGAAGAACAACGACATGGTACCGGTTATCATTCTGACAGCCAACACCTCCAAAGAGGACAGAATCAAGGCATTCAGACTTGGGTGTGACGACTACATCACAAAACCGTTCTCTATTGAAGAATTGGAGTTGCGCATGCAGGCCATTCTGAAACGTTGTTCAGCATCCCCGACAAAAGTCGCCTCGATTTTAGAGGATAAGATTTATCACATGGGTCATTTTGAGTTCAACTATTCCAGCATGCAGCTCATTCACCCCAAATGCACTCGCACGCTGACGCGCAAAGAGGCTCGTCTGCTGCAACTGCTTCTCGAGCATAAGAACAAGCTCATCCCTCGCGAGATCATCCTTAAGGAAGTGTGGGGCGATGAAGACCATTCTGTCAGCAGAAGCATGGATGTGTTCCTGACCAAACTCCGCACCTACTTACAAATTGATGATGAAGAATACATCCTCCCCAAAGAGAGTGGCAAAAGAAAAACCGTTTATAAAGACGGCTATGAACCGCTCGTGGAGATCGTCAACTTCCATGGTGCCGGTTACATGCTGAAAGTCAAGGAATAACATTATGATTATAGACAAACTTTTTGACGCTGTCGCCGCAAAGGGGCACGTCTGTGTCGGTTTGGACACCGACTACAGTTATCTGCCTGCCTCCATGGCCTCCCGCTATCCAGACATCGCGGAAGGTCTGTTTCAGTTCAACAAGGCTATCATTGACGCCACCATTGATGTGGCGGCCTGCTACAAAGTTCAGATTGCCTACTATGAGTCGTTTGGCATCCCCGGACTGGTGGCCTACCAACGCACCTTGCAGTACCTCCGGGCATTGAAGGCGATCACGATTGCCGATATCAAGCGTGGCGACATCGCCAAAACAGCTGAAATGTATGCCAAGGCACACTTTACCGGTGACTTCGAGGCTGATTTCATCACTTTGAGTCCCTACATGGGCTTGGACAGTCTATCGCCCTACCTACCCTACCTCAAAGAGAAGGGCAAGGGTGTGTTTGTGTTAATACGCACCTCTAACGAAGGAGCCAAAGACATCGAATACCTGCCTCTCGAAGGAGGTCGGCGAGTCTATCATGCTGTTGGCGAGAAGCTGAACGCCATGGGCAAGGAGTTCCTGGGCCATTGCGGCTACTCGGCCATCGGCGGTGTCATGGGCTGCACGCATGCTGACGAAGCGGCGGAGATCCGTTCTTTGCTTGACACCACCTTCTTCCTGATTCCAGGCTACGGTGCCCAGGGTGGCAAGGCAGAAGACATCGCCAAGTATCTGAAACATGGTAACGGCGGTGTGGTCAACTCCTCCCGTGGCATCCTGCTGGCCTATCGCAAACAGGAACATGGCGAAGAGGATTTCGCCGGTTGCGCCCGCGCCGAGACTATCCGCATGCGCGATGACATCCTGAATGCCGTCCGCGCGCAAGGACTTTGACATTGACTGGGTAGGGATGTGTTGAGCATCCCTACCATAATTTATAACTAACGTGAAATATTTTCAATCCACCGTACAATCCAACATACAACTAACCGATGACATCTTCGTCATGCAGGTTCTCCGACACGAGGCGCCAGTCTCTGCCGGACAGTTTTTCATGCTTAAGTGTTGGGACAAAGAGCTGACGCTGATGCGCCCGATCAGTGTGTACCAAGCGACTGAAGAGACCTTGTCATTCATGTATCGAGTCATAGGCGAGGGCACGCGCAAACTTGCAACGTTAAAAGAAGGAGATTCCATCTCACTGCTGGGAGGTCTTGGCAACGGATATCCACTGGAACAGCTGCACGGACGCATTGCGGTCTTAGGCGGCGGCGTGGGCATTCCCCCACTCTGCCTGACAGCTCAAATGCTGCAAGAAAGAGGCTGCACGGTGGATGCATACTTAGGCTTCCGCGACCAACTGTTCGCCATTGAATCGTTCGAGCCCTATTGCCAAGACATCTTCATATCATCAGAATTAGGACCTGAAGGCTATCGCGGCTATATCACCGACCTGCTCAAGGCTGAAAAATATGACGCCGTACTCACCTGCGGTCCGGAAGTGATGATGCGCAAAGTGGCGCAAATATGCGCAGAAAAACAGGTCACCTGCTGGTGCTCGATGGAACACCGCATGGCCTGTGGCATCGGAGCCTGCCTCGGCTGTAGCATCCCCACTGCCGACGGCATGAAACGAGTCTGCAAAGACGGTCCCATCTTTTTATCCACCCATCTATTTCAACAATAATCATGGCAAATCTGCAGACCACCATCAACGGTATATCTTTCAAGAATCCCATTATCGCAGCTTCCGGCACATTCGGCTTCGGCGAGGAATACAGTCTTTTGTACGACATCAACTGCCTGGGCGGCATCAGTTCCAAAGGATTGACTTTAAAGCCTAAAGATGGCAACTTAGGCATCCGCGTGTATGAAACGCCCTCGGGCATGATGAACAGTGTGGGGCTGCAGAACCCCGGCGTTGAGGCTTTCATCGAGCACTACATCCCCGTCATGCGCCAATGGGACACCGTCCTGATCGCCAACATGGGCGGACACAGCATGGATGACTACATAACGGGAGCTTCGATGCTCTCCAAGGCTGACATCGACATGCTGGAGCTTAACATTTCCTGTCCTAACGTCAAGAGCGGCGGCATGGCCTTCGGCATCAAGGCCGAGGTGGCTGCCGAAGTGGTCACTGCCGTGCGCAAAGTGTGCCACAAACCGCTGATGGTCAAGCTGTCGCCCAACGCGGAGAACATAGTCGAGATGGCAAAGGCGTGCGAGGGTGCGGGCGCCGACTCCCTGTCGCTGGTCAACACCTTCCAAGCCATGGCCATTGACATCCACCGCCGCAAACCGATATTCAACAATGTCTATGCCGGTCTCTCCGGTGCCGCCATCCGGCCCATCGCGCTGCGCATGGTGCACTCTGTCGCCAAGGCGGTCAAGATCCCTGTCATCGGCTTAGGCGGCATCACCAGCGCCGAAGATGTGCTGGCCTTCATGATGGCCGGCGCCTCCGCAGTCCAAATCGGCACCGTCAACTTCACCACCCCGGATGCGGGAAAGAAAATCGTGAAGGAGCTCGACAATCTCTGCGAGCAAGAACATATCGACAACATTCGGGATATCGTGGGAATCATCTAATCCCACCCATTATTCCTTCTCATAGACACCAAAGACAAAATCACTGGGATTCATCTGCAGATAGTCATCTTCCAGACGAAATAGCACCTTCAGCTGCGCTGACGTCTTCTCATCCTCCAACAAGAAGTTATGAGCTTGTTCCAACGTTTCCGCACAGCCGGCACCTGCGACCAATCGCTTACAGGAATCTCAGTATCATTAAAACTACTCTTTGTTCTCGTGGATGATGAGAAGGAAAGTTTGCTCATCAAGAAAGAAAGACCGCGCTGTGCTGATTTAATGTAAATATCTCTAATATCTTCAAGCGAAATGACACGCATTTTGAACAATCGGATTTGAAAATGCAAAGGTACTATTTTTAGCGGATATTCAAAAAAAGTGTACCTTTGTGGCCTGAAAAAGAAAAGGGTGACTGAAGAAAGGCTCTCTATTATGGATAAGTCTCCCAAGAACACACTGAACACTTAACACTATCATACTGACAATGAAAACCTTAGAACTCACTTCCAAGATATTCGAATACGAGCGGGAAGAGCTCCCGCACGATGTAGCCATGCTATTGGCCAAGGCCGAGGACGCCGCCAAACGCGCATACTCCCCATACTCCCGCTTTCAGGTGGGCGCCGCCATCCTGCTGAACAACGGAGAAGTCATCACTGGCAGCAACCAAGAGAATGCCGTGTATCCTTGCGGCCTCTGCGCAGAACGCACAGCAGCCTTTGCCGCCTCTGCCAAATACCCGGAAGTGCCATTCTCCAAGATAGCCATCACCGCCATCAATCCGGATGAGCCGCTGTCCATACCTGTATCACCGTGCGGCAGCTGCCGACAAGTGCTCTATGAGTATGAACAAAAGTTCAACCAGCCTATTGAGGTCATCTTATCCGGTCAGACCGGCCCCATCTACATCCTGCATTGCGTGGCCGACCTGTTACCTTATACCTTCCACGCAGGATTCTTACCCTAAACAGAACTGAGCCCTATAGCCAACGGATAACACTCCAAGGTTTTTCTAGACATTTCCCGCCTGCTCCTTGGCATTCAGGTTCTTCATGAAGGCAGACTCTATAAAAGAGAATCTGCGCAATGTGTTATTGGAGAATACCATGAAAACAATCACCAGGATCGTGATGAGAATGATAACCCATTTGGTATAGCTGAAGAACTTCACAAGGATAGAGAAGACAAAAAATCCTGCAATGATAAAGCGGAAAACTGTCCAAACCGTGATAACCAGCACATTGCCTTTATTAAGTTTCACCAGATCTGCATATAGCTCCCTGGTCTTTTGATTATTATAGACAATACCATACAGGAATGGGGTCATGACCAACAACACCCCAGTGGCAAACAACAGATTATACCACCATTTGGGGATTTTCTGCAACAATTCTATTTTTCCCACAAAAGGAACAAGATAGTTGAATATCAAGAAGAGCAAGGCGAAGCTAACCACAGAGAAAATCAGCACACGAGGTAACGTGCTGGATATGATGCTCTTCCAATCCTTTTTGTCCGTAGCATTACCCAAGAGTGTATATTCATCCAGGCGCGACTTAAGACTTGGGGACATCTTTCTGTTCAGCAGTTCGTAAACAGGTTTTCCAGCCCGGATCCAATATGGTGTGGTAAATGTTGTGATCACGGAAGCGGCAATAATCACAGGATAAATATAGGAAGGCATGACTCCCTGGGCGACACCCACAGCTGCGATAATGAATGCGAACTCTCCAATCTGAGACAACGTGAAACCCGTTTTGACCGAATCCTCCAGGTTGGCTCCCGCGAACACAGCGGCAAGTGAAGAGATAAGCGCTTTGATAATCAAGGTGATCAACACCAAAGAGAGCACTAATTTCCAGTACTGTTGCAGCACCGCGGGATCTATCATCATACCCACGGAGACGAAAAAAATAGCACTGAATAGATCCTTGATGCTTTTGGTCAGCTCTTCTATGCGATGGCTTTCGACAGTTTCGGAAAGGATGGAACCGATCACGAATGCACCAAGAGCGGACGAGAAGCCTACGTTGTTGGCAATAATCACCATACCAAAACAGAGACCGATGGAGATGATCAGCAGGTTCTCGTCGTTGATATATTTCTTGGCGACTCTAAAGAAGGAAGGTATCAAATAGATGCCAATGACAAACCAGAGGATGAGGAAGAATACCAACTTGACGATGCTCATCACCATCTCCTTGCCGGCAGAGGCGTTCTTGCTGGCAGCGACCGTAGACATCAACACCATCATCACCACTGCCACAATGTCCTGGATAATCAGCACTACCATCGTAAGGTCGGCAAAGGATTCCCCTTTCATCTTGAGATCGTCAAATGCTTTGATAATGATGGCGGTGGAAGACATCGACAGCATACCGCCCAGGAAGATGCTCTGCATGATATTCCAATCCATGATCAAACCCAGCAACACACCCACTGCCATCATACCGAGGATACCCAAGAAGGCTGTAACAAAGGCCTTGCTACCCACGGAAAAGAGCTTCTTGAAGCTGAATTCAAGGCCCAGACCGAACATCATGAAGATGATACCGATCTCGGACCACACCTCTACATCGGCCACATCGGTGACGGTGGGGAAGATATGCAAGTGCGGACCCACGAGGAATCCGGCCACCAGATAGCCCAACACCAGCGGCTGTTTCAGCAATTTGAAAAGAATGGTGACGACACCGGCAGAGATCAGAATCAGGGCGAGATCGGATACGAGACGAAGATTTTCAGACATTTTATTACAGTTTTACACTCTATTTAACAGACTCAACACTATGGCACCTGCAATGATAGCCAAACCAAAGCTCAGCAGGGTGCCTACCAATACATATTCAGACTTATTCGTGGCACTATCCTTGAAACGCAGGAGTGATTTGGCAGCTAACAGGAAGCCAATGGCTTCGAAATGGCCAAACATCATAAAAATCAAGGTCAGCACTCTTTCCACATTGCCGATCAGATGTCCTGCATTCGGCAATTCCGAAGTGGTTTCTGGCGAACCAGCCTCCATTCCCTCTTGTAGAGGTTGCTCAGACTCAGGCTCCTGATCTTTGGGGCATTTGATTTGGGCATTGTTCAGGATTTCACCGATGAAAAGGTTGGCCGGACGCAGACAAAACGCAAACGCCGTGATCCACAGCAATGTGGAAGTCGGAATCATATCGAGAGGAGTGACCACACTGTCGTTCAAGAAGGGGATTTTATAGTTCACCGTACTGCTAAACCAAGCAACCACCGCACAGATGACCGTCAGGTGCAACACTTGGTCTATAAAAAATACCCAAGGAACCTTTTGGAAACGGGATTTCAAGCCGTCAATAACGCCATGCAAGACGGCTATGACCATGGAGGCCCACCAAAAATCGAAAGTATAGGGATACAAAAGCGACAAGATCCAAGAGCAGATGAAGGTGATGGCCACATGCACATACAGATGCGGCGATTGGAATCCTCTTTGGGCCTTATTTTGGCAGGATTTACCTGTTTGCAGATAAAAATCACTGATAATATGGGCCAGAATCTGCAACGTAAGAAGTTTAACCATAATTTTCAAAATTTAACGTTTCATAATAGAGCACAGCCTGTTCTAATGCGTTCCAGCCGGCAGCAGTGCTATGCTGGTTTACAGCCGATTGCTTAATGTTCAATATTTCTGCTATCTCCATCTCGGTTTTTCCAGAGAGTTTTTGATACAGAACCTCGCACTGACGCGCATTAGCCTTTCGAAGCAACACATCTATGAGACCCAACAACACATTCATCTGTTGTGTCAAGGAGTCGTTATGGGCTTTGAAGAAAAGTGTATTCTTAACCACCGCCCGTTCTTTCTGGGAGGTCCCTTGGTATTCCATCAAGCGTCCGGCGTAGTATATGGCCTCGCCATCCAGCATGTCACGTTCTTTGTCCGCGACTGTAATTTCTCCCAAACCGACAGCCATACGAATGCCATATTTTTTAAAAAGGATTCGTTTATTCTTCAGTTCAGGAGTTTCATCCACCAGATCGTTCAAGGGCATCTGTTTCACCAAAGTTTTCAGTCTCAAGGCCGTACGCAGAGCCTTATGGGGATCTGACATGAAGATCTCCACGGCGTCACCTTTGACTATTCTACCCCACTGTTTGGTTGTATCGTCATTCTCAAGTTCACTCAAGAAATGGCGGATACTTTGGTTAAGGGCGCTCTTCTCCTCTATGGACAATGACGAAGAGGAGACGATATCTGCCGAGATTGCTGCTTGTACCATAATGAAAATTTTGGGTGCAAAGATACATTTTTTATAAGTAAAAACACTTATAAAAATAATTTATAAGCAAAAAAGCTTATAAGACACATTTATAAGCAAATAGACTTATAAACAAAATCAACGAGATCTTTCGGAATCCAGATACTGTTCCCATTTCCATGCGCTTTCCATCATATCATGCACATTATAGCGGCAATTCCAATGAAGGAGGGTGTTTGCGCGGGAGTTGTCACCGTAGATGGCGGGGATGTCACCTGCGCGACGGCCGCCGACGGTATAGTTTAGTTTATGGCCGACTACCTCCTCGGCGGCCGCCAGCATCTCCATCACGGAAATACCGTTGCCACTGCCTATGTTGAAGACCTCACACTGCTGCTGATTGCGTCCTTCAAGAAGATAATCAATAGCCTTCACGTGCGCATCGGCGATGTCGGAGACATGGAGATAGTCACGGATACAGGAGCCGTCTCGTGTGTCATAGTCATTGCCGAACACCTGCATCGAGGGCTGCTTGCCTGAAGCGACACGCATAATGATGGGCACCAAGTTGTTGGGCTTGTCGGGCGACAGTTCACCATTCATGCCGGAGATGTGCGCCCCCACGGGGTTGAAGTAGCGGAGAATCAGTGCGTTCATAGCAGGATTCGGGATCATCATATTTCGGATCATCTCCTCTCCTATCTGCTTGGTATGGGCATAGGGGCAGAAAGCCTGGCCCATCGGGGTCTGCTCGCTGACGGGCAGATTCTTGACATCACCATACACGGCACATGAGGAAGAGAAAATCAGCGCATGTATACTGAAGTTTTGGCAGGCCTCCAGCACATTGGCCAACGCTCCGAGGTTGTTGCGATAGTACATCAGCGGCTGCTCCACCGACTCGCCGACCGCTTTATAGGCGGCGAAATGGATGATGCCTTTTATGTCGGGATTCTCCTCAAAGACATTGAAAAAGGCTGACTTGTCGCAAATATCAACCTTGTAGTTGCGCACCTTCACGCCCGTAATCCGCTCCACGCGATTCATAGTCTCTGGCGTGCTTCTAACATTATTGTCCACGGATATGACATCATAACGGCCGCTCTGGATCAGCTCAATGATGGTGTGGGAGCCGATATAGCCACAACCGCCGGTCACCATAATTTTCTTCTTCATATTCTATGTATAAATGAATTGCTTAATATTTGACGGTCAGTTCACCCACACATTTGCCACGATTGGTCATCTGGCAGATTCGTGTCTTGCCGACCACGATAGGCTCCGCCAGTTCCGTATGGGAATGACCTCCGATGATGACATCGATTTCGGGAACCGCTTGCGCAACATCCTTGTCACTCACTTGGCCTTCGATCAATCCCAAGTGAGACAGGCAAATAATCATATTACACCCTTTCAATTGCAATTTAGCCACCACACGTCTCGCCTCGGGGATAGGGTCCAAGTAGGTGACCTCATTGGCTGTTTCTGGCGACACGAGGCCTTGGAGGTTTACACAAAGACCAAAGATGCCGATTTTCAGTCCGTCTTTTTGAATAATCGTGTACTCCTTCATCGCCCGTCTCAATGCTTTGTTATGGAATTGACAGTTGCAGCAAAGAACGGGGAACTTTGCTTTACGAACACGTTTGGCCAGTTCTTCGGATCCGTTGTCAAATTCATGATTTCCCAAAGTGGCAGCATCATACCCAAGCTGGTTCATCAGGGTGATCTCCACATATCCCTTGAAGAAGTTGAAATATGGGGTACCTTGGGAGAAATCGCCGGCGTCTAACAGCAGAACTTGGGAATGGGTTCGACGCACCTCGTTAACGAATGCTTCCCGGCGCAATATGCCACCAACATTAGTGTCAGCTTTATAGGTGTAGGGTTCTATCTGGCTATGTGTGTCATTGGTATGGAGAATGACCAACTCATGATTCTGCGCCACAACGATGGAACAAGCAACGCAGAACAGCAATAACAAACTGGTTTTCAACAGGTTTTTCATAATCACAATATAATCTGCAAATATAGACAATTTGCGGAAACATGCCAACGATTTTTTCCTAATTGTAGAGACGTTCCATGGAACGTCTCTACAGGGGAATGGGCAATAAAAAAAGCAGAGCTTGGACTCTGCTTTTCTCGTCAAAAAATTATTACTATATGGTAATAGGGTTATGCGTAGAGTTCCTCGAAGATCTTGCGAAGCTCGGGGCTTTCGCGCAGTTCTTGCAGAGTGAATTCAGCATGTCCCTTCGTATAGCCGTTACCCATGATCATATTCACGTCGCTACCGATACCTTCGGCACCGAGGCTAGCCTTTGTGAAGCTGGTGGCCATGGAGAAGAAATAGACGATACCGTCGTCTTTAGTACAGAGCACTGCGGTCATCTCCTGATCGGGAACATTAACGCAGTTGATGGTGACGTCGGCCATCTTGCCATTGGTAAGTTTTTCAATAAGCTCGTAAACTTGCACGGGGGTCATGCCAGCGGCAGATTCCACGATATCGCAGAAGCCGAGATCTTTGATACGTTGGGTGCTTTTCGGGCTATTGGCGATACCGATAACCTTGCCGGTGACGCCAACGCGTTTTTTAGCCTCATAGCAGCAGAGCATACCGCTCTTGCCACCAGCGCCGAGGATCACGACAGTCTGGCCATATTGGCACAATTTGGCAGTCTGGGCGGGAGCGCCGGCAACGTCCAATGCAGATAAGGCGAGTTTCTCCGGCATATCGGTAGGTATCTTGGCGTAAATACCACTCTCGAAGAGGATGGCTTTACCCTTGATGTCCACTTGATCCACCTCAGGACGGATTTCCAGGATCTCATCGATACGCAGCGGGGTCAAGGAGAGGCTGACGAGCGTGGCAATACGGTCGCCCTCTTTGAGGTCGATTTTACCTTTCAACGCGTCACCGATCTTCTCAACTTTGCCGAGCAGCATACCACCGGAACCTGTACGACGATTACGATGCTTGCCTTGCAACTCAACGTTCAGCAACATCTCTTTCTTCACCTCTTCCATGATGGCTTCGGTGCTGGCACCTTCTCCTGCCTGTTGTTTGGCATAGTTGTGAATGTCAGTAAAAGAAGCGGAATCGATATTCAACGTCTGGACATCAATCAAGATCTCATTGTCGTAGATCTCGTCCATATTGTTGTCAATCTTGTTGGCAGGCTGCGGAAGTACGCCCTTGGGTTCGATGACACGATGAGTGCCGTATTTGTTGCCTTTCTTTTGCATATTGTTTTGATTTATAATTTAATAAAATAAAATCTGTTGCTTTACGCAAGCGAGTGCAAAAATAGTGATTTTTTTGAAATAATAAAAATACCTTCAAAAAATAATCCACAATAATTTGTTTATTACAAGCATCTCACTTATTATCAGCACTATACAAGCTATTAGATTGAATAAAATCGCTTATCGTCCGATAAATCTCCTGCCATTGGGGTTCGGTCAGCGCCTGAAGATGGCGGTGCATCACAGCCTCGTCACCACGGCGGGCAGGACCTGTCTGAGCATCTCTCGGCGGAAGGGTCTGTAGTTTGGCCACCGTCTGTTCCAGAAGCGGCCAGATCAAATCCAGGCTCATCTGGTGTTGCTGCAGTATGTCGTCAGCCACCGTACACATTGCATTGGAGAAGTTGCAGGCAAACACGGAGGCCAGATGCGCATAGAAGCGTTGGTCCCCGCTCAGCAGTCGCACCGTATCGGAAAGGGCATTCGCAAGGGCAAGCAACATCTCCCGATGCGGCCCCACATGGTCACACTCCACACAAAGCGGCACCTTGAGCGATGTCATGTCCGTATTCTTTGAAAAGGTCTGCAAAGGATAGAGAACCCCATAATGCTCGGCATAAGGCACGAGCGTCTCTTGCGGCACAGAGCCGGCCGTATGCACAGCCAAGGGCATCTTGAAAGGTATCTGCGACAAGACCTGCGGCAAGGCATCATCGCGCAAGGCAAAGATGAAGAGACGACAGTTCGGATCCAACATCGCGGGATCATCAACAGCCTCTGCACCTACCATAGCCGCCGCCGCACGGGCATGGTCCAGCTGGCGACTATAGACCTGCGTCACCGGAAACTCCCGACATCCGCGAAGCTTCTGCAACAGCCATGTGGCCACATTTCCCGATCCCAAAAGACAAATCATCAGTATTGGAATTTGCTTCCCCCGACAAACTCTCGAAGAATGGAAGTGCCTGGTATATCAGCGGCTGAGATGGAATGGAAGAACGAAAGGAACTTCAACAACCTTTTTGCCTCTGCATATTCAGGAACTGTCTCCGGCACCTCTTGGAGAATCGGGATAGCGAAATTTTTCAAGATTCCCAACTCAAATATCAGCGAGGTGTTGATCATCACATCAGCATTTTCCTGGAAGGGGAAAATGTTCTTGTCTTCACCATTACGAACACTGTGCCAACGTCTTAGGGTATCCAAAGCAGAATAGCCACGATAGTTGTAGTCTCGCACAATCCGACGAATCAAACGGTTGTCAGTCGTGGGGATGGGATTATGGCGATCGATAGAGATAGATGTCAAGGCTGAGACAAAAACCTTATACTTAAGCTCCTCTGGCACCTGCTCGGTAAGTTTGGGATTGAGGCAGTGGATGCCTTCCACCACCATGATGGAATTATCTTCAAGCTGAAGGGTCTTGCCAGTCCACAGTTTACTTCCTTTGGTAAAGTCGAAAGTCGGGATTTCCACACACTCTCCAGCGACAAGTCGTTTCAAGGTGTCATTGAACAAGGGCAAGTCGATAGCTTCAAGGGCTTCAAAGTCTTTCTCTCCGTTGGCATCCACAGGGGTTTCGTCTCGTTCCACGAAGAAGTCGTCTACTGAAATCTGCACTGGCTTATAGCCTAGCACAGCCAGTTGGACAGAGAGTCGGCGGCAAGTGGTGGTCTTGCCAGAGCTGGAAGGGCCGCTGATAAGCACCATCTTGACATTTTTTTTCTGGAAAATGTCATCTGCGACTTTCGAGATCCACTTTTCCTGAAATGCTTCGGCCACAAGAATCGTTTCAAGAGCCCTACCCTCTCGCACCAGGCGGTTCATATCGCTAACCATTGACACTCCCATAAACTCAGACCAAGCTTTGGACATGTGATATTGGGCGAAGAGTTTTGGATTCTGATGGGTCTTGGGCAACACCTTGAAGTTCTTGGCAGAAGGAATTTTCAACAAGATGCCATTCTCATACATTTCCAATCCGAACATTGAAAGGTATCCAGTTGACGGGACCATAAATCCGTAATAATAGTCGATCGTGGTGTCCAAGCGATAGACTGAGGTAAAAATCCGGTTGCGTTCTTTGAGCAACTCGTACTTGTCTTCCAGTCCAAGTTCCTGGAATGCCTCAATGGCATCTTCTGTCAGCATCTCCACACGTTCAAACGGGATATTCGCCCTGACAATACTCTTCATGTGGTTGAGCATCTTCATGACAAGCTCTTCTGTGATCGGCTCGTCCATATTATCCAGCGTGCAGAAACGTCCGCCCGATATGGAATGCTTGATGCGCAATTTCACCTTCAGCGGAAACAGGTCGTGAATGGTCTTGCACAACAGCAGATAGAGAGAGCGGATATAGAAACCACGACCGTACGGCGAATAATAATCAAAAAAATCGATGATGGCCGGACGATGGACCTGGTAGCTCAGATCCCGGACTTTATTATTCACCAATGCACCCAGATAGGGCAGCTCCGGCAGCATCTGATGCTCCTGGAGAAAATCATAAAGATTCTGACCGTATGGAGCATAAACCAATGAGTTGGTATTTTTACAATAAATCGGTATTGTTTGCATCGTATAGGATTTTGCTTACATTTTCACTCGCTTGAACATTCTGTCCCAACGGACTTTACCTTTTTCACCCAATGACTTGTACTTATCCAGAGACAACCACACCATTGAGGGATGGCCCACCACATGATCTTCCGGCACAAAGCCCCAGAAGCGGGAGTCGGCGGAGTTATGACGGTTATCACCCATCATAAAATAGTAGTCCATCTTGAAAGTATATTCATGTGCCTCCTTCCCATTGATGAAGACTTTGCCGTCCTTGACTTCCAATTGGTTGCCTTCATATTGGCGGATAATCTGCTCATAGAGGACAATATTCTTAGAGTCGAGTTTCACGGTTGTGCCCTTGGCGGGGATGGTAATGGGACCGAAGAAGTCCTTATTCCACGGATAATCAGGTGAGTGCGGGAAAATGGCGGGGTCGTACTGACCCAGAGAATCCTGATAGACCTCCACAACGAATCCCATCTTCCGGATCTTGTCACATTGTTCCTTGTTCAATCGGTAAAGGACCGTGTACTGATCAACGCGCTGCGCATCGTCCTCATTGATATCCAACTCTTTGCGTTTTTTCAGCGAGAGCTGCATGCCATTAGGATGATACACGAAGTAGGCAAACTGCATACGTTTGGGGTTCTCTGCCGCCTTACCGTTGATATAGACCTGTTTGTCCACGATTTTGAGTTCGTCGCCGGGGACCGCGATACAGCGTTTCACATAGTTTTCACGCTTATCCACAGGGCGGTCGATGACTTTATACTCTTTCCAGACAGCCTCTCGGCCTTTGCCTTGATAATATGGTCCGGCATACTTTTGTTGAAAATATTGGATCATGTCAGGGCTATAGCGTCCCATCACATCACGTTTCTGTTCCGGGGAAGCATTCGGATTGAGCATCGCCTCGAACTCCCGTACGATGGCATAGTAGCTTTCCGCCTTGCGCTCCACGACTACCGTATCGCCATCGGGGTAATTGAACACCACAACGTCGTTGTTTCGGACAGGGCGCAGGGCTTTCGTGCGCATGTAGGGCAATTTGATTATTTTGGAATAGGAGTTGACGCTTTGGGTCTTGGGCAGTGTGTTGTGAATAAAGGGGATAGCCACTGGCGTATTGGGCATTCGCACACCATAGGAGAGTTTGGAGACCGTCAGGAAATCGCCCACCATCAAGGAGCTCTCCATAGAAGATGTCGGGATGGTATAAAGCTCGAACCAGCAAAGGCGGATGATATAGGCCAAAGCGACTGCGAAGATGAGGGCGTCGCCCCAGGAACGAGCGCTGCTTTTCTTCCACTCTGGCAGCTCTGCGATATATTCTTCTTTCTTCGAGAAGCCGAGATAAGGCAGATAGACAAAGAAGAACAGCGTGCCGAGGATCAGGGCTCCGTATCCGTTTTTATTGAAATGATGGATCGTCTCCCAAATGATATAGAAGAACATGAAGATGTTGAGGAAGGGAATGAGGAAGAGCAGCATCCACCACCATTTCTTATGTATGACTTCCGTAATCCAGAGCCAGACATTATAAAAAGGAATCAGGGACTTCCACGGAGCGATACCGGCCTTGCGAAAGATACCCCACAAGCCAACATGTGTGCAAATCAGGAAGATGATGCCGATAATCCAGAGTGCGGTAATTGATATATACATAGTGTTTCTTTGTTTTAGAGTTTATGATTATGTTCTTCAAAGGTTTCAGCGAATGAGCATACAGCGCCGGGATGCTGAACCAGCCAGATGGCCGTACGGATAGCGCCGGCGGCAAAGCCTTGGCGACCATGCGCGTTGTGAATGATGGTGATCTCGTCTTCGGGAGAGGACCATTGTATCTGATGGATGCCGGCGACTTCCCCCACGCGATGTGCCTGCACAGGGATCACCTCCTTGCCGACAGGTTCCCCTTGACACAACTGCCATTGGGAATAACCCGGGTGATGGCTGACAATGCTCTCTGCCAAGGTGATGGCGGTGCCACTCGGCGCGTCCTTCTTGGCGGTGTGGTGGGTCTCTTCCACAGAGACTGCGTATTGGTTATAGTGACTCATCTCGGAGGCCAGCCACTGGTTCATACGGTTGAACAGATAGACTCCGATGCTGAAGTTCGTGCCGTAGACAAGCGACCCGTGACATGACTTGGCTTTCGCGACAATCTCGTCCAGACGATCATACCAGCCTGTTGTGCCAACCACAATGGGCACGTGGCATTCCAGAGCCCGCACCATGTTGCTCACTGCCACCGAAGGCATGGAGAAGTCGATGGCCACATCGGCAGTACGGAAATCGTCCATACGCGCCTGCCACTCCTCTTCATTATCGATGATGGCAACTATATCATAACCAGAAGCACGCAACATGGATTCCACCATCTTACCCATCTTGCCGTATCCTAAAATCGCAAACTTAATCTTCTCGTTCATTTTTTCAGTATCATATATGTCACCAGCGCAACTGCAGATTGAGACCAAAGGCATATTGTCTATTGGTGAAATCCGGCATAACGGCAGGTTGCCAGTGGAGGCTAAGGTCATCGGAGACATCAAAATAGTACAGATGGGCATCCACCATGGCATCGATGAAGTTCAGCACATACACGACTGCCGTCGCAGCGATAGAGATTTCCAGATTCCGTCGCTGGGTATTTTTCATTTCCAGGAGATTCTCGTCAGAGTATTCCGCAAGGGTAAAGTTTTGCCACGTCACCAATTCATCGCGCCGATAGATAAACTCATTACGATACACGTTCATTTTGTGGGCGGAGCGCCAGACGAAATAGCCAGTGGCAGCCAAAGCGCCGTAGACGATCGGCAGTTTCCAATATTTCTTGTTGTAAATCTGGCCACCGCCTGGAATGATGGAGCAAAGCATCGCCGTGGTGGGCGAATGTTTCACCACCTTGACGGAATCAGCAGGGGCAACGCGGGATGCGGGCGTATCTGTCAGCTCTTCCTGCGCCTGCAAAGAGAGCATCATCAAACAACAGATAACGGACAATATCCAGCATTGAATTCTCATACGTGGTAAAACGTGGCAAACAACCAGTTTATTGCAGCTGGTCTATGATTTTCTTCAGTTCTTCGTCTGAGGAAAAAGGTATCGTGATGGAGCCTTTACCCGTGATATCCTTCTTGATTTTAACCTTGGCTTTCAGTTTCTTGGCAAAAGCAGTCTGGAAAGCGCGGACCTCATCGGAGAGGGTGATTTTCACTTTAGGCTTTGCCGGCTCAAGTTCGTTGCGCAGCTTCTTGACCTCCATTTCGGTCTGGCGGACAGAGAGATTCTCGTCCACCACCTTCTTGATGACTTTCTGTTGGAGGGCAGCATCCTCGAGGACGACAAGCGGGAGAGCATGGCCCATAGAGATGACGCCATCGCGCACAGCGACTTGTGCTGGGGTTGAAAGGCGCAAGAGTCTCAGATAGTTGGAGATCGTGCTGCGGTCTTTGCCAAGTTTCTCGCTCAGTTCTTCTTGCGTGAGATGGCATTCTTCAACGAGCATCTGATAGCTCATGGCCACATCTATAGGGTTCAGGTCAGCGCGCTGGATGTTCTCCACGAGAGCCATCTGAACAGACTGCATATCATCAACGGCGCGGACGAAAGCGGGGATTTCTGTCAGGCCAGCCATCTTAGCAGCGCGGTAGCGGCGTTCGCCGGAGATCAGCTGATAGCGTCCGCCCTCACTGGGGCGAACCGTCACGGGTTGGATAAGTCCGTATGTCTTGATAGACTGTGCCAGACCTTCCAACGCCTCCTCATCGAACTGGGTACGCGGCTGGAAAGGGTTGGCGTCTATCGAGTCGATTTTGATGTAGCTGTTACCGCCAGAATGGGCGGATGGCTGAACCGAGGAGATGTTCACATTCCCCAAAATGGCCTCCAGGCCTCTTCCTTTAGGTTTCTCTGTTTTATTCATGGTATGGGTTTTAAATCGTATATCCGTTTTTGTTGAGGAATTCTGTAGCAAGGTTCAGATAGTTTCTGAAGCCAGTAGATTTCACATCATAGAGCACGATAGGCTTGCCATAGCTGGGTGCCTCGCTCAAGCGCACATTGCGGGAGATGATGGTGTCGAACACCAGGTCCTTGCAGTGAAGGCGGACATCATCCACCACGGCGTTGGAAGACTTGATGCGGGCCGTGTACATGGTAAGCAAGATGCCTTCGATGGCCAAAGCGGGGTTCATGTTGGTCTGGACAATGCGGATGGTGTTCAACAGCTTGCCGAGTCCTTCGAGGGCGAAGTATTCGCACTGGACGGGAATCAGCACGGAGTCGGCGGCCACGAGGGCGTTGAGGGTGATCAGTCCAAGAGAGGGCGCACAGTCGATGAAGATAAAGTCGTAGTCGTTCTTCAGCGAATAGATGGCGTCCTTCAGGCGATACTCCCGGCGCTCGTAGGAGATCATCTCCAGCTCGGCGCCCACCAAGTCCATCGTGGCGGGAAGCAGATGCAACTGCTGGATGTCAGTAGGCTGGATGGCCTCCACCGCCAGACGATTGTTCACGATACAGTCGTAGATGGATATGGTCTCGTCCGTGCTCTCGAATCCGAGTCCGCTGGAGGCATTGGCCTGCGGGTCGGCGTCAATGAGCAGCACCTTCATGTCGAGCGCGGCAACGCAGGCGGCCAGATTGACCGCCGTTGTCGTCTTGCCCACCCCACCTTTCTGATTTGCGATGGCAACAATCTTACCCATTACAACGTGAAATCAAGGTTGTCAAAATCCTGGTCCATGTCACGCTCATTCAGCTTCTCTTCGGTCTCAAAGTTCACCTCTTCCGGCACTTTGCCCGTGTTAATGAACTCTACCATACCGTTCAAAGCATTCTGGAACTTCTCAAAATCCTCTTTATACAAGAATACCTTGTGCTTCTCGTAGAAGAAAGTGCCCGTAACATCATTGAACTTACGCTTGCTTTCCGTAATCTTTAAATACATTTCACCCGTCTTCGTACTCTTCACATCGAAGAAATACGTTCTATTACCTGCCTTTACAGCGCGAGATAAAACTTCATTCTTGTCTTGATTTTCCATAATTATTCGTTTTTTTCATCAACTCAATGATGGGGCTCATCATCTTCGTCAAAAGTTATTATTTGGATTTCTTTTGTTGTTGTCTTTGCATCTGGGCTTGCTGTCTCTGCAATTCCTCCATTTTCAATTCCCATTTCGACTTTTTAACCGGTTTCTTCATGTTAGCCTTAAGCTGCTCATGGAGTTTATTTTCATCGATAGCTTTTCTGAATATCCACATCTGCAAGAAGGTCAAGATGTTGAAGAGCAAGTAGTAGTAGGTCAAAGCGGAAGCAAAGTTATTAAACATGAAGAAGAACATAATCGGCATCATGTACATCATGATATTCATCATACGCTGCTGATCTCTATTGCCCTGGGTCGGGTTCATCAGTTTGTTGTTAATCCAGGTGTAGAAGATGGTGGCGATGGTCATGAGGATCGTGAAGAGGCTCAAGTGGTCGCCAAGCAGCGGCACATGGTGACTGAAGTTCCAGATGGAGTCGTATGCGGAAAGGTCCTCGGCCCAGAGGAACGACTGTTGCCGCAGCTCATAGGAAGCAGGGAAGAAACGGTACATGGCGATGAGGATAGGCATCTGGAGCAACATGGGAAGACATCCGCCTGCGGGCTTCACACCTGCGCTCCTGTATAGCGCCATGGTCGCCTGCTGTTTCTTCATGGCATCCTCGTCTTTGGGATAGCGGGCGTTGATAGCCTCGATCTCCGGCTTCAGCGCACGCATCTTGGCCGAAGACATGTAGGTCTTGTAGCTGACCGGCAAAAGCACCACCTTCAAGGCTATCGTCAGCAAGAGGATAATGATGCCATAGCTCAGGCCATAGACCTCCAGCCAGTTAAACACGGGGATGATGATGAAACGGTTGATCCAGTGGAGCAGGAAGAATCCCCATCCCAGTGGCACCTGACGTTCCAGCTTCATCTTATAACCCTTCAGCAGACGATACTGGTTCGGGCCCACATACATCGACATGTTGAAAGAGCCTTTATTCAAGTCAGGCATCTGGAAATCGAGCTCGGCCTTGCAGTACTTGAGGACTTCACGCTCCTCTTTGTCGGGGGAGGTGGCAGACAGTGTGCCGGAATCGAAAGCTTGGTCGCCGTCAACTATCAGAGTGGCTGTGAAAAACTGCTGTTTGAAGGAGATCCATTTCAGAGGGGAGGTAAAATCCTTGGATCCGCCCTTGCGTTCGTCTATATTGCCAACCTCGTCTGTATTGTCCATGTAATAGACAGATGTCAGATTCTTCTCATTGTCATAGTTCTTCTCGACATTCTTGGGTTCGGCATTCCACTCCAACGTGTAGTTGTGCTTGTTTGGATACAGGTACGGCTCCATGTTGACGAAGCGCACCTTGTAGGAAAACATGTAGTCGTCGGGAGAGAACGTGTAGAGATACTCGATATAGGAGTTGACATTGAGAGTTTGACATTGGTTTGAATCACCCTGGTTATTGGGATAGATGCGCAGAGAGAGCGTGTTGTGCGCCTCATCCACCACGAGGGTGTCGCCATCCATCTCAGACAAGAAGAGACAGTCGCGGGTGCCTATTTCAGTCTGGTCGCGCAACTGCAAATTGATGTTAAGGTCGTTGGTGCCGCCTTCAAACACCTCCATCAGGATCTTAGCAGAGTCCTTGGGCGTGTAGCGGTACACATCCTTAAGGCACACTTTGCGAAGACATCCGCCTTGCTTGGCAAAATAGTACCAAGCCTTGTTGGTTTCCACCACGTAGTCGTCCATGCTGGCCAACTGTGGGGTTGAAAACTGCTGTTGACTCACGGGCGCGGGGGCCGCTGCATTATCATTCAATGAGTCTTGTGCTGTCAACGAGAGTGCCTGAGCGATAGAATCCTCCTCCTGTCGGGCCATCTCCTCAAGAGCTTGCTGCTCTTGTTCCTGCATTACCTTCCTGGCCTTGTTGGACTGATAAAAGCTAAAACCTAAGAACAAGCCGAATATCAGCAACAATCCAATAACCGTATTTCTATCCATACTAATAAATAAAATTGGCTGCAAAAATACAAAAAAAATTGTATTACGGCAGCGAAAAACGCATTACGCTGAAATGGCTATTGGCTATTGGCTGTTAGCTGTTAGCTATGGCCTTGACACTAAACTCATAACCTATTAACCTCTTAACCCATTAACCTTCCAACCTTCTAACTTCTAACTGAAAATTGATCTCTAATCACTTCTTAAACGGCAGCGAGATCATAAAAGTACTCCCCTTCCCTTCTATACTCTGAACCTCGATCTTTCCTTTATGCAGAGTGACAATCTTCTTCACATATCCCAAGCCAAGGCCATAGCCTTTCACATTGTGCACATTGCCGCTGGGCACACGATAGAAGTTGTTGAATATCTCGCCCAGCGACTTCTTCGGAATCCCAATGCCGTTATCTGTGACCGACAGCATAAAGTATTTCTCGTTAGAGAGTGTGTTAATGAGTATTTCAGGTTTCTCTTCTGTGTACTTGATGGCATTCTCCACAAGGTTAACCAGCACATTGGTCAGATGTTCTTTGTCGCCGAAGATCTTGTAGTTATCCGCATTCAAGGCCAAGTTCAAGTTGCCGTCATTGCTGTTCACGAGCAGCGCTATGCTGTCTACAACCTTGTGAATCAGCTCATGCATATCCAGCAACTCCACATTCATCTTGATCTGCCCTTTTTTCAGCTGCGCAATCTGCAAGATGTTCGTCACCATGGCCTGGAGACGCTCATTTTCATCCCGGATAATGTTGACGTAGGTGGCTTGCAATTCAGGGTCACTCTTCGTGACAGAGTCCCCCATCGCCTCGCAAGCCAAGGAGATGGTGGAGATTGGGGTCTTGAACTCATGCGTCATATTGTCAACGAACTCGTTGGTCACCTCAGATACTTTCTTCTGGCGATACATGGAAAGCAGTGACACTAAAGAGATGGCGGAGACAAGAAAAACGAGACACAAGATCATGATCACGATGGTGCTCATGCGTTGAAGGAAGATTCCGCGCTCGCCAGGGAAATAGAGAATGATGTAATGAGGCGAACTGACCTTCTCGTTATATTTCAGACGAAACACGTAATCACTCTTGAGCATGATCTCACGAGGCATGGAGGTCGGCTCCACCACGAACTCAGTGGTAAAGGCATTATACAATGCGAAATCGAACTTCGCCTCGATGGCCTCTTCCCTCAGAGCCTCTTTGATCAAATCTTTCAAGAAGCTGGGATTCAGGATAGCCTTTGTGGTGCTGTCGAGTTGCACCATGTTGACATCCACTTTCTCAAGAAAGCTCTCGGGGACATTCTCCTGCTTTTTGGGAGACCAGGGATCCTTGTACAGCGGGAACAGCATTCTGAAAGATTCGCTGAAGTAGGTGGTATCATTGGAAACAACCCGGGCATTGTCCTCCTTGATGTAGATTTCCGTCATGATCACCCCTATGGGTTGATTATTGGTAGAGTCCAACAAGAACTTACGGGAGTGTTGGACCGAGACCACATCGGTAGTATCAATGGATTCCGTAAGCGTAGAGTCTGCCACCGGCATCAAGGTGTCGTTTTTCAGGATGGCATCAATCTGATCCACGACATTATTGCCAGCCGTCAGCACCTCATTCACAAAGATGCTGCGCTGCACCTTCTCCGCCTCCGTGTATAATTTGAAAATGGCGAAAATCAAGAAAAAGGTGGTGATGATAATCACTAAGAATAAAGATACTACTATTCGTTTCTTCATAATCCTATGAGATTTTTAAGAAAAGAGCACGTTTCATCCAAATACCGATCGGGTTGAAAAACATGGCCGAAGCCAGCCCCGCATTCAAGAACATCTACCTTACAATCAACGAGATAAACATTTCTGGAAGCATAGTTGATTCGACCCTTCAGGTCATCAGCATCTGAGTAAAACGCATAATGGATAACGCCAACAGGAGGGATTTCTTGTGTTTGCTGCACCAATAAAAAGGTGCCTGCATCCATGTAGTACTGTTTACTCATGAGGCGGATGGACTTTTGGTATTCGAGATGATTCAGGAACTGATGATGCTGTTGGATGGACACGCTCTGCTTTTTGACAGCTTGAAGCAATGGAACAAAATCATAACCATCTGGAACATAAATAGTTCTGACAGACTGACGGGCACGACCGAAGAAGCGGACCATATCTGTTGACAACTTCAGCAAGTCCTCTTCAGACTCTTCTCCCGTCAGCACCGCGACAGAGCCTTGGCAAGGGCGTATCAGGTGTGGGACATCCTTCAGATAATAGTCCCAGACGGCCTGGTGGTTCTCCATCTCATTCACGACAACCGCGTCGCAATGGGGCAGTTTCTCAACCACGCGCATACGTCCCCGGATCATCGGTTCCAGCGTTTCAAGTTCCCGGATCATATCTGGCAACAGGACATCGTCTTGTGGATGTTGCTTCACCACACAGTCGAATCCCATCAGCACCGCACAGAGCATGTCGGCAAAGGCAGACATTGGCGTTCTGCCATCAGGCACAACACCGACCGTTCTGACCGGAAACCGTTCAAAAGGAGAATCAAATTTCTTTTTAAGATACTGAATATCAAGCATCTCCGAAACAAGTTGCCATGACGACTCGCAAAACTCCGGTGTGAACCAAGGATTGCGCTGATATTGCTGTTGGACAAGATGTTCTTTAGACTGAAAAGAATCTTTCGATTTCAGTTGAAAGCCGAGGTTGGCGAAGGGGAATATTATATCGTTTTTCAGGGGCAGCATTAGCGAACCTCCTCACAGACTTCATGCATGATGTTGACGATTTCGTCAGCGGGGAATGTCGGGATGATTCCCTCCCGTTGCATATCATCCACTATGCGTCTTGTCTCGGCGATGTCATGAGAGGCGATATCATACACCTCTTGCCAGGTGCGTTGTTTGCGGGCCACGCCTTGGCTGATAGCCTTCATGGCCACATCGGCGGCCACGGTGGGGAACATGTCGGTATCCATCATGGTCGGCATGATGTGTTCTGTGTTAATGCCTTGACGTTCAGCATAGTCGGCGATAGAGTGAGCGGCGCAGATGGCCATCTCGTCGGTGATCTTGCGGGCGGAGACCAGCAGGGTGCCCTTCAGGATGGCGGGGAAGCACATCGAGTTGTTGACCTGGTTGGGGAAGTCGCCGCGACCGGTGGCCACGATGTAGGCGCCTGCCTCCTTAGCTTCGTATGGATAGATCTCGGGCACGGGGTTGGAGCAGCAGAAGACGATAGACTTCTCGGCCATGAGGGAGATCCACTCCTTCTTGATGGTGTCGGGACCCGGCTTGGAGAGGGCCACGAGCACATCTGCGCCGCGGAAGGCCTCCTCCTCGGTCATGAGATGCTGCTTGTTGGTTGTCTGGCAGAGTTCCCACTTGCGGTAGTAGCGGGTATCTTGACGGCAGTCTTCCCTACCATCGTGCAGGGTGCCCTTGCTGTCGAAGATGACGACGTTGGCGGGGTTGGCGCCGTCGGAGATGAGCAGGCGTGCGATGCTGGTGTTGGCAGCGCCGGCGCCATAGAGCACGATCTTCACATCGCCGATCTTCTTGTCGGTCAGCTTCAACGCATTGAGGATGCCGGCGAGGGTCACACAGGCGGTGCCTTGCGCGTCATCGTGCCACACGGGGATGTCGCAGGCCTCGCGCAGATCGTCCAGCACCTTGTAGCAGTTCGGCTGGGAAATGTCTTCCAAGTTGACAGCGCCGAAGCTGTGCTGCACCATCTTGACGAACTCGATGATTTTCTCGGGCTGGTGCTGACCGTTCTCGTCTCGACTGTCGATACAGAGGGGCACGGCGTCCACGCCTCCGAGGTATTTCATCAGCATGGCCTTGCCTTCCATGACACCCAGGCCACCAGGAGGGGTGCAGTCGCCATCGCCCAGCACGCGGGTGCTGTCGCTGACCACCGCCACCATCTGGGCACGGTTGCTCAGCAGGAAGGAGGCGTCATTGTCGTCTCGGATGGTGGTGGAGACGGCTGACACGCCCGGCGTGTACCAGACGTTGAACCAGTTGAAACCGTATACCGGCGCCTTCGGCAAGGTCTGCATCTTGCCGCCATAAAAATGGTGCGCCTTCAAAGAGAGTCGTTTATAAAACAGCGTTTTGGCTTTCGCCTTTTGCGCTTCGGTAAAATCTTTTGGAAACAAAGCATCCAAATCGTCCATAGAAAGAATCTGGTCTGTCATATCTGAAAAAATTAGGGCGCAAAGATAATCTATTTTTACGTATTTTTGCCGCTTCAAAGTAAAAAATATGGTTTTTAGCAGCACACTCTTCCTTTTCATCTTCTTAGCCTTGTTTCTGGTGGTCTACCACCTGACACCGGCAAGATGGAAGAACCTTGTCCTGCTCTTGGCCAGCCTCGCCTTCTACGCGTGGGGCGCGCCAAAATTCATCTTCATCCTGTTAGGCTCTTTAATCCTCAACTTCTACATCGTCAGGAATATGAGCCGGCAGACCCAGCACCGGAAAGTGGGACTCGTGCTCTCCCTGCTTTTGAATCTCGGCCTTCTCGCCTACTTCAAATATGCCAACTTCTTCATTGACAATCTGAACCATCTGTTGGATGCTGTCAACCTCAAGCCTGTGGCCTGGATGGAGGTGGCGCTGCCCATTGGCATCTCCTTCTTCACTTTCCAGTCGCTGACCTACACCATCGATGTCTACCGCCGGGTGCATGCGCCGCTGCGCCACCTCCACGACTACCTGCTCTACATCCTGATGTTCCCCCAGCTGATCGCCGGTCCCATTGTACGATTCAACACCATAGCGGACGACATTGAAGACCGCCGACACAACGACACCATCGACAACAAGCTGTACGGCGTATATCGGTTTGCGCTCGGACTGGCAAAGAAGGTACTCATCGCCAACATCATAGGCGCGCAGGTGGACCTGTTTTATGCGCTTCCGCACGAACAGGTCACGGGCACCGTCGCCCGCATGGCCGCCCTCGCCTACTCTTTCCAGATTTACTTTGACTTCAGCGGCTACTCCGACATGGCTATCGGCTTGGGATACCTGTTAGGATTCAAATTCCCCGAGAACTTCAATAATCCATATACATCGCAGAGTATCAGCGAGTTTTGGCGGCGGTGGCACATCACGCTTGGGGCATGGCTCAAGGACTACCTCTACATTCCTCTCGGCGGCAACCGCGTGAGCCCGGCCCGCACATACCTCAACCTGGCTATCGTGTTCGTGGTCTGCGGCATCTGGCACGGGGCCGGATGGAACTTCCTCATCTGGGGCATCTGGCACGGACTATTCATCGTCAGCGACAAGCTCTTCCTGAACCGATGGCTCTCCAAAGTGCCCGGAATCCTGCGCGTTTTGCTCACCTTCACAGTCGTCACCATAGGCTGGATATTCTTCCGCAACGACCTCTTCGGCGACTCCATTTTCTACATTGGCAAGCTATTCGACTTCCACCACTCCGCAGCACATCTGACCCCGGAGTTCCTCACCGTATTCTGTCTGGCTGTGGTATTCTCCTTCATCACCCTCTGCAAACCCGGACAAAAGCTCGAAAGCATCTGCTATGCGCCCGAGCGACCCGAATGGCAACACTACGTGTCGTTTTTCTGCGCACTGCTGCTCATCATCGCCTCAGCGTCCTATCTGAGCGCATCCGGCTTCAATCCTTTCATCTACTTTAAATTTTAACGCCATGAAAGGAAGAAAAACCGTTCTGTATATCATTTTCCTGATCGTGCTAATGCTCCCCCTGCTGCAAGCACTCACCCGACTGGTTCCCGAACGGGAGCTGACCGGCGTATACATTTCTCACGAGAGGCCCTCCCTGACCATACAAAGCTGGTTCGATGGCTCCTTCCAAGCAGCCTTTGAGCCATACACCAACGAGCACCTCGGCTTCCACAACAGCATGGTACGTTTGCACAATCTTTTCTGTTTCAAAGCATTTCATCAAATCAACGCGCAGAATGTCGTGCTTGGAAAAGAGAATTACCTATATGAGCAGGATTTCATCGATGCATACTACGGCACCGATTTTATTGGACGGGACTCCATCCTGTCCCTTGTAAAGAAGACCAAAGAGTTGCAAGACCTTTTAGAGGCAAAGGGCAAAACCCTCGTAGTGTTTTTGGCACCCAGCAAGGCAGACTTCTTCCCTGAATACATTCCGGACTCTCTTAAGAAGAAGGAGACCAACAATTCCAACTACAAGGTATTCAGTCAGTTATTAAAACAAAACAACATCAACGTCATTGACTATAACGCTTATTATCTATCACAGAAGAAGAGCTCGCCCCACCCTCTCTACCCCCAATACGGCATCCATTGGAGCGACTATGGGATGGTGCACGCCACCGACAGTCTTTTACGCTATCTCCATCAAAAATGCGGTTATAACCTTTCAAAACTCGTCATTGACGAGAATACCATCAGCCAGAAGGCCCAAAAAACGGACTACGACTTAGGGGATCTTCTAAACCTTGCAGGCAGGCAGCTGCGTGGTTATCCTCTCTGTTATCCAAAATGGCATTGGGAAGAGGACACCACCGCGCCGAAGCCGCACCTCACCGTCATTGCCGACAGCTACTACTGGGCCATCTTCAACATGGGAATTCAGCAATTCTGTTTTAATGGTAGTTTCTGGTACTACAACCATACCGTTTACCCCGAGAGTTACACGACAGAGACCATTACCGATGATTTAAATATGAAAGACGAGATAGAGAAAACGGACATTTTCCTCATCATGAGCACTACGCCAGGCTTAAAGAAGTTCTCTTGGAGGGCTCTTGATAGTCTTTTACGGTAATCGGCAGGCTTATCGCATCATTTCCGCCACCACCAACACCTTTTCCTCTTTCCCGATTGTGGTGCCGATGATGAAAGTGTTGCCACCGTCTCGAATCTTCAAGCGGTTGCGGAGTTCATCGGCAGTGAGCGGGAAGTTGCGCACCGCCACATTGGCTTTTCCCAACTCTGCTGTCAGACCACGAATCGCGGATTTGTGGAAGGGCATGGTAATGAGCACTCGAAAACAGCGGCCGGGGAACGACTGCAGCATCTCGTCGGCCGTATAGAGATGTGTGCTCGGGCCAAGCTTGCAAACGGGATAGCGACTTGTCAATATCTTGTACCCTCCAGCCTTCATGATTGCGGCATTGGGTTCATACAGGTATTCTCCGACTTTCCCTGCCCAAGTCGGGACCGCTTGTGCTTCCTCTTCGGGAGTGAAACAGAAGCATTGCGTCTCACTCTTGCCCATGTTAACAGCCGTATAAGTCAGCGGTTGTGCCTCTTTTGCCAAGAGGAATAGAAGTTCCTTACATTCTCCATGCACGGCCACCACATGCACCGCAGTGGTCTCAGGCAGCAGTCGTAACGCCTCGCGGATATCCAACATGGGTGATAGCTTCAGCATAATTCCCTTGGAGGCTTTTTCCAGCAGCGGAGCCTTGTTCGCGACCACATCGGGCACGCACTGCGCCAGACCGACGACCCGCTGCCCATGGGTGTCGCGCCGCGATGGATCCACGTAGAGCCAATCAACGGTGCCAATTGCAGGCAACGCCCGTTCCATCGTTTCTGTCAACATCTCCACATTATGAATACCCATCACACCCATATTGTGCTGGACCATCTGTGCCAAGCTTTCATTGGGTTCCACATAAAAGCCATGGGAGAAACGTGTGGAGAGTTGGAATGTATCCACCCCGAAGCCACCGCTAAGGTCGGCGAAGGTAACACCAGCCACCAATGACGCTTTGTACTGGGCCGTGAGAGTGGATGAGCATTGTTCCATATTGACGGTCGGAGGATACACTATCTCCTGACAGGCAAAGAAATCCGGCAGTTTCTCCTGGGCTTTCTGACGTCCCTTGATTTGTTGCAGGGCAAAGGCGAGGTTCACGCCTGCGGGAGCCGGTTGCAAAGCGAGACGGGACACATCGTCGTCCGCATGTGCCATCACATATTGCAGAGTCTTCTCGTCCCAGAACATCATTTGTCAGAATTAATTGCATGATTCAACTTCTCCAGCCAATGGAGCGCGGCCTTGATGGTTGGCACATTATGAACGATGAACACCAGATGATGGTTGATCTCTTTAAGTTGGATGAGCGGATGGTTGCGTTGCATGAAAGCCAGCACACGACCGAACTCTTCAGACTGGAAGTACGTGGAAGAGGCGCCACCGGCAAAGTGTCCCATGAAGGTTTTATTCTTCAACACGACCTTTTCAAAATGAAGGTCTCCGGCCAACAGACGAAGAGGCACACTCAGCATCAACTCTTCCGTCTTGGCTGGCATCTGACCGAAGATATCAACCACCTTCTTTTTGAATTCATCCAGTTTCTCAAGATCACGGATAGCTTCCAGCTCCTTGTACAAGCTCATGCGTTCAGACACGCTGCTGACGTAGTCGGTGGGGAACATCGCCTCGACATCCGTTTCCAAGAGGCAATCACGACGCAGGATCGCGCTGTTGTCAGCGGGTTTGTCTTCTCCCAGCTCTTCACTTCCTTCGTCGCGCATCTCTTGGATGGCCTCATTCAGGATCTTCTGATACATCTCATATCCCATCTCGTTGATAAAGCCGCTCTGGTCGGCGCCAAGGATGTCGCCAGCCCCGCGGATATCCAAGTCGCGCAATGCAATCTGGATGCCGCTACCGATCTCGGAGAACTCTTCGATAGCCTTCAGGCGCTTCTGAGCATTGCTGTTGAGAAATTCAAACGGTTTTGTGAAGAGATAGCAGTAGGCCTTCTGATTATTTCGCCCCACCCTGCCGCGCAGCTGGTGCAGCACGTTGAGGGCAAAGTTCTGCGCATCGTTGACAATCATGGTGTTGGCGTTGACAATGTCAAGGCCCGACTCCACGATAGTGGTGGAGACGAGGACATCATAGCGGCCCTCGATGAAGTCGGTCATGACTTTCTCAAGCTCATCGCCGTCCATTTGGCCGTGGCCCACCACGACTCGCGCCGTGGGACAGAGGCGCTGCACCATTCCGGACAGCTTTTGTATATCCTGTATCTTGTTATGGACGAAGAACACCTGTCCATGACGGTCCAGCTCGAACTGGATCGCCTCACGGAGTATCTCCTCGTCGAAGACGTGAACTTCCGTCTGGATAGGCAGGCGGTTGGGCGGGGGCGTGGAGATGACCGAGATGTCGCGGGCTCCGATGAGGGAGAACTGCAGGGTGCGCGGGATGGGCGTGGCCGACATGGTGAGCGTATCCACGGAGACACGCAGCTCGCGCAGCTTCTCCTTGGCCCCCACGCCGAACTTCTGCTCCTCATCTATCACCAGCAGGCCCAAATCCTTAAATACCACATCTTTGCTAAGCAGACGATGGGTCCCTATCAAAATGTCGATCTTGCCCTCCGCAAGCTCTTTCAAGGTGGCCTTGATTTGCTTGTTCGTCTTAAACCGATTCACATACTCCACGCGGCAGGGCATGTCAGCAAGACGGTCGCGGAACGTGTTATAGTGTTGAAGAGCCAATACGGTGGTAGGCACGAGCACCGCCACTTGCTTGCTGTCGCAGACAGCCTTGAATGCGGCACGGATGGCTATCTCGGTCTTGCCGAACCCCACATCTCCGCAGATGAGACGGTCCATCGGGCAAGAGCTCTCCATATCCTTTTTCACATCCTCCAGCGTCTTGATCTGGTCTGGGGTGTCCTCATAGATAAAAGAGGCTTCCAGCTCGGTCTGCAAGTAGCTGTCAGGCGAAAAGGCGAAACCCTTGCGGGCCTTACGGGCAGAATACAACTTGATAAGGTCCACAGCCAATGCTTTGGCCCGTTTCTTGGTGCGTTCCTTGACACGCTCCCATGTGCCGGAACCCAGTCGGTGCAGCTTCGGCGCAGTGCCATCCTTACCCACATACTTGCTGATCTTGTGCAGGGAATGGATGCTCACGTAAAGGATGTCTCCACCCTCATAGGTCAACTTGATGACCTCATGCACTTTGCCATTGATCTCCGTCTTCTCCAACCCTTGATAGATACCGACTCCGAAGTTGATATGGACCACATAGTCACCGGGTTGCAGGTCGTAGATCTCCTTGATGGTGAATGCCTCGCTCTTTTTGTAGCGGTCGCGGAGCACCACGCGCTCCTGCTTCTCCAAGAACTGATGGTCGGTATAGATGGCCACTTTGCGAGCCTCGTCGTAAAAGCCTTCATGCAATTGGTATCGCAACGGAGTGAACAGCTGTCGGATATTGTACTCGGAGGCGTTGTGACGATTGTACTTCTCCAGAAGGTCTTCCATAATCTTCTGAAGACGTTCCTGCTGTGAGGCGCTCTCCGAAAGAAATACACTCTCAACACCCTTTTCATAATTCTCGATCCACTCCAAGAACAGATAGTCGAAACTCTTGCCGAAATTATTCTGCGGCTTGATATTGAAATGTATCGACAAATCGGTCACCGTCTTAGGAGGAGCATTCACGATGACATGCGCATATTTGGGCCACCCCTTCTCAAAATGCCTCTTTTGGATAAGGAGATCATCCACAGGCAAAAAGAGAGGCTCGTCCGGTTCTTTAGAAGCAGGTCTGGATTCCAACTCCTTGGCGGTATTCTTGTACAAAGCATCTATCTGCGCGCCGACATCCTGCGGACTATGCATCCACAGCACGGTATCATCAGGCAGGTAGTCAAAGAGCGAGACCCGCTGCGTCTCCACGGCCATATTGCTGATATTGGGCATGACGCAGATCTCATCTTTCTCGCAAATTGAGAGCTGTGTCTCAGGGTTAAAGAACCGGATGGAGTCAATGCGGTCGCCTTCCAGCTCAATACGGTAAGGATACTCTTCTGAATAAGAAAAGATATCAAAAATGCTACCACGCCAGGCGAACTGCCCGGGCTCCACCACAAAATCCTCTTGCTGATACTCCAGATCATATAAATATTGTAGGAAGACATCCACAGGAATCTCGGCATCTTTCTGGATTCTGAAGGTATTATCGAGAATATATCGCTGATTGACAATCAGTTCCGCGACAGCCTCCGGATAAGAGACAATGATGGATGGAACTTCTTGATTGGATAGTTTGTGAAGCAATTCGGAGCGAAGCTTCACATTGGTATTGTTCAGCTCTGCGGATGTGTGGGCACGCTTAAAAGATGACGGCAGATAGTGGACAAGCTTGAGGGGCAAAGGGCGGTCTTTGTCTTCCAAGATGCGCTCAATATCGTTATACAGATACGCAGCTTCCTCCTTGGACTCCGCGATAAAGAAGTGAAGACGATTCAACTCTTGAACAGTCTGGGAAGCCAGCAGTGCAAAAGAGGAACCTACGAGTCCATCCACAGCAATAGCAGGGCGCGAGGAGTTGTCCCCGAGCCTTGACTTCAATTGAGATACCTCTTTCGAGAAGAGTTTTTGTCTTAATTTATCAACTGTTATCATCTCAAATGCTCACCATGAAGCTGAGCGGCGCTCATTCTTTACGAGAATGCAAAAGTACAAAAAATCTTGAAAAGAGGAGCCCCTCCCGGACCTGACATTTTCATCATACAATAAAACAGGTGAAAAAACGTTGTTTTGGCATTATTTGCAGAAACTGACAAAGGTTGGACTGCCATAATCGAACAATCAAAAAAAGGCCATTATGATCACAGGCACATTACTTCTTATTCTGCTGGTATTGCTCATCGTCACTGCCGTAATCTTTGCTGTGGTAGCACCCATTGTTATACACCTTCCACAATTCGGCAAAAAACCTTCGGGCAAGCGTCTGGAGCGCATACAACGCTCACCGAACTTCTATGATGGCCAGTTCCACAACCGTTCGGAGGCAGAGTTGAAAATCACCTCGAAAATGCTCATCAAGACCATCAACAAGATGCTTTTCAGCAAGAAAAACGCCTTGGTACCGCCAAAGCCGTTGGAGATGCAGCATGTGAGCCTGAAAGAACTTCCTGTTGACAAAGACTGCATGGTCTGGTTTGGTCACTCCTCCTATCTATTATCCTTGCATGGCACCACCATCTTGGTGGATCCTACGTTCTGTTCAGGGGCGCCCTTCTCTTTTGTCAACAAGGCATTCCCTGGCACCAGCGTCTATCAGCCTGAAGAGATGCCTGATGTCATTGATTGTCTGATCATCACCCATGACCATTACGACCATCTGGATTACAAAAGCTTTTTGCGGCTAAAGTCAAGGGTTCGCCAGATTATCTGTCCTTTGGGTGTCGGAGCGCATCTGGAGCGTTGGGGTGCAGACATGGCCACCACAACTGAGATGGACTGGGACGAGGTTTGCGACTTGAAAGACGGGTGGCGCATCCACTGTCTGCCCTCGCAGCACTTTTCGGGTCGCGCGTTGAAACGGAACAACACCCTCTGGGCCTCATTCCTGTTGGAGACTCCCCACGGGCGCATCTTTGCGGGTTGCGACGGAGGATATGGCCCTCACTTCAAGGAAATTGGCGAGAAATACGCGCCCATCGACCTGGCCATTTTGGAAAATGGGCAATACAACGAACTATGGAGGCACATCCACACCATGCCAGACCAGCTGGGCCAGGAAGCCCTGGATTTAGGCGCACGGGAAATCATCACCATTCACCACTCCAAATATGCGCTTGCACAGCACAAATGGGACGAGCCCCTTCACAATGAAGCGCAGGCTCGCGACGAGTGTCATCTGAATCTCCTCATTCCCAGATTGGGAGATGTGACGGAAATCATGAATTAGAGACCACCTCCCTGTTGACCACCCTGGCCACCTTGGGCTTGTGCTTGGGCGCCCTCCAGCTCCATCTTGCCGAACTTGAAGGTAATGCCGCCACGGATGCTGCGGCCCGACCAGCTGCTCCAGGTGGAGTTGCTTCCAGTATAATACGGGTTGACGACATCGGTCGCCCAACGGTTCCAGTTGAAGATGTCCTGCACATCCACCCAAAGGGTAATCCGGCGTTTCCAGAACTCAGCGCGCAAGCCGGCGTCGATGCTGTAGCGCGGGCGCGTGACGGTGAACATGGAGACACTCTTGGAACTGTAGTTGGCCGAGGCGTTCACCTCTAACACTTTCCACAACTTGGCCCAGAAGTTGAGACGGAAACTGTAGCCCACATTCTGCACCGTATGCGGTTCCTCCTGATCACGAAACAGGAACGAGGATTTCTTGTAATAGACATTGGCATAGAAGCGGATGTTCATGAAAGCCTTGAGGCGGTACATCACGTTCAGTTCCGCACCGGTGTTGAGGTTTTTGCCTGCATTCATCGGCATAGTGTAGGAAACATAACGCCCGAAGAAGGGACTGTAGATCACATCCGTCTGCCGACTGAATTCATCTTTGCTATTCTTGAACCAGGCATTGATGCCAACATTGCCGAACTTGTTGATGTACTTGGTCCAGCCGGCCTCTATGGAGTTGGTAAAGGTCTGTCGCAAATCGGGATTGCCGGTGCTGTAATAATCCTCCCCGTATTCCTTGTATGTGGTGAGGTCATCCCCGCTCGGGTTGTTCACGCGGCGCGTGTAGCTAAGCTTGAAGTTGTGCATATTCTTGGTGCGGTAGCTCAGGTGGAGAGAGGGATACAGGCCCCAGTAGGTCTTGTGCACATTGTCGGCGGGAGAATTGAGCAACAGCAAGTTGTATATCTCGTATTCGGTACGGAGTCCGCCCTTGAGGGTGAAGCCGCCAAAACGGTGTTGCAGCGTGACGTAGGCATCAAAGCTGCCATCGCGGCCCCGACCATCTTTGGAACGTACCTCATCCATGACGTACTGGCCAGTGGAGAACACCAGTGTATCAACATGGGCGTAATCCCTATTAGGGTCGAAGCTGCCCGACACGCCCAACTCAATCTCGCCATCCTTGTGATAAGGAATGGTATAGTCAAGGGAAGCATCAATACCCAAGGAAGTGTACTTGTTCTGCTGCTTAAACTTCTTATCTAAATAGTCCATGTAGAGATAATCACGCGACATGGTTCCGCTGTACTTGTTCGTCCAACCCCAGAAACTCACATCGGTGCTGATTTTATGTCCTTTGCTGTTGAATTTGTGCTCATACCAGACTCCGCCATAGCCTCCAGCCGCCACACCCTTCGCTATTTGGCTGTTAAAGTAGGAGCGGTCGCCAGGATTGTAAATATACTCGATGTGATAGGTGGAATCCCATGCATCATGATCCACAAAATGGGGATAGGTGCCCGCCCAGAAGTAGATGCTGTTCATCGTATCGGGCATGTAGGAGCCGTTGATGTAAAGACCGGCCGAATGACCCAACTGTCGCCATTGGCTAACGCCACGGGTAAATGTGGAGATATCCCCTTCATCGGTCAGAATCGTACTCGAAGATTCGCTGTGAGACTTGGTGACGCCGTAGGAGTAGTTCAGGTACGTGCTAATGGAGAACTTCTCGTTAGCATAGACATAAGAGATGAAAGGCGTGACATCAGGCGTGGTGGATCCGCGCACGCCGAAGCTCAAAAAGCTGTTTTTCTTGATCTTAGAGGTGGTGACGATATTGATAATGCCGCCGCTGCCTTGGGCGCTGTAGCGGGCCGACGGGTTGGTGATGACCTCAATCTTCTCGATGCTGCCGGCGGGCATCTGCTGGATGAACTGCTTCAACGCCTCGGCGTTCATGTTGGAAGGCTTATTGTTGATCCAGATTTCCACGGAAGAGACGCCGCGCAGAGTCACGTTGCCATCCACATCCACCTCCACGCCGGGGGCGTTCTGCAAGGCGTCCGCCGCGGATCCCGACTGTATGGTTGGGTCCTCCGAGACGTTGTAGAGCGTCTTCTCGCCGTCAATCATATACACCGGCTTCTCGCCCACGATCTGCACTACATCCAGGTCTGTGCTCGTCTTCTTCATGTAAACACTACCCATGTCAATGGTCTTGCTGTCGCCTCCCACCGTAAAGGGCATATTGAGCATCTCATAGCCGACCAGAGTAGCCACAAAACGATACTCGCCGGCCGGCACATTCGACATCTGGAATATTCCTTGGGCATCCGACAGCGAATGGGCGACCGTCTGGGCCGTGGAGTCCGTTTTCATCAAGCCGATGGTGACGAACATCACCTTTTCATTGTTGAGGGAATCCACCATCGTACCGGTGATGGTATATCGACCCTGGGCCGACAATTGTGCAAAAACACTGAAAAAAAGCACAAAAACAAACAATCGTTTCATAACTTAGCAACGCAAATGATGAATACTATTACATCAGACAATCAATATATCAATTCCTTACGGTAAAAATCCGTATGCAAAAATCCTCCACAAAGAGAAGACGCAAAAATATAAAAAAGTGCCAAAATAATTGTATTTTTGCCACAATTATTTCACAATCGTCTCTTTGATAATGACGGAAAAACGGTCACCATATTTCATCACCTATGCATTAGCCATTCTTTTTGGATGCACGGCGGGCTTTATTGTGATCATAAACTTGCTAAAATCCAAGTTCACCAATGTATTGGTAAACTTTCATAAATTAGAGACGCTGCTTCCTAACCCTGTCTTGATGCTGCTTGGTTTGGGTTTCATCATACTACTGTATCTTTTGCTTCGCAATACGGGGAACCGTCCACAGCGGCTATTATCGGAACGCGGAACACTACTTCTGGCAGGTGGGATATTCTTCTGCCTCCAGATGTATCTCATTTATAACTACTGCTTTAAAAGCGGATGGGATGTTCAGATAGTATTAGACACAGCCAGAAGAATAGCAGATGGGGAGAAGGACTTTCCGTACACATGGTACTTCAGTTCCTATCCCAACAATCTGTTTCTGACTCACATCTTTGCCTTCATTCTCTGGGTCACAAAGCCCTTGCACTTAGGCCATTTCGACTTCCTTGCCATCGTGACAGTGCAGAGCATGCTTTGCGTCTTGACTGCCTGGATGCTTTATCAGATTATAGTCGGGCAGTTTCAGCGCAGGGGGCTTGCGTGGTTTGGCATGGCGCTGTATCTGCTCCTGGTGGGGTTGTCGCCCTGGACCTCCATCCCCTACTCCGATGCCTGGGGGTTGTTCTTCGCCACCGCGGTGTTATGGACATCGACCTGCTCAGCACTGAAAGACAAGCCGTTCCTACGTTGGTTCCTGACGGCCACAATCGCCTATCTTGGCTTTAAGATCAAGCCACAGATCATCTTCGTATTCGCCAGCGTGGTAGTGGTTGACGTTTTACGCTTTTTATGTCAAAAAAAACGGCAGCCTATGGATCGCAAGTTCTGGCTCGGCAGCCCGCTGGGTGTTAGTGCCGGTTTGGCTGCTGCCTTCTTCTTCGTGTTGATCATCACCAGCACCTCACCGGTCAAATACAGGCATAATGGCCGATATGGCGCGGCCCATTACCTGATGATGGGCATGAACCATCTCAGCATTGGTGGTTATTGCGATGACGATGTCGTATTTTCGCACCAGTTCAAGACGCCCCGCGAGCGCAACAAAGCAAACCGACAGGAAGCAGCCCGCCGGATTCGCGAGATGGGCCCGAGAATGTTCGGGTTCTTAGTCTGCGAAAAGACTCTCATCAACTATTACGACGGCACGTTCAACTGGGGAAAAGAGGGAGGATTCTACAAGACCGTATTCCTCGAGCGCAACAATCATCTATCCCCATTCCTGCGCAATGTCTATTACAACCACCACATCCACGGAGCCTACTATCCCTATTGGTGCACCGGAAGCACCGCCATCTGGCTCGGGGTGTTGGCTCTGATGGTTTTCGCCGCCTTCGGCAAGCAGAACCGTTTCACTGCCATCTTGATGATTATCATCCTGTTTCTGACCCTCTTCGAAGCTTTTTTCGAGGCCAGAGCCCGATACTTGTACTCCTTTATCCCCTTCTATATCTTACTGGCAATAAAAGGATTACAACAGATAGAACAAGGAATTTCACACATCAGTCAAAAGTTGCGCAAAGCCGCCTGACAATTCAGCCAGATGCTTTTCAACCCCATAAAAATAGGTGATTATATACATGATGGCACAAATATGATTGTGAAAACAGAATCTTTTTATTTGAAAGTGTTATGCAAAGAGTGGTTATCGTACTTTGCGACAAGTATCAGTTTATCAGATAATTACAACCTTTAACTTTTCTCTTGATAGAAAAGTTACAAAAGATCAAGCCGACATGAATGCCGCCCGCTCTGTCCGCCCTCTGACAGCGGCGGCAAACGTGAACAAAAATGCAGCTGTTTGCAAAAGGGAAGATTCTCCGAAGGCTTTG
>JAGCFD010000064.1 GCA_017650305.1 Bacteroidales bacterium | reverse complement strand
GCAGTTGCAAAAAATAACATCTATGGAGAAGAAAAAGATTTTATTTGTAACACCTGAGATATTCCCCTATTTCCCAGAGGGTTACATTTCTAATATTTGTCGATACCTCCCCCAGGGCATCCAGGAACGTAAAAATGAGATACGCACTTTCATGCCTAAATTCGGCTGTGTGAACGACCATCGTCACATGTTGCATGAGGTCATCCGGTTGTCGGGTCAGAATGTCATCATTGAAGATACCGACCATCCGCTCATCATCAAAGTGGCATCCCTCCAGAATGTCAGAATGCAGATCTATTTCATCGACAGTGAAGACTTTTTCAAACGGAAAAGCACCTATTTTGATGAAAACAACGTTTTCTATCCTGACAATGATTCCCGTAGTATCTTCTATGCCAAGGGCGTTATTGAGACTGTGAGAAAACTCGGTTGGGATCCTGACGTCATCCACTGTATCGGCTGGATTTCCGCACTGGTGCCGCTCTTCATCAAGACCGTCTATAAAGATGATCCGCTATTTCAGAGCAGCAAGCTGGTTTATTCTATCATGCCCGACTCTTTCACCGAGAAGTTCCAGACAACTTTCAAAAAGAAATTGCAACAAACGAATATTCCGACTGCATATCTCAACCATTTCCGCAATCCGGGCTATGAGCAATTGGTACAGACTGCCATTGACTATTCCGATGCCGTGTGTGTGACTCCTGGCACCAGCAAGAGACTTCGCACCTATTTGGAGAAGCAGGAAAAACTCACCCTCTTCCATCCGGAAGACGACAACTACGTTGACCTTTACGATGAATTTTACGACCAACTGATTGAATCTGACAAATCTGCACAATAAATGAACAAATTTCATTTTTTCGGTTTATTGCTCCTCTTCCTCGCCCTTCTGTCTAACTGCACCAATCAGAACTCCGACATTGGATTGGGTTTTATGGATCAAGTCGGAACAGATTACACTGACACCATTACGGTGACAGCCTATTCGGTATTGGAAGATACCATCAACACCACGAATCTTTCAGGCAACATGGTGGGGCAAATACAAGACCCTGTTTTCGGTTCCTTGACAGCATCTATCTACTCTCAGATTGCCATGAGTGCCGACAACGTGAACTTTGGAACAAACCCTGTCATTGACTCCTGTATCTTCACATTACAGCTCGCTGGTTACTACGGAGATACCAACTCCCGCATTGGCATTCGCGTTCACCAGCTTACCGAGCCTCTATCCAAGGGCACCAACTACTATCAGAACAGCACCTTGTCATACGACCCTACGCCGCTGAACTATAGTCTGACCGACTACGCTATCCGTCCCAGCCAGGAAGTGGTGGTGGACACGGCCATCTTCAGTCCGCACATCCGCATTCGCTTGTCGCAAGCTTTCGGACAATACTTGCTGAATAACCAGTGGCAGTTGAACTACAACCTCGCATCGTTTCTCAAGGGGCTCTATATCACCGCTGTATCACACACAGGCAGCACTGGATACATGATTCTTACCAGCATGACCAGTTCTCTAAGCGGCATCACGATCTATTATCATAATGCCGACCACAACTCATTGCGTTACAGACTTGGATGCCGTTCCGAAGGCATTAGATTCAACAACTACACCCACAATTATGAGATCTCTGCCAGCCCAGCTTTTCAGCAGGAAGTGTTGGCCGGAGACCAGACCGTGGGAGCAAGTACGCTTTTTGTTCAAGGAACCGGCGGTGTCAAAACGAGGATTTCATTCCCCTATCTGAAAGATTCTTTCAAAGAGTTGGGAAACCGTGTTGTCATCAACAAAGCTGAATTAGTCATCAAAGATCTCTCGCCAGAAGAGGTATATCTATTGCATCCTGTTGGTCTCACAATTCAGGGAATCAAGAATGACGGAAGCATTTCCTATCTTCCTGACGACGAATACTATACCAGCAGTTCATACTTTGGTGGAACATACAATGCTGACAAACACGAGTACCGGTTCCGAGTTACGCAATATGTACAACAGCTGGTATCCGGAACGGGCGATCTCTCAGAATCTGTGAACTTGGTAGTACGCGGATCTGGAGTTCGCGCTAACAGATTGATTTTCGGAGGCACTGGTCTTTCCGATGATCAACGAATACGTCTGGAAATCTCATACACCAAGTACTAAAACTTTGATTCCGTCGCCCTACTCATGGGCTTCAAAAAATAATCTACTATGTGTGGCATCGTTGCATATTTAGGAAAAAAAGAGGCATACCCTATCTTGATGAAGGGGCTTCACCGTTTAGAATATCGTGGTTATGACAGCGCTGGCGTAGCTCTTATGCAGTCAGATCATATCACATTATACAAAAAGCGTGGAAAAGTATCCGAACTGGAAGACTATTGTAGCACCAAAGATGTTAAAGCCCATGCAGGCATTGCACATACCAGATGGGCTACGCATGGCGAGCCGAACGAGCAGAATGCGCACCCGCATCTATCTGAAGACAAGAGCATTGCCTTGATCCACAACGGCATCATCGAAAACTATCTGAGCCTGAAAAAAGAGCTGCAAAACCGTGGATATGTTTTCCATAGCGACACGGACACTGAAGTGCTGGTACATCTCATCAAGGAGATGCAGCATCAGGAAAACATCCCCTTGCCGGAGGCAGTCATGTTGGCATTGGCACGGGTGGAAGGCACGTATGCACTCTCCATCTTGTCGGTTGACAATCCCGACCAACTGATTTTAGCCAAGAAGGGAAGTCCGCTTCTGATTGGCATAGGCGACAATGAATACTTCGTAGGTTCTGACGGAGCTCCTATTGTTGAATACACCAACAAAGTAATATATTTGGAAGACGGCGATGTGGCGGTTGTTTCCTTGAACGAAGAGCCTCGCATCAGAAACATCCGAGACGAGCATAGCTTGCTTAAGAATCCTCACTACCAGCTTCTTGAGATGACTTTGGATGAGATTGAGAAAGGTGGTTTTGAGACCTATATGCTCAAAGAGATTTTCGAGCAGCCAAAATCCATCCGGGACAGCATGCGTGGTCGTATCAACCTGCAGAAAGAGGTTGTTTCGTTGGGTGGCCTGATAGAATACGAGCAGAAGATGATGAATGCCAAACGTTTCATCATTGCAGCCTGTGGCACATCATGGCATGCAGGATTGGTGGCCGAATATTTGATTGAAAGCTTGGTGCGCATCCCTGTAGAAGTGGAATATGCCTCAGAGTTCAGATATCGAGACCCCATCTTATATGAAGACGATGTCTTGATTGCCATCTCTCAATCTGGAGAGACAGCAGACACGTTGGCGGCAGTTGAATTGGCCAAGCGTCACGGCACCACCGTCATTGGCATTTGCAACGTGGTGGGTTCCACGTTGGCCAGAGAGACCATGGCTGGCTCATACACCCATGCAGGTCCTGAAATCGGTGTGGCTTCCACCAAAGCCTTCACAGCGCAAGTGACCGTACTAACCTTGATGGCGCTGAGCCTTGCCAAACGCAAAGGAACTATTTCCAAGTCCAAATACCATCAACTCATCAACGATTTGGAATCTATTCCTGAGAAGATAGAACGGATTCTGGCTCAGGAGCAACACATTCAGAAGATTGCGCAGTTCGTGGCCACGCGGCCAAATGCCATCTTCCTGGGCAGAGGAATCAACTATCCTGTAGCTTTGGAAGGCGCGCTGAAGCTGAAAGAGATATCTTATATTCATGCGGAAGGATATCCGGCAGCAGAGATGAAGCACGGCCCGATCGCCCTCATTGACGACAACATGCCTCTTGTTGTTATTGCAACAGAGCAAGAGACTTATGACAAGATTGTAAGCAACATCCAGGAAGTTATCGCACGCAAGGGAATTGTCATCTCCATTGTTACAGAAGGAGACACTACCGTCAAAAGCATGTCGAAGTTCTGTATTGAGATACCACGAGTTGAAGAGTTGCTCACCCCGTTAGTTGCCTCTGTGCCTTTGCAGTTGCTTGCCTACCATGTAGCTTTAATACGCGGGTGTGACGTAGACAAGCCGCGCAATCTTGCCAAATCCGTTTCTGTAGAATAATCCACATGGCTTCCCTTTCAGACACCAACGTTGAAAATATAGTACTGCTGGCGGTTTGCACCCCTGCCATTGGCGAGGAGAAGACCCAAGAATACCTTAACGAGCTTGCTTTTCTGGTAGAGACGGCTGGCGGCGTTGAGGTCAAGCGTTTCACCCAGAACCTTGCTCATCCCGACCCCCGAACCTACCTGGGCTCAGGCAAAATCAAAGAGGTAGCGGATTATGTTCACGAGAACAAGATAGACCTTGTTGTGGTAGATGACGAACTCAGCCCTTCCCAACAGCGAAATATCGAACAAGCACTGGGATGCAAGGTCATGGATAGGACGCACCTCATCCTGGACATTTTCGCCACAAGAGCACAAACAGCACACGCCAAAACGCAAGTTGAGTTAGCCCAATACAAATATCTCTTGCCTCGGCTGACAGGCATGTGGACGCACTTGGAAAAGCAACGAGGCGGTATCGGCATGAGAGGTCCCGGCGAAAAGGAAATCGAGACCGACCGTCGTATCATCCGACAGAGAATATCCTTACTGGAAAAACGGCTGAAGGAGATTGACAAACAGAAGACCACTCAACGAGGTCATCGGGATAAGTTTGTCAGAGTGGCGCTGGTGGGTTATACCAACGTTGGAAAGTCCACCCTGATGAATCTGCTCAGCAACTCGGATGTGTTTGCAGAGAACAAGCTTTTCGCCACGCTTGACACGACCGTGCGAAAAGTGGTCATCGAGAACCTCCCCTTTCTGCTCTCAGACACGGTAGGTTTCATCCGCAAACTGCCCCATGGCTTAGTGGAATCCTTCAAGTCAACACTTGATGAGATCCGTGAAACCGACTTGCTACTGCACGTGGTTGACATCAGTCATCCAGACTTTGAAGAGCAGATTGCCGTTGTGAATCAGACACTATCTGAAATCAACGCGGCTAATAAGCCTACCATTTTACTATTTAACAAAATTGACCAATATTCTTGGATTGAGAAAGATCCTGAGGACTTAACACCCAAGACCAGAGAGAACATCACCCTTGAAGAGTTGAAATCCTCCTGGATGGCCAAGAGCAATCAGACTGCCCTGTTTGTGTCTGCCAAGACAAAGGAGAATATTGCAGAGATGAAAGCAGTTCTATATGAAGAGATCAAGAAACTGCACATTCAGATCTATCCGTACAATAATTTTTTGTACTAAAACATTGTTTTCATCATATCATATAGAAAAAGGCCTTCGGATGAAGGCCTTTTTCTCAAAATGTTATGAAAAAAAACATTACAAGACATTGGCATCAACGTCAATAACTTGTACTGGGTTTGCGGGATCATTGGTCACAACCTCAACGGTGGCTTTCTGCGAGCCGGCACGGTTGCTGGAGCGGAAATTGATAGTCACAGTGGCAGTGCCATTAACCGGGACCTCCTTAACAGAGGAAGAGACTGTAAAATAGCCAGAGTTGGAATTGACTTGACGGATTGCAAGCGGTGAATGTCCAACATTCTTGATTGTAATAGTGGCAGAATTTTGGCTATTCCTCTGCACATCACCAAAGCTATGAGAAACGGCGCTATATTGTACAACAGGAGCCATCTTGAGGTCTTTGGTTGTCATCTTGGAAAAGTCTTCCTTGATGTTCACTGCATAGTGTACGCTCTTTCTCGGCTCAATAGAATCGTTAGTGGTAAAGGTAACGTTGTCTTTCAACTGGCCAAAAGCTGCACGTTGGCGGGCATCATATTCCAGGACGACAAAACCCTCTTGACCAGGTTGAATATTTTCACCAAAGTTTCTTGCGACCTCTTTGATATACTCATTTCTCTGATCCAGCTTGAAAGAGACTGGCTTTGTCCAGAAGTTGCGTACGTAGAAAGTATCTCTCACCATTTCAGTGTTCATCATTATGTGGGAGACACTGCCGGTTTTGATACGGACCATGCCGTTTCCATTGGTGTAACCAGCCTTTTCAAACTCTGTGGGCGGGCGTTTCAGAACTTCACCCTTGATGAAGATCATGTGCGGAACAGCATTCTCCTGTTCGAAACGAGGCTCATTCGTGGTGACACGGATGTTTTTGTTGAAGGCACCGGGACGGTTATAGGGGTTGTAGGTAGCCTCGATATAACCTTTTTGACCAGGGGCGATAGGCTCCTTGGAGTAGTTAGCGGCTGTACAACCGCAACCGGGCTTTACATTGACAAGAAGGAGGTCTTGATTACCAACGTTGGTAAATTCAAATCTTCCGGTAACCTTTCCACCCTCTTCTTTGATTTTGCCGAAATCATACGTTTGAGAATCAAATTTGATCTCTGGCTGGGCATTCATCCAAAAGAACGCCATCAACATTGTCAAAAATAAGGTTAACTTTTTCATTATAAGAAATTTGATATTTGATAAACTATTTTTTTCAGAGCGGCAAAGATATAATTTTTTCACCTAAATTGTTCAAATTTATTCCATTAAAATCTCCAGATGACATCATCAACAAAACCGTATTGACTCTGGGTATCTTTAAAAGTTTATCCTGCAGCTTTTGGGAATCGGTCATCACGACCAAATCCGGTCTGGCAAAAGCATTTAGCACCATCTCTTCTGTCAGGTCCGGGAGTCGTTTATGGCGGATAGCCTCATGGGAGAAGTAGACAATAGCCTCATCGGCCTCGTCCATCGCGCCCGCATACTCAGCGAGGAACTGTTCGGTGAGGCTACTGAAGGTATGCAGTTCCATACAGGCAATGAGGTGATGGTTAGGATACTGTTCGCGCACGGCGGAAACGGTAGCTTTGAGTTTTGAAGGCGAGTGGGCGAAGTCCTTGTACATTACAAACGAGTCTTTGCGAACCACCAGTTCCAGTCTTTTGGAGGCACCTTTGAAGGTAGAGATGGCCTGATAGAACTTCTCTTCGGGCACGCCGTAAGCCAGGCAGGCATAGCGAGCGGCGTTCAGGTTCATCAGATTGTGTTTGCCGAAGATTTGCAATGGAACCTCACCAAAAGGAGTATCCAAGTAGGTGACAGAATCCCGAATGTGATATGGGTGGACTCCGTAGGGTTGTTTCTTCGTGTTGGTGATCTTCTCTGCCAGATTCCGAAGTGTTTCATCCGCATCGCAATAGATAAATCGGCCCTCGGCGGGAATCATGTTGGCGAATATTTCGAACTGTTTCACGTAGATGTCGAATGTGGGGAACACGTTGACGTGGTCCCACGCGATGCCGCTGACGATGCCGATGGTAGGCTGGTAGAGGTGGAACTTAGGTCTTCGGTCGATGGGAGATGTCAGATATTCGTCGCCCTCGATGACCATCACCTTGGCCGTATCGGAGAGGCGCACCATCACTTCAAAGCCGTCCAGGAGGGCACCCACCATATAGTCGCACTCAATGTGGTTTTGTTGCAAGACATGAATAATCATGGAAGTGATGGTAGTTTTGCCATGGCTGCCACCGATCACGATACGAACCTTGTCTTTGCTTTGTTCGTAGAGATACTCTGGATAAGAATAGATCTTGAGGCCGAGTTCTTTGGCTTTGACGAGTTCGGGGTTATCGATGCGGGCGTGCATGCCGAGGATGACGGCATCGACATCGGGAGTCAGTTTGTCGGGATTCCACCCGATGGTATCGGGTAGGATTCCATATTTGGCCAGGCGGCCCTTGGCGGGTTCAAAGATTTCGTCGTCGGAGCCGGTCACCTCGTACCCTTTCAGGTGCAGGGCGATGGCCAGGTTGTGCATGGCGCTGCCGCCGATTGCGATAAAATGGACTTTCATAGGTTACAGATTTTAAGGAGTGCAAAGATACACAAATTTTCGAGGTAAGTGGATGTAAATATTTTATTATCTTTGCGGCCTGCAATTGACAATAATGAGACCATTATCCCACATATTGTTTACTATTACGCTGCTTTTTCTCCAGACATGGGCAGATGCGCAGGTACAGTATCCTGACAATATTGTCCCTGCCGATTGCTCCACCCAAGCCGTGCAGCAACCATGGGATGCCCAGGTTCTGAACTCGGTCAATGACATTCATTGCTACTACGTGCCTTTAGTGGGAGATATCGACGGCAATGGCAGTGTGGAAATTGTGGCGGGCAAGGCCATCACCAACGACCACTACACCACCCAGCTCGGCATCTTCCGAGGCTCCAACCTCCAGCAAATCGGCACCATCAATGTATCACAGAAAATATACGCCGGATTCACTGGACCGGCTGCTATTGTGCGATACCCCAACGGCAATGGTGGCATGCAAGGTGCCATCATACTCCACTGCTACGACCAGAAACTGCGTTCATACGACATCAACGGCAACTTGCTCGCCATCTCCGACGTGAACACTCATTGCGAGGGCGTTATCTCTGTGACCGACTTCAATGGTGACGGCTGGCCAGACCTTTACCTTGGCAATGCCGTCTATGATGCTGCTACGCTTACCAGGCTCTGTTCTGGTCCCGCCAATGGCAACATGGGGAGGAGCTGGCGGAACTCAAACATTGAACAAGGTCACTGTACCATGTCCTTCGCCTCCGATGTGCTCGGCGATTCCAAACCCGAACTCATCTGCGGAAACACCATATATGACGTTTCCATCGTCAGTCGCACCAACGTCTCCCTCAACAGCGTGACGGAATTGAAGACCATTACCATACCGACAAGAATTCCGCAGGACGGCAATGTGGCCGTCGCCGACTTCAACCTTGATGGGCAATTAGACGTGATGGTCATTATCGACGGAACCTCTTCCGAAACCATGGATTCCGCCTATATCTACGCATACGATCCGGTCTCTGAAAACATACTGTTCACACATGGTCACAAGGCCAAGACCATCGGATATCCTTTGGTGGGGGACATTGATGGGGACGGATATTTGGAATTTGTATATCTAGACTACATGACGCCTGTGAGCAATTCCCGCATCACAGCAATGAAGTTCGATCCTCAAACCGGTTTGCAAACCAAGTGGCAAGCTCCCCACACCGATGGTTCGGGGCAGACCTCCATGACACTGTTCGACTTCAACCAGGACAACATCATGGAGATTGTTTATCGTGACGAGTCAAACTTACGCATCATCAACGGCAGCGGGACAAGTCATGTTACGGGAAACGACACCATTTCCTTCTACAACCTTTACACCATGAGCATGTCTGCCGGCACATGGAAAGAGTATCCCGTGGTGGCAGACGTGAACGGTGACGGCGCGGCGGAGATAGTGACATGCGGGAAGGTAGGCAGCGGCCTTGGTTTTGTTGGCGGTCAATTATGGGTCATCGGGGGCATTCACCCTTGGGCACCGGCACGGCCCGTCTGGAACCAGTATATGTACAACGTGACGAACGTCAACAACGACCTTACCATCCCCTCGCCGCTGTTCGACAATGCCACGGCGTTCACAGACCCGGACGGGGTGGTGCGCCGGCCCTTCAACAACTTCCTCCAGCAATCCACCACCCTCGACCAGTACGGCAGACCCTTCTTGCCGCTGGCCAACGTGTCTGCAACAGCCGACACGAGCACCTCCTTCGACAACAATGGACGCACCTTCACTTTCCGATTCTGCAACACTGGAAGTCAGGTTCTTTCCGCACCCTTCCACATCACCTATTACGCTGACAGCCTTCAGGGGCCCATCATTCAAACAGTCACTGTCAACTCCCCACTGCCTGCAGGCGATTGCATGACCTTCTCCCTGCACCTCACCGAAAATGAGATGAATGCCTACCCTAACCTGCTGGTCGTCATGGTGGCGCTCAACGACAATGGACAAGGAGTGGCGCAAAGCGGCGGCCAGCAACAGGAGTGCGACACTACCGACAATTACTTCGCCTTTTCCACCTATCCCTGCAATATCCCAACCGACACCATCCACGTTGACATTTGCATGGGCGAGACCTATTCGGACGACAATTTTGACATCACCGCCGCGCAAACTGAAACCGAGGGGAGATTCTTCTTCAGCCGTACCTACCCTGTCGGCCATTGCGACAGCACCATCGTACTAGAACTGGGCGTTCACCCAAGTTATCACCTCCACATCATAGAAAGCATTCTGGAGGAAAGCGGCTACCACGACAACGGACTCGACATCTCCTCCAATGAGCTCTCCGGATTGGAACGTCTGGACACCACCTTGTCTCTACTTTCGCTCTATGGCTGCGACAGTATCGTGGAAATCTCTCTGAGAATCGCTCTCCAGGATTTGCATCTTTACCTCCCCAATGCCATCACAGCCAATGGCGATGGTCTCAATGACGAGTTCTTCATCCCGGAAAAAATCCAAGGACAGTTCGAAGACTTCACCATCAATATCTATAACCGTTGGGGTGAGCTCTGTTTTTATTCCAACAACAAAGGATTTCGGTGGGACGGGAGCGTCAAGGGCAAAATCCCTCGCAATGTGACATATCAATACATCATCCACTGTACCAACCTGATGGGAAGGCCTTTGGTTTTCACCGGCTCTATTACCGTATTATGAAAGGCATGGCAAAGCATATCGGGCTTCTTACACTGCTGTGGCTTTGCGGAATATCGCTTTCAGCGCAAGTACAGTATCCCGACAACATTATTCCTGTCGATTGCTCCACCGATGCCGTACAGCAGCCTTGGGACGCCCAAGTCCTGCACTTTGTCAACGACATCCATTGCTATTACGTTCCGCTTGTCGGGGATATTGACGGCGACGGCATGGTGGAAATTGTAGCTGGGAAAGCCGTCACCAACGATCACTACACCACGCAGGTGGGCATCTACCGGGGCACTGATTTACAGCAGATTGGCATTATCAACGTGCCGCAGAGAATTTATGCGGGTTTTATCGGTCCGACAGCCCTTGTACGCTACCCCGACGGCAACGGCGGAATGCAGGGGGCAATTGTCCTGCACTGTTACGACATGAAACTCCGCTCCTACGACATTCACGGCCAGTTGTTAGCCACCTCAGACGTGAATACGCCGTGCGAGGGGGTGGTCTCCGTGGCGGATTTCAACTACGATGGATGGCCAGAGTTGTATGTGGGCAACGTAATCTATGACGCTGCCACCCTCAAACAACTGTGCGCTGGTCCGATCAACAGCAACAAAGGGCGATGCTGGCGTGGCTCAAGCAGCGAGCAGGCGAATTGTGCCATGTCATTTGCCGCTGATGTACTGGGCGATTCCATCCCTGAACTAATCTGCGGCAATACCATCTACCATGTCAACATCACAAGTCGCACGGTTGTCTCCTTGAACAGTGTGACGGAAGTGAAGACCATTCCAATCCCGAGCCGGATTCCGCAGGACGGCAATGTGGCCGTCGCCGACTTTGACATGGACGGGCAGTTGGATGTGCTTGTGGTGATCGATGGCACCTCCAACACCTATACGGACAGCGCCTACATTTACGCGTACAATCCTGTCAATGACAACATTCTGTTTATCCACGGCCACTACTCCAAGACCATCGGATACCCGTTGGTGGGCGACATTGACGGCGACGGCTTTCTGGAGTTTATCTATATTGACTACACATCGCCTGTGGGCAATTCCCGCATCACAGCAATGAAATTCAACCCACAAACAGGTCTTCAAAGTAAATGGCAGGCAACACACGCTGACGAGTCTGGACAAACATCCATGACACTGTTTGACTTCAACCAGGACAATATCATGGAGATTGTATATCGGGACCAGGACAACCTCCGCATCATCAACGGCAGTGGAAAGAGCCATCTGACAGGCAATGATACCATCCCATTCTATAACCTTTTCACTAAGAGCATGTTTGCAGGCACATGGAAAGAATACCCCGTGGTAGCGGATGTAAACGGCGATGGCGCAGCGGAGATTGTAACGTGCGGCAAGGTGGGCAGTGGGCTTGGCTGGGTAGGAGGGCAGCTTTGGGTCATCGGAGGCATACACCCCTGGGCACCTGCAAGACCCGTTTGGAACCAATACATGTACAATGTGACGAACGTCAACAAGGACCTCACCATCCCTGTGCCCCTGTTTGACAATGCCACGGCATTCACCGATCCGCAAGGCATCGTACGCCGGCCTTTCAACAACTTCCTCCAGCAGGCCACCACCCTTGACCAATATGGGCGACCGTTCATTCCATTGGCCAACGTAATAATCAACGACCAACCCCAGATGACTGTTGAAGGCGATGTGATGACCTTTGATCTCACGGTCTGCAATACAGGTACAGTCGCCTTTGCCGCGCCTTTGTACATTTCACTCTATACACACTTGGGCGAATGTGTCCAAACGGATGAGTTTCCTCAGAGTCTTCAACCGGGCGAATGCGCAACCCTTCAGCTGGCTTACGACCTGAACAGGCTCAAAAATTTTAACAACCCCTACCCTTTGAACTTAGTAGTGAACGACAACGGGCAAGGCACGGCGCAATATGGCGGCTTGCAGACCGAGTGCGACACCACCGACAACCACTTCCGCTTTGACGGACGGCCGTGCACCATCACCCTGCCGAACGTCATCACACCCAACGGCGACGGCATTAACGATGCCTTCATTCCACAATTAGAGGGCGATTTTCTCAGCCTGAAGATGGAGATTTTCAACCGCTGGGGCAGGCGGGTTTATATCCAGGAGAGCAGCGACTCGCTCAGTTGGGATGCCGAAGGCGTCTCCGACGGGGTCTTCTACTGCGCCATCGACTACTACTGCGCCACCTCTGGAAAGAAGCGGCAGCATGCGAACACAAGTGTGACGGTGGTGCGGTAAGCATTCAATATTTTTTGTCATTTTATGATTTCCATTTTATGGAAAAAATTGTTTCTTTTTGTCAAACATCACGGTCTTCCGTCTTCCAGTTCGGCAAAACATGTGACCAACACCTTGTCGTACAATAATTTAACAACACGCACGAAAAGAATCTATCAAGTTTACGACAAGTTTTTGGAAATTTGGTTGCGGTGCCAGTGAGCGGGAAAAGTTGTATCTTTGCCGCCGCAGTCGTGCCAATGAAAGACAGTTCTGTGCGACCGCATTTTTAGGAATGAAAAATTATTAGAGATATGAAAGTAGTGGCATTAATTCCTATCAAGTTAGGAAGCAAACGCGTACCTCAAAAAAATATCAAACCTTTTTTTGACGGTACTCCGCTCATGTCCTTTATCCAGCAAGCATGCCTTGACTCTGAACTTATCGACGAAACGTATATCTACTGTTCGGATGAGACTGTGAAACCGTACGTTCTTCCAGGTGTGAAATTCTTGAAAAGGCCTGTTGAACTGGATGGAGATGACAAAAATGCAAATGACATTATTCGTGAGTTCATGAAAACAGTAGAAGCTGATGTGTATGTGAACACGCATACAACTTCACCGTTTGCAGAAGTTGCCACAATCAACAAATGTATAATGAAAGTGACTTCTGGCGAATATGATAGCGCCTTCTGTGCTGAAAACATCAAGGTGTTTTTATGGAAAGATGACCGACCCATCAATTTTGACCCCGACCATTTCCCGAGGACACAGGATCTTCCCGATGTTTTTGCGGAAACATCAATCGCTTATGTCTTCACAAAACAATCGTTCTTGAAATACAACAGAAGGGTTGGTGTGAAACCTTTCATTTGTGAAGTGGGCAAAATCGAAGCAATGGACATTGACTATCCTGAAGATTTTGCAATTTGTGATGCCATTTATAGAATCAGAAAAGAGAAAAACAATCAATAATAGAAAGTATGAGGGCAAAAGTACACATAGTGGATTGCACCATCAGGGACGGTGGATATCTTCTGGATAAGAATTCAGATCCAGAATTCATTACGGGTATCTTTCAAGGACTTGTGGATGCCGGGATTGACTTCATGGAGACAGGTTTCCTTCAGAGCAAAGTCAATGGCGAAACACTAGTCTATCACAATTCAAAAGATGTGATCAAATACTTGCCAAAAGAATCCAAGAGAACAACCTATCTCGGCTTTTGCGACAACAGCCGTTATAGTGCGGAAGAACTTGACGAGTGTGATGGTAAATCTTTCAAATGGTTACGTATTTCCTTCGCCAAACACGAAATTGTAGATTCGTTGGCGTTTTGCAAAGCGGCAAAAGAGAAAGGATACTGTGTTCAATTCAATCCGATGGATAGCATCAACTATACTATGGAAGAGCGCGCCAAACTGATTGAAAAGGTGAATGAGGTGAAACCCGCCGCTTTTTCGATTGTAGATACATTTGGCGCAATGTATATGACAGATCTGGAAACGATTTTCCGGCAGTTTGACAGTTTGTTAGACAAGGACATAATGATTGGACTTCATTCTCATGATAATCTCGGCCTTTCCTGTGCTTTGGCAGAACGTATGGTTGAACTTGCCCAAGAAACAGAGCGTGAAATCTGTATAGACGGATCTTTATTCGGAATGGGAAGAGGGGCTGGCAATGCCAAAACAGAGTTGCTTGCGGATTATTTGAACAAACATTGTGGGACCAACTATAATGTTCAGGTACTGCTTGAGACTATTGACAAGTTTATTGTTCCAATACTTGATCATGTCCATTGGGGGTATGATCTTCCAATGTTTATCTGTGGTACAAAGCATTCCCACGTTGACAATGTTAACCATTTGAAACAGACCACAGATGCTTCAATCACAGATATTTTCAATGTGATAGAAATATTGACGCCCCAGCAGCGCACCAGGTATGGGGCAGGATATTCCAAGACAGACTTTTCCCAGTTGGATATGTGTTTTGAGAAATATAAAAATCGGAAAGAATAAGATATGAATTGTTCAGAGTATTTAGTTGACTTTTTAATCAAACACGGCGTGACTGATGTTTTCGGGTTTGCGGGCGGCTATATCGTACCGTTTCAAGATGCCTTATATGACAGACCTGAAATCAAAGTGCATGTCTGTTACAATGAGCAGGGATGCTCATTCGCAGCTAACGGATATGCCCGTATAAGTGGAAAATTGGGTGTGTATTTCACGACTTCTGGACCCGGCGCCGTTAATGCCTTTGGCGGTTTGGCAGATGCCTGGTTTGATGGAATCCCAATCATGGGTATTTGTGGCAATGTCCCCACCAATGAAAAGAAGGGGTTTTCCGGGATCCGTCAAAACGGATTTCAAGAGATGGATATTGTTTCCATGACCAGACATATCACTAAACTGTCTGTCACACCATTAAGTACGATCGATTTTCCAGAAATTGTGTCTCGGGCGTACAATATGGCCATGTTAGGACGTAAAGGTGGAGTTGTAATTGATTTACCCTATAACATTCAAAAGATGGAGGTGGAATTATGAACTACAGCAAGTATAAGAAACCCATACTTTTGGTTGGAAATGGTGTGCGAGCTGCTGGTGCCACATCCTTGGTTGTAGAGTATGCACGGAAAACCAACATCCCCGTGCTGACCACAATGAATGCCGTTGACATTGCTCAGGATGACTTGCGTATAGGAATGATTGGCACATACGGTAACCGATGGGCAAACATGATTCTTGAAGAGAGTGATCTCGTCATTTCTGTTGGCGCTCGCTTGGGGCTCCGTCAAATAGGGCACAAAAAAGAATGGTTTGCACCAAAGGCAAAGTTAGTCCGTACCGATATAGATCAGGCCGAGCTTAGCCGAAATGTGAAGGATGACGAAGAGAAACATCTGATGGATGCTAAAGACTTTATGGCATCTTTGATGGAAAAAGATCTTCCAGATTATACCGAATGGAAGAAACGTTGCCTTGCTGTTAAAGAGTTGCTCGCCAAGTACGACAATACTGAAGGCAATGATGCGGTCGAGGCCATATCGGAATTGTTGCCTGCCAATCCTATTTTGGCTATTGACATTGGCCAACATCAATGTTGGTGTGCCCAGTCGCTAGCCTTGAAGGGTCTAGAAGGGCGCATCATGATAGGTGGCGGTTATGGGTCTATGGGCTGTGGACTGCCATACGCCATCGGTGCTTCCATATCGCAAGGTAATGGTGTCGTCTATTGCATTACAGGCGATGGCGGACTTCAGATGAACATTCAGGAATTGGAAACCGTAGTGCGCGAACAACTGCCCATCAAGATCATTGTCATCAACAATAAAGTTTTGGGGAAAATCAGTGAGATCCAACACGGTTCATACCATGACCGCTATGCTCAGACAACGGCTGGCAGTGGTTACACTGTGCCCGATTTCGCGAAGATTGCGTCAGCCTATGGTATGCGAGGCATTAACATCCCGTCTTATCGAGAGTTAAAGGACTATAGCTCATGGTTCACCGACAACGAACCATGCCTCATCAATATGTTCATAAATCCGAACACACTGCTAATCCCAAAAATCAAATGGGAAACAGGACTGATTATGCCAAAGCTTGAAGAAGAGCTTGAAAAGAAGGTTTTATCACTGCTTAATTTCTAAATGAAGATGATCAAGTTTCTCGTAATGGATGTGGATGGCACTTTGACCGACGGAAAAATATATATGGGAAATGACGGGGAGTGCTTTAAGGCATTTGACATTAAAGATGGCTATGCCATAAAATGCCTACTGCCTCCACACGGCATCGTTCCTGTGATTATCACTGCCCGCAACAGTAGAATCGTGGAAAACCGCTGTAAAGAGTTAGACATTTCCGAATGCCATCAGAATGTACATGGAAAATTCGAGAGGTTGATTGACATTTTGGCTGAATATTCTTCACGCAACAAGACACTATATGACCTTTCCCATGTCGCATATATTGGTGATGACCTTTTGGACTTGCAATGCATGATTCCAGTTAAAGAGAAAGGTGGACTGGTGGGCTGTCCGACAAACGCAGCAAAGCAAGTACGCAAGATTGCAGATTTTGTTAGTACAGAAAAAGGCGGTGAAGGAGCTGTTAGAGAATTTGTGGAATGGATATTGGAGAATATGTAACATAAACAATGAACAGACATGTATCTGTAATCAAATTGTTGAGAAACTACAAGAATGAAAACTATAGGACTTTTTTTTAAATTTTTGGCAACATCGCTTAATTTTTTCTACTACAAAAACAAGGTTAGAAAAATTGACTATTTTAACTACAAAAGACTCGTCCATCCCAACCATAAGGCCCCTTATGGATTTGCCAGTGTCATTAATTACGGTAATTGGAAAGCCGTAGCCAAACTCAAGGGAAGTCGTTTCAATTTTATTAGAGAATATCTTGAGCACGGCCTAAGTTTTTTTCAAACAACTGAATCCGCTGAATATTTAGGATACATTAACAGAAAAGGGATTCGCCGCATATATACTTTTAGCGAATTTAGGAAACATGTCTTAGACAAATATTTGCAAGAAAAGAATCTAACAGACAGATGTGTTCTCACTGTGGGACCATACATAAAAGGTGCTGATTATTTCTACGATGAATCCCACCGGAAAAAAATCAAACAAAAGTATGGCAAAATAATGTTAGTCTTCCCTGCACATTCATTCTTTGAAGTGTCAACACATTATGAAGCGCAAGCTCTCGTTGATTTTATAGAAAATGAAAAAAAACATTTTGACAATGTCTTTATCTGCATGTACTGGAAAGACTTGTTGGATAAACAAGCTGAAGTTGATTTTTATGAATCCAAGGGGTATGTGGTTGTATGCAACGGACATCGACACGACCCAAAATTCATGTCAAGACAAAAAGATTTAATGGAACTTGCTGATTTAGTAGTAACAAATGAGTTAAGCAATTGTATCGGTTATGCGACATGCATGAATACACCTGTTTATTACTTTGACCAGCATATAGATATTACACTCCAAGATATTGACAAAATAGACGATTCCAAAGATAAGGCCAGGGCAGAATGCAAGCAAATGTTCTCAACAATCTCCACCGAAGTCACACCAGAACAAAGAAGATTTGTCGAGCACTACTGGGGGCCTTGGGAAGACTAATTCGTTTTCGAGAAAAAAGTCTTGCTAATCTTATCACGAATCTTTTTTTGAAAGTTTTTCAAACTCACCCAGAAATTGTCGTTTGTCCTCATTTTTGAAAAACCGGTGGTTTCTTTCAAGATTCGTATGATTTCCTGCGACATTCTGTAGTACACCTCCCGCGTATAATGGCGGTTATCCTGTTTGGAGAAGTCAGCCTTATCTTTGACAACTGTTCGCATGTCCACGAGTTGGACGCGGTCGTAATCCTTCACAACCCTGTCAACCACTCGGTTCATAGTCACATTCCGCCGACAACGTTCTTCGCCGATCCAGTCGGAAACATCTATCTCATTACCGTTGATCAGCAATACCATGGTATTGCGGTTGGCTGCAAACACTTTGTCTAAAATGAAACGCAGGTTCTCCTCAAAGAGGGACTCACTCTCTGGACCCTCATAATTGAAATGCTCATTCAGATACGAAAAACTGCTCTCGTTTAGCAAGGAGGTCTGACCGGCAATCCAGTCGAAATATCCGAACAATGTGATGCAGTACCCCTTTGTCTTATGCCTGAACACTCCACGTATATAGTCATCTACCACGCTGAAGATTATCACATCGTGTCCTTCCTTGTCAAAAATCCGAGTGGAGAATGTGATGTCACGGTTGTAGCATAAGAGATTGCGGCACAACTCATCCTTTTCGGATTCGGCCAATTTCAAGGCATTTACCAACTGCATGGTGTCCGAGGTGCGGATTTCAACTCCGTTCACCACGGTTGCGAACTCTCTGTCAACATGATAGCTTCCAGATAGGTAGAAGTCGGTTTGTTGCAAGTCGCAACCTCCTATCATCAAAATGGAAGGTTTCTTTGAGGTTTTGACCTGTTGGTTGACGATTCCCTCCGACACCCAGGACACCTCCATAGGCTTCAGTTCGGATGCTACCTCCCCAACCACACGGACGGCCGGACATCCCAGTTTGTTGAAAATGTAGTTTTCCACACCCAACCCCAAAATTCTACAAGAAAACAGAAAGTGGGTCAATCCCTCTTTCGACAGCGCGTAGAAACCCACAATTCCATAATCGCCAAATTTATCGTTTACCTTGATGTAACGGCACTCCACGCTGTCGTCCGCTATCAAAGCCTCAAATTCTTCCTTGGACAAACGGATTTTTGTGAAATTCAGTTGGTTTGTACGCTGAATCAGTTCCACAATGCGGTCTGTGTGGTTTGAGCAGTCCTTTTCTATAGCAACTGTGATATTAGAGTCCTTCAGGAAGTCGATGTTGGAACTGTATTTGGTCTCCTCGGTGGCGCGCTGTTCCAGTATTTTGTACTGTTCCAGACGGCTATGGGAAGCGTCATTTTTGCCCTTAAAAGCCTCATCTGCCAACCAACGCATGCCGAATTGGGAAGTTTCCATGACATTGATGGCGGGATTATAGTATTTGACTTCTTGCAGATTCGATGAGTTGTCGTCAACAAATAAGGTGTTGTCCGCACGCAGCTTACATTGTTCCAGCAGTTGTTTGACGATTTCTCCCTTTGGATTCCAGGAGATTTTGGGAAATATGAACAAATCCCACACACCAAAGTCTTCCAATTGTTTCTTTGCCTTATCGAAATCATTCTTGGAAACGATGGAGCTCATGATACCCCTATCCACCAATTCTTTGACAATCGCGATATTTTCCTGAATAAGTTCCACAGGTCCTTCTGAGAGAGTGCCTTTCCAGAAAGTATCGTCTAAATCCCAAATAACTATTTTAATTTTTTCCATAATCTATAAAGATAACGATATTTGTCTCTTTCAATGTCAAAATAGGCAATAATTATTGGATGATCCCACTTAGTTCCCATGGGAACAGATGCTCCACCCCATTGTTGTTCGGGAAGCGGATTTCATCCAATGTGACCACATATTTCCGATATTGATCCTTAATAGATAGCAACGGCGCATATTCTCGTTCAGCCGTCTGCTCTTGTTGCGCCATTTGCCAACAAACCTGTATATAGATTTTCTGTCCGTCACGCAAAGCCACAAAATCCACTTCCGTATGACCTTGCACCCCTACATAAACTTCCCAGCCGTTACGATACAGGTCCAAGTAAACGGCATTTTCCAACAAACTCCCCATTCCGTAAGCAAATCCTTTGTATAGGTAATTGTAGTAGGCGAGATCGTTGCTATAGTATTTGCAATTGCCGTTAAGCAGTTCTTTGCCCGCTATCTGATACCTATCTGCTTTATGAAGAAGAAAGGCTTTACAAAGGTAGGATATATAAGAAGAAATGGTTTCATAGTTGGTTTTGCGTCCAACCGACTTGAAATAGTTGACAATATTCTGTATGGAAACCATCCGAGAAGCATTGTTGACCAAATAACGAAACACGTCCTCTAAAAGTTGGGTGTCCTTTACATTATATCTACGCACGATATCACGAAGCAATATTGTGTCCTTGAGAGAGGAAACATAGTGCCTGCGTGTCTCTTCTGATTGCAAATGGGAAAGTTCCGGGAGGGCTCCGCCTTGCAGAAAACGCAGATAGTTCTCGCGCGAAGAGAGAAGATGGTGCAGATCGGTATATTCGTTAAAACTGTAGGGGAGAATTTCAAAATCCACATACCTTCCTGAAAGAAGAGATGACAATTCACCTGACAACAGGTCGGAATTCGACCCACTGATAAACAGTTCAACTGGTTCTGCGAAATCTTGCGCATGAGAGTTGACGAAGTGTTCCCAAGCATCAATGAGTTGAATTTCATCTAAAAACAACCAAACTTTCCCTTGCGGGGAAAAGGTCTGACGATATTCGATGTAGAGTTGCTGCAAGTCATCGGCCGATCGTATGTCATCATATTCCATATACTCCTTGTTGACATACAAGATGTTCTCCGATGCAATTCCCCGTTCCATTAAATGGTGCGCCACCTGGCGAAGCACATAGCTTTTACCGGCACGTCTTTGTCCAACAAGAACTTTCACCAAACTGTTATCGGCAACAGCAAGTGTTCGTTCCGTATAAGTTTTCCGTAAAAAACCTGTATCCTGAGGGTTGCCATCCCAAAGGTTAAATTTCCGTATTTGCTCTATCATTTCTTCCTATTTGAAAAAACGATGCAAAAATACATTTTTTTCAAATGTGTTTGAAAAAAATATAAAGTGTTATTAGTATTTTTGTGAAAAGAAAGGATCACCTCCCTACTAACCCCTTGGTCACATTCCACCGGAACTGGATTAGCTTCCAGCCGCGCTTGGGGGCACCAGCGAGCGTGTGTCCGATGCACAGCACCATGGAGGCCGCCCACTTGATTGCCTCTGACACGAGCCGCTTCACATATTTCCCCTTCCCGATATTCAGCGTGCGCATGCGCTCGCTCTTACCAATGGAGTACGTCAGGCGATCAAAATAGTCCTTGCTGAGCTTCTTCTCGGGGATAAGGTGATAAAGAATGGCTGTCGGCAGATAGTAGAAACGCATTCCATGCGTGGTCATCTTGTCGAAAATGTCCTTTTCTTCTGCGCCAACCAGGCTGTCGCCTTTGCGGCCCAGTTCCACATTGAACAACCCCACTCTCTCGAAAACAGAAGACCTGTACGCAGCATTGCCGCCTCCGGGATAATCGTTCTTTGGGAACTCTTTCTCTTTGTCACCCAGATACTTGTATCCTGTAATCAGAGCTTTTGTAAAATGCGACATCCAAACAGGCTCCTCTGTTTCGTATTTCGGGATGATAGGTCCGCCGGCCGCCTCGATTTCCGGGTGCTGCTGGAAAAAATCGGCATAAGTCTGCAGATATTCCTTATTGACGAGGGCATCATCATCCACATACACCAAAATGTCGCCATTACTTTCCTTTATGCCGCGGTTGCGGGCGTGGGAGAGCCCCTGGTTTGTTTCCACAAAGCTGCGGAAGGTGACAGAGGGGAAGTCGTGTTCAAATCTCGCACACTCGCTTTGCGTGTTGTCCGTGCAGTTGTTATCCACAAGCACTATTTCGTACTGTTCGGGCGACAAGGTGTTTTCAGCCAGACTTTTCAACACATTATAAATGTACTTGTCGCGGTTGTAGGTGCAAATGATGACGGAAAGCATAATATTAGGGATTGGTTCGTAGATATTCTTGGAGTTGCAGGCCTTTTTCGGTCAGCCGGTATTTCTGGGTGGGGCTGTTCGGGGATTGAGGCTGGGTTTTCTCAATGAGAGTAAGTCGTAAGGCTTTGTTAAGAATATTTTGGTTAAAATGTCTGTAATTGTTCAATTGCAGTATCTTCATTAGCTCAACCCTGGAACATTCACCATCCATAACCTTAATCATTTTTTGAAGCGTTGAACTTAAGTTCGAGAGCAATTGTTGGGAGGGTATTTTATTATCCGTTACTTGTGTGGTTACTTGTGTGGTTACTTGTGTGGTGTTTGCGCTTACTTGTGTGGTGTTCTGGCGTTGGATAACCACAGAGAACTGGTTCGCCGATTCGTTATCCACAAACGACATCTTTGCCCCCTCGTTCAAGGCACGAATTATCCCAGATCCCAAACCCCTGAAAATCATCGTTTTTCTACAAAATTCCGCAATTAGAGGATTTCGTTGATATGTTGCGCCCGCTTTAATGTCTTCCACCGTCAAGTGGCCACCCAAGCAACCTGGACTGATGATTTCAACCCTGTCTTCAAATATAAGCAAACGAATGGCTGCAGGCCATAAATAATCTCGGTGAACCAATGCATTTTGCAATATTTCTTCTAACGCTATCTCAGAAATCTCCAAAATGCCAATGGAGTTGAAATTCTGTCCGTTTTGCAGACTATGCAAATTTGATTTGAGGAAAGACATACCTTGCTCGAACATCTCTGGAATCGTGCCGTCTATGTCTTTGCTATCCCGATATTGTGTTCCCCCAATGGAATTTCCATAAAAGGAGACAGCCTTAATCACAAATTGAGGCACGAACATCTGAGGTTCCCGTCCGAAAAACAGTAATCCCGCTAAAGTTAATTCTCCATTAGTATTGATGATATGAAGATTTCGCAAAAGCCGGTCTTTGGGAACATCAATGGCATCGACCGGTCTCCCATATGTTCTATTGAAGAATCGGTCTAACGCCTGAGTGTCAATGTCTTTTAGAGACGTGTCAGGCACCCCTTGTAATTCTGGAAAATATTGTTGAGATTGTTGGAAGAGCCCTAATAGTTCTGCATTTTCCGTGATTCTTCGCTTATCAGAACCCTGTTTAATCCAAATTTGCCCTGTCAGATCCTTATAGGGCTTATTAATCCCTTCTTGGACAGCAACTGCCAATACATGCTTTTCTTGAATCTTCACTACTTCTGTCTGCACATAGATAACAGGGCGTATCTGGTCATTTGCTAATGTGCTGATAACATGTGACAACTGCTGAATCTGCTCGAATGACAATCCGATTATTTGTGCAGTTTTGTCATCAATTCCAAATAAAAGAACACCTCCTTTGCTGTTGGAGAAAGCGACCAATTCTTCGGCAATTTGTTTGTTGGAAGTAAATTGCCGTTTGAACTGCACAGTGCTAGTTTCACCGCACAAGATAATTTCCTGTAATTGGTCAGCTGTCATAGTGGGAAAATAGTGTAAGATGTATTACTGTATTTCACCTTTGTTGAAGCATTCTTTTTT
>JAGCFD010000063.1 GCA_017650305.1 Bacteroidales bacterium | reverse complement strand
TTTGTCTGGGGCGTCTCGGTGTAGGTCTGGCCGTGCCACGTGAACGACTCGCAGGCCACCGCGGTGGTGTCGCCATGGGTGGCGTGGTTGATCGTGAGGTGAAGGGTCACAATGCTGTCGCAGCCGTTGTGATTGCCGCCGGCGATGGTGTGGGTCGGGGCAACTTGAGGTGTTTCGGTGTAGGTCTGGCCGTGCCACATGAACGACTCGCAGGCCACGGCAGTGGTGTCGCCGTGGGTGGCGTGGTTGACGGTGAGGTGCAGCGTGACGATGCTGTCACAGCCGTGGGCGCTCACCAATGTGTCGGTGTAATCGCCTGACGAGGTGTATGTGTGAGCGTGCCAGATGTATGAGCCGCAAGCGGTAGCAACAACATGTGATACTTCTGTATTTAATACCTCCACACGCAAAACTAAGATACTATCAGCCCCATGTACCGTACTCAATGTCACTATTTGAGTATCGGCCGCATTAAAAGTGACCCCATGCCACGACAAAGGCATTGATTCAGGGCAGACCATAGTATCCATGTATGTAACTGGCACTTCGACATTGATTTCACCGGTGGACACTACGTCACAGCCATTATCCCAACTTGTAATCACCTGATAAGTATACTGGCCGGGCGACGTTACAATATCTTGATAGCCTGGGGTGCTCGTCTGCGCAATCTGAATATCATCTCTCTTTACAGTATATCCCCCCACTGTTGTAGGAGCATCCTCTAAAGCAACGATCATCACATTGTTCAAACTCAAGCCAAAAGAGCTAATCAAGCGCCAATTAGTCGTGGTGGAATTAGCATAATGATAACCTATAATATCATTTTCTCCAGGTATTTGCATCCCAGGATATGCCACAGGAGTGAAAGCATTCTGACCATTGAGATACTTGTAGATCACACCGACCCAAAGTTCTTGACTAGCATCCACAATCACCGCCGTGTCCAAAGCAACCGTGCTCAGTCCATTCATATTCAAGCCAGCCGTGCCGACCTCCTGACTATACACCAGCGTCCCGGGATCTAACGTTGCAGAGGTAGAACTTCCTATAGTGCAACTACCACCCTGATATACTCGCAAGGTATAGCCATCAGCTCCTTCCATTGGCTTGAAAGAGATCTTCGTCAACAGTTTTTGATGATAAGCAGCTATATCGGAGGTCATAAATCGTTGAACACATTCCATCGACAGACCACCGGTATTTCCAAATGAAATTGTTGACATTGAAGGGATGGAGTCTTTGGAAATGTGGTATGAAGACACAGGGGCATCAGGTTCGTCCCATTGTATATTCACCACATCACCCTCTTGAGAAAGATGTAAAGCCTGAGGGGGAGGACAGTGAACCACGTAGGAGGATCCACTCAACTGGATGCTATCCAATAGCGTGTTGGCATTAGCAGACAAGAGGATCCGACCATTTTCGGTCACAGGGTTATCTGACAACGCTGGGGCATACCGCACATAAAATATCTGACCTTCAGGATTGAGCTTCACTGAATGAGACATATTGACCGAGTCTCTACCTACAAGAAAGTTTCCTTCGGCATATATCTGAATTGAATCCGTAACCATGTGGGTATGAACATTTACCTCTTTAGCATAGCTTTGCGTTCCCGAACGAGTGAAAAACTGGAATGAATCCACGTCTTTCATCAACATGGGGGTATCAGCATGGATCCCAATCAAAACAGTATGGTCAGAGTTAAAGTCATAAATGGTTGTATTCAGATTGTTGAGATTGTAAAAACCGTTGTCAAATCCGCCCCATCCCCAATTCATGTGAAACAGGTCATCGCTATCATACCCATCGCACAAGAATGCATGACCTCCATAGGATCCTCTACCGCTGTACATGATAGGGCGCAAGAGGTTTAACTCCGACTTCAACAGAGCAATCCAGGAAGCATCATTATAATTATCCCGATTATGATACGTTCCACCTAGATACCCGAAATAGTTCTGCAAAGCAGCATTGACATGTTCTATATAAGCAGAACTTCCGCTGGTACCAAATTGCATGGATACACTCACAGCGCAGTGATAGATCAGCTTTGCCACCTCATTGATTTGGTTTGACGGAGAATAAGCTGTCAACGAGTTTGGCATTAAGGAATAATTGTAATGGGCATTTGCAAAATTGACATACTGAGTCCCGTAGGTCATAATGTTGTAGAACTTGCTCCCGAAGCCTGCAGTCGGATACTGCCAATATCGAAGCACTTGGGCCATCATGGTAGCCACACATCCCGCATAGGTGTGTCCGTTAGGGCCTGTTGCGTCAACAGGACATAAATTATTATAATAGGCATTCTGATCCCATTGGGTAGACAACAATGGCCCCCTTACTATTCCACGGTCTTGTTGCGAGGTATTTTCATAAAGATCCTGCCAAAGAGCCTGATTGCGAGTTCCTTGATTCGTACCATGAAGAAAGACGCTCTTTATCTGCTGACGCGTATCTTCCATCCACTCCCGCAAAGCATCTGGCATATTGGCAGTGTCAAAATTGGACTCAGTAGAGTATGCCAACACCGGTTTCACGCGGTCATCGGCCGACAGAATCACAAAGCCATTGCCTACATTATATATATATATGCTCGGGTTATAACCTTTGGTGGTGCCCACCTGCTCTCGAGCCACATATACCAATGTCGGGGTTACAGAAGGTTGAGCCGAGGACTTGCTATGAAAAAAATTAATAGCCACCTGTTTCGCGACAGCAGTGTCTACTGGTGCAGCCTCCAACCATGAAGGCAGAGATACGATAAGGAGCACTACAATCGCTATGGGTAGCAGAAATCTTTTCATGAGAATAATTGATTAGGAACTTCTTTTGGTGATAATATTCGTCACAACACTTATCAAAGTCCAGAGAAGACAAAGGGCCATGGCAAAAACGGCAATCACAGCGATATAATCTCCATGCTTGGTATAGAAAGTAATGTGATTCTGCGCACCGACCACCGTCTTCAAGGCAGTTCTGGTATTGTAATCCGTAATGATGAGCGCATCACCGGTCGGAGATATCACAGCTGAGTTGCCTCCGTTGGCGGAGCGCACCACATAGCGGCGGTTTTCCACTGCGCGCAATCGCGACATCTCATAGTGCTGGAAATGGCCTGGACTATCGCCCCACCAAGAGTCGTTAGTGATGACTGTCAGCAATTGGGCACCGTTCTTGACAAATTTGCGAACCAAATCGCCATAGACAGACTCATAGCAGATGGCAGTACCCACCTTCAGCGGCTTGCCTTCCACCTCGATGGTGAAGACTTTCTGAGCCGTATCTTTGCCCAATGTGCCGTTATAACCTCCCAGTTCCACCATCAAGTCAGCCAAAAAGCCAAAAATCTGCTTATACGGAAACGCCTCAGAACCTGGAACCAAACGACATTTATGGTAATGACCATTATATCCCTCTTTATTGAAGCACATGGCCGTATTATAGTGCTGTCCGTAGGCATTCATTCCTATTTTTGTTGAAGTTTTGGTAGGATGATCCAAAATCTCAAAAGTGGAAACCCCTAATAAGAAGTTCAACCGCGGATAGACCTTCATCAGGCTGTCCATCCATAAGAAACAGCCGTATGCAGAGGGCGATGGCGGCAGCTGATTGGTCACCATCGACTGCAGAGAGACCGTATGCGGGAACACATCCTCCGGACAGAGCACCAGATTTGTGCCGTCAGAGAGCAATGGGGCAATAAGAGAATCTACTCTTTGCGCATGCTGCAGATTAGTCATCACAAACTCCTCCTCAAAATTGTCGGTGTTGGGCTGCACCACCACCACAGAGACAGGCGTGCTGGTGTCGATATGCTTCAGGCAACTTTTATACTGGATTCCGGAAATCAGCATTGGGAGAAACAACAAGAGGAATGAGGAGACGGCAAAAGACCATATTTTTTTTCTATTCTTTGCAACTACAGCTTTGATCAGGTAGTAGAGCAAAAAATTGACAACAATCACCCAAAGAGTGCCGCCCAGCGCACCGGTCACCGAATACCATTGCACCATCTGTGGGCACACGGCAAACACATTGCCTACATTGAGCCAAGGCCATGTCAGCTCCCAGTTCAGATGCAGATATTCAAAGGAGATCCAGAAGGCGGCAAACATGATGGGATGCACCCACTGTTGACGAACCCTCTTGCGACAGGCATGCCACAGAGCAAAAACCAGCGACATCAGCAGTGCATTCACAAAGACCGCGAAAAGTCCGGCAGGCACACTAACGTAGGAGACCCAATAGGTGGTGAGGGCATTCCAAGCCACAAAGCCGAGATAAGAAAAGATGAATCCCTTCCAAAAGGCCACCTTGCTGCCCTTCTCCAACAGTTTATCGCTGACGAAGACAAAGGGGATGAATCCAAAGAATATCAGAAACGGGAAACCATGGGGATACCACGCCGTTCCCAACAGCAGACCGCCCAAGATACTGTATAGCAAAATCTTATACCACTTCATCAAGTATTGGCAGATTTAGGGTGATTATTTCAGGAACTTGTCGATGCCGGCGCGAAGGAACTCAATATATTTATCCTTGTCGCGCTCATAATAGGTAGGCCCTGAGAGGACCTTGCCGTCCGGATCTACCACAAAATAGCAGGGTTGGGAGTTCTCGTGATAGAAAGTCTGCTCAATATAGCGATTCTTGGCGCCCAGCATGGTGATGGGGTCGCCATCGGCATCTTTCAGCTTGCCTTTTTCATTATCAGGCAGTTTAATAATCTTGTCATCGGCGTAGAGCGTGCACACGATCACCTCCTCGGCGAAGATGCGGCGCACCTCGGGATCGATCCAGACGGCATTCTCCACGTTACGGCAGTTGGTGCAGCCGTGGCCGGTGAAGTCGAGGAACACGGGCTTGCCCTCTTTCTTGGCCACGCGCAGGGCCTGGTCGTAGTCGAAGTAGCCCTTGATGCCGAAGGGGATATGGAGTTTGTCGGCGTATAGCGGATCCTCATCCATTTGGTAGGTGCTGCCCTGACCGCCGCCATTCGCCGCCATTTCGGAGCGCACGATGTTGGAGATGTCAAAGTCCTGGGTCGTCATCGGCGGCAGCCAGCCGGAGATGGCCTTCAGCGGAGCGCCGAACATGCCGGGGATCATATAGACGACAAAAGTGAAGACGAAGATGGTGAGCGTGAAACGGAACCAGCTCTTTTGGACGGGATATTCGTCATCGAGCGGGAAGCGGATTTTGCCCATCAGGTAGAGACCTAACAGGGAGAAGATCACGATCCAAAAGGCCAGATAGACCTCGCGGTCGAGGATGCCCCAGTGGTAGGTCTGGTCGGGCACGTTGATGAACTTCAGGGCGAATGCGAGCTCCACGAAGGCGAGAATCACCTTGAGGGTGTTCATCCAGCCACCCGACTTGGGCAGTTTCTTGAGCAGGCCCGGGAAGAGAGCAAAGATGGTGAACGGCACAGCGATACCTAACGAGAAGCCCAACATGCCGATGATCGGCTTCAGGAACGAGCCGCCGGCAGCATTCAGCGCCACAGCTCCCGCGATGGGCAGCGTGCAGGAGAAGGAGACCAGCACCAAGGTCAATGCCATGAAGAAGATGCCGGCGATACCGCCCTGGCGTTGGCGCTTGGCGGAGCCGTTGACCCACGAGCTCGGCAGCGTGATCTCAAAATAGCCGAGCAGGGAGAACGCAAAAATCAGGAAGATGACGGCAAAGAGCAGGTTGGGAATCCAGTGCGTACTCATGATGTTGCCCAGGTCTGCACCAAAGATAGCAGACAATATCAATCCGAAGATAATGAATATGAGAACGATAAACAGACCGTACAGCAGGGCGTCGCGTTTGCCTTTGTGTCCCTCCTTTGAGAAGAACGAGACCGTCATCGGAATCATCGGGAAGACGCAGGGCATCAGCAGGCCAACCAGACCACCCAGCACGGCAGCCAAGAAATAGCCCCACAGAGTCTCCTCCTTTTCGGGCTCGGCCTGGGCCGGTTGCGGATTTTCTGGAGCGGGGGCGATGGTGGCAGTGGCCGTATCCTCCACGGGCTCTTCCACTTCGGCGGTAGTCGCCACGGCAGGATGGAAGTCCTTCAGCTCAAAGGAAAACTTCTCCTCCACGGGCGTGCAGCGACCATCGATGCAGGCCTGACCCGACAGGGTTCCCTTGATCTGGAACGGTTGGTCGTCTTTGACCTTTACGCGCTGTTTGAATGTTACTTGCTTAGAGTAAAAGTTGGAGTGGGCGTCCAGAAGGTCGTCATAGTCGCTCTGCGGGGTCGGCTCGGCCACTTTGCCCATGCGCTCGTATTTGGGCGATGCCGTGAAGTTGAACACCAACGGATTCTCGATCTGACCCTGCCCGGGTTTCTGGGCGTAAAGGTGCCAGTTGGGCTGTATAGTGGCCTTAAATTGTAACTCAGCCACCGAATCATTGATCTTGGTGGTAGTATAAGTCCATTTCACAGGGGACTCCTGCGCACTCAGAGTCAAGAAGCTCACACAAATCGCTACGAAAGCGACAATCAATCTTTTCATCATCTTCATATACATTATTAAATAAAGAGCGCAAAAATAAAAAAAATAAGGAATTTTAGTGTACTTTTGCCACCGAATTATTTATCACATAAAAATGAAGAAAGACGACACCTACAACTTCGTGAATGCCAACATGAAACTGGCCGATGCCGTAGCACATCACAACAATCTCATCACCCTCTTCCCCCGACTGGGAATTTCCCTCGGCTTCGGAGAGAAGACAATCAGACAGGTTTGTGAAGAAAACGGCATCTCCACGCCACTCTTCCTCTTGGTTTGCAATGTTTACGCCAAAAAAGAGTACACCCCAGACATTGAGACACTCACCTCCTGTCCCATCATCGATATCGTCAACTATCTGAAAGCATCTCACCAAGACTATCTGGACTACAACTTCCCGCATATTGAGGCCCATCTGAGCAGAATCATGCAAGACTGGGCTCCAAAATACAAGACGCTTATCACCAACTTCTACTCTCAGTACAAACAAGAGGTGATGCAACACTTCAAACACGAAGAGGATGTTGTGTTCCCCTACATCCGTCAACTGAGCGAGAATGGGAGCAAAAACCGCTCCCGTGGCACCAACTTCGACAAACAGCACAGTGACATTGAAGACAAGCTGCAGGATTTCACCAACCTGCTGATGAAATACATTCCTGACGACAATCGCCAACGAGACCTGATCAATATGCTGGTAGACATTTTCATGCTCGCAGAAGATATTGAAAATCATACCATTATGGAAGACAAGATCTTAATCCCCTACATAAAACATCTGGAAAGCCATGTCTCGTAATTACAAAATAGTTGTAGCCGACCCCTCCCCCATCACTCTGATCGGCCTCTCCTACATGATCAATGAGCTACAGGATTTTGAGGTGGTGTTGAAATCAACCGACATGCACACGGTGATGACGCGCATTCACCTGACCAACCCCGACATCCTCATCATCAATCCGCTTATGATAGACTACAGCAAGAGGATGATGCTGCACGACGTCTTCCGCGACCTTCCCAAGATGAAAGTCATCGCCCTGACATCCGTCTATTTTGAAAGCCAGCTACTGAAGCAATACGACGGCATCATTGAAATCAACGACAGTCTGCAACGCATCAAGTCCACACTGCAACAGGTCATCCGTACCTCAAAGAAAATCAACGAGGACAATGAATCGCCCATGCTGTCTGACCGCGAAAAAGAGGTGTTGGTTTGTCTTTCCCAAGGCAAGAAGAACAATGAGATCGCCGATACGCTGAACATCAGCGTCCACACGGTCATCACCCATCGGAAGAACATCATCAAGAAGACCGGCATCAAATCCGTCGCCGCCCTCACCGTCTATGCCATCCTCAACAACCTCATCGACGAGAAAGACATACTTTGAGAGTTGAGAGTTAAAAGTTAAGAGTTAAGAGTTAGAAGTTCCTTGCGAAGTTCAAGGTTCATAGTTCATTGTCAAAGTTCAAAGTCATAGTCAAAGTTCAAGCATCTTGGCCACATATTTACAGGGCCTGAAAATTTAGTGTTGTTTGATATCATAAAAATTATATATTTGCAACCTTAAAATTTTTAGGTCTGAATTTATATAAATATTTAGAAATCAAATAAGTAAGTAGAAAGATGAAAAACAACAAAGGACTGATTTTATTCTTTACTATCCTGCTCGCGCTGGTTTGTTTGTATTGTCTGTCCTTCTCATTCGCCACTTGGCGTGTTGAGAAAAAGGCCGAACAATTTGCAAATGATCCCCAAGCTCTCGAGCAAGTAAAGACACTGGCAAACGGTGACTTAATGCTTGAAAAGCATCTGACTGACTCCATCATTGATGCGAGAACCCGTCAGTATCTGACCGAGCAAAACGACAAGAAAGTTTACTTGGGCAACACTTACAAAGAGTGTAAGTACAAAGAGTTGAACCTGGGTTTGGACTTGAAGGGTGGTATGAACGTCACATTGGAGATCTCTCTCCCCGACGTGGTTCAAAGCTTGGCCACCAACAAAGAAGACCAATTATTCTCCACCACTTTTGAGAAGTCTGTCAAGGATTTCGAGAAGAACAGTGATGCAGACTTCATAGACCTCTTTGTCAACAACTTCAACGCACAGAAGAAAGCGTTGAACATGAACAATGCAAACTTGCGCACCTATTTTGGCGAGCGTTCCAACATCAAGAATGCCAACGACCAGCAGATCATCAACTGGTTGAAGACCGAGTCCAGCGAGATTGTGGACCGTACCTTCAAGATTTTGCGCACTCGTATCGACCGTTTCGGTGTGGCTCAGCCCAACTTGCAGAGACTGCAGGGTGGTCGTATCCTCGTTGAGCTTCCCGGCGTGAAAGAGCCCGAGCGTGTTACCGATCTTTTGAAGACCACCGCCAAGCTGGAGTTCTGGCAGGTCTATAATGAAATAGTAGGTGGCCGCACCATCCAACAACGTTTCGCCATCGCCGATGCCCAACTGGCACAGCAGCTTCTGAACAAGAAAGACGAGAAGACAGAGGCCATTGCTGACACCACCGCTGTGGACAGCACCGCTGCCGCCCTCGACGCCATCGCTGCCAACGACGAGGAAGAAGACGAAGAAGATGACATTGTTGACGAGAGCCAAGGCGCTATCCTCAGCAAGGCTGTGGCCCTTGACGGTTTCGTGATCGGCTACTTCAAAGAGTCTGACATGCCCGCCATCAACCAACTGCTCCCAGAGTTGCAGAAAATCTTAGGCGACAACAACGTCGTATTCTACTGGGGTTCTCCTGAGAAGAATCGTGACAACGCCTATCCTTTGTATCCTTTGAAAAAGAAGAACGACCGCATTGGACCGCTGTTGAGTTCCGAGACCATCGGCGGAGCCCGCGTGGTGCGTAATGCCCGTCAGGATGTGGACCAGAACAACCGCATCGTGGTGAACATGTCTATGGAAGACCAAGCTTCTGACGAGTGGCGCAAGATCACCAAAGAGGCCGCCGAGAGCGCCGCAACCAAGGGTGTGACCTGCATCGCCATCGTGCTTGATGAGTTCGTCTATTCCGCTCCTTCTGTAAGAAGCGAGATCCCGAACGGTAACTCCGAGATCTCCGGTAACTTCACCATCGAAGAGGCCAAGGACCTTGCCACCGTGTTGAACTCCGGTAACTTGGAGGCCCGCGTCAACATCGTTCAATCCGAGATCGTTGGTCCTACCCTCGGTAAGGAATCCATCCGTTCCGGTATGTTCTCCTTCTTGGGTGCCTTCATCCTGGTCATCATCTATATGTTCTTGTACTACAGCCGCGCCGGTCTTGTCGCCGACATCGCGCTGTTCGCAAACGTATTCTTCATCTTTGGCGTGCTCGCCTCCATGGGCGCCGTCCTGACCCTGCCCGGTATCGCCGGTATCGTCTTGACCCTCGGTATGGCCGTCGACGCCAACGTGATTATCTACGAGCGTGTTCGTGAAGAGGTCCGCGCCGGCAAGACGATCCGCGCCGCCATCGACGAAGGTTTCAAGAACTCCTACTCCGCTATCATCGACGGTAACGTGACCACCCTCATCACCGCCATCGTGCTGTACATCTTCGGTAGCGGTCCTATCCAAGGTTTCGCCACCACGTTGATCATCGGTATCATCTCCTCCCTCTTCACCGCTATCTTGATGTCCCGTATGATCATCGAGGCACGTCTGAAGAAAGGCAAAACCATCGAGGTTGGCAACAAGGTCACTCTCAACGCCTTCACCAACACCAACATCGATTTCCTTGCCAAGAGAAAATATTTCTATATGCTCTCCGGCATCCTCGCTATCATCTCCATCATCTCCCTCTGCACCCTCAGATTGCAACCGGGCATCGACTTCACCGGTGGCCGTTGCTATGTAGTCCGTTTCGATAAAGATGTTACCACGAAAGACGTCCGTGCCGCAGTTGCCAACGAGTTCGGCGGCAACCCTGAGGTTAAGACCTTCGGTAGTAACGACCAAATCCGTATCGTCACCAACTATAAGATTGAGAGCAATGACACAAAGGATGATAAAGAGTGCGAACACAAGTTGTATAACGCTTTGAAAGGCTTCTATGAGAAACAAGACCTCTCCGAAAGCGATTTCTGCAACCTGACCCTCGACCAACGTGGTATCCAGTCTTCCCAGAAGATCCAACCCACCATCGCTCGCGAATTGCTGGCCAAGTCTGTCTGGGCCGTACTCGCCTCCCTGGTGTTGATCTTCATCTACATTGCCATCCGATTCAGAAATTGGCAATTCGGTCTCGCAGGTATCTTCGCCCTGTTCCACGATACATTCCTCACCATCGGTATGTTCTCCCTGTTCTATAAGATCATGCCGTTCTCCATGGAAATCGACCAGAACTTCATCGCCGCTATCTTGACGGTGATCGGTTACTCCATCAACAACAACGTGGTGATCTTCGACCGTGTTCGTGAGAACCTGGCTCTCTATCCGAAACGTGAGAACTACGACAACTTCAACGCCGCCATCAACCAGACCCTCGGCCGTAACGTCAACACCGCCGGCACCACCTTGGTGACCCTGTTGGTGATCTTCATCTTCGGTGGCGAGGTTATCCGCGGCTTCATCTTCGCTATGTTCGTAGGTATCCTCTTCGGTACTTACTCCGGTATCCTCATCTCCAGCCCGTTCGCATACGACCTCATCCGTCTCGGCGGTGGCAAAGTGCGCACTGTGAAGGTGGATAAAAAGTAAGTAATCAGAACGTAAATCAACATTTTAAAAAAATATTCGGATTGGGTTTCTCAATCCGAATATTTTTTTTATTTTAGCGGGCTTTTTATTATATGGAAAAATCTAAATCTGTATGAAGTTATATAAATTCATTCTGCTTTTTGTATCTGTTTTATTTACAGGAACTTATAGTCTGAATGCCCAAATTCTCCGTGAAGCTGACAACCTGTTTCGCGATTGTCAGTATGAGAAGTCTTTGGAAGCATACAAGAAAGGAATCAAGAAACTTTCCTCCAACCGTGTGGAAATTCAGCGTGCCACTTTCCAGATTGCCGAGTGCTACCGCATCATGGGCGATCTGAAAAAGGCGGAGCAACAGTACATCCGCTTGGAGAAGAAAAACTATCAGAAAGACAACCCCATGATTCTTTTCCATCTGGCCAGCATCTACAACACGCGTGGCGACTATGACCTTGCCCTTAAATACTACAACAACTACAAGAAGCGTGCACCGGAAGACTCTCGCGTGGAAGAGCGTATCCAAGGCTGCCAGAATGCCAAGATGTGGACCGAAAACCCGACCCGCTACGAAGTGGAGAACCTGAAAAAGTTCAACACCCGCGACGACGAATGGGCTCCCCGTTGGGGCAACGATGAGAAGCGCAACAGCATAATCTTCTCCTCCAACCGCGAAGGCTCCGTTGGCAAAGGTACCGACCAGTGGACTGGCATCTCATTCTCCGACATCTACATCTCCAACAAGCCGAAGAGCAAAAACACCGACTGGCCCGGCGAGTGGTCTCCTGTGACCACTCTCGATGAAGGAGGTACGCTCAACACCGGTGTCAACGAGGGCGAAGCCAGCTCCAACCGCAAGGGTACGGTCTATTATTTCACCAAATGCCCGCAAGACAAGAAGAAAGTACAAGGCTGCTATATCTACAAGTCCATGAAGAAAGGTAAAGCATGGGGCGAGGCCGAATTGGTTGAATTGGGCGACTCCTCTTACAACTATGTACACCCCTTCATCAGTGGCGATGAGCTCACCATCTACTTCGCATCCAACAAGCCCGGTGGATACGGCGGATACGACCTCTACAAGGCCACCCGCGCCAAGAAGTCCGCTAAGTTCTCCGACATCACCAACCTGGGCCCCAACGTCAACACCGCTGGCCAAGAGGTATTCCCCTGCCTGCGCAATGACGAGGAATTCTACTTCTCCTCTGACGGATGGCCCGGCATGGGTGGTCTCGACCTCTTCGTTTCCCGCATCAAAGACGGTCAATTCCAACCAGCAGAGAACCTGATGGTCCCCATCAACTCCAATGGTGACGAAATCGGCATCATCTTTGACGAGAACGAGGCTATTGACCCGCAATCCAAATCCCCTTACCTCGCTAAGGGTTACTTCTCTTCCAACCGTGACGGCGGCCGTGGCGGTGACGATATCTACTACTTCCTCCTCCGTCCGCTCGTCTATACCCTCTCCGGTTATATCCGCGACAAGAACAACGGTCAGTACATGGACGGTGTAGAAGTGGAGATCCAAGGCACCGACGGTACCATCTACAAGACCACCACGGACGTGAAGGGTTACTATCACTTCGACAAGACCAAAATCTTAGGCAACACCTCTTACGACATCAAGGTTGTGAAGAAGGGCTACTGGGAGCAGGGCAATACCGCAAAGCAGACCACCATCGGCCTGACCGAGAACACCGACCTCAAGCAAGACTTCTCCCTTGAACCTATCCCGGTCGAGCCTATCCCTCTGCCTGAAATTCTCTACGACTTGGCCAAGTGGGATCTGAAACCGCAATATAAGGACTCTTTGATGTACCTCTATAACATCATGATCAAGAACCCGACCATCGTCATCGAGTTGCGTTCCCACACCGATGCCCGTGACGATGATGACAAGAACCTTGTTCTGTCTCAAAAACGTGCCCAATCCTGCGTGGACTTCCTCGTCAATGAGAAAGGTATCGCCGCCGATCGTATCGTGGCCAAGGGATATGGTGAGCGTGTCCCGCGCCGTCTGGAAAAAGACATGTACTCCACCTGCCCCACCTGCAATGGCAAGAAATACTTCTTCGCCAAGGGCACCTATCTGACCGAGGACTACATCAACAGTTTGTCATCCAAACCGGAACAAGAAGCTGCCCACCAGCTGAACCGTCGTACCGAGTTCATCATCTTGCGTGACGACTATGTGCCGAGCGCTGAGTCTTTGGCCGCTGCCCAAGCTGCCATCGCCATCGTCACAGAGCGCACCGTGCCTGTGACCATCGCCGGCGATGTGGTGAAAGGTACCTGCTTTGCCAACAACAAGTCCATGGAGTTCCAAATTGGCAACAACTCCGACGAGATCTTCATGAACTACACCGACGCCACCCGCTTCCTGAAAGAGTCTATCATCAACCTCAACGACTTTGAAGAGAAGTCCGGTGCCATCAAGCAAGAGGATGGTAGCATCATCGAGGGCGCTGTACTCTACCTCGAAGAGTTGCGTGTGGGTGACGACTATGAAGAGAATGTGAAAGTGATCGTGAAGAAAGGCCTGCCCGCCGCCTTCGTGATCGGCGAGAACTTCATCCAGGATTCCTGGGGTTCCTACACCGTGGACACCAGCCGCAACATGATCATCTTCAAATAAGATATACCATATATAATATAGTAAGAGCTGTCATACCGACGGCTCTTTTTTTTTTCGTACTTTTGCAGCCCTCTTTTAACATACACTATGAACAAGAAGTTTTTTGCTGGCGTCATCGCCATTTTGTCATTCTTAGGATTATCATTATCCTCATGCAATCATACTCAAATCAAACCTTTCAACGGAGTGTTGGAATCCGTTTTCAAGTCTGAAGCACCTGAAAACGTCAATAGGATTAAGAGTGAATTCGGATTTGATGAACAATCTGAGAAACTCTTGGACGAAAAGAATGATTTAGTAGGGGTTTACAGCATTTCAGGCTTTGCGGATGGCACCTCCTCGGAAGGATATGGGATAGTGATTCATAAAGATGGCGTCTGGTCCGCATTCCCGGAGATCTGTCATGGCAAAAACCCCTTGGCCAGATATGATGCGAAGAGCAACTCGCTCTGGCTGACAGGAGGCGTTATGGAAGGCACTGGCGTTCTGGTGGAAAAATTATATCATATAAAATTTCACAATGATGGCAAAGCATACCTCGCGGGCGGCATAGACCCGTATTTGATGCAAGAAGCGCTTTGCCAGAAGTTTGGCTATTCCATCAAAGATGACATAATCACCTTTTATGCCGGGGACAGACAACTCTGTAGTCGTGAAAATAAAGAGCAGAACATGGGCGGCATGGACGAGGATGCGATATGGATTGGCGAACAACTGTTTTACGATATCAGCGGGGATGACCTATATGTCTATTTTATACCTGGTTTGAAATTTGTGACAGGCCTGGTGCTTTCCTATGAGAATATGCCCACTTTCATGGCCAGAGTTACGATAGACAAGGATGGCAAATTCACCTTGTCTGACGAGAACTCCGTTATCTGGCCCTTTGAAGGCAGCTTCAAGGATGAGGATTATGGAGAACCGAACCTGGACATCTCCTATCGCAGGAATGATGGGAAATACAATGTCCATATCGGGATTCCGCGACTTACCAACCTGGATGACGGCATTGCAAGGATGGGCGATGACGGTCTGGAATTCACCGCCACTGACGCTGCAGGGAATCCTATCGGTGGGTTGATCACCTTAAAAGGCGACACTGCCGTTGTGACTTTCACCTCCACCACATGGCCGCTAATTGATAAAGGCACCTCTTTCAGATATGTCAGATAGCACCCTATCAAACAATCCACCCAAAAATTATTCAACAAGTCCAAAACCATTCTGTTATAAAGTGTACTTTTGCACCCTTAAAAATTGTAGATACTATGATCAAGACTGACATACCCGTATTACTGCTCACAGGCTACTTAGGCAGTGGCAAGACCACCCTCGTGAACCATATTCTCTCCAACCGTCAAGGCATCCGTTTTGCTGTCATCGTCAACGACATTGGCGAAGTGAACATCGATGCATCCTTAATTCAAAAAGGCGGTGTGGTGGCAGAAAAAGACGACAGTTTAGTGGCCTTGCAGAACGGCTGCATCTGCTGCACCCTCAAGATGGACTTGGTGGACCAGCTGAGCGACCTCGTCAAGATGCAATGCTTCGACTACATCGTCATCGAGGCCAGTGGCATCTGCGAGCCGGAGCCCATCGCCCGCACCATCGCCTCCATCCCTCGGATGAATGCCAAATACACGGAATTCGGAACACCCTATCTCGACTGCATTGTCACCGTGGTGGATGCCCTCCGCATGCAAAGCGAATTCGCCTGCGGTGATGACCTGGAGCGAAAGAATCTGGATGAAGAAGACATCGAGAACCTCCTCGTACAGCAGATCGAGTTCTGCAACATCGTGCTGCTGAACAAGGTATCGGAAGTACAACCCGAAGAAGTCAACCGCATCAAGCAGATCATCAAGCACTTGAATCCTGGAGCCGAGATCATCGAGACCGACTACGCGGATGTAGACTTGGCCAAGATCATCCATACGGACGCTTTCGACTACGAGAAGGTCTCCATCTCCACGGGCTGGGTACGCGAGCTGGAACGTGCCACCACGGAAGAAGAGGAGCGCGAGGCCCGCGCCGACCATCATCACCATGATCATGACGATGATGACGAACATGAACATCATCACCACGATGAAGATGATGACGATGACGACCACGATGAAGAAGAACATGGCCACCATCATCATCACCACCATCATGACCACGAAGGTGGTGAGGTGGAAGAGTATGGCATCTCCACTTTCGTCTATTATCGTAGAAAAGCATTCAAGGTTGTGGAATTCAACAAATACCTCGCCAAAGACCGTCCTAAAAATATCATCCGCTCCAAGGGAGTGCTCTACTTCAAAGAGTACCGCGACATGTCGTACCTCTACGAGCAGGCGGGCGTGCAGCAAAAGCTGACCGAGGCGGGCCTTTGGTACGCCACCGCCCCCGAAGAGGAGCTGATGCAGTTGATGGTAGAGGATCCCAACTTCATGCACGATTGGGATCCGGAATATGGCGACCGCATGATCAAGATCGTCTTTATCGGTCAGAATATGGACAAAGAACAGATAATCAAAGAATTAGATAGCTGCCTGGAATAATCTGAGTATGAGTAATATTTTATTAATAGGTGATATGGTAGGATACGGCAACTTGGGAATGTCTGCGATGATTCCCATTTTGTCGAAGATGAAATATGAGGTGCTCAGACTACCCTCCTCTCTCGTGTCCAACAATTTCTGCTACAACAACTTTGCCGTTTTGGACACAACGCAATACATGCGTCAGTGCATAGAGATCTGGGAGAAGGAAGCTTTCCACATTGATGCTGTCAGCACTGGATTCCTCGTATCAGAGGAACAGACCGGCATCGTGGCCGATTATTGCAGAAAATTGAAACGAAGAGGCGCCAAGATTTTCGTGGATCCCATCATGGCTGACGATGGCAAACTTTACAACGGTATCACTACCAAGACGGTTGAATATATGCGCAGCATGTGCAAAGTAGCCGACGTCATCGTGCCCAACATGACGGAAGCCACCTTCCTGGCCGGCCGATACGAAGGCAAGACTTCCCTGACGCTCGAAGAGGCCAACGACCTTGTCTTGCTTCTACACTACATGGGCGAGAACTCTGTCGTCATCTCCAGCATGGTCATAGACAATGCCAACTGCACCATGCTCTACGACGCGCAGACCCAGAAAACGAGCATCTTACCATACAAACTGATACCCATCCAGTTCTCTGGCACGGGCGACATGTTCTCCTCGATTCTCATAGGTCATTATCTGCAAGGAAAATCATTGGAAGAAAGTGTGCAAAACGCCATGAACCTTGTATCGCGCATGATTGAGGTCAACAAGGATCACCCCTACCCTGAAAATGGAATCCCCATTGAGCGCTACCTGGACGAAGTGTAAGCGCAAAGGGTGCTAAGATTTGTTGGCCTTCGTTAATCTTTACTGTTTTCGCGCTCCCATTCTGCCAAGACAATGCGGAGCTCCCAGTACTCAAAATCATCGCCCAACGCATTGCGGGCCTCCGCCAAGGAAAGGTTCCCTGTCTTGCTGAAAAATTCCTTGATGCGTCTGCATTTCCTGTTGGGGACGAACTTGCGAGCCTTGTATCTGCCCTCCCGCACGAACCGCGCAAGATGGCCGTAGATAGTGGAGACCACCAGCTGGCGCTCAGCCGCGATTTCCTCCACCGTCATCCCCTTCTCCAACATTTCCAATGTAATTTGAAAGGTGCTCTTTTTAGGCTTTCTGACCTCAGGTTCCGGTTCTGGCTCCTCAGTTATCTCGCCAGCACCCACAAACTTGTTGACTATCGACAATATCTCCTCTCCGAATGCGCTCATTCGCTTCGGGCCCATGCCTTCAATCTTCCTCAGGGCTGATTTATTACGGGGCTTCTCATTTGCTATAGCCTTTAAGGTCTTGTTGGGAATAACTGCGTAAAGCTCCACATCTGCCTCTTCGGCTTTCTCGTCTCGCCAAGCCCGCAAAATCCCATATAAGTTCTGCTTCCCTCTGTAATCATCTTTCAAGCGAGAGGGTTTGGACTCCTTCTCATATTCTAACAGCTTGTTTGTCTTAACCTTATAATAATCTTCCAAGGAGATATGATGGGTAAATCCATCCAAACAGCCTGTCTTGACGAAAACAAACTCGGCCAGCAGGTTCATCTGCTCCACCATTTGTGTATTCACCTCTTTGAGATCGGTTTTAAGATTCAAGCGGCCGATATGATGGTCGATGAGGGTGAGCTGCTCCTTAAAATAGGCCGCGGCCTTTTGAATTCTCTCTTGCAACAGTGGATTTTCCGCATAGGCAGCCTGGGCATGTAGTTGACGTATTTGGTGTTCAAACTTGACAGCGACTTCCAGAAGATTCCGTCTGATAGACTCTTGCTGTTCAAGGAGCGACGCAGCTATTTCACTATCAAACAACAGGATATTGGAATTCATTATTTGAAGAAGTCGGTTCACGATCTTGTAAAAGCTTTTAAAGTCGATCAGATCTATCACGGTCTCCAGCTCGAATGCGCAGCGCAGCGCTTGGACTTTCTCCTGGGTTGGCTCCTTTTCGGGCATCTGTTGTATAAAAGAGTCCACCATATAGTCGTTGACCAAGGCATCAGGCGAGAGGCGGGTCTTCAGGACCAGTCCTTGCAGGGAAGTGCAACGGCTAAGGGCCACATAGACCTGGCCGTGAGCAAACGCTTGGTGTGCATCCACGATAAGTTTGTCGAAGGTAAGGCCCTGGCTCTTATGGATCGTGACGGCCCAAGCCAGACGCAACGGGATCTGTGTAAAGCGCCCGATCTCCTTTTCTTTAATCTCTTGGTTTTCCTCATTCAGGGAGTACTCAAAATTCTGCCATGTGACCATCGGCACCCGGATACGGTCACTGCCGCAGGTCACCTCCACACTCTTCTCCTCTTCATCGTAATCCGTCACCTTGCCGATCTTGCCATTATAATAGGCCTTTTCAGGATTAGGGTCGTTTTTGACAAACATCACCTGTGCGCCTATCTTGAGAACGAGCTCTTCCTTAACCGGATACGTTGATGGAGGGAAGATGCCCGACACCTCCGCCTTGAAGCAGAAGGGTCTCTTTTTAATAGCGGCCAAGCGACCTTCATTGATTTCATCGGCTTGTGCGTTATGGGTGGTGAGGGTGATATAGCCATCTGTTTGCTTAAAATCAGGCTCATACCGGCTGTTCAGCAAATGCACGCACGCAGCATCCATCTTGTTGTCGCGCACTTTGTTAAGGATAGAGATGAAGTCCTCGTCATGCTGGCGATAGATATGTTCCAGTTCCACGCAGAGGTAGTCGGTCTTTTGGAGCACATGGCTGCCGAAGAAATAGACGGTCTTGTAGTAGGGGGCGAGCACCTCCCACTCTTCGGGTTTGGCCACGGGTGCGAGCTGGTGCACATCGCCAATCATGAGTACTTGCACGCCACCGAAGGGTTTGGTATTCCGACGAACCCGGCGCAGCACGGCATCGATAGCATCGAGCACATCGGCACGCACCATGCTGACTTCGTCAATGATGAGCAAGTCAAGCGCGCGCATGATCTTAAGTTTTTCACGGCCAAACTTTTGGACTTGTGCAGAAGCGAAAGTGGCAGAGGAGTGGGCCATGGCGGCATTCTCTGGTATCTGCGGTCCAAAAGGCAGCTGAAAGAAGGAGTGGATGGTCTGTCCGCCCGCATTGATGGCAGCCACGCCCGTGGGCGCCACTACGACCATCCGCTTGGGAGTCTTAGTCGGCAGACTTTTCAGAAAGGTGGTCTTTCCCGTGCCGGCACGCCCTGTCAAGAAAATGTGGGCCTGCGTGTACAAGACCAGCTCCTCCACAAAGCGCAGTTTTTGATTGACAAAGTCGGTTTGAGTGTTTGTAGTTTGGGGAGTTTTCATCATTTTTAATATTAAATTTTCAGGTTGCAAAGATACAGTAAAAAAAGAAACAACGGAAAAATTGCCCCTCAAAAAACATCATCATTTTTTATTATTAATCTCTGCTCAATTCACTATTTTATGGTATTCTCATTTCATCCGATGGGTGTTAGTTTTGCGAACAAAACATTCATTCTATGAAAGGACTTCTATCCACGCTCATAATTCTATCATTATTCACTATCACACAAGAGATTACAGCACAGACATCTCTCAGCACCCAAGACACCACCGCAACAGCAAAAGACTCCACCAGAAGTCGGAGCCGTTTCACCATTGGCGGCTACGGAGAAGGCGTGTACAAGTACAACTTCTACAGCGACAACATGAACCGATACTCCCATGCCGACAACTACACCGATTCGAAAGGACATGGGCGGGTGGACTTGCCGCATGCGGTCTTCATGTTCGGTTACGACTTCGGCCGTGGCTGGACCTTCAACACAGAGGTGGAGTTTGAGCATGGCGGCACCGAGTCGGCAGTAGAGATTGAGACGGAGGAGACTGGCGAGCACGAGAAGGAGATCGAGCGCGGTGGCGAGGTGGCCTTGGAGCAGTTCTGGCTGCAGAAATCTTTTTTAAATTCCAAAATCAACATACGGGTTGGCCATATCGTCGTGCCGGTGGGTGGCACCAACAACGCACACCTTCCCAACGAATATTTCGGGGTCTATCGGCCCGAGGGGGAGAACACCATCATCCCTTGCACATGGCACGAGACGGGCATCGAGTTATGGGGGCGCGTCAAAGGTTGGCGTTACGACCTCCTGGTGATTCCTGCCCTCAACTCCAGCATGTTTGACGTGTCGGGATGGGTGCATAACGGTTCCGCCTCACCATACGAGTTCAAGGTAGCCAACAAGCTGGCCTTGGCGGCACGTGTGGACAACTACAGCATCCGGGGCCTGCACATCGGCATCAGCGGCTATGTGGGCAACAGTTTCCGCAACGATGTGGTCACCAACGAGCACTCCTCACGCTACGATGAGATCAAGGGCACGGTGGTCATCGGCGGACTGGACTTCAGCTATATGAACGGAGGACTCATTGTGCGGGGAAGCGGTCTCTACGGCTACCTGGCAGATGCCGCCCTCATATCCTCCTACAATGTCACCTCCTTGGGCAGCCGCAACTACGAATACCCCTGCACGCTGATTGGCGCATCGGCATGGTCAGCCGGCGGCGAGATCGGCTACGACATCTTGAGTCCCATCAAAGAGAGAAGCCACATCGCCAACCGCCAGCTCTACCTTTTCGCCCGCTATGAGTATTACGACTCCTACATCCCCGCCCCTATGCTCACGGACTATCAATGGACCGACCGGCACTGCATCAGCGGGGGCGTCAACTTCCGACCCATCCCCGAGATCACCATCAAGGCTGAAGCGGGCATCCGTCTGCTGAAAGCGCAGTACAACAACGAGCCTTGGGTCGCCTTGGGCATCACCTGGGCCGCATATTTCAAACACGACACAAAAAAATAATCTTAACATAACATTTCTATGAAAAACTATTTCCAACTAACCATCGTAGCCATTATGGCTTTTGCAGGGATCATGACCTCCTGCAATCATGGGGGCAGCTATCTCACAGATGAGAAGCAGGCTGCCATCTTGAAACAGTATGTGGACCACACCATCGCGCCTACCTACAACAATTTGGCCAACCAGACAGAGCAGCTGGTGAACGACCTTCGGGCTTTCAGAGCCAGTCATTCACAGACCGACCTGAACAAAGCATGCAACACCTTCTTGACTGCCCGTGCGTGGTGGGAGAAGAGCGAGGCTTTCCTCTTCGGCGCTGCTTCTGATTTCGGCATCGACCCGCACATCGACTCCTGGCCGTTAGATGTGGATGCCTTCAACACCATGATGAGCAATACCGCCCAGATCCAGGCTATGGATGCAGAAGACGGGGATGTGTACGCCGGCGAGAAGCTGGGCAACTCCCTGCTCGGTTTCCATGGTATTGAGTACATCCTTTTCCGCGACGGCAACGTCAAGAGCGCCAGCGAGATCACCGACCTGCAGATGATCTACGCCATCGCAGTGGCCGGCGACCTGCGCAACCGCTGTTATCAACTGGAGGTCAGCTGGATAGGCGACAACGCACCAGCCTCTCACAGAGCAAAGGTTGAGGAGCTGGAATTGAACAGCACCGTCAACGGCGGCAGCTATAGCTATGGAGAGAACCTGATGAAGGCCGGCACCCCCGGAAGCACCTACATCAGCACAGCCAGTGGTCTCATGGCCATCGTGGACGGCTGCAAGACCATCGCCGACGAGGTAGGCACCTCCAAGATCGGCAAGCCCTACAACGGAGAAGACATCCACTATATCGAGTCTCCCTACAGCCAGCGTTCCATTGAAGACTTCCTCAACAACATCATCAGCATTGAGTATGCCTACCATGGTGGTGTGGAGGGTTCTCAAGACGAGAGCAACTCCCTGCACGGCTATATGAAAGCCATCGACTCCGACCTGGACAATCGCGTGGTGGATGCCATCAACCTTGCCAAAGCCAAGATCCAAGCCATGCCGATGCCGTTTGTCAACAACTACACCGACCCTGCCAACGCTGCAGCCATCGAGGCATGCCAAGCCTTGGACGACATCCTTTCAGAAGTCAACACCACGATTAGAAACAACCAATAATATCTGTTCATCATGAAGAAAATAGCATCTTTAACCCTATGGATGGCACTGGCAGCCTCAACAGTACTCTTTTGTGCTTGTAAGCCAGAACCTGAAGAAGCTCTTTCCTGGTTAGAAGAAGAGACCTACGCCGGAGGCAAGTTGGGAACCACCTTCAACAGTTCCTCCTCCGCCTACGAAGATCCCGCTCCAGCGGTCAACGACATCGCCGCCTTCAAATATGGTGAATACCTCTTCGAGCGCAACTTCACCCAGAACACCCCGCCCTTCAACGGCTTGGGACCGCTCTACATCCGCAGCTCCTGCATCGCCTGCCATCCCGGATACGGACATGGCAAACGCATGGACCGCTATGCAGCCAACGACTGGGGCAACGGCTATCTGCTGGTAGTTACTGACCAGAATGGCAACTATGTCTCCTCCCTGACGGGCATGCCGCAGACCAAGGCCACCCCACCGTTCAAGGCACCCATCGACGAGTCTCAGATCCAGATCAGCTGGCTGAACTACACCGACGAGTGGGGCAACACCTTCCCCGACGGCGAGACCTACAGTCTGATCTATCCTGAAGTATATATCCCTGCATCAGCCTATTACGTGCCCCTGGAGGTCAATGGCGTAGAGATCCCGTACGGTAGCGAGGTCGTCCGTTTGGAGTCCACCATCGGCATTTACGGTACCGGCCTGTTGGATGCCATCCCTGACGACTCTTTGAAGGCGCAATACCTGAGAGAGCACATGGCGGGGGCGAACCTCAACCCGGCCATGTGGGCTGGCACCGATTGGGCTCCCACGGGACTGTATGGCAACACCGGTCATCCGAAACGCTTCACCTACGCCTGTTCTCGCGGGCCGCTGCAAGACGGTCCCGGCGCCAATGCCATCTGGAACATCACCAATGTGACGCGCAGCGACCGCCGCAAGCACTATATGACGGAGACCTACGCCCGCATAGCCTCTCTGGATCCTGACGTGCAGGCCCAGTTCTACCAGTACTATCCCGAGTTCAACCAGACGGGCAACCCTGAGACCGACATCTACAACTACCTGATGAGCACCAACTTGCCAGTGGAGATGAGCAATGACGACTATGTAAACCTGATGATTTGGCATCGTGGCTTGGCCGTGCCCGCCGCCCGCAACCTGAGCGACACCACCATCCAGCGAGGCCGCAAGCTGTTCCGCGAGATAGGCTGCGCCTCTTGTCACCGCCCCAGCTGGACCACCGGCCCCGACCGTTTCACCGATCCCAACGGCTTCTTCACCACGGGTGACCAGCGACTGCCGCGTTATCCCAACCAGAAGATATGGCCCTACTCCGACATGGTGCAACACCGTCTCTTCATGAAGAACGACATCCGTACCGGCTGGTGCCGCACCACTCCCTTGTGGGGCCGCGGTCTGTCCGCCATCTGCACCGGGGCCAGCGACCGTCTGCACGACTGCCGCGCCCGGACCGTCATCGAGGCCATCATGTGGCACGGCAGCTCCCAAAGCGACGCCCGCAAGTCGGTGGAGAAATTCCGCAACCTCAGCAAATCCGATCGTGACGCCATCGTGAAATTCATCGATGCCATCTGATCGGCATTACCATCCCGTAGAGACGTTCCATGGAACGTCTCTACATTTCACCATATCACATCTCCACATTTTTCCTATTTTTGCAACCTCTTTTTTAATTTTTAATCCTTAATTTGATGAAAATCCTTCGCCATATCCTCTCAATCCTGATGATTGCCTTGGTTGTCGTCATGGCAGCAGGCACCTTTGTTGAAAGATTCCACGGTAACGAATACGCGCTGAGCCACATCTATAGCAGCTGGTGGTTCGTGGCACTGTGGGCATTGCTGGCCATCGGTATGCTGGTCGCGATGATCACACGCAAAAGCTGGCAACGGCCGGTCATCTGCGCCCTCCACACTTCTGTCTTGCTGATCCTGCTCGGCGCCCTGCTGACGATGACCACCGGACAGCACGGCGAGATGACGCTGCAACCCGGGAAAAGCACCAACCGTTTCACGATTGAGAAGCATGGCGCCACCCGCGAGGCGACACTGCCCTTCCAGCTGACACTGGACCATTTCGATGTGGAGACCTACCCGGGCACCCACACGCCAATGGACTTCGTAAGCTATCTCCAGATCACCGACAAGGGCGAGGTGGAGGAGGCCAAAATCTCCATGAACCACATCCTGAAACATCGTCACTACCGCTTCTACCAGAGTGACTACGACGATGAGGGCAACTCGGTGCTGGCCGTGGCGCACGACCCCTGGGGTGTCGGCGTCACCTATGCAGGCTACATCCTTCTGTTTCTCGCGATGGCTGGACTCTTCATCGAGCGCAACAGTCCCTTCCGGCAACTGCTACGGAAGACCGCCGGGAAAACGGCAATCCTGTTGTCTTTCCTGATGATAGCCGCGATGCTCCCGGCAGCAGCAGCCAACGGCAAACCCGACGTTCTGCCAAAGGCCAGCGCCGACAAGATGGGACAGCTGTACGTCATGTACAAAGGGCGCGTATGCCCGCTCCAGACCCTGGCCAAGGACTTCACCACCAAACTGTACGGCAGCGCCCATTTTCGCGGCTACACCCCAGAGCAAGTGCTCAGCGGTTGGCTCTTCTACCCTACCCAATGGCAAGAGGAACCTATGTTCAAGATCAAAGGGGATGAAGTACGGAAAAGCCTCGGCATCGAGGGCAAATACGCCCGGCTGCTGGACTTCAGCGACCAATACGGCGAATACAAACTCGAAAAGATCCCCCAAGGCCTGCCCATGGGCGACCCCAGACGAAAGAACTACCGGGCGGCCGATGAGAAATACCAGCTCATCTCCATGCTGCACAACGGACAACTGTTGAAGATGTTCCCCCATGCCGACAGCCTCCAAGAAATCACCTGGTATTCACAAAACGACCAACTCCCCATAGAGATTCCCGACGACGAGTATTTGTTCATCCGCAAGCAACTGAGCCTCTGCCAGGAGTATGCGGTGACTGGCGACTACAAGTCGTTGGACGAGGTGTTGGGGAAGACCCTTCTCTACCAACGGAAATATTCGTTAGGCAAGGTACAGTCCCAAACATCATACCGGGCGGAGCGGCTCTACAACCGCCTGACCACCGGTCGTTGGTTGGCGATGGTCAACATCACCTTGGGCCTGATCTGTTTTGCCGCCGCCCTGATCTGCATCGGCAAGGGACGGAAGCTCTACAAGCCTGTCCGTTGGGCTGCCGGCATCTGGATGGCCTTGCTATGCATCTACCTGGCCTTGGTCTTTATCCTACGCTGGATCGCCGGTGGCCACGTGCCCATGGCCGGCAGCTTCGACTCTATGAACCTGCTGGCCCTGAGCGTCAGCATCCTTGCCCTCATCCTGATGCGAAAATACGAGATGGCCTTGCCCGCGGGCCTGCTGATCACCGGCTTCGTGCTGTTAGTGCAGATGATGGGCGGCTCCAATCCTCCCGTCACCCACCTGATGCCCGTGCTCACCTCCCCACTCTTGAGCCTGCATGTCACCGTGATCATGATCGCCTATGCCCTGCTGTTTTTCATCATGCTGAACGGCATCAGTGCCGTGATTGTGCGCCTGTCACAACCCGACAATCCAGACTATCTGGAACGCTTGAAACATATCAGCATGATCATGCTCTACCCCGCCGTGGCACTGCTGGCGGCCGGCATCTTCATCGGCGCCGTCTGGGCCAACATCTCATGGGGCAACTACTGGTCGTGGGATCCCAAGGAGGTGTGGGCACTCATCACCCTCCTGATCTATGCCGCTCCCTTGCACAACTCCATCTGGAAATCCTTCCAAAAGCCGATGTTCTTCCACATCTACAGCATCCTGGCCTTCCTGAGCGTGATCATCACCTACTTCGGAGTCAACATGCTCTTAGGCGGCATGCACAGCTATATGTAGAAAAAGTTACCGGTTGGCAGATCCCAGCACCAATGCCGTTCTGGATGGGATATACAGTTTCAGGCTGCGCTGACCTCCGCGTTTGCGCGACGGATAGGCAGTCCCCTCCTCCACGTTGCCAAAACCATGATATTGCTTGTCATCGCTACTGAGCAGCAACCGATACTCATTTTCGCGACAGGGGATCTCATAATCGGCAAACGATTGGGTTGGATTGAAGTTGAAGACGAACAACAATCCATGACGCTCATAGACGAGCACCTGATCCTGACCGTTTTCAAAGGTCTTCTGCGGCAGCGCATCCAACAGATGGTACCGGTTCACCAGATGCACCATGTCGCGGTCGAAACGGTTCAGGCCGGAATACTTCAGCAGGTTGTCATCGGCCAAGTTCCACTGACGGCGGGCATACTGGTACGACCAGCCATTGCCCTCACGGGGAAAGTCTATCCACTCGGGATGACCGAACTCATTGCCCATGAAGTTGAGATAGCCTCCGGACGCCAAGGTGAGCGTGATCAGTCGGATCATCTTATGCAACGCCACGCCTCTATCCACCAACAGGCTATGTTCCAACACCGACATCTTGTCGTACATTTCCTTGTCAATCAATCTGAAAATCAAGGTCTTGTCGCCCACCATCGCCTGATCGTGGCACTCCACATAGCTGATGGTCTCCTCTTCGTTGCGCTTGTCGGTAAGGTGGAAATAGATGTCACCCACACCCCACGCCTCGTCGGGCAGCTTCTTGACCGTCTTGACCCAGTAGTCGGCAATGCCCATCGACATGCGATAATCAAAGCCTATGCCTCCTTGCCGGGTGGGGAAAGCCATGCCAGGCATGCCGCTCACATCTTCTGCAATCGTCATGGCATCCTTGCGCACCGAGCGGACCAGGTTGTTGGCCAACGTCAGATAGACGAGGGCATCTTCATCCACATTATCATCGAAATATTGGTCATAGTCTACAAAATCCACCCCGAGACCGTGATCCCAGTAGCACATGCTCGTCACGCCATCGAAGCGGAACCCGTCGAAATGGAACTCTTCGAGCCAGTATTTGAGGTTGGAGAGCAGGAACTGGATGGTCTCCGTCTTGCCGTAATCAAAGCAGCGGGAGTCCCAGACGGGGTGTTGTCCCTTTTCACCGCTATGGAAGTAGAGATGATCGCTGCCGTCGAAGAGGGAAAGACCCTCCTTTTCGTTGCGGACAGAATGGGAGTGAATCACATCCAGGATGACGGAGATGCCAGCGGCGTGGGCCGTGTCAATCAGCTCCTTCAGCTCTTCGGGAGTGCCGAAGCGCGAGGAGGGGGCAAAGAAGTTGGAGACCTGATAGCCGAAGGAGCCGTAATAGGGATGCTCCTGGATAGCCATCAGCTGTATCGTATTATAGCCTAATGCTTGGATGCGGGGGATGACCGTCTCCTTGAACTCCCAGTAGGAAGATATCTTGGCTTCCGAAGAAGACATGCCCACATGGGCCTCATAGATAAGCGGATGGGCAGGCTTGGCCGGGTTCGGATGCTTCCATTGATAGGGTTCCGGATCCCACACCTGGGCACAGAACACCTTGGTCTGCTCGTCCTGCACCACTCGGGTGGCGTAGGAAGGCAGGCGCTCATCGGCACCGGAGGACCAGACCATCCATAGTTTATAGAGCATACCGTGTTTCAGCGCGAAATCAGGCAGCTGGATCTCCCAGTCCCCATTGCCCAGCGGGGTGAGCGAGAAGGAAGGCTGTATCTCCCAACGGGAGAAGTCACCGTATAGATAGATGGCCTTCGCATTGGGGGCCTTTTCGCGAAAGACCCATCCCTTATCGGTCTTGTGAAGACCATAGTAGAGATGGCCATTGGCGATGTCTGAAAGCGGGCAGGCGCCGTCAGTCAGCGACAACTCGCGCAATGTGGCACGCTCGCGCCGCTTCTGCAACTGGCGGGTGAAGGGCTTCAAATAGGGATCCTTCTTGACCAGCTCCACCGAAAATCTGTTCACCGTATTCATCGCTATCTGTTGGTTGTGTAAATCAAATCGTGTTGTTCATCCCACAAAGACATCATCTTCTTGAAATCCTTATACTCCTTCCCGACTATAAAGAACTGGGTTACGGAGAGATCTCTCTTCACATGCATAACGCCATTATCGACAGCGTACTGAATATGGATCTTGCCAAACGGATACTCCTTTGTTACCTCATAAGGTTGGGTGACCCAGCGAGCGCCCGCAGGCAAATGCAGATCATATTCGTAATGTTCTTCCACCAATGGCGTGGCTAACGGTGAGATCCGCTGATCCTGCAGTCTGGCAGCTTTTATGGGAGTGCCTGAAACCGTAGGACGAAGGTTGAGTTGATAATAGCCGTTATGAATCGGGGACACTGAAGCATTCAAGGTCAAAGCCTTGGCAGGGGACAAGGTATGCTGGACAGCTTCCGCCTTGCGTATTGAGATTGCCGGCTTCAAATCCACAGCCACATTGGCAGAGAGTTCTATATTCACGGGCACTCTGTTAAAAGTCGTGGACTCCCCTCTCATCGTGAAAAAGTCACCAGGGGCGCAGCGCACATCCATCGGCACATTGTCGGTATAGGCAGCTGAGATATAGTACTTTGCATCATCAAAACTCACCACCACGGCACTTTGTATATCCTGCATCATGCCTTCAAAGAAGAAGCCCATCTCGCAGGTGAAACCAGCGGCCTGCAACATATCGGTCAGCAGCATATCTTTTTCAAACGGGGTGCCACAGTTGCTCATCCAAACGGTATAGGGCGCCGCCAAGAGGTAGTTGACATGACGTATGGGCAGCGGGTTGGTATGGATACGGTTAGCCACATAATCCCGGATGGCCAACATCTGCTGCACTTTCGTTTCATCTTCCTTGACAATCTCTTTCAGCACATCTTTGAAAATTGTATGATCATGATGTAGGAATGCTGTTTGATTCTGCAACATCTCGCAGAAGTACAAAGGATTAGGGATGGTTGTAAAGAGAAGATTGGGCAAAAAACCGGGAGCGATATAAGATTCGGCAGGTTTCTGTGCCAAATTGGTGAAGGTCCAGTGCAATGCTGTGGTATTGGAATCCGTGACGACCTTAGAGAACTGTTCTATGGATTCATCATAATTCTTGATGTACGACAAATCCAACTCCATTGGCACCTCCACAAAGATCTCATACAGCTCGATGGGGGCATCCTCATACAGATTGATTTGTTCCATCAGCTGAGGGAAGAAGATAGTCTGGGTGTGGATGGTATAATCCAGCACGATGGTGGCGTCATATTCGAGGGCCGTGTGGGTGACCACCATTTCCCGCATGGAATTCAGCCTGTCGCAATCAGCGCAGCTTGCAGGCAGAGAAGGATTGAAAGCGTTCGGGGGCGTTTGCACGATACTGCCGTCTTTGCAAATCGTATAGGATTCATTGATGGTCAACGTCTGAAAATCCGTATTATAGGGAATCAGCGTCTCCCCGTATGTGTGGAAGAAGGCATCCAGCGAGAAGAGTTGAAGCTCTTTGCGGAAACGCACATCCACGGTTCCGTTCTCATGAAGCTTATAGCTGCGCATAATCTTGTGATAGACGGCATCGGGGCGTTCTCCTGCCAAAGCACTGGCAACTGCTACAAGGATGATTACAATAAAGGAAAATATCTTTTTCATTGCTGTTAATCTAGTTTATGGTTCGACGATAGATACTACAGGATGGGTTTGACCACAATCAGCGGGGTGTTCTGGAAGAACTTCTGATTCTCGACCACCGTGCGATAGGCGGGCCAGTCGGAAGCCTCATAGATCCGCTTGCCGAGGCGGATGTTCTCCTGGAAGACGAACTTGTTGTTCTCGAACTTATAGCCGCCATCGAAGGAGATGTCCTTGCCGGCCAGCTGGCGGTGCTTGGGCATCTTGGCAGAGGTATAGCCGGAGGGCAGGCTCATCGTCTCGTAGAGGATGACCTGGCGGGAGCAGCGGTCGCTGAAGGGATAGTCGCGTTGTTCCAGGCTGGTGTCGTAATAGAGCTCGCGCATGGCGAATTTGTAGAGGCCGCGCGCCAGCAGCGGGGTCACGACTACCTCGCGGTCGCTGACCGTGGCGTAATGCGGAATGTCGAACTTGTAGGTGATCTTCACCGGATGCTCGAGGTAGGTCTCCTCGTCGGAGTACTTCACCGAGCGGAGGCGCACGTTGGGATAAAGGCTGCGCATCTGCGCCACCACATTGTCGTGCCACTCCGACTTGCGGCCACTGAAGACCGAGCGGACGGTGCGGTCCGACTGTCCCTCCGCGGTGATGGTCACGGTGCCGGAGAGGGTACCGTCCTTCTTGACCTTGGTGTTGGCCACCATCTTGAGGTAGTGGTTCTCGGGGCGGGAGGTCGGGGTCTTGCCGAGGGTGGCGCCCTGCGGCAGGCCCATCAAGTAGTTCTGCTGCTGCTCGGCGCTGGACCACAGCTCGCGCACGCCGGGCACCCACGTGGGATCCAGCAGCTGATAGTTGCCGTTGCGCCGCTTGACCACGGTGACGCAGTGGTTGAACTGGTCGGCGGGGATGTCGTCAATGCGCTCCCCAGCCATCGTCATGGCCGCGAAAGCCTCGAAGCCCGCCGCCCGCAACATGCTGATAAGCATGCCTGCCTTGTCCTTGCAGACTCCACAACGGTCGGTGTAGTTCATCTCGCACTTGTGGAGCGTGAAGCCCTCGCCCTCGCCCATGGAGATGCCGGAATAGCGCATATTGTCAGCCACCCAGTGCGTCAGAATGGAGATGCTGTCATTCTCGGTCTTGGCCTTCTTGAGCAGACTGGCAACCTTGGCCTTCACCTCTTCGGTGGGCACGAAGCTGCCATAGTCCTCGTTGACGCCGTAAAACCAACGCGACTTGGACTCCCAGTCCTGGGCGGTGGAGAGCAGCAGCTTGGTCTGGATATCGTTGTTGGCCAGCGTATAACGCGGCGTCTTGATCGGAACGATATTCTTCTTCACAAAAGTATACAGAACACGTCCGCCATCTGCCACCTCCTGATTCTGTTCCAGCTGTCCATTATAGACAGCATAGCGCAGCTTCTTGGAAGCCAACACATTGACCCGATAGACCTTCTCCATCACGGGCTGGTCGCTCCAGAAGGGCACAATATCGTAGAAATGGCCCCGCATGGGCGGGATATATTTGGCATCAGGGTCCTCCCCACCCTGCAACAGGGCGTAGGTGAATCCCTTCTTGTAGGTATGCACCTCCACGGCATCGCCAACCTCCAGACGGCCCAAGTCCACCATCTTCTGGCGAGCGCCCCAGTAAATCATGTGGGCAGGCGCCGGATAGTCAAAGACCGGCCTGTCAACCACCTCGCGCGTGCCATCCTTATGAAAGATGACCACCTCCCGAATCTCGACGTATGCCGACTGCGGGTCGTAGTCCATCTTCACCGTGTTGAAGTCGCGGGCTCCATCGTCAGTGAGTATCTTCCACAGTTTGTGGCAGTACACATGGCTCAATCCACTCTCCTCCATCATCACAGTGGTGCTGTCGAAAACCGTCACCACATCGTACGCCTGGAAGTCTTTGTCCTTGACCTGCGCCAACCGGTCTGCAGCCGGCTGTGCAAACCCGCACAGCGCAATGGCCATCATGATCATCAGTAAACAGAAATGCTTCATATCACTATTCAATTAGTTATGTTATGGGTTAACGTTGCCATCACATCAGATTGTCACGGAAATCATGATGCAACGGTATCTTCATCACATTCTTCAAAACATTGGCCTTCACGTTGACTTGGAAACGCCATCCCTTGCGATAGCCAAAGGGTATCCAGCTAAACGCCATTTCCCAACAGTGCATGTCGCGATACACATCCACGGAAGTATAGGAGAGACTTTTATGCACAAAGTCGTAGCCAGAAGTAAAGCCTATCTTCCACTTCTTGGTCACATAGAATTCGCCCAACACATTGAGGGTGTGAACCATATTGTGGTTATAAAGCATGGTGTCCTGCAAGCGGTAGAAAAGAATATTGTCGGTCAAGCCGTAACTGAAGGTGTAATTAAAAGTAAAAGACCATGGCAATCGGTCATTCTTTTTGTTCTGCGCGTTATCCGCGGTTTTCTTCTTAAAGGTATTCTGGTCGATGCGCCAGTTCAATGAGACGCTGAAGTTGGTGGACGACAGACGGAAGAGCCTATGGTTAGCCTTCCACTCCGTAATATTGCAGCGCACGCCATTCTCGTTGATGATGTAGGGATCAAAGACGAAGTTGAACGTCAGGTACAGTTGCTTGAAGAGCGTGCTACGGCCAGACACATTCAGGGTGGACCAGTTGAGAGAGTCGGCGGCAATATTATAGTTCATGGAGATGTTGAGATTGTCGAACAGCGATATCTTCTTGAAGCCCGTTATAGTATCGCGTTTGGAACGCACTTTAATCTCAATATTATTGCCGAAAGAGAGTTGCACCAAGGCCTGGGTTTTATGTATGCCAGGGCCGAAGATGGCACCGTCGTAAAGGGAATACTCCACATATTCGCCCCGGATAGGGTCAAAGTACTGCTTCCGGGTACTCTTGTTGAAAGCTGGCTGGTAGGTCAGGTTGAGCACAGGCGACACCACATGCCGGATGGCATAAAGCCCTCCCTTCTTAAAGGTATACATCAAATATATCTTCGTGGTCAAATTGGAGGAAATGTTCAAGTCGTGCAACGCTGCAAACCCTCGGTGGAAATAGCGGTTGACCGTAGCGTAAGCAACATCATCCAACGTGTCAATCGACATGTCGCGGGTATAGTTTTGCAGATACCAGCGTTCCGTCAACGTCACCGTTGTGTTCCAGTTGATGAGCTTGGCAATCTTGATGGGGATGGTCAGCGGCACCGTATGCATCATACCGACATTCATGTTCGTCCATGTCTCAGGCTTGAAGAACAGCGAGTCGTAAGTGTCGATCTGGCCGGTTAACATGGAGGTCCATTTCAACGAAATGTTATCGTACCACTTCAGCGAACCGACCTTGTCCTTCTTCCGGAAAGGATAAAACTGTATGACAGACATGCTGATGTCAGGCAGTTTCATATTGATGGCTTTGGTATTGGTGTTCTGGGAATAGGAGAGCGTGGCATCCAGGAAAAAGATATCGCGGGCAGAGGTGGAAACGTTGATGGAGGAGGTATATTGGTTGGAGAGATAATCCTGGGTAGAGGTCATATTGTATTTGGAGTAGTTGGAGCTCACAATGTCGACATGAGCGTTGAAGCGGGTGGTGGGATGGGATTTGATATCCTGTTGGTGATCCCAGAAGATCTTGAAGTCGTTGGAATGGCGCCAGGTGGAATCTATGAGCCGTTCTCCGAGATAGGTCTGGGAGAAGGCTGCCTGGACCTTGCCCTGGCACTTGTAGCGATAGACATAATTAGACTGCGCCTTGACAGCCCAGCTGCCACGGGTGTAGATATCGGCAGACAGGAGCAGGTCGATGTTGTCGTTGATGCCAAAGTAGAAGCCTAAGTCTTGGAGATAGAAGCCCAGGGACGAGGACTCGCCGATGCTGGGCATCACCAGGCCGGAGCGGCGGGCCTTCTCCAAGGGGAAGAAACCGAACGGAAGGGCTAATGGGGTCGGCACACCGGTAAAACTCAGGTAGGCAGGACCGATGACGATTTTGTCGTGCTGGATGATCTTGGCCTTGGTAAAGGCAATCTCGTAGTGCGGGTGCTCCAGGTCGCAGGTCGTGTACTTGCCATTCTTGATGAAAGCCTCCTTGTCACCCATCTTCTTCACCTGTTCGCCATGGATAAAGCCTTCGTCCTCTGTGGTGATGACGTATGATATCTTACCTTTTTGGGTGGTGAAATTGTACTTGATCTCGCGGGCTTTATACTCCATCTCTCCCTGCTTGAAGACCGGATTACCCCGCAGCACACCGGAGGAGTCCAACACGCCAGAAGCATACAGTTCATTGTTTCGAAAGTCGATTTCGATATAGTCAGCACGGAGTTCCATATCCTCATACTTCACCACAGCATCGCCGAAAAGATAGGTGTAGCGGCGCTGCAGATCGTTGACGGTAGAGTCTGCGGCACTGTAATAAACGATTTTGTCGATGGCATTGGGCGAAATCTTTTTGGGGGTGCGCGCCGCACGGAGCATTGAATCCAGCTGCAGGCTGTCGAGCTGCGGCGCCACAAACGATGAATCGTGCTGTTGCTGGGGCTTGCGGGCATGTGGCCGCTGGGCATACACAAACGTGCTCACAAAGAGCAAGAGAAGACAAAGAATCATCCCTCTGAAATATAAAAAATCGCTTGTGTATAATTTTTTCTTCAAGAACGAGTTATATAAGAGTAATTAATATACTTTTGCTAAAATATTTAAAACGGCAAAAATACTTAAAGTTTTCAGAACTATGAACAAAAAATTAGGGTTATTATTGTGTTTGGCATTTTTTTTTGCATGCACCCCCACCAACGCCCAATCTGATCAAAAACCTTTCAAAGTAGTCATCGACGCAGGTCATGGAGGACACGACTCCGGCTGTCTGGGCTCACGCTCCAAGGAGAAGGATGTCTGCCTGTCCACAGCGCTGAAGTTAGGCAAGCTGATCACCGACAACTGCCCGAATGTGAAGGTCATCTACACGCGCAAGACGGACGTCTTCGTGGAGTTGTACCGTCGGGCGCAGATTGCCAACACCAACAAGGCGGACCTGTTCATCTCCATCCACTGCAATGCTGCCGAGAACCACTCCGCGAGTGGCACCGAGACGTGGGTGATGGGTCTGCACAAGAGCGAGGCCAACCTTGCGGTGGCGCGCACCGAGAATGCCGCCATGCTGAAGGAGAAAAACTACGAAAACAACTACGAAGGCTACAACCCCAACTCGCCGGAAGCCAGCATCATTTTCTCGCTTTACTCCAACGCTTATCTCACCAACTCCATCCTGTTGGCCAACAAAGTGCAGAAAAACATGGTCAACACCAACCACTTCACCAACCGAGGCATCAAGCAGGCCGGTTTCTGGGTGCTCTACAAGGTAGCTATGCCCAGCATCCTCATCGAGTTGGGATTCCTGAGCAACTTAGAGAATGAGAAATACCTGACCCAAGACGCCAATCAGAACCAGATGGCCACCGCCATCTACAAGGGCTTTGTGGAATACTACAACACCGTCACCAACCATCATCTGGAGAGCACGCCGGCATCCCCGCTGCCGGTTTCCGAAACCCCTGCCGCGACCGAGCAGGAATCTCCTCAGCCTCAACAGACTACTGAAACGCAGAGACCTTCACCCCTGCTCCCCGAGAAGACCTTCACCAACGATGTGCATTTCAAGGTCCAGTTCTTGAGCTCCCCCAAAAAGATCGCCCTCACCGACAAGCGATTCAAGAACATCCCGGAGGTGGGATGCTTTTACGAGAACTCGTTGTGGAAGTACACGGCTGGTGACGAGCCCACACAGGCGGAGGCCGCAAACATTCTCAAGGAGGTGAAGAAAGTCTATCAAGACGCCTTCCTCGTCGCTTTCCAGGGCGACAAGAAAATCACCGTTGCCGAAGCGAATGCGCTGCTGAAAAAATAGTATCTTTGCAGCATAAAAGTAGTAAAAACGAAGAATCTCTGATTATGAGCAACAAAGAGAAAAAACAGCAATACGCCAACAACACAGCCCGCAATATCAAGGTGGCCATCTTCGCCATCATCGCCTTGGCCATCCTCTACGTGGGCATCAAGTTCCTGAAAGGGATCAAGATCTTTGGACACAAGCAGTATTACTACGGAGTCTTTGAGGACATCGGCGGGCTCCACGAGAGCACCAACCTGCTGCTGAACGGCTACCCCATCGGCAAGGTGACCAACATCTCGCTGTTGAGCAGCAACCCCATCCGCATCTGCGCCGAGTTCCTCGTCACCGAGAAGCTGGACATCCCCTCCGACTCCAAGTTTCTGGTAGCCCAGACCGACGTGTTGGGCGGCGTGGCCGTCAACGTGGTATTAGGCTCCTCTCCCCAGATGGCCAAGCATGGCGACACCCTCGCCTGCGGACTCCAAGGCGGTGGCCTGACAGACGGCCTGGATGACCTCAAAGGACAACTCCAGAGCGTCCTCGCCTCCGTGGACACCATCGGCCTCTCCCTGCGCGAGACCTTCCGTCCCAGCGATGACCAGAACGGTGCCCTCATGCTCAAGAGCACCCTCGTCAACCTGGAGGCCTCCACCCAGCACCTCAACAGCCTGCTGGCCAACAACGAGGCCAAGGTCTCCAATGCTGTCGGCAAACTCAACGAGCTGGTCACCACCCTCAACGATGCCGGCCCCAAGATCAACACCATCATCCAGAACTTCGACAACATCTCCGACTCCATCGCCAAGAGCAACGTCAACACGCTCATCAACGACGCCCAGCAGACCATCACCCACCTCAACGACATCACCGACAAGATAGAGAAGGGCAACGGCACTGTGGGCCAACTGATGAATAACGACTCCCTCTACCGCAACATCAACAGCACGGTAGAGCAACTCAACACCCTCCTCAAAGACTTCCAAGCACATCCGAGTCGCTACATCAGCCTCTTCGGAAGAAAAAAAGACAAATAACATAAACTTTAACACAAGCATAATACTATGTCATTAGAAATCACAGGTATCTTAAAATTAAAGCTCCCCATTCAACAAGGGACCAGCAAGACCGGCAACCCCTGGATGAAACAAGAGTTCGTCATCGAAACGCAAGAACAATATCCCCGCAAGATATGCGCCAACCTCTGGGGCGACAAGACCGACATGCTGAACCAGTTCAGCGAGGGTCAGCAGGTGAAGGTATCCTTCGACCTGGAGTCGCGCGAGTTCAACGGCAAGTGGTACACCGACGTCAAGGCCTGGAAGTTAGAGCCTGTCACGGAGCCACAGATCCCGACCATGCCGGCCGGCTACATGCAGACCACTCCCCCTCCGGCAGCGCCGACAACCGCCCAGCCCGCCTACATTCCCAGCGCCCCTGCCAACACCTTGCCTGACATGCCCGACGAGGACACCTTCACCGATAGCGGCATGACCGACGATCTTCCCTTCTAGCACCTGTCGCCATGGAATACGGTATATGCCTGCTTATGTCCATCCCGATGCGAGCCACCAACTCACATCAGTCCGAAATGGTATCCCAGCTGCTGTTCGGCGAGACCTACTCCGTGCTGGAGAGCACTTCCGAATGGCTGCGCATCGTCACCACCGACTGCAACTATGAGGGCTGGATCAGCACAAAACAACATTCCGAACTCAACGAAGAGGAGTTTGCCTCCTACTGGAATCAACCGCACTACAAGGTGCCCTACCTGTACCTCCTGATCAAAGAAATTGCCGGAAGATTCTTCTTCCCCGTATGCTTGGGATCGCAATTCCCCATGCCACAAGATGGCGTTTTCACCATGGCAGGCCTGCAATATGGCGTAGAGCTTATGCCTGAGGAAACGCTGCCGCCTGTGGAGGGGTTGACGGAAACACAAAACCGCCTGAGAACCATCGCCAGCCAGTATCTGCACGCCTCCTACCTGTGGGGTGGCAGAACCCCTGCCGGCATCGACTGCTCCGGATTCGTGCAGAACGTGTACAGCTGCTTTGACATTCAACTGCCGAGAGACGCGTCCCAGCAAGTGACGTACGGTCAAACCGTCGATTTCATACAGGAAGCGCAAGTCGGGGATGTCGCCTTTTTCGGCGACGAAGAAGGCAGGATTGTCCACACGGGCATCGTCTGCGGCCCTCAGCAGATCATCCACGCCAGCGGGTATGTCCACATTGACACACTCGACGAGACCGGCATCTTCCATCATGGCCTGCGCCGATATACACACCAGCTGCGCACCATCAAACGCATTTTAGAGTAACACGATGAAAAAGAAACTCCTCATCACCCTACTCTGTCTGCTTCTCCTGGGCATTGCCGCCATCGGAGCAGCCGCCTACGTGCTCTTGGCCAACAACACCGCCGTGACGGAAAACACCCGACTCCTGGTGCCCCAGCAGACCACCATGGAACAGCTGCAGGCCCAGCTGGACGAGCAACAGATCCTGAAAAACGGGAAGACCTTCCAGTGGACCTGCCGTCTCATGCGCTTCAAGACGCCGCGCACGGGCAAATACACCATCGAGCCTGGCAGCAGCAACATCCAGCTGGTACGGCTGCTGCGCCGCGGACAGCACTATCCCGTGGACTTCACCTTCAACAACCTCCGCACCGTCGACCAGCTGGTGCAGAAGACCGACGGCAAGTTCTTCTTCGAGAAAGAGGAGCTGTCCGCCCTGTTGCAAGACACCGCCTACCTCCAGCAATATGGGTTCACGCCCTACACCCTGCCCTCCGCCTTCATCCCCAACAGCTACCAGATCTACTACGACATCACCGCCCAGGAGTTCTTCGAGAAGATGTATGCCGAGTATCAGAAGTTCTGGACAGAGAAGCGGAAGCAGTTGGCCGACTCCATCGGGTTGACGCCCGCGGAAGTGGCCACCCTCGCCTCCATCGTGGAGGAGGAGAACCGGAAGCCCGCCGAGAAGAGCATCATCGCCGGACTCTACATCAACCGCTTGCACAAGGACATGCTGCTGCAGTCGGACCCGACCGTCAAGTTCGCGTTGGGCGACTTCACGCGGCAGCGCATCCTGAATGCCGACCTGCAGGTGGACTCCCCCTACAACACCTACAAATACCGGGGCTTGCCGCCGGGACCCATCCGCATCCCGGAGGCCTCCACCCTGGACTCCGTGCTGCACTACCGTCATCACGACTACCTCTACATGTGCGCCAAGGAGGACTTCTCCGGCTACCACAACTTCACCGCCTCCGCGGCAGTGCATGCCCAGAACGCCGCCCGCTACAGGGCCGCCCTTAACAAACGAAACATAAAACGCTAAGACTATGCATACCTACGCCATCGGCATCGACATCGGTGCCACCAACACCGTCATCGGGCTGGTCCGCGACGACGCACGCATCGTGGGCAAGGAGACCCTTCCCACCCAGCAATACACCGAGAGCAAACCCTATATCGCCGACATCGTGGAGGCCATCCGCAAGGTCATGGCCGACTGCGGCGTGGAGGCCATCGAGCGGGTCGGCATCGGCTCGCCCAACAGCAGCTATGAGACAGGCTGCATTGAGGAGAACACCGTCAACCTCCGCTTCAAGGAGCGGATACCCATCTGCCAGATGATCACGGAGGCCTTGGGCGTACCATCGGCCTTGGACAACGACGCCAACGCCGCCGCCTTGGGCGAGATGGTCTATGGCGGCGCCAAGGGCATGACCAACTTCATCGTCTATACCCTCGGCACGGGCGTGGGCAGCGGCATCGTCATCGACGGGCAAGTGCTGCGTGGTGTCCATGGCTTCGCCGGCGAGCTGGGCCACGTCATCGTCGATCCGCGGGGCCGCCAATGCGGCTGCGGGCGCGTGGGCTGTCTGGAGACCTACGCCGCGGCGGGCGCCATCTGCCGCAACTACCTGGAGGCCTACGCCGAGATGCACGGCACCGAGCCCACCGAGGAGCAGAAGGCCATCACCTGCAAGCAGGTCGGCGAGCTGGCCGCCCAAGGCGACAAGGCCGCACTGGCCGCCTACGACAAGACCGCCTACTGGCTCGGCTTCGCCCTGGCCAATGCCGTCGCCTTCTCCGAGCCCGAGGGCATCTTCCTCTTCGGAGGTCCGACGCAGGTGGGCGAGATCCTCATGAAACCGCTGAGAAAGTACTTCGAAGAAAACCTGCTCTTCCTCTACAAGGGCAAGGTAAAGCTCGAACTCTCGCACCTCCCCTCCAACGACGCCGCGCTCCTCGGCTCCGCCGCGCTGAGATAAAGCGGGAACCCAATAATCTTGAAAAGATGTAATTTTGCTATTGCAATAATCTCGAAAAGATGTGTTTTTACATTTTCAAGACGCATTAGATATAATAGCACATCTATTTTTTACAGAGGTTTATATTCTTTCAGTTTCGTTGCAAACAAAAGAATACCAGCAAAATACGCATATTTAATGAGATGAGCACAAAGTGCATTGGTTAGCATAACAATGTCTTTTTCTTGTTTCAGTGCATTTTTTAGGAAGAAAATTCACCGTCATAATACTCTCAAAGAGAGTTTATCTTATTGCAACTGATAAAAATAGGGAACTATATACACGATGGCACAAATGTGATGGTGAAAACAAAACCTCTTTGTTCGAGATTTCTCTGCAAAAAGCGACATTGTGTTTTGTCGTAAGTATCAGTCCATTAAACAATTATAGTCTTTAACTTTTCTCTTGATAGAAAAGTTACAAAAGATCAAGCCGACATGAAATCCGCCCGCTCTGTCCGCCCTCTGACAGCGGCGGCAAACGTGAACAAAAATGCCGGCCGGAGCAAAAAGGATCTGACTCCGAAGGCTTTGCATTTTTGTAAACGCAAGCGCCTTTGCACGCCGCTGTTGGAGGCCGGCCATTCACGCCGCGTCCGCCTCACCATGTCGGCCTTCCCACCCACGTGCTCCATGGCGAAATATTTCCTTGATTCCACAATGCCTGTGTGCAAGACACTCGCCATGGCGCTCGGACGCACCTGTGCGGGCTCGCGATTCCCCGTAGGGGATACAGATCGGTAGCCCGGGGTGAAGACGAGAGGTACGAACGTCTCACCCCTGGGAAAAGGCGCGTGCGTAAGACAGGTCGCGGCGCGGGTGACATCTGCCAAGATGCATGTATCTTGCCCGCCGCGAAAGGAGAGGCTGTGCCATCAGGTATATAATCACCTAAAAATATTAACAATACGGACTCTTGGTGAAGATGTGGCTCCGATGAATTATGTTCTTGATCATGCCACTACTTTTTCACCAGCCGTCAATATGTTCCGAAAAATGCTACTTTTGCAAACTTGTTTGCCATAAAAGTATCGTATTATGCCGAATTCCAAAAATGCAGATCTCCGCATCAAGGTCATTGACCGCTGTCTGAGTGACAAAAACCGCAAGTATTCAATGGCGGAGATGATGGAATTATGCAATGAGGAGTTGGAATTGCACGATTTCCCACCCGTGTCGGCCATGAACACCATTCGCGGCGATATAGAACAAATTCAACGGATATACGCCCCGAATGCGGATGTGGAAAGTTTTCGGGAGGGGCGGAATATCCGCTATCACTATGCCGATCCCGATTTCTCCATTTACAGATCGCTGCTGAAACCCGAAGAGACGGCACAACTCATCCAGACACTCTGTTTGCTGAAACGGTTCAAGGGGATGCCGCAGTTCGACTGGATTACCGAGATTTCCGACCGCTTGGGCGCTACGTTGAAAATCGATGAGGTTTCCACAGATGAGGTGGTCGGTTTTGACGAGAACATGGATTTGGAAGGACTGGACCTCTTCACGCCGCTGTTCAACGCCATCAGCGAAAAGCGGACATTGTGCATCACCTATAAAAGTTTCAAACAGGACCAAGAGGTGGAATACGTGGTTTATCCCTATTATCTGAAACAGTACAACAAGCGATGGTTCCTGATTGCCAGAAATGTGGGCTATGAGGCTTTGACCAACTACGCCCTCGACCGCATTGTGAGCATCAAAGAGACGGATGTGCCGTTCCAACCCGCCGGCATCAACTTTGCCGACTATTTTGACGAGATGATCGGGGTGTCCAAAGATTCAAACGCGGAGCCCACGCTCGTCAAGCTGTGGGTCTCCCCGGTTTCGTGGCCATACGTCCGCACCAAGCCGCTCCATGGCACACAAAAGAAAGTCGCTGAGGATGCCACCGGCGCCGTCATCACCATCGAGGTGTATCTGAATTACGAGTTGGAGCAGCTGATCCTGTCCTTCGGCGAAAACATGGAAGTACTTGAACCGGAATGGTTCCGGGAGAAGATAAAGATGAGGATTGGGAAGGGATTGGAGAGGTACGGGGGATAGGTTCAGTATGAGTGAACGTGAAAGTTGTATTTTTGCACCGTCAAAAACAAGAACAAGACTATGAGTCGAAAAGAAGCACAAATTGAGCAGCAGTTCATCGAACAATTACAGGAACTGAATTACGTTTATCGCAACGACATCCATAATTCAGAATCTCTTCGGAAAAACTTTCGCGAGAAGTTTGAGCGCCTTAACTTTGTACACCTCTCCGACCATGAATTTGAGCGCCTTCTTGGTGAAATCATAACGCCGGACGTTTTCAAAGCGTCACAGTTGCTCCGCGAAAAACAGACGTTCATTCGCGACGATGGCACCCCGCTCAACTATACGCTCGTCAATATTAAAGACTGGTGTAAAAACACATACGAAGTTTGTAACCAGCTTCGGATCAACACTGAAGACAGCAATCACCGCTACGATGTGGTCATCCTCATCAATGGTCTTCCATTGGTGCAAATCGAGCTCAAGGATGTGGTCATCTCCCCCATCAAAGCCATTGAACAGATTGCCAAATACAAGAAAGACCGGGGTAACGGCTACACCAACACGATTATGTGCTTCATGCAACTGTTTGTGGTGAGCAACGGGGCTTCCAACACGCTATATTTTGCCAACAACAACGACGACTTTTTCAAATTCGATGCGGACGAGCAATATCTTCCGGTTTGCCGGGCGGCCACTCGCGAAGGACACAAGGTTCTGGATCTCCATTCTTTCACCTCTCTCATGTTGCCCAAATGCACGCTTGGCCGACTCATCAGCCGATACATGGTCCTCGTGCAAAGCACCCGGCAGATGATGGTGATGCGCCCCTATCAGATTTATGCCGTTGAAAGTATCCTCCAATGTGTGGACAATGACTCCGGCAATGGGTACATCTGGCATACCACAGGTTCAGGAAAAACCTTGACTTCATTCAAGGCCTCCACGCTGTTGAAAGGGAACGGCGACATTGCAAAGTGCATTTTCGTGGTGGACCGCAAGGATCTGGACACCCAGACACGCGAAGAGTTCAACAAGTTCCAGGAAGGCTGTGTGGAGCAGAATGTCAATACTGGTGCATTGGTCAACCGACTGTGTTCCGAAGACTATGCCGACAAGGTGATAGTCACCACCATTCAGAAACTTGGCCTTGCGTTGGATCCCAATAACCGTCAGAATTACATTGAGCGTCTTCGCATGCTTCAGAACAAGCGAATTGTCTTCATTTTCGACGAATGCCACCGGAGCCAGTTTGGTGAGAACCGTCGCGTGATTGAAGAGTTTTTCCCTCACGCCCAAATGTTCGGTTTCACTGGAACGCCCATCTTTGAGACAAATAGCTGCTACACTAAAATCGATGGCACTACAGCTTCCTACGTTACCACGAAAGATGTGTTCCAGAAGCAGCTCCACCAATACACCATCACCAATGCCATTGATGACAAAAACGTGCTCCAATTCCATATCGATTACTACCACGCTGAAAATGAGGGCCACGTTGTCGCGCCTACCCGTGAAGCCATTGTCGAGAACATTTTGTCGAAACATGACGCTGCCACCAACCATCGCCGCTTCAATGCGATATTTGCCACCGGCTCCATTGACGAGGCCATCGAGTATCACCGTCTGTTTGAGCGCAAGCAGGAGGTGCTGTTAGTCACTGTTCCGGATTACAAACCCCTCAACATCGCTTGTGTTTTCACGCCTCCGGCCGAAGGCAACAAAGACATAGAGCAACTGCAAGAAGATCTTGAACAGGAAAAGTGGGATCTCCAAACGGATCCTTCCGGCAAAAAAGCGGCGCTCAGCAGTATCATTACGCAATACAACATTCGGTTTGGCACGAATCACTCTGTGAACAATTTTGACGACTACTACCGCGACGTGCAAAAGCGGATCAAGGATCAAAAGTACCCCAATTCCGTGGTGCCGCAAGACAAGAAGGTTGACATTGTTATTGTGGTGGATATGCTGCTCACCGGTTTCGATTCCAAATACCTCAACACCCTCTATGTGGATAAGGATCTCAAACACCACTCGCTGATCCAGGCTTTTTCCAGAACCAACCGTATCCTCAATGCTACCAAGCCCTACGGCAACATCATCTGTTACAAAGACCTCCGCAATCGTGTGGATGAAGCCATCACGCTTTTCTCCGGCACGGATGTTGAAGCCGAGAAAAAGATCTGGCTCGTGGCACCCGCATCCGAGGTTATCCAGGATTATCACAATGCCGTTCAAGCGCTTATATCCACGATGAACGGGCACAATCTCGACTGCACACCTGCCGAGGTGGGCAATCTGGCCGGCACCGAAGCCAAGATGGACTTCATCGAAGCCTTCAAGAAGGTTCAGGCGCTCAAGACGCGGCTCGACCAATACACCGACCTCACGCCAGAACAGCAACAGGCCATTCAGAAAGACCTCGACGACGACACCCTCCGTGCTTTCCGCGGCGCATACTTGGAAACCGCCAAAGAGATAAAGGAGAATCTTGCCCAAAATACCGACCCTGAAGACTCCAAGTATAAGGATTATGACTTCGAACTGGTGCTCTTCGCCTCCACGGTGATTGACTACGACTACATCATGCACCTGATCTCGCTCTATACGCGTCCCACACACAAGCAAAAGATGACCAAGGAGCAACTGCTCTCCATTCTCACCTCCAGTACTGAAGTGGCGGACGAGAAAGAGTATATAGCCGCCTATATCGACTCGTTGCCTCTCGGCACTGCCATGTCCGACCAGGAGGTGAAAGACGGCTATCAGGCCTTTAAGGAGAAGATGATTAACGAGACATTTGCCGCCATGGCCGAGAGCTATAGCATTGACAAGGAAAGTCTTCTTGCCTTCATCACCGAGACCATCCGCTTTGCGCGCATTGACGAAGACAAACTGAACGAACTCTTTGCCTCCATGGGTTGGAAGGCGCGCAAGGCTGCGAAAGAGAGCCTTATGAATGAACTTGCCCCGCATTTCAACCGACTCGCTTCAGGACGCAAGATTGAAGGGCTTAGCGCTTACGTGACGGAATAAAACTACACTGAAAACGTTTATAGGAATACGAAAGTATGAAAGGATCAGATCAAATCATAGACACCATCCGAAAAAAGCTCGGTTTCTGGACTCATTCCAAGAAAGGGGTTCAATTCACTAACTGCGCACTGCTCTTTGCCTTTAACGGTACTGGCAAAACCCGACTGTCTTATCGGTTTGCACACAAAGACCGCATTGGCGGCAAACATCACACACTCTATTATAACGCTTTTACCGAAGACCTTTTCAGATGGCATAATGACCTTGAAAACGACACTGAACGATATATGGTCATCAATACCGATTCTGAACTGGTCCAAGGACTCTCCGGTTACAATTATGACGAGGGTGTCAACTCCTACCTGAGAACACTGTCCGGATTCGAAGCGCACTTTGAAAGCGATTACCATGACGAAGAGGGCAAACTTGTGGTTACGGGCGACAACATACCCCGGGAAGTCTGGTTTTCCCGCAAGATGGAAAATGGTAACACGGCCGACCATATCAAAATTTCCCGTGGTGAAGAGCGCCTCTTCGTGTGGAGCGTGTTCCGTTATATTATGGAGCTGGTTCTGACGGGGGACAACAAATTCAAAGGCATCCGCTATATCTACATAGACGATCCCATGTCTTCGCTCGACGACAACAACGTCATCCTTTTTGCCAGCCAACTTTTCGAGCTCATCAACAAATGCCACGAGGATGTTTGCAGCAGATTCACCGCCACCAACATTCAAGACACGTTAGGCTATCCATTCTTTGTCATCTCCACCCACCACACGGTGTTCTACAACACCATGCGGAACGGACTGAAAGGTTGCTACGGACTCAATCTTTACCGGGACAGCTCCGGAACGGACGAGATTCTGTGTGCCCCTCTTTCCGAGCACACGCCGGCTTTTTATCATCTCCACATGTTGGCGCAGATCAAAAAAGAGCTGGAGGCGCACGACAGCCGGCAGCCGTTTCTGCTTCAGCGCTATCATTTCAATGTCATGCGGGGTATCATCGAGCAATTTGCGCAGGTGCTCGGGCAAGGGAATATGAAAGACGGTCCCTTGGGCCAAGTACTTGACGGCATCATATTCCATTTTGAAGGGCAAGAATTTGCCGCAAACGATCCCGATGCCGACGGCTTTAACCGCCTCCACCATAATGCCCTCAATGTGCTTTCGCACTTCGGCAACACTATGTTCGAACCCACTACGCTCAACGAGGATAACATTCAGTTGCTCCGCGACATCTTTGACCATCTCGTCAAGAAATACAATATCAACGTACCTGAACTATAACAGAAAAAAAACAACCTTATGCAAGATAAAAAACAATCATTGGTACCCGAACTCAGATTCCCGGGATTTGATGGGGAATGGGAAGTGAAAAAAGTAAAGGATATTTGTAATATAAATACGGGAAAGAGTAATTCTCAAGATCAAGTTGATAATGGACAATATCCTTTTTATATACGTTCAGCAATTCCAGTTAGAAGCAATCGTTATTTGTATGATTGTGAGGCAGTAATAACAATAGGAGATGGCCAGATAGGAAAAGTTTTTCATTATGTAAATGGAAAATTCGATTTACATCAAAGATGTTATATGATGTCTAGTTTTAAAGATGTTAATCCCCGTTTTTTTTATTATTTTTTTTCGGAAAACTTTTACGAGAGGGCTATGCGATTATCAGCAAAAGCAACCGTAGATTCAGTTAGGTTGGAAATGATATCGGATATGCTCATTTCCCTTCCTCCTTCTCTCCCCGAGCAGCAGAAAATCGCCGAGTGCCTGAGCAGTGTGGACGACCTCATCCAGGCGGAGGCGGACCAGCTGCAGGCGCTCAAGGACCACAAAAAAGGCCTGATGCAGCAGCTCTTCCCGCAGGAAGGGGAGACCACGCCCAAACTTCGGTTCCCGGGGTTTGAAGGGGAGTGGGAAGAGAAGAAGTTGGGAGAAGTGTGCAATGTAGTTGACGATAAGTGTGATATTGGTAGTTTAACAATGGTAACATATATTAGCACTGAAAATATGTTGCAAGATTTTGAAGGAGTGAAAATTGCTTCAAAATTGCCGAACTCTGGGTCTTTTACTCGATTTAATAAAGGAGACATTCTTTTTTCAAATATTAGGCCTTATTTGAAGAAGGTGTGGCAAGCGGTTTTTGATGGAGCTGCATCAAATGATGTGATTGTTTTTCGGACATTGGATGGTTATGACCGTTTGTTTGTATCACAAGTTATTAAAAGTGACCGTTTTATCGCTCACTCTATGTCAGGAGCCAAAGGAGTAAAAATGCCACGAGGAGATAAAAAAATGATGTTGGATTATCTTTTCTCCATCCCTTCTCTCCCCGAGCAGCAGAAAATCGCCGAGTGTCTTTCTTCATTGGACGAGGGGATTGCCGCGCAGCAGGAGAAGGTGGAGGCGCTCAAGGAGCACAAGAAAGGGCTGATGCAGAAGCTGTTTCCCAATTTGCAATGAGCAATGAGGAGAAGAATAAATTTCTAATTGCATTATGGTGTGCATATTTAAAATAATTTTGTATTTTTGCACACCAAAGCAAACAATGAAAAAACATCAAGAAAAGTATGGAAAAGACTTTTGCACAACGGCTTATAAACGCACGTAAAATCCGTGGATACTCTCAGAGAGAGCTCTGTTCGCGCTTGGACGGAAGAATTTCAAGCAATGCCATCGCCAAATACGAAACAGGCAAGATGCTTCCGTCAAGCCAGAACTTGATTGCCATCGCTGAGGCCTTGGATTTCGATGTGGACTACTTCTTCCGACCGTTCACGGTAAACATAGACCCCAACAGTTTCGAGTTCCGCAAACGGTCAAGCCTGCCGGCCAAGAAAGAGGCCTCCATCAAAGAGAGCATTGCCCTTTCCATTGAGAAATATCAGGAAATTGAGGCTATCACCCGCGAAAGCGTGCGGTTCGGCTTGTCGTATGGCGATATTCTCCTGCAAACCGACAACGATGCGAGATCCCTCGGGGCTCGTTTCCGCCAGGATCTGAATTTGGGGATTGACTGCATTTCCACGCCCATCGAGGTGCTGGAAAGCAACGGGGTGAAAGTGATTGAGATTGACACTGACCCGAAATTTGACGGCAGTTGTGTGCGAGACCTTGGCTTGCCGGTGATTGTATTGAACCGAAATTTGATTTCAGAGCGTAGAAGACTGACCCTTTTCCACGAGTTGGCACACTTGATACTGGCTTTTGACGAGAATGCCGATGTGGAACGTCTGTGTAACGTGTTTGCCAATGAGGTGCTGTTGCCCTCAGCGGTCTTGAAATCATTGTTAGGCGAGCACAGAAAGAACCTGTCTTGGAAGGAACTGAAACTTATCCAGAATGGCTTTGGTATTTCAGTTGACGCCATTTTAGTCAAAGCCAAACAGATAGGGATTATCACGGAAAGTGTTCACAGATCGCTGTGCATAGACATGAACCGCAACACAGAATTGAAAAAGCGTGTGCAGGAAAGTGTCTATCCCAAAGAAATGTCATCGCGTTTCGAACGGCTGGTCTTTAAAGCATTAGCCGACAGCATGATTTCCATATCGAAAGCCGCCAGTCTGCTTGGCACATCCGTTGATGAAGTAAACGCCCAAACTGCCCTTGCCTGATGGAAATAGTAGTAAGCGATACTCAGATACTCATTGATATGGATGCAGCAGGACTGCTTGAAATGGTGGCGGTTTCGTCAGTTCATTTCCACACCGTGGACTATGTTATTGCTGAGCTGCATAGGTCTCCATACGAACGACCTATTGTTGACCGAATGGTAGAGGAAGGGCATTTGGCGGTATTCTCATTCGAAGGGAAAGAAGCCTCTGACCTTTTCTCTTATTATGGTAAGTTCGCGAGCAAGTCCAACTTGACAATTACGGACTGTGCAGTCTTGAAGTACGCTAAAGACAACAACTATCGAATGCTCACCGGCGACCGAAAGCTGCGCAACCACGCCGAGGATGAAGGCGTGATGGTATCAGGGATCCTCTACCTCGCCGACCATTTTGTCAAGGAAGGGCTTTTGACTGGTTCGGAAATGGCTTCTCGTCTTGAACACTTGCTGGATATCAATCCCCGGTTGCCGAAAGCAATCTTCATGGATTGGATAAAACGAGTTCAAGAATGAACGGCGTTCACGGATTAGAGATAAATATAAACAGTCATAGATGAGCAACAAAGGAATAATAAAATCAATTGCTAATTGAAAATTGCTCATTGCTGATACAAAAACAAACAATATGGAAAACAACGAAACCAACCGTCTCAACGCACAGGAAAAACAGAAACTTTTTGCCGCACTCTGGAATGTGGCCGACACCCTCCGTGGCGCCATGACCGCCGACAACTTCCGCGACTATATGCTCTCGCTGCTCTTTATGCGCTACCTTTCGGAAAACTATGAGAAAGAGGCCCGGAAGATTCTCGGCAGTGATTTTCCGGACACCAAGAATCCGCTCAAGACCTGGTGTGACGAGAACGCTGCTGATGTCGCTGATTTCCAGGCCGAGATGCAGCGCAGTCTGCACTACATCATCGACCCCAAATACCTGTGGAACAACATCTACGAACTTGCCCGCACGCAAAGTCAGGACCTCCTCGACACACTTCAGGATGCGTTCAAATACATTGAGAACGAATCTTTCGAGAGCTCGCTACAAGGCCTTTTCTCTGAAATCAACCTCGCCTCCGAGAAGCTTGGCAAGGATTACACCTCCCGGAATGCCATGCTCTGCAAGGTCATCTCCACGTTGGAAGAGAATCTCGTCACCTTCAGCAAAGACTACGACATTTTGGGCGATGCCTACGAGTACCTCATAGGGCAGTTTGCTGCCAATGCCGGTCAGAAGGCGGGCGAATTCTACACGCCGCAACAGATTTCCAGCATCCTCTCGCGCATCGTCATCCTCGACAGCCAGGATCCTGCCACCGGTCCCAAGAAGAGTCTCAACAGCGTGCTCGACTTTGCCTGCGGTTCCGGTTCCCTGCTGCTGAATGTGAAGAAGCAGATGGAGGAATCCGGCGGCAAAATCGGTCGCATCTACGGCCAGGAGAAGAACATCACCACCTACAACCTTGCCCGCATGAACATGCTGTTGCACGGCGTCAAGGATTCCGAGTTCCAGATCTTCCACGGCGACACCCTCACCAACGACTGGCCGCTCCTGACGGAGGAAGACCCCTCCAAGCAGTTGCGCTTTGACGCGGTGGTGGCCAATCCGCCCTTCTCCCTCAGATGGGACCCCAAGGAAGAAACCTCGCAAGACCCGCGTTTTGCCAACTATGGCGTTGCGCCCAAGTCCGCCGCCGATTTCGCATTCCTGCTCCACGGCTTCCACTATCTCAGCGACTCGGGCACGATGGCCATCATCCTGCCTCACGGTGTGCTTTTCAGAGGCGGGGCGGAAGAGCGCATCCGCACCAAGTTGCTCAAAGACAGCAATGTTGATTGCATTATCGGTCTGCCTTCCAACCTCTTCTTCTCCACCGGTATTCCCGTCTGCATCATCGTGCTCAAAAAATGCCGTCAAAACGACGATGTCCTTTTCATCAACGCTGCCGAGCTTTTTGAGAAAGGCAAAAAGCAGAATGTTCTCACCCCCGAGCACATCAACACCATTGTGGAGACCTACAAGCACCGTACGGA
>JAGCFD010000062.1 GCA_017650305.1 Bacteroidales bacterium | reverse complement strand
TTTCAGTAACAATGTGTATTACAGGTAATTGTAATGACTCCGCTGTCGTTGTGGCTTTCTTCTTCTCTTTGCACGCGCTCCCTAACATAGCCAAGACAATCACAACCCATAGTATGTATTTTCTTTTCATCGTTAATTGTTTAGTGATAATTCCGTAATTGCTTCATATACAATTTGTTGCCACTCTTTTTTTGAGGGACAGACGAGTTCGCACAGGGCGAAATCCTCACTGTCCACCTCGTAGATGCCGAGGGCTTCCATTTGTTCTATATCCTTGATCTCGCATGCTTTGAGAAGCTGCAGAGGCATTAGGTCGAAGGGGAAGACCTTGTCGTAAACGTCGGTCATCATGACGGTGCGGCGGCCACCGTGAAGCGAGGTGTTGACCTTGTAGGTGCGCTTGGGCGAGAGCCAGGCGAGGAAGGTGTGCGAGAGACTCCATTTCTTCAACCCCGGCAGCAGCCACCCGAGGATCTCGCGTTGGCCTCCTTCCTCAATGACTGTGATTTGCCGGTCATGAAAAGCGAGGGTAGGGGAATTTTCTATCTTGCTGCCACTCAGTACGCTGCCGCTGATAACGCGGGCATCCTCCTGTGTGAGGTTGCCGGCGAGTAACGCGGACAGATCTGCGCCGTAAATCGTGTTGAAGTAGCCAGCACTCTTGACAGCGGGTCCTGTCAGAGCGGCTGTCTTGTCGAATTGCAGGATATGACGGGAGAAGAACTGGCCGATGCGGGCCACCTCCTGCGGGTCGAGGAACCAAACCGTTTCGCCCTTGTCGATGGGGTCTATGTGGTGAATTTGAGTGCCGACGTTTCCGGCAGGGTGCGGACCGCTGAAGTAGTGCTTCTGTACGTTTTCAACGGATTCGAAGAGCTGGTTGTCAGCCCCTTCTTTCATACATAAGTGTATCGGAGCTTGGTCGCTAGCCAGTTGCAACATCTTCAGCCCGTAGCGGAAATCTTCCTCCTTGCCGCGCATCAGCACGTTGATGTCCGGAGCGAGTGGATTGCTGTCGAAGCAGGAAACGAAGACGGATTTGGGTTTCGAGTCGGGATTGGGAATGGTGGAGTAGGGACGCTGCTGCAAGCAAGGCCACAAGCCGTTCTGCAATAGCAACTTGCGAACATCATCTCCAGTGGTTGGCGGGTCGAAATGGAAGGCCCTTTCCGTGGGCGCGTCCACGTCTCGGGCAATCGTAATTTCCTCAATGACTCGTTTCTCGCCGCGCACAATCTCCTGCACGGTGCCTGCTATGGGAGAGACAATGACGACACGCTCATCCGCTTTGTCGTGGAACAGCGGGCTGCCGATATCCACGCGGTCGCCGGCCTGTACGAGCAATTTGGGTTTCAGCCACCGGAAGTCGGATGGCCGGATGTGGAAGGTTTCTGGCAAGACGAAATCCAGACGTACATCAGGTGCGGCGCCTGCTAATCTGAGGTCTAACCCTTTGTTGATGGTAATATGCATGGGTCGATTCTTCAATTATTGCTGACTATTGTTGGCTGATGGCTCTTTGGCGCCATCCCAGTTGCGAAAACCATTATCTAACTCATACACTTTTTTAAAACCCATTTCCAACAACACTTTGGCGGCTGATTTACTTCTTTTGCCGCTCATGCAATATACAGCAACCGGTTTCTTCTTCTTGAGTTCTGCCAACTTACGACTAAAACCTTTAGAGGAGTATTCTATGTTGACAGCTCCTTTGATGTGTCCTTTTGAATATTCTCTCTCGGAACGCACATCAACCAGCTGGACACTCTTTTTCTTGATCAACTTGGCGAAGTCAGCATTATTTAGTGAGGTGAACTGTGAGGTCTGTGAAAATCCTGCGCCTGTAATGCAGAACAAAAGGAGGATAGTAGTGATGATTCTTCTCATAATAAGTAATTGTATGTTTTGGAAGTTGCAAAGATAGTTTTTTTTAGCATACTTGGTCAGGAAAAATATCGGGTGCCTTTATGAGCAATGGTTGTTCGTAATGTTGTTGAAAATAAATGCTCATCCATTTCAAATTTTTGTTAATTTGCGCCCTCATTTGAAATTAATGCGGACAATGAATATAAAAACGTTACAATCTCTTTTTCTTCAACGGTTTGTAAGAGATGGTGCACTTTATGCCTCCCCCGGCCGTGTTAACCTGATTGGCGAACATACAGACTATAATGGCGGTTTTGTGTTCCCGGGAGCTATCGACAAGGCCATTTATGCCAGCGTTTTGTTGAACGGTACTGACAAGGTGCGGGCATACGCTATCGATTACGATGAATATTGCGAGTTCGGTTTGCGTGAGGAGGACAAACCCGCCGAGCATTGGGCTTGCTATATCTTTGGTGTCTGTCGTGAGATTCAGAAGCGTGGCTATCAGCTGCAAGGTTTTGACACTTGTTTTTACGGAGACATCCCACTGGGTGCTGGCATGTCGTCATCTGCGGCATTGGAGAGCACATTCGCTTTTGCCTTGAATGATCTCCTGAATCTTGGGATTGACCGATTCGAACTGGCTCGAATTGGCCAGTCCACGGAGCACAACTACTGCGGGGTGAAATGCGGCATCATGGACCAGTTTGCCTCCCTGTTTGGCAAGGCCGGTCATCTGATGCGTCTTAACTGTGCCACCATGGAGTTTGAGTATTTCCCCTTCAATCCGGAAGGCTATAAGCTGGTACTGCTGGATACGGTAGTGAAACACGAGCTGGCTTCGTCGGCGTACAACAAGCGTCGGGAGTCGTGCGAGAATGTCTGCCGTCATATTGCGGCCCGTCATCCGGAAGTTAAATACCTCAGTGATGCTTCGACGGAGATGTTGAAAGAGGTGGAAAAAGAGGTCTCCGATGAAGATTACATGCGAGCAGAATATGTCATTGGGGAGAAACAGCGGGTGTTGGATGTTTGCGAGGCGCTGGAACGTTGCGACTATGAGACTGTTGGGGAGAAAATGTATGGAACTCATCATGGCATGAGCAAACTCTACGAGGTCAGTTGCGACGAGTTGGACTTCCTCAATGAGATAGCCAAGGAGTGCGGCGTCACCGGCTCGCGGGTGATGGGCGGCGGCTTCGGCGGCTGCACCATCAACCTTGTGAAGGAGGAACTGTACGACACTTTCGTCGCCACTGCCCAAGAAAAGTTCGCCGCCCGCTTCGGCCACGAACCCAAGATCTACGACGTCGTAATCTCCGACGGAAGTCGCAAAATCTAATTTTCTATAATAACTATTATCTATTATCTATCATTCTACCAAGCTCTTGCCCCTGCGGGGCCGCTCGATGAATAACTATTAACTATCAACTATTAACTAATAACTTTCACCATGTCTTCTCCCACATTATTAGTTCTCGCCGCGGGCTTGGGTTCCCGTTATGGGGCCTTGAAGCAGATGGACGGCATCGGTCCCAACAATGAGGCCATCCTCGATTATTCCATTTATGACGCCAAACGTGCCGGCTTCGGCAAGGTGGTTTTCGTCATCCGTGAAGACTTCGCTGAGGCGTTTAAGAAAGTCAACAACACCGAGAAGTTCGGCATCCCAGTAGAGTATGTGTACCAGTCGCTCGACAAGCTGCCGGCGGGCTTCACGGTGCCGGAAGGGCGTGAGAAGCCGTGGGGCACCTGCCACGCCGTACTGATGGCCAAGGATGTCATCCACGAGCCGTTCGCCGCCATTAATGCGGACGACTTCTACGGCAAAGAGGCCTACGAGGTGCTGGCCGACTATCTGCGTCGCTGCGAAGGCAAAAAAGGGGCCTATAGCATGGTGGCTTACAAGCTACGTAATACCATGTCCGACTTCGGCACTGTGTCGCGTGGCATCTGCACCGCCGATGCGGACGACAACCTGCTGACCATCGTGGAGCGCACTGCCATCGGCCATACCGATGATGGCGGCGCAGCCTACACCGACGAGACCGGCTCGCATCCCCTGGATATGGATTCGCTCGTCTCCATGAACTTCTTTGGCTTCACCCCCGACTTCTTCGAATATTCAGAGAAGGGCTTTGTGGAGTTCTTGAAAGGGCCTGCCCAGACCAACATCAAAGCCGAGTTCTATATCCCGTTGATGGTCAACAATGCTATTAACGACGGCACTGCCAAACTGAAAGTGCTCTCCAGCAACGCTTCTTGGTTTGGGGTCACCTATAAGGAAGACAAACCCGAGGTGATGCGCAAGGTGCGGAATCTGATTGAGAGGGGTGTGTATCCGGAGAGGCTGTGGAAATAGATAATAGTTTATAGATAATAGATAATAGTTATTCCTTGAGCCGCCCTGCAGGGGCAAGAGCTTGGTAGAATGATAGATAATAGATAATAGATAACAGATATTAGTTGCTAGTTCATGTCAATGGCTAACGGCTAACAGCTAATGGCCAACAATTCAACAACTCTATATAAATGCATATTGAAACAAAAATCTGGGGTAAGGATCATGAGGGGAGTGATGTGCAGCTGTTCACGATAGAGAACGAGCATGGCCTGCGCGTGCAATTGAGCGAGATAGGGGCGGGCATTGTCAGTCTCATGACCCCCGACAGGAATGGCAACATGGCGGATATCGTCCTGGGCTATGCCAAACCGGAAGACTACTTCGGCGATGGACCCTGCATGGGCAAGGTGCCCGGGCGCAGTGCCAACCGCATCGCCCACGGTCGCTTCAGCATCGATGGCGAGACCTATCAGCTGGACCTGAACACTGCTGGAGGCAAACACCACCTCCATGGCGGAGCGTTGGGCTTTGCCAACCGCAAGTGGAACGGCGAGGTGGTGGGCGACAGCGTGGTCTTCACCTATACCGCGGCAGACGGAGAGCAAGGCTACCCCGGCAAACTGACCGCCACGGTGCGTTATACTTTCCTGGAAACCAATGCACTGCAGGTGGATATGCAGGCTACGACCGACAAACCGACAATTGTCAATCTGACCAACCACACCTACTTCAACCTGAAAGGCGAGGGCGGTGGCGATGTGCTGGACCATCATCTGCGAATCTATGCAGAACGCTATCTGGATACGGACCCAGATCTTATCCCCACAGGTAAGATGCTTCCCGTAGCAGGAACCCCCATGGATTTCCACGAAGAGAAGTTGATCGGGCAAGACATCCGGGCAGACTTTGAGGCTCTCCGTTTTGGCAAAGGTTACGATAGTTGTTGGGTGCTGGAAATGGATGATGACGACGACGCGCTGCGCATGGCTGCCGTGCTCTCGCATGAGGGGACCGGCCGTGTGGTCGGAATAGCCACGAACCAACCGGGACTGCAGGTCTATACAGGCAACTGGCTGGAAGGCTGTCCTTTAGGAAAGAATGGTCATCAATATCATGATTACGGAGGGGTGGCGATGGAGTGCCAGGCCCTGCCCGATGCTCCCAATCACGACAACTTTCCCAGCACGATTCTCCGACCTGGTGAAACATACAAGAAATCAATCAAATTTTATTTTTTAACAACCTTATAATAACGAACAAATGAGTACAAAAACAAAACAATGGGGTGCTATCATCGTGATGATCGCCCTCTTTGCGATGATTGCCTTCGTGACCAATTTGTGTTCACCGATGGCTGTTATCGTCAAAAACCAGTTTGGGGCCTCGAACTTCTTGTCCCAGATTGGTAACTACGGCAACTTTATCGCCTATTTGGTGATGGGTATCCCTTCGGGCATGCTAATCAAGCGTTTTGGCTACAAGAAGACCGCCTTGATGGCTTTGGCTGTCGGCATTGTCGGTATCCTGGTACAATGGCTCAGCGGTCAGGTCGGCAGCTTCGCCGTCTATTTGGTGGGTGCCTTCATCGCCGGCTTCTGCATGTGCATGTTGAACACGGTCGTCAACCCGATGCTCAACCTGTTAGGTGGTGGTGGCAACAAAGGCAACCAGCTGATCCAAATCGGCGGTGTCTTCAACTCCGCCGCTGCTGTGGCTGTGTACATCATCATGGGTGCGCTCATCGGCGAGGCCACCAAGGCTAAGATTGCCGATGCCACGCCTGCGCTGATGATCGCCCTGGCCATTTTCGTGGTCGCCTTCATCGTGATCCTCTTCACCAAGATTGAGGAGCCGCAACAGCCTGTCGAGCTGAAGGATGCCAATGCTCCGAAAGACAAGTACAGTGCCTTCTCTTTCCGTCATTTCAAGTTGGGTATCCTGGCCATCTTCCTGTATGGCTCTGTGGAAGTGGGTCCTCCCACCTACATGATGCAGTATATGACAGCCGCCCCGGACGCCGCCACGCCAGGTTTGGGCATGGACGGCACGGTGGTAGGACTTATCGTGGCTGTTTATTGGCTCATGATGCTGATTGGCCGGTTCATCGGTGGCGCCATCGGTGGCAAAGTATCCACGAAGACCATGCTGGCCACTGTGTCCGCTTTGGCTGTGGCGCTCGTAGCCTTCGGTATGTTTGCTCCGAGCTCTGTGATGGTGAAGGTTCCAGGCATCGACTGGGCTAACCTCTCCGTGATCTGGGCGCAAGTGCCGATCGGCATCTTCGCCTTCATCCTCGTTGGTCTGTGCTCCTCTGTGATGTGGGGTGCCATCTTCAACTTGGCAACGGAAGGATTGGGCAAATACACGGCCATCGCCTCCGGTGCCTTCATGACCATGGTGTTCGGCTTCGCCATCGTGCTGGGTCTCCAGGGCTGGCTCGCCGACGTTACGGGTAGCTACATGACCAGCTTCTTCGTGGTGCTGGCCTGCGCCGCCTACATCCTGTTCTACGCCCTCTGGGGCTCCAAGAATGTCAATACGGACATTCCGGTGGAGTAAGGGAGTGATGATTTTAAAGTATTCAAAGGGGGAGCCGATAGGTTCTCCCTTTTTTTGATGCGGAAATAGACAGAAATGGCGGAATACGCGGAAATTATTTTATCATCATTTTTCCTTGAGTTTCCGCATTTCTTCCGCATTTTCTGCATTTTTCCGCAATCTATTCTTTTTCATGCGGAAATAAACGGAAATGGCGGAATACGCGGAAATTATATTATCGACATCCTTCCTTGAGTTTCCGCATTTCTTCCGCAGTTTCAACAGCTAATAATTATCCTACTGCAAATAATCGACTGTACATTGTATTTTTTACTATTTTTGCACTTCCTAAATTTATTGTAGAAATGTCTGGATATTTAACAGAGAACATTACGAAAATCACGACCAACACGCTGCAGAAGATGCGCAATGCCAACGAGCGTATTGCCATGCTGACGGCTTACGACTATTCTATCGCCACTTTGTTGGATATGGCGAAGATCGATGTCATTTTGGTAGGCGACTCCGCTGCCAATGTGATGGCGGGCTACAAGACCACCTTGCCCATCACCCTGGACGATATGATCTACCATGCCTGTTCGGTGGTGCGTGCCGTCAAGCGCGCGCTGGTGGTGGTGGATCTGCCTTTTGGCACCTATCAGGGCAACTCCAAGCAGGCCCTGGCCTCCGCCATCCGCATCATGAAGGAGTCGGGCGCCGACGCCGTCAAACTGGAGGGTGGGGCAGAGGTCATCGAGTCTATCGACCGTATCCTCAGCGCCGGCATCCCCGTGATGGGGCATCTTGGCCTTACCCCTCAGTCTATCAACAAGTTCGGCACCTACGCGGTGCGTGCCACCAGCGAGGAAGAGGCCGATCAGCTGATGGAAAATGCCAAACTGCTGGAAGAGCACGGCTGTTTTGCGTTGGTGCTGGAGAAGATTCCCGCCACGTTGGCAGCCAAGGTCACCGATTCGCTCCATATCCCGACCATTGGCATTGGTGCCGGTCGCGAGACCAGCGGACAGGTGCTCGTTTTCCACGACATGATGGGCATCACCCAACAGTTCTCACCCCGTTTCCTGCGCCGTTACCTGAACCTCAGTGAGGAGATTGTGGGCGCTATCGAGCATTATATCGACGATGTCAAGAGCCGCAACTTCCCCAATGAGTCAGAGCAATACTGATTTGGCCGACATCAGCAGCCGCATCCTTTACGAGGACAACCACCTGCTCATTGTGAACAAGCGGGCAGGGGAGATTGTGCAGGGCGACAAGACTGGTGACGAGCCTTTGCTGGAGCGGGTGCGCCAATATATCAAGGTGAGTGCCAACAAGCCCGGCAACGTCTTTTGCGGACTGGTGCACCGTATCGACAGGCCTGTGAGCGGTGCGGTCATCTTTGCCAAGACTTCCAAAGCGCTGGCCCGTATGAACGCTTTGGTCAAGGATCGTGCCATGCAGAAGACTTATTGGGCTATAGTGGAACAGGCCCCGGAAGAGCCGGAGGGCACGCTGGTGCACTATCTGCGCAAGAATGAGCGCACCAACACATCCGAGGTCTCCAAAGTGGAACGTGAGGGATGGCAGCGCGCCGAACTCTTTTACCACCTGCTCGCAAGTGGCGACCGTTATCACCTGCTGGAGGTGGATCTGCATACCGGAAGGCACCATCAGATTCGGGCCCAGTTATCTGCCATCGGTTGTCCTATCAAGGGCGATTTGAAATACGGAGCCAAAAGATCCAATGAGGATGGCAGCATTTCACTCCACGCCCGGCGAGTCCGTTTCGAGCACCCTGTTCGGCATGAAATGATAGAAGTGGTGGCTCCGCCATTCAATCAGCTGTTTGTGAAGCTGTTACAGAATTTATCATAATTTTTTATCCATATTTGCAGAAAGATATTTTTTTTGTATTTTTGTAGCCTGAAAAAAAAGTACAAAAATATGAGAAACCTGTTTACTATATTATTTTGCTTGTTCGCCATAGCCCTTGGCGCACAGCCTCTTACATTGAAATACGAAAACGCAACGCTTCCCAATGACGCCACAATCTACGTTCAATCTCCAGTAGGCGCCTCTACTACTACATACGTGGAATTTGTGAACGACAAACAGGAGGATCTCTTCTTCCGGGTTCGGAAGCAGGTGTTGACAGACGCAGATCCCGGTGACATCACTTTTTGTGTGGATTCTATTTGCTATACAGGAAATATGTCTCAGGAGCTTGTTATTGTCGCGGGTGAATCATGGGGCTCAGATGATCTGGGGAGAATGTTTCACGCCAACTACTCGCACCAGAACCTCGGCACCCAACGTGTCCGATTCACGATTGTAAATGCTGACGATGCAAACGACACCATCAGCTTCATTATCAATTATACCACTACCACGGGTATTCAGGACGTGGCTTCTGTCTCCAAACTTTCCGCATACCCGAACCCTGCCACTTCTTCCGTCACGTTGGAGTATGCGACCAATAACGCCCACAACGCTTTCTTGGTCATTCGCAACCTTACGGGCATGGAGGTTTTCAGAGTCCCGGTTTCCTATTCAGGCAAGAGCACGGTTGACGTATCTTCCTTTAGAGCAGGCGTTTATTTCTACGGCATTGAGAGCGACGGACGTATGTTGTCAACCAAGAAGCTGCTTGTGAAATAGTGACGCTCTTATCTTCCATATTCTATCATAATCAATTAGCCTTTACCTCCTTTGATGACGCTTCGGTGACACAGCCGAGCAACTGGAATATAGGCATTATGCTTGTATTGCTGATGCTTCTCGCTGCTGTGGTTGCCTCCTCAAGAGGTAAGGTTCTTCAACTTGCCAAGGCTTTCGTGGTGCCGCGTCACTTCTCTTTGGTTCTCAGAGAAGGGAAGATCATGGAGCAGCGCGCCTTCCGCTTTCTACTCATTTTTGACATTCTGACCATAGCGCTGGGCGTAACGACTCTTGTGGAGCTATACAAGCCAGAATTGATTGCGAGGTTCACTTATCCGGTCTGCTATGGTGCTGCCATTCTTGCTCTTTTCCTGCTGCATCTTGTTAAAGTTCTGCTTCAGAATCTTTACGTCTACCTCTTCGATCGCCAAAAGGAAAAATACAATCTCCACCTGCACAAATTCATCTATACGACTGTGGCAGCCCTAATCATGTATGTATTCCTCGCTTTGGTCATTTTCAGCCGTTTTTTACCCTTGATAAACATTTATTTTATTGTTTTGGCGCTAATTACGGTGCTATTCTTCTATAATCTTTACAAAATAAATCCAAGAGGCTTCAATTTGTTTCAATTTTTTATCTATTTTTGCACCCTTGAAATTTTACCGTGGGTTATCATGGCAAGTTTCATTGTAAAATATTAAAGATTAGATAATTATTGGACTGAAATGAAGATCAAGAACATTCTGATTTCGCAAAATGCACCAGCAGAAATAGAGAAATCACCCTACGGAGAACTGAAGAAGAAGTACAGCATAAATATTGATTTCTACAAGTTTTTCCAAATCAAGCATATCTCTGCCATTGATTTCCGCAAGACTAAAGTCAATATTCTGGAGCACCAAGCCATTATATTTTACAGTAAAAATACAATCGACAGCTTTTTTGACTTGTGCAAGGAGATGCGCGTTGTGATGCCAGAGTCAATGAAGTATTTTTGCTCCACGGAAGCAGTAGCTGTATATCTACAGAAATACATACAATTCCGCAAGCGCAAGATTTTCTTCTCCAAAGACTCTTCCATGTCGAATTTCCACGACATCCTTCTTAAAAACAAGGATTTAGCCATGTTGATTCCTTGTGGCCAGACAGGTGCCAACAAGGAGTTGATTGATTTCTTGCAGCAACATGAAATCCGCTATGACGAGGCTACTGTTTTTGAGACTGTCTCTGCCAACTTAAAAGAAGACATAGACATTCAGAAGTACGATATGATAGCGCTGTTCAGTCCGAATGGAGTTCACTCATTAAAAGAGAATTATCCTGATTTTGAACAGGGTGATTTGGTCTTCGCTGCGTTGGGCCATTCTGTGGTGGCGGCTTTGGAGGAGCAGGGGTTCACAGCGCAGGTGACCGCTCCGACAAAGGAGTTCCCGTCCATCACTGATGCCATGGACGCATATTTGAAGGACTATGCCACTCGGAGACGCTAAACAGAATTTCCCGCGCCGAAATCGTATTAAGTCTTCACTGCTGATTCACGACATCGTGACGAGCGGAGACTCATTATTCTCTCATCCCATCAAATGTTACTATCGACGTGCCCCTGAAGGCTCGTCAGAAACAGCATTGGCGGTTGTCGTGCCCAAACGCCGCTTCCGTCATGCCGTGGATCGTAACCGCCTCAAAAGGCTGATGCGCGAAGCCTATCGCACCCACAAGTTCCAAGATGCCGCTTTTCAGATGTGCTGGATTTATGTTGGCAAGGAGATAGCTACCTATGAAGAAGTCTGCCATGCTGTGATTCATATTCATAACAAATTAAAGACATTGTCATGAGAACCTTGCTAAGATGGATTTCCAAGGGTGTGAGCGCTGTGATGATTTTTCTCATCAAGGTGTACCAGTGGACACTTTCGCCTTTGATTGGACGGTCGTGCCGCTATACTCCCACCTGCTCCAATTACGGCATCGAAGCTATCCGTAAGCATGGTCCAATCAAAGGTGGATGGCTCACATTGAAACGCATTCTATCGTGCAATCCGTGGGGTGGCAGCGGCTATGATCCTGTCCCTTAAAAAAAATCAATCAGCCCCCTACCAATTTAATTATATATATTATATATTTGCAGCCCGTTCCCAAGAATGGGCTAATTTGTGTAACTTATTATCATACAAAATTATAGAATTATGAAGATTTCTTACAAATGGTTAAAAGACCTTCTGACATTTGATTTGTCTGCGGAAGAAACGGCGGTTTATCTGACCAATTGCGGTCTGGAGGTTGAAGGCATGGAGACGTTTGAGACGGTCAAGGGCGGTCTGCGCGGACTGGTAATTGGCGAGGTGCTGACTTGTGAGCCCCATCCCAATTCCGACCATCTGCATGTGACCACCGTGAATGTGGGTGCTGAAGAGCCCCTCCATATTGTTTGTGGCGCCCCTAATGTAGCTGCCGGCCAAAAGGTGGTGGTTGCGACCATCGGCACCGTGCTCTATTCCGGCGACGAGTCTTTTACCATCAAGAAGTCTAAGTTGCGCGGCGAGCCTTCCGAAGGCATGATCTGTGCCGAGGATGAGATTGGCCTGGGATCTTCCCATGACGGCATCATGGTGCTGGACCCGGAAGCGGTGCCCGGCACTCCCGCCTCCCAATATTTCAAGGTTGAGTCTGACACCATTTTCGAGATCGGCCTTACCCCTAACCGTTGCGATGCCATCTCCCATGTGGGCGTGGCCCGCGACCTCTATGCTTCCCTGGTGCGCAATGGCGTGGAATGCTCACCCCTGGTGCTCCCTTCCGCCCACGACATCAAACCTATCTCTAATGTGAAGTTCCATATCGACGTCTGTATCGAAAACACCAAGGCCTGCCCGCGTTATTCATCCCTCTACCTGGACAATGTCAAGGTGGGTGATTCCCCCGAGTGGCTTCAAACCAAGCTTAGATCTGTTGGCATCCGCCCAATCAACAATGTGGTGGACGTAACCCAATATGTCATGCTGGAAGTGGGACAACCGATGCACGCTTTTGACGCCGACAAGATCAAGGGCAACAAGGTCATCGTAAAGAACCTTCCCAAAGACACCCCTTTTGTCACGCTGGATGGCAATGAGATCAAACTTCATGAAGAGGACCTGATGATTTGCAATGAGGAGGAGGGCATGTGCATCGCCGGTGTCTATGGAGGACTGCATTCTGGCATCACCCGCGAGACCACCCGCGTATTCTTGGAAAGCGCCTACTTCAACCCTGTCTCCATCCGTAAGACGGCCAAGCGTCACGGACTGAAGACTGACGCTTCCTTCCGTTATGAGCGCGGTTGTGACCCCGACATCACAATCTACGCTTTGAAGAGAGCCGCCAACCTGATTCAGACGCTCACCGGCGCCAATATGCTGGCTGACATCAATGATATCTATCCTGTCAAAATCGAGCCTGCTTGCATCACCCTCCATTATGATGAGGTGAACAAGATCGCCGGCAAGATCATCCCGAAAGACGAAGTGATTAAAATACTCCAACTTCTGAACATCAAGTTGAATTCTTTCGAAGAAGATTTCTGCGTGGTCACAGTACCGCTGAACAAGGTCGATGTGACTCGTCCGATCGATTTGATTGAGGAAGTGCTCCGTATCTATGGATACAACAATATTGAGATTCCGGATACTATTCAGTTCAAACTCTCTTCCTGCCAAGGACAGAATCTTGCTTATCAGATGCAAATGACGGCCTCCCGCTATCTTGCCGACAACGGATTCTTTGAGGTGGTGAACAACTCATTGACCCGCGGCGACTATGCTGAGCAGTTCGATTTCATCCCTGCTAATGAAACGGTCAAATTGTTGAATCCGTTGAGCACCGAATTGAATGTGATGCGCCAGACGCTCCTCTTCGGCGGCTTGGAGAATGTGGCCCGCAATGTGAACAACAAGAATGCCAATCTCAGACTCTTTGAATTTGGCAAGACCTATTCCCTGAATCCCGCCGCGGAACATGATGCCGATGTGACAGTACGGTATCAAGAACACGAAGGGCTTGCCCTGTTTGTGACAGGAAAGACGGGCGATGATTCCTGGAACCATCGTGCTGAAGATCTGGATGTTTTCTATCTGAAGAATATGATTGCCAATATGCTGAACCGCATTAACTTCCCCGTGGACCAGCTGACTGGCAGGGTAGAGGAGAATCCTCGCATGTTCTCAGACCACTATTCTTATTTCCTGAAGGATGAAAGAATCGCAACCTTCGGTGTGGTTTCTCCTGCTGTTTTGAAAGCGGTTTCTTTGAAAAAATCCGTCTGCTATGCTGAATTGAACTGGCCAGCCATCGTCCGAAACGTTAATACTAGCGTTGAGTATTCCAAGATAGCAACCTATCCAGCCGTGAAGCGCGATCTCGCCTTGGTGGTTGACAAGTCTGTCACCTATGAGACGTTGGAACAGATCGGTTATAAATTTGGCTCCAAACTGGTTAAGAAAATATCCTTGTTTGACGTCTACGAAGGTGAAAAAGTCGGCCAAAACAAGAAGTCCTATGCGCTCAACTTTGTGTTGCAGCACGCTGACAAGACCTTGACTGACGAAGAGATTAACAAGGCTATGAATAAGTTGATTGCCGCCTACGAGCGCGAAGTCGGGGCATCATTGAGAAGCTAACGATTCATGCAGATTTACAGAGGTATAGAAGAACTTACAGACGTTAGGGATTCTGTGGTCGCCATCGGTTCTTTTGACGGTGTCCATTTGGGTCATCGCCATATTCTCCAATGGCTTTGCACCGCTGCGCGGGAAAGAAACCTGCGTAGCGTGGTGATCACCTTTGACCCGCATCCTCGTCAGGTGCTGAAGCACGATCCTTCGTTTTTCACCATCAACACTCTGCAGAAGAATCTGTCACTGATGGAAGAGCAGGGGGTTGATGCAGCACTGGTTCTCCCTTTCACCAAGGCGCTGGCAGCGTGCGACTACCGCGATTTTCTGCAAAAATATGTCGTGGATGCGCTGCATGCCAAATGTATGCTGATGGGCCCTAATCACACTATCGGATATCACAAGGAGGGAAACAGCGAATCCATAGCCCAGTTCTGTGCAGAACGGCATGTGCAGGTTCTTCCGATTCCTGAGTATATGTTGAACGAAACTGGGGTCCATTCCGCAGCCATCCGTTCCGCCATCCGGCACGAAGATTGGGAAACTGTCAATGAACTGCTCGGATACGAGTACGAACCTCATTCTATTTCTAATGTTGAAAAATAAAATCTTAAATATATGAGCAAGAACTTAATTATTGTGGAGTCTCCCGCAAAGGCGAAAACCATCCAGAAGTTCATCGGAAAGGACTTTACCGTTATTTCCAGTAAAGGACATGTTCGGGATCTCCCTCTCAAGGACATCGGTATTGATGTGACTAAGAATTTTGAGCCCAACTATCAGATCTTGGACGATAAGAAATCTTTGATATCGGACATTAAGAAGTTGGCCAAAGAGGCAGACACGATCTGGTTGGCAACGGATGATGACCGTGAGGGTGAAGCAATCTCATGGCATCTTATGGAAGTAACTGGAATGGATCCTGCCAAGGTGAAAAGGATTGTATTCCATGAGATTACGAAGAATGCCATTGAGACTGCCTTGAACAATCCCCGGGAGTTGGATATGAATGTGGTTAACGCGCAGCAGGCCCGCCGCATCTTGGACCGTCTGGTCGGTTTTGAATTGTCACCCGTATTGTGGCGCAAGGTGAAACCGCAATTGTCTGCCGGACGTGTGCAGTCTGTCGCTGTCAAACTCATCGTGGAAAGGGAACATGAAATTGAGAAGTTCAACACAACATCTTCCTACAAGGTGGATGGCAACTTCTTCCCCGAGCGCGACAAGAAACTGGAATTGACAGCAGAACTCAACAAGCGTTTTGCCAATCATGAGGAGACCCTTGCCTTCTTGGAGGATTGCAAGAGTGCCACATTCCATGTCGACGCTATTGAGAAGACTCCTGGCAAGAAGAGCCCCGCGCCGCCTTTCACCACTTCCACTCTGCAACAGGAAGCTGCCAGAAAGCTCGGCTTTACCGTCAGCAAGACTATGGTAGTGGCCCAGCAGCTGTATGAGTCCGGTTACATCACCTATATGAGAACCGACTCTGTGAACCTCTCTTCCTTAGCCCTGGCATCTGCAAAAGAGGTCATCACAGAACAATATGGTGCTGAATATGCCCATCCTCACAAGTACACGACCAAATCAAAAGGTGCTCAGGAGGCTCACGAGGCTATCAGACCTACCGATATGTCCAGACAGACCGTGCCGGGAGACACCTTCCTCAAAAATCTGTATAATCTGATTTGGAAACGCACCATCGCTTCCCAGATGAGCGATGCCAAAACGGAGAAGACCACCATCAACATCCCTATCTCCAACCGTCCCGAGAAGTTCGTGGCTACAGGAGAGGTGGTTCTCTTCCCCGGCTTCCTAAGAGTTTATACGGAATCCAAAGACGAGGAACAGGAGGAAATCAAAGGCTTGTTGCCATCTGTTCAAGTGGATGATGTGTTGGTCTCCAAGAGCATCACCGCCACCCAACGTTTTGCACAACCGCCGGCACGCTACACTGAAGCCAGCCTGGTGAAGAAGATGGAAGAGCTGGGCATCGGACGTCCTTCCACCTACGCTCCTACCATTACCACAATTCAAAAGAGAGGATATGTGGGTAGAGCTTCCCGACCTGGCAAGGAGCGCAAGTACGAGCTTATCACATTGAAAGACAATGTAATAAAAACTGACGAGAAGAAAGAAAAATATGGTTTCGAGAAAGACAAACTCTTCCCGACAGATGTGGGTATGGTGGTGAACGGTTACCTGCAAGAGAATTTCGACAAAATCATGGACTATGGCTTTACAGCAGATGTGGAAAAGGATTTTGATGAGATTGCAGAAGGCAAAGAGAAATGGCAAGATATGATCGACCATTTCTATAACGATTTCCATCATTCCGTTGATAATGCCCTGAACTATTCCGCCAAGGCAAGCGGCGAGCGCCTTCTTGGTTATGACCCGAAGACCAATGAGAAAGTGTTTGCCAAGTTGGGTAAATATGGCCCCATGGTTCAAATAGGGGAGAACTATGCCGACACAAAACCTCGCTATGCCCGTCTGCAACCCAACCAGTTCATTGAGACAATCACGTTGGAAGAAGCGTTGTCATTATTCAAACTGCCGAGGACCCTTGGCCAGTATGAAGGCAGTGATGTGGTGGTCGGCTCAGGACGCTTTGGACCATACGTGAAATACAATGATGTGTTCGTCTCCATTCCCAAAGCAGAAGACCCGCTCTCTATTTCTTACGAACGTTGTGTTGAATTGATCAATGCAAAGAAGAGCGAGGCTGAAGCACGTGCGCCGAAGATTGTAGGCACATGGGAAGGGAAAGAAATTTCCGCTGCTGTAGGTCGTTACGGCCCTTATCTAAAGTATGACAATAAAAACTATACCCTTGATAAAAACACGGATATTTCTACCATTACGGAAGAGATGGCCATCGACTATTTGAAGAATGTCGACAATAAGAATGTCATTCGGAAATTTGACGAGAATCCTTCCGTGCGTGTGATGAATGGCCGTTATGGCGCATACATTACCGATGGTACTAATAACTACAAGATCCCCAAAGGTATGTTGGCCGATAACCTGTCGTATGCCGACTGCCAGGAGATCATGTCTAACACAACTCCGACCGCTAAGAGAAGAACAAGCAAAAAATAGTGACTATGGATTATTCATTATTGTTTGAACCTGTTGATATAGACACTTTGGGTTTTGGACCGGAGATAAGTCATCCGGACCAATTGGCGAATGCCATTCTGTTCTACAACCCTGAAGAGCCCTTGGAGATCAGTGATGCTGAAATGGCCATTATCGGTGTGCCCGAGGCTCGTAACAGCTATCAGAATGATGATTGTGCCTTGGCTCCAGACGAGATTCGCCGTTCCTTCTACGAGCTTTACCGTTGGAATCAGAATGTCCGCATCATCGACATGGGCAATCTGAAAGTCGGTGGCACCGTAGAAGACACCTACAGCATTCTCACGGACATCATTGCCGACATGCTTTCCAACCAGGTGATACCGATCATCTTGGGTGGCAGCAACGACTTGGCATTTGCCAACTACAAGGCCTACGAGAAACTGGAAAGGGTAGTCAATCTGGTCGCTGTTGACCCGCGTTTTGATCTGGGACAGGAGGATGAGAAAATTCGTTCTGATGCCTATCTCAACAAGATTGTCCTGCAACAGCCAAACTATCTGATGAATTATGCCAACATCGGCTATCAGACATATATGAACAGTCCTGCCAACACCAAACTGATGGAGGATCTGCTCTTTGAAGTCTATCGGGTTGGGACAATGCGCAAGAACATGGAGGATATTGAGCCTTTGGTGCGGAATGCAGACATGATGTCGATAGATATCTCTTCCGTGCGCCGTCCCGACGCGCCTGGCTGTCCCCATGCTTCCTCAAACGGCTTCTACGGTGAGGAGATCTGCCAGATTGCCAAATATGCTGGCGTCAGCGACAAGCTATCCTCATTCGGTATCTTTGAATATGACCCGACACTGGACTATAACAAGCAGACAGCCCAGCTGATCAGTCATATCCTATGGTACTTTGTAGAAGGCTACCTGCATCGCCAAAAGGAGAGCGACTTCTCCAACAAGCAGCATTACCGTCAGTACAGCATCGAGGTCTCCGGTGCCTTTGACGAGATGGTTTTCTATTGCAGTCGCAAGACCAACAGATGGTGGATGGTGGTGCCGATCATGTCGCAAGACAGCCAAATCATTCAAAAATACTATCTGCCTTGTTCTGAGAAAGACTATAATCTCGCTTGTCAGGATATTATTCCTGATAAGTGGTGGAAAACCTACAACAAGCTTAATCATTAATTAATCATTAAAATAACACTTATGAGAAAACTAGTTTTATTTATTGTCATGAGTTTGAGCACCATGGTGCTTTTGAATGCTCAGGTGGAAGAGAAAGCCGCCGCTGACGCCGCTGTGGCCACAACAGTGAAAGCAGCTGCCATCGACAGTGCCAAGAACTGGAAGTACACGGGCACTGTTGGTTTGAATGCTGCCCAGACAGCCTTATTCAATTGGGCTGCCGGTGGTAACAACAATGTTACAGGATTCCTGTATGCCAACATGACTCTCTCATTTAAAAAGAACAAATGGACATGGGATACCAATTTGGACACAGAACTGGGTGCCATGTACACTTCCGACCTTAATCCGACATGGAGAAAAGCGAATGACAAGATCAACCTGACGACCAAAGGAGGTTATCAGATGCATCCGCAATGGTATCTCACCCTTTTAGGGAGCTTCAAGTCCCAGTATGCACGCGGTTTTAAATATCTCAATGATGAAGCTGGAACCCACAAGCTGATTTCCCAATGGCTTTCACCATCCTATACAGACTTGGCATTAGGTATTGAATACCGTCCCAACGACATTTTCACGGTTGGTGTATTTCCGATTGCCGGACGTCTGACGACCTGTATGGCTGAGATTTTGCGTCCTAACTATGGTCTTCCTCAAAAAGAGGACGGAACCTATAAGCCTGTCATGGCAGCGCTCGGTCTCCGCATCAACGGCGGTATCAACTACACGCTGACCAAGAACTTGAAGATCATCTCCACCATCACATTGTTCACGCCCTACACCTCCAAACAACAGAAATTTTTCAACTGGGATGTTGACTGGGATGTCGCTATCACCTACAATTTCCTGAAAGTTTTCAGCGTCAGCTTGATGACTTCTTTGAAGTACTATGATCAAGTGATGATTGACGGTCCGGCATGGCACAAATATGCTGAAGGTCCCCGTCCGCGCTTACAATTTAAAGAGGTGGTTGGCTTAGGTATTGGCTATAGCTTCTAAAAAGTGTAACAATTGATAAGGTTTTTTCGTAAAGATAAGCCGTGACTTTAAATTCTAATAATATAGATGAGACAATTACACATTACCAAACAGGTTACAAACCGAAACGAGACCGCTTCGTTAGACAAGTATCTGCACGAGATTGGCAAGGTACCGTTGTTGACGGCAGATGAAGAAGCAGAGTTGGCCCGCAAGATTAAGGCGGGAGATGAAGATGCGCTGGAGAAATTAACAAATGCAAACCTGCGTTTCGTCGTATCCGTAGCTAAACAGTATCAAAATCAAGGCATTACGCTTTCTGACCTCATTAATGAGGGCAATCTTGGTTTGATCAAAGCCGCACGTCGTTTTGACGAGACACGTGGTTTCAAGTTCATCTCTTTTGCAGTATGGTGGATTCGTCAGGCCATTCTTCAGGCTATTGCAGAGCAATCCCGTATTGTGCGTTTGCCTATGAACAAGGTGGGCACTATTAGTAAGATCACCAAAACTATCGCCATCTTGGAGCAGGAATACCAACGTGAGCCGCGTCTCTCAGAGATTGCCGAGCGACTGGATCTTACCGAGTCAGAAGTGAAGGAGTCGCTGAAGAATGCGCCGCGCCATCTCTCCATGGACGCTACGCTGACCAAAGACGATGATTCCAACCTCTACGACGTATATCCCTCCGAGAGCGTGGAACCGCCAGATACTGCGTTGATCCACGAGTCTCTGCAACATGAGATCGGCAGCATCATCGAAACTCTGCCGCAGCGTGAGGCTGATATTCTCAAACTCTATTATGGTTTGGGCTATAAGCACCCCATGACCCTCGATGAGATCGGCGAGCAGTTTGATCTTACCCGTGAGCGTGTGCGCCAAATCAAAGAGAAGGCTATCCGCAAGCTGCGTCACAACCCGAAATGTCGTGTTTTACAATCATATTTGAACTAGGAGGTTTAAGGAATGAAAAGAAGTAGAATTAAAGATGTACTGAAACACCCCGAAGAGATTGGCTTTGGTAACGAAGTATGTGTCAAAGGATGGGTGAGAACCAAACGCGGTAACAGCAACGTCGCTTTTATCGCCCTCAATGATGGTTCTATCGTTTCCAACCTTCAGATTGTGGTGGATCCTACCAAGTTTGACGAGACTCTGTTGAAGCAAATCACCACCGGCTCTTGCATTCATGTCGAGGGCACGCTCGTGGAATCACAAGGCAAAGGACAAACTATGGAGGTTCAAGCCGCTATGATTGAGCTCTATGGCACGGCAGACCCGGAAGTGTATCCGTTACAGAAGAAGGGCCACTCCATGGAGTTTCTGCGTGAGATCGCCCACTTGCGTCCGCGCACCAACTATTTCGGTTGCGTGCTGCGCCTTCGTCATGCCATGGCCTTCGCCATCCACAAATACTTCAACGACAGAGGCTTCTTCTATCTGCATACACCGCTGATCACCGCCTCCGATGCGGAAGGCGCCGGCGAGATGTTCAATGTGACCACCTTCGACCTCAACAACGTGCCGCGCACCGAGGATGGTCAGGTGGACTACAAGAAGGACTTCTTCGGCAAACACACCAACCTGACCGTCTCCGGACAGCTGGAAGGCGAGCTCGGCGCTTTGGCTTTGGGCAACATCTACACCTTCGGCCCGACTTTCCGTGCCGAAAATAGCAACACGCCCCGCCACCTGGCTGAGTTCTGGATGATCGAGCCCGAAATGGCCTTCTACGACATCACCGACAATATGGACCTCGCCGAGGACTTCATCAAATATCTCGTGCAGTATGCGCTTGACAACAACATGGATGACCTGCGCTTCCTGAACGATATGTTCGACAAGGAGCTCATCAACCGTCTGGAGTCCGTCCTTAAGGAACCGTTCGTCCGTCTCGATTATACATCCGCCATCGACATTCTGCTGAAGGCGGACAAGAAGTTCGATTACAAGGTGGAGTGGGGTATAGACCTCCAGTCTGAGCACGAGCGCTACCTCGTGGAGAACCATTTCAAACGCCCTGTGATCTTGACGAACTACCCGAAAGAGATCAAAGCGTTCTATATGAAGCAGAATGATGACGGCAAGACTGTCCGCGCCATGGATGTGCTCTTCCCGACTATCGGAGAGATTATCGGTGGTTCCGAACGTGAGGCCGACTATCAGAAGCTGCTCAACCGTGTGCATGAGCTGAACATGACGGAACAACAGTACTGGTGGTATTTCGAGACCCGCAAGTTCGGTTCCGCGCCGCACTCCGGCTTCGGCCTTGGCTTTGAGCGACTGCTGCTCTTCGTGACCGGCATGACTAACATCCGTGATGTCATTCCGTTCCCGAGAACCCCTCAAAATGCTGAATTCTAACAAATTATATCTTAATCAGGGGCGTTGAAAAACGCCCCTATTTTCTGAAAGACAATGCCGTTCAAGCAGACTCAACAACTGAAAACCGAACAAAAGCAGATTGCCACCCAGCAGACCATCCGTCTGATGCAATTGGTGGAGATGCCCAACATTTCTTTGGAACAAGAGATTCTGAAAGAGGTGGATGAGAATCCGGTATTGGAAATTGTCAACGACAATGCTGAGGATGAATTCGCTCAGCCGGAAGAGAATCCCATGCCGGAATATGATGAAAATGGTGTCCCGTTTGAAGTGTCTGAACCACTGAGTAACGATGAGATCTTCAATGAAGACTATTACAACGAGGAGGAGATGGACGACTATCTGACGGAAAGGGAGTTGCAACGTCTGAATGCGCCAGAAGATGGTCCCAGGCGTGAAAGCATGGGAGTTTATCAGGAATCTATCCGGGAGCAATGGATGCTTCAGCTCGGGGAGATGGAAATGACGGAAGAAGAGAGCAAGATTGCCGGTTATCTGATGGGTAATCTTGATGACGATGGCTATTTCACCCTGGACCTGCAGGCTGTGGCCAACGAACTTCTCTTCAACCAGAACATCGACACGACAGTATCTGAAGTGGAACGGATTCTGGTGGAGTACGTGCAGGAATTGGACCCGCCTGGCACGGGCGCCCGCAACCTTCAGGAGTGTCTGCTTATCCAGTTGCGCCGCCAGTCCAACCCGACTGAAATCACCCGACTCGCCATCATCGTGCTGGAAGACTATTTCGATCTCTTCAGCAAAAAACACTTTGCCAAAATCATGAACAATCTTGGCATTGATGATGAAACCATGCAGCAGGTGCTCAAGATGATTCGCTCACTGGACCCCAAGCCGGTGGACTCTGATACCGAACTGGAGAAGTCGGGCTCCCACATCACCCCCGATTTCATCATCACCGCCCATAATGACAAACTGACATTGTCACTCAACAACCAATACATCCCCAAAGTGCGCATCAACAAGGATATGGTCCAGCCGTTGCAGAACCGCAAGCTGATGTCGCGCAAGGAGGCAGATGCCGTACAGTTTCTCAAAGACTATGTGGAGAAGGGGGAACTCTTTATCAACACCTTGAATTTGAGGGAGAAAATCATGTACAACACCATGTATGCCATCATGCAGCATCAGCGGGAGTACTTCCTGACCGGCGATGACAGCAAAATTAAACCGATGGTGCTCAAGACAATTGCGCAGGAGGTCAATTTGGATGTCTCGACCATTTCCCGTTTCTCCAACAGCAAGTATGTGCAGACTGATTTCGGCATTATCCCGGTGAAACACCTGTTTTCGGAGGCGGTGAACAATGAAGATGTCTCCTCCAAAGAGATCAAGAGTATTCTGTCTGGTCTGGTGGAGGGGGAGGACAAACGCAAGCCATTTTCTGACGAGGCGTTGTGTGCCATGTTGAAAGCGAAAGGCTATGATGTGGCGCGCCGAACCGTGGCCAAGTACCGCGAGCAGTTAAGCATCCCCGTGGCACGGCTGCGGAAAGAATTGTAAAAGACGGATTTAGGAACTCTTTCCGTGCATAACGATAGACCTATGGCTTGTCGTCATGCACGAGTGTGTTGGGAGTTTTTATCCGATATGAAACCGTTTCTTCTGGTATGCATAGAACCCACCTTGGTTGAATCTATAGAGTGTGGGGGCGTTGCCGCGCTCCTGACTGTCGTGAGCTACAGGCGACAGCATCCCTGAAGAGATGAACTTCTTCTGGAAATTCCGCCGGTCGAAGTCGTGTTCATAGACCTCTGAATAGAGCCGCTGCATCTCAGGGAGTGTGAAGAGGTCGTTCATGAGCAGAAAAGGAATAGGGGAGAGGTTGAAGAGTATTTTCAGAATGAGCTTGGCCTTTTGAAAGATCTCCTCATGGTCGAAAGCTAACACAGGCATGTTGTGGACGGGGAACCAGCTGGCCTCCACGGCATCGTCTTGGGCAGTGGCGGCTATTTCGTTGGGACGTGTCAACGAGAGAAAGGCGGTGGTGATGGTTCGTCCGCGAGGATCACGATCCGTCTTGCTGAAAGAACCTATCTGTATGAATGGTATCTTGTTGATACCCGTCTCCTCATGAAGTTCTCGCTGTGCCGCTTCCTCTAAGGTTTCATTTTCATCTACAAAACCGCCGGGAAAAGCCCATTGGTCCTTGTATGGCTCGTTCTTTCTCCGAATGAGTAGCATGCGCAAGTGGGTGCCATCAAAATTCAACACCACATTGTCCACGGTTACTGCCGGACGCCAATAGTCATATTCATATTTTTTCTTCTCAGTCATCTGTTTTGTTTATTTTCCTATGCAGAAATGTCCAAAAATGTTATTTAGAATATCATCTGTAGAGATGGTCCCTGTAAGGGTTCCGATATCGGTGAGCGCGGCGCGGATATCCTCCACCAACAGATCAGTGGGGATGCCTTCCGCAAGGCCTTGCCGCGCATCTGCGATGGATTTGGAAATGCTCTTCAGCAGGCCATAGTGCCTTTCATTAGTCAATAAGGCCATGTCTTGGACGCGATGGGATTCAACGAAATCTAGCAAAGCATCTTCTACATCATTCACAAATTGTCGGGCCTTAGCGGAGATGGCAATGGCTGGATAGCGCTCTTCTATCTTGTCCATCATACCGCCTTGCGCCTCATTGACAAGATCTATCTTATTGAAGATGAATATGATGTGTTTGTCGAGGGTGTCCACCTGTGCTTGCAGATTATGAAAATCGTCTAAGATTTCGGAGCGGGACTGCTGGGAGTTGTCGCATAGATAGAGGATGACGGCGGCGCGGCGGGCGGCCTCGTAGGAGCGCTCGATGCCGTATTGCTCTACCTCATCGTTGGTGTTGCGCAACCCGGCAGTATCGATGAAGCGGAACAGGGTGCCTCCTATGGTGAGCGTGTCCTCAATGGTGTCGCGCGTGGTGCCGGGCACTTGCGATACGATGGCGCGATCGTGTTGCAACAGCGCGTTCAGCAGGGTTGACTTGCCCACGTTGGGTCTGCCGACGATGGCCACCGGGATGCCCGTCTTCAGCAGGTTGCCAATCTTGAACGACTGCGCTAACGTGTCCGCCTCAGTGGCTATCTCCGCCAACAGACGGTCAAGATCCTCGCGGTTGGCGAAGGTGACGTCCTCTTCGCTGAAATCCAACTCCAACTCCAAAAGGGAGGCGACATGGACCAGCGACTCCCGCAGCTGGTGCATCTTTTTGGAGATGCCTCCCCGCAACTGGTTGATGGCTAAATGGTGGGACGTCTCGCTTTGGGAATTGATCAGGTCGCCGACGGCTTCTGCTTGGGGCAAATCTAACTTGCCGTTCATGAAGGCCCGCTGGGTAAACTCTCCAGGCATGGCCATGCGGCACCCGTGCTCTATGAGCAATTCGAGAATCTTTTTTTGGATGTAAAGGGATCCATGACATGATATTTCCACCATGTCTTCGCCCGTATAGGAGCGTGGCGCAGCATATTTGAGCACCACCACCTGGTCCACCAGCTGCTCGCCATCGTAGAGATGGGCGAACTTGGCCTGTTGGGCAGGTAGGGTGGAGATGCCGGCTTCAGGACGGAATAGATGACCAGCCGCCTCAAAAGCAGAAGGACCGGAGGCTCTCACAACAGCGATGGCGCCGACCCCTTGGGCTGTGGAAATGGCACAAATGGTATCCATTGTTGTTCTTGTCTAATTTGGAAGCAAAAATACACTTTTTAAGGCATCTCAAAGAATGAAAAAATAATTTGCCCTACTGGTCACATCTTTAACTATTAAATGTTATTTTTGCATTCTCAATTATAGAATATTGTAAGACTGATTAAAACATATTTAAAACACTAATTATCAACATCTTTTATTAACTAAATCTATTCAAAAATGAAAAAGTTTTTCTCATTATTCATCGCATTGTTTGTGATGTGTATCTGTGCTAAAGCACAAACCTCTTTCATCGATGAGGGATTCGAAGGTACCACTATCCCTAGCGGATGGATTGTTGTTGACGCTGATGGCGATGGCTACAATTGGCAATTACCTGGGTCAACCGGCTGGAACGTTCACACCGGTGCCTCCTGTATGACGTCCGCTTCATACATTAACAATCTGGGCGCCTTGACTCCTGACAACTGGTTGATCACTCCTCAACTGGCTGTGAGCGCTGGAGACTCTGTCTCTTTCTGGTATGCTGGACAAGATGCAGACTATGCCGCTGAAAACTTCGGCGTTTATGTTTCCACCACAGGTACAGCAACCTCTGACTTCACCTCCATCTATCAAGGTACTGCTGATTCCGTTTATCAAAGAGTGGCCCTCAGCCTTGCAGCCTACGCAGGTCAGAACATCTATGTGGCTATCCGTCACTACAATGTTACCGACATGTTCTGGTTGAACATTGACGATTTCATGTTTGGTTCTATGCCTTCCACTCCTACGTTTGCTGGTCTTCCTGCCACTATTGATTTTGATCAAGTTCCTGTGGGCATCGATGCAGATTTAAATATTACTGTGACTGCATACTCTCTTACCAATGACATTACGGCTACCACTACTGCTCCGTTCTCTGTTTCTGCTGATGGTGTCACTTATGGCACTACCGCTACTTTGACTGCAGCTACTGGTATCACTACTGCTCCGTTGTACATCCGTTATTCTCCGACAACTATTGGAACAGATAACGCTACCTTGACTCTCGCATCCACTGGCGCTACCTCTGTCACTGCCAGCTTGACTGGAACAGGTATTGATTGTGCTGTATCCACCTATCCTTACAACTTCAGCTTCGATGACGCTAGTCAGCTCAACTGCTGGGGTGTAATTGACGGCAATGGAGACGGCAGCACATTCAGCGCAAATCTTACTAGTGGCTATGCTTATTACACTTATAACAGTGCTAATGCTGCTGACGACTATCTCATTTCTCCTGAATTCGTTCTGACTGGAAACGAGCTCGCTTCTTTCGATTATTGGTGTGCTTCTTCCGGTTTCCCTGAGACATTTGTGGTTTATGCTTGGGGCACAGATACTGTTCTGTTAGTGAACACTGTGACTGTCACCAATACATCTTCCGCTCCTCTCACCCAATATGTTGATTTGAGCACTCTCAATGGCAACTATAGACTTGTTATCAAGTGTACCTCCATGGCTGATCAATACAGATTATATGTTGACAACTTCTCTGTTGCCAATGCCGCTACTTCCTTAACAATCTCCACCGACGCAATGGATTTTGGCACAATTCCTACCGGAACTACTTCTGTGGCTACTGCCGATCTCACTATCGTTAATGCCACCGATCCTGTGGTTGTTACAACCGCTGCTCCGTATGCAGTTTCCTTGGATGGTACTACTTTCGCCACGACTGTGACAATTCCGGCACCCGCCACCACTGTTGCCAACCAAACCATTTATGTTCAATTTGCTCCTACCGCTGCCGGTACTTTTGACGGTTCAGTTGCTATTAGCACAACTGGTGCCAATAAAACCATTACATTAGCTGGTATGGCTATTGTTTGTGATGTGATTACCACTTTCCCGTTCATTGAGAATTTCGAGCCCACATCTCCGACTCGTACTTGCTGGTCCTTCGAAGATGCAAACAATGATGGTTCCACCTTCCAATTTATGGCTTATGATGATGTTAACCTTGGTGTCGCTGTATATTTCTATAACGCATCTTCTGCTGCCAACGATTGGCTCATCTCTCCTGAAATGACCCTTCCTGCTGATGCTCACGTTGGTTACAACTATGCATGCGCAGGTGCATCCTATCCTGAGCAATATTCTGTATGGATCATCCCTCAGGGTGGTACTACCGCTTCAGCCGTGAATGTGCTTCCTACCCAAACTGTCACAAATAGCAATGCTGCTACCAACAGCGTTGACATCAGCGCCTACGCAGGCCAGACTGTCAGAATCGCTTTCAAGGTTGAGTCTGCCGCTGACATGTATTACCTCTACTTCGACGATTTCGCTGTGACAGAAGGTGTTGGTATCAACGATGTTGAAAACAATGTCTCCATCTATCCTAACCCTGCCACCGAGGTCCTGAATGTGAACGCCAACTCCAACATCCAATCTGTTGAAGTCTTGAATATCATGGGTCAAACTATCCAAAGCTACAGCGCTAACGATAACAATACCCAGATCAACATCAGCAATTTGGCCAATGGTGTCTATATGGTGAAGATCAACACTGAGAATGGCGTTGTCAACCAAAAATTCACGGTTGCCCGCTAATTCACAAACACTATACTGACAAAAAATCCCGGTATCTTGCGATGCCGGGATTTTTTTATGGTCGTCCTGAATAATCGTCAGGAAGAAATCATAACTACTAACTGATCACTGATTACTGATTACTGATAACTCTTCAGAACTTCTGTCACTTCGGCCCAGTCGCTCTCCGCATCAAAGCCAAACTTGTCGTCAATGCCAACGTTGAAATAGAGCTTGTCATCAAAGCAAGCCAATGATGTGTTGACCACTTCTGGATTCCGGTTGACATAGTCGAATGCGATGCCATCGTTGCCGAATCTGTCTAAATAGGAGTCCAGCTTTTCAGGATAACAGCTTGACCACAGTATAAGACAAATGTCCTGACGAGAGGAAAGCTCTTGAAGTGCTTCTTTGGCCATGGGAAAGTATTCATAGCACTCTGCTTGTTCGTAACAAGCCTTGAGAATGGTGTCGTGAATGTCCACCAGCACAAATATCTTGTCCCAGTTCTTCTCAATCTTACGCTCAAAGGCGTTTTTAAAGGCAGTTGTGATACTCATAAATAGTTATCAGTTGTCAGTTATCAGTTAGAAGTTAAAGGCTAAAGGCCAACAGCTAATGGCTAATAGCCGATTACAGTTGCGGTCCGAACGGAATGAGGGCTTTGCCCTGTTCGGTGTCGCTGAAGTTCTCGAAGTTCTTGATGAAGGAGGAAGCCAGTTGTCTGGCGCTCTCAGCGTATGCAGCCTTGTCGGCCCAGCTGTTCTCGGGATTGAGGATGCTGTCTTCCACGCCCGTCACATGTTTGGGGATATGGAGGTTGAACGGCTTGGCGATTTCAGTCTCGCAGTCCAGCAGTTCACCGTTGAGGATGGCGGTGATGATAGCTCTGGTGGCCTTGAGGGAGATGCGCTCGCCCACGCCGTAGCCGCCGCCGATCCAGCCCGTGTTGACCAGATAGGCCGTGGCATTATGCTCATCCAGTTTCTTAGCCAGTTCCTCAGCATATTTGGTCGGGTGCAGCAACAGGAAGGCAGCGCCGAAGCAGGAGGAGAAGGTCGGCTGCGGGGTGACGATGCCACGCTCGGTGCCGGCCAGCTTGGCGGTATAGCCGCTCAGATAGTAGTACATCGTCTGCTCGCGGTTCAGGACGGCCACTGGAGGCAGCACGCCGAAAGCGTCGGCAGACAGGAAGATGATCTTGCTCGGATGAGTGCCGCGGGAGATGGGCTTCACAATGTTGTCAATGTGATAGATGGGGTAGGAGACACGCGTGTTCTCGGTCTTGGCGGCAGAGTTGAAGTCGATGGTGCCATCCTCTGCAACCACCAAGTTCTCCAACAACGCATCGCGCTTGATGGCATGGAAGATGTCGGGTTCCTTCTCTTCGCTCAAGTTAATGCACTTGGCGTAGCAGCCACCCTCGAAGTTGAAGATGCCATTGTCGTCCCAGCCGTGCTCGTCGTCACCGATCAAGGCTCTGTTGGGGTCGGTAGAGAGAGTGGTTTTGCCAGTACCGGAGAGGCCGAAGAAGATGGCGGTATCGCCAGCCTTGCCCTCGTTGGCGGAACAGTGCATAGCGGCCATGCCCTTCAACGGGAGGAAGTAGTTCATCACGGAGAAGATACCCTTCTTCATCTCGCCACCATACCAGGTGCCACCAATCAAGGCCATGCGCTCAGTCAGGTTGAAGGCCACGAAGACCTCGCTGTTCAGACCTTGCTCCTTCCAGTTGGGGTTGGTGGTCTTGCCGGCATTCAGCACCACGAAATCGGGCTCGAAGTCAGCCAGTTCTTCCTCTGTAGGACGAATGAACATGTTTTTCACGAAGTGAGCCTGCCAAGCGACCTCGGAGACGAAGCGCACCTTCATGCGGGAGTTCTCGTTGGCACCGCAGTAGCCGTCCATTACATAGACCTTCTTACCAGACAACTGCTTCTGACATAATGTCTTGAAATGCTCCCAGGTCTTGTGGTCAATGGGTTTGTTGTCGGAGCCTTTCTTGTTAGGACCAGCCCACCATACGTTGTCTTTCGTATTCTCATCCATGACAATGTATTTGTCTTTTGGAGAACGACCGGTGAAGATGCCAGTATCGACAGACAAGGCGCCTGACTTGGTCAGATAGGCCTTCTCATAGCCGGTGAGGGCAGGATTGGTTTCATGTTCATACAACTCGTCGTAGGACAGGTTGTGGTAGATCTCAATCGGTCCAGTGATGCCGATAGCTTCAAGTTCTTTTTTTAAATCTTTCATGTTGTTTGTATAAATATTAATAATGACAATTATCAAAAAATATGTTCGAGTTGTTATATATATATGTGATAACGACTTTTAAACATGAATTTCACGTTTTCAGGTGCGGAACTCATATATTTGAACTTCTCAGAATAACCGAATTCTATCGTGGCAAATTCCTTGTCAAGATTGCGCATGTCTGTGGTGAAGCCATAGTGGTTTCGAATATCCATAATATCGTACAACAAGTCAACATGTTCTATGGACATATCCTCAATAGGGATAAATTTGAGTGTGGCAGCCAAAATCAAGGCATCAACCTCTTTCGAGTTGGGTCTTGGTTTAAGCTTCTTGGGATGATATAATAAAATCATGTTGTCCATACAACTTGTTGTTGAAAGAGAATTGTGCTGATTTCTAAAGATGGTTATGGAAAAGGCTTGTCAAAGGGTCTTGAATTAAACTAATGAACGGATAAGTTGTTCCTCGTCGCCAGGCAGGAGGTAGATGGGCGGAATCTCGATCATGGTGAAGGCGCCATGACGTTGTTCGGCGCGCATCCGGACGGCCGCACGGGCGCAGGCCACGAGCACCTGGCCGGTCAGGGCCGGGTTGTTGATGGTCATGTTGAATTCAAACCGTTGGTTGTGGGTGCAGCCGCTCACGCCGTCGCGCACGAGGTTGACACCATGGGCCACATTGTTGAGGGCATCGATGGAGGGCACGGGGATGACGTGCGTCTCATCGTGGGCGAAGTAGTCGTCGGCCAGCAGCAGTTTCTCCACGGTGGCAAAGTCGGCGCCGGGTTCCAGTTCCACATAGACCATGCGGCGGTGTATGCCGGTGCCGAGAGGGATGGTCATGGAGAGAGCATCCTTGATGCCGGGGATGGCCTTGGCAGCGACGGTATGGCCCATGCTGCGGCCTGGACCGAAGTTGGTGTAGGTGATGCCCTTGGGTGCGATAGCCTGCAGGAGAGCACGCACCATGGAGTCGGAGCCGGGATCCCAGCCGGCGGCGATGATGCTGACGGCGCCATGTTCCTTGGCGATGGGCGTCAGCTGGGAACGAAGATCGTAGATCTGTCCGTGGATGTCAAAGCTGTCCACGGTGGCGATACCGCGTTGCAGCAGTTGTGCTGCGAAGGCGGGCACCTCACGGGTGGGGGTGCAAAGCGCCACCACATCGGCATCGATGGCGTCCAGATTGTCGTTATGATGATAGATGCCGGCCAGTTGCATATCCTCGGCGGCCAGCACAGCCTGTTCCACGGCCTTTCCTATGTTGCCATATCCCAAGATGGCGATACGTGTTTGCATGTTCTATGAATTTTAAAAATGCAAAGATAAGAAAAAAATGGGAACGGCGCACATCTGTGATTTTTCTGTTTTGCATTGATGGCCATGGTGACCGGAGGAATTAAGAAACTAAGAAGTTAAGAAACTAAGAGAATGTCGTCATGGTTCATGGTCTTCCTCCTCTATAGGACGAATAAACCCGATGGGGCGGCTCGGAGATTCTCGATCTGTTTTCGCAATTCAAGATAGGTGGCTGACAGTGGCATTTCCGCCAAGTGACGGTAGCAGACAAATGCACGCATTATTTTTCGGTTTGCATCAACAGCTACTTTTGAATTAAGGACACCGCTAAGCATAGCTACGCCTAATTCTGTAAAGGCGAAAGCTCCATAACGACTGCCTCCCCAACTTGAGGTGCCAATTTGGCATCTCAAGAGTTCTTCGTGTGTGATTTCAAACATGAAATCATCACCTTCAAAACGTTCAATGTTGCGCCGAACCTGACGCTTCAGTTGTCCTGTCTCCACTTGATAGATACGAGCAAGGTCGTAGTCGAGCATCACACGCTGCCCGCGTCTGGTCGGCCAGGATTTCGTTCACCTCGGCTCGGAGATCCTCGATCTGTTTTCGCAATTCAAGATAGGTGGCTGCCAGTGGCATTTCAGTCATATGTCGGTAGCTGACAAAGGCCTTCATGATTCTTCGGTTCGCATAGATGGCCACTTCGGATCTTAAGACGCTGCTGAGCATGGCCACCCCAATTTCTGTGAAAGCGTATGGCTGAAAACGTTGTTTCTGGACAGATTTTGCGGTAACAAATTGTGACCGCAAAACTGTAATATCTTGATTGTTAATGTCGTATAATTTTTTTATTTCCGTTTTTATTGCGTTCCATTCCTCTTTCGAGAGTTGAAACATGAACTCTTCACCCTCAAAGCGTTTTATGTTCCTTTTTACAGCCTGATTAAGAGATTTTGTCTCCACTTGATAGATACGAGCAAGGTCGTAGTCGAGCATCACACGCTGCCCGCGAATGATGTAGATGAGATTTTGAATGTGGTCTAATTGTTCCATAGTAAATTGAGTTAAGAAACTAAGAGGATGTCGTCATGGTTTACCGTTTTCAACTTCTAACTTATAATTTCTAACTTGTAACTCCTAACTGATAACTGAAAACTGACAACTGATAACTCTTCCGCGGGGTGTTGCGAAGGCCAGGACCTGTGTTATGTGAAATGGTCGTCTTGGATGGAGCGTTTGCAGAGGTTATGCATGGTAGTTTGAAGTTGTTTTGTTTTTTAAGATTCCAGCCACAAAGATAATGCACGAACCAGCCTTTGTCAAGGGTTTGGCATAGATTTTTAAACATTGGTTATCAGTAATTTACGGAATGCCTTTTACTATTCATTTTTTTAATTGTTAAATACGGACATGCGTTTGTAGAGTGTGCTGGGGTGGGACGGCGCCACTGTAAACCTCGCACCGCGGGGATCGCTCGCCACCAGACACGGTGCGACCTCGGTGCGAAAGGGAGACACTTTGCCATATGCTATTTGACATTGACACGTGGGCACCATCAGGTATATAACCGCTGAAGATAATTATTAAATAACTAAAAATCAATATATTACCACCCCAAAAAAAAGTAATTTTTGTCATTAAAGTGTAATAATATAGGTGTTTGTTCGTCTTAAATATGCTAGTCTTATTTTACTGGATTTCTGCTGTAATCCCCCATTATAATACATTTGTAATCAGTAAGTTAATATATTTATATAACCCTAAAAATCAATCTCTATGAAAAAGATAATCATGTTATTATGTGCGGCGGCCTTGGTGGCTGCGGCCTGCGACCGGGAACCCGAACCAGAACCCACACCGGGAGATGATCCTGCCATCGAGGTGGATGGTTTGATCCCCAATGCGGTAACCGACTATGACGGCAATGTCTATGATGCGGTGCGGATAGGTAAGCAGATCTGGATGGCCTCCAACCTTCATGTCAAGCACTTCGCCGACGGTGAGGAGATTCCTGTCGGAGGTTCCAATAGAAGTCTGACAAAACCCTATATCTATTATCCCAATGAGAATTTTGATGTGGCCAAATATGGTTTTTACTACAACTGGCCAGCGGTGATGAAGCGGGCAGGTTCTTCGGAGGCGAATCCCAGCGGCATACAGGGCGTCTGCCCTAACGGCTGGCACGTGCCCAGCGATGCAGAGTGGGACCAGTTGAAGGAATATTGTGCGAGTAAGGATGAGTTCGTGTGCGACACCTTTATCCATAGTTATGCAAGTTGCCTGGCATCCAAATCTGAATGGGAAGAGAGCAATTGGTTATGTTCTCCCGGTTATGATCTGAGTTCCAACAATGCTACAGGTTTCAACGCATTGCCGGCTGGTCTTCATTTCGGAAACGAAGGATATATTCCTGTTGGAACTGTAACTCATTTTTGGGGCGCCACGGGTTGTGACGGCTGCACGTACGCCTATTTCCATTACATGTCCAATACGAGCGATCGGATTTACCGTACCAGCAACGACAAGGACAACGGCTATTCAGTCCGCTGTGTGAAGGATTAAGAAGGAATCCCCGTACCTCCGGCGTACGGTTTTTCGTTTCACCCACATCATTCTACACACCCCCGCTGGCCAGCGGCCTGTGAGGGAAGGGAGTGATAATTCTCAATTCACCATTTCAACATCAGATGCATCAACCAATCTCTGGACTGCCTTCACCACTGTTTCGCTCTCCATTAGCGAGAAGCAAAACAATTTCTTCCCCAGATCTTTAAACGATGCACCGAAAGTGTAAAGTCGGGTTCCGTCAAGAAGAAGGAAGCGGTCATGTACAAGAGGGGTTTCCCGTATCGTGACTGGAGGATATTGCGCATTGTGCCGCTCCACATCCAAGAGGAAATCTTTACGGATGTGGTTCACGCATATGGTAGCCGCAACACCTTTTTCCCGCTTGGTCAGTTGCGTCAGCACACTATCATCTGCGTAATTGTCGATGAGGACAATCGATTCCGTTGCACTTCGGATCAGGTCAGAGACAAACTCATAGGCATCGAAGATCTGTCCGTCGAAGAATACACCCTGTTTGGGAGGCAGGGCAGTCTGGACTAAAGATTGCACCTGGTTGCTCAGTGTATCAACTTGATGCTCAATGCGGCCCATCCGTTCAGCAATGGTGTATCCATGGTTAAGGTGTTCAGTCAGCACTTTTGTCGCCCATTTGCGAAATGCAGTTCCTCGTTTGCTTTTCACACGATAACCTACAGAAATGATGACATCAAGACTGTAAAAGGCAACCGGCCTGTCCGAATTTGCAATTTGCAAAAAATGCAAATTGCATTTTTCTTCCAACTCCCCTTCGGCAAATGCATTGTGTATGTGTCTGGAAATGACAGAGATATTTCTTTGGAACAATAACGCCATTTGCGCCTGTGTCAACCATACCGTTTCATTCTGAACACGGACTTCAATTGTCTCAGATTCTTCCAAATGGTATATGACTATTTTTTCTTCTTCCATATTCTGCAAATTTAAAATAATGTTTACTTTTGCCGCGTCATCTTCTTGAGAAGCCGTAGTGACTAAAGGTCTGCTCATCAGTTCAGGAAGATGACTTTTTTTGTTTCATGTCAGTTCGTTTTTCTGGTTCGCTATTTTAAACTGCAAAGATACGACAACAGTTTTTAATTATCAAATATTTTCAAATATTTAATATTAATTGTCAAATATTAGAATGATCAATGCGATGATTTCCATTATTTGTGCTCCCCACACACCTAAACGTTAGTGCAGTCTGGGGGTAGGACGGCGCCACTGTAAACCTCGCACCGCGGGGATCGCTCGCCACCAGACACGGCGCGACCTCGGTGCGAAAAGGAGGCACGTCGCCATTTTCTATCTAACATCGTCACGTGGGCTCCATCAGGTATAGAGCTCCCTTTTTTACAATTAATTGTAAATAATTGATTGATAATCAATATTTTACGATTAAATCGTATCTTTGCCGCCCATTATGAAGACGGCATCGAAAACGGAACAGGTAGCCAGACATCCGATTGATCTCTCCACAGAGATGCTAGCCATTTTTCCCAACGGTGGAAAAGTGGTGGTATATAACGCCATTGATCGCACGACGGAGGATTTCCGCCGCATATTGGCCTGCGCGACATTCTTCGCCAAGCAGGGTAAACAGGTGGTGATGCCTCCGAAATTAGACGTGCCCTACAAGAATCCCGCATACGAGCAAATCTTCGGATCTCTCTGAGGGACGGCATACTATGGCAAATGCCCGGATATGCGGGTTGATGGTGTATGGTACGAGCATGAGGGCTATACTGGTAATCAGGCTAAGAAATCATTTAGGAACATGTGTAATCATGGTTCTAAACAGTCTGCAAGAATAGTGGTGGATGATTGCGGACTTACGGATGGTTATATGTTGCGTTCGATCGCCAGCAGGCTTGCGATAGGAATTGATATCCAAGAGGTTTGGATCAGGTATGAGGAAAGATTGCGACTACTATATAAAAAACTGAAGGCCAATGATGAAACCATTGACCCAGTGCGCGACGAATCCGCAGAATCGTCAGCCAGAATTACCTTCTGACTCCAACGGCAAAAATACATTTTTTTTAATATCTCCAAACAATTGGATAATTTTTTCTTGAAGTCTTCAACTACAACTCCCCAATCGCCGGCACTAACCGGTCGATGTCGCCGGCGCCCACCGTCAGCAACAACTCCTGCGGGTGCTCGCGCAAGTAGGGGATGAGCTCCGACTTCTGCAACAAGAGCTTGTCTGGCTGCGTGACCATGCCCAACAGCCACTCGGAGGTGATGCCCTCCATGGGCAACTCCCGCGCGGGGTAGATGGGCAACAGGATGACCCTATCGGCCTGCGACAAGACCTTGGCAAACTCGGGCCCGAAATCGCGGGTGCGACTGTAGAGGTGGGGCTGGAAGATGCAGGTCAGCAGACGTTCCGGATAGAGCTTCCGTACCGCCGTCAGCACCGAGTTGATCTCCTGCGGATGGTGCGCGTAGTCGTCAATGTAGATGAAGTCGGGGCGCTCCATGACATACTCGAAACGGCGCTTCACCCCGGAGAAGGTGGCCAGCTTGTCGCGTATGATGGCCTCCGGCACCTGGTCGGTATGCCGCACCGCCGCGATGGCCGCCGTGGCATTCAGCACATTGTAAAGCCCATTGGCCCGCAATTTCAAGGCTTTCCACTCGCCATCCGGCAGCCGCAAGTCGAAGGTCAGCAGGTTGGGCTTGACATCCACATGGTAGGCATAATAGTCGGCATCGGGCTGGAACCCGTAGGTCACCTTGTCGGGATGGGTCAGCAGATGGGCAATGGAGTGTTCCACGATGAGATGGCGACTCTGTCTCCCGAACTGCCCGAATGCCTCGATGAGATTCTCCCGCGTGCCGTAGATGTCGAGATGGTCCGCATCCATGGAGGTGATGACCGCGGCGGCAGGATGGAGGGTCAGGAAGGAGCGGTCGTACTCGTCAGCCTCCACCACCGCCCGCTGGGGCTGGTCGTCATAGACGAAGTTGCTGCCAAAGTTCTTGGCGATGCCGCCGATGAAGCCCGCAACAGGCACCTCGGGCGACAACAGATGGGCCACCATGGAGGTGGTGGTCGTCTTGCCGTGCGTGCCCGCCACTGCAAGGGTGGGATGGTCTTCTGTCAGCATCCCCAACACCTCGGAGCGCTTCCACAAGCGGACACCTTGGGAGAGGAAATACTGGTACTCAGCATGGCTTTTCGGCACCGCGGGGGTCACCACCACCATATCGACCTGCGCAGGGATCTTCGTGCAGTCCTCCTCATAATGAATGATCGCCCCCATCTGGGAAAGACGCTCCGTGATGGGGGAGGGGGTCAGGTCATAGCCATGCACGGTGGCGCCGCGCAACATGTAATATTGGGCAAGGGCGCTCATGCCGATGCCACCGATACCTAAGAAATATAGGGTCTTATTGCTCATAGATCAGAAATACGGTTCTACGGTTTTTGGCGCGTCCGGCAGGCGTGCTATTGTCAGCGATGGGTTGCGACTCGCCATAGCCTTTGTAACGCAGCCGGTTGGCGGGAATACCTTTGCTGATGACCAGGTCATAGACTGCCTTGGCACGGTGCTCCGACAAGATCTGGTTGTCTTTGTCGTTGCCCACATCGTCGGTATGGCCCTGGATCTCCACCTTGACCGTCGGGTTGTCGCGCAGGAACTCCACAAAGAGGTTGATGATGACCTGCGAGGCCTGCGTCAGCTCATAGGAGTTAGTCTTATAGTAGATGTCCTTCAGATCACACACCTTGCCCGTCTCAATGGACTTAATCTCCGCATCTTTGGTGATGATGGGCTGGGTGGCAATTTGCTCGGGCGTGATGACTTGCGCGTCGTATGAGTGGCCCTCTTTCTTGACGGTCACGATCAGCGGGGCGGCATCCTCCTTGGGCACCTCGGTGGCCACGGCATACTGCTTGTTGTTGTTGCTGACAACGCCCGTGGCGATGACCTTGGCCGCCGTGTCGCGGATCTCGACCACAGCATTCTCCAACTCATCGTCATCGGCTGTGACTGTGCCCTTCACGATGAGCATCTTGTGAGGACGGGCATCCTCGTACAATTCAAATTCGTAGATGTTCCAGTCGTGGTTTTCATACTGGTTGGAGGAGAAATAACCCGTGGCTCCGTCCAAGCTGACAAAGAAGTCGACCTCGTCATGCTCCGTGTTGATGGGGAATCCGATATTGACGGGATCGCTCCACTTGCCCTGAGGATCGAGTTTGGAGTAGTAGATATCCTGCCCTCCTATGCCGTCAAAGCCGGAGGAGGAGAAGTAGAGGGTCTTGCTGTCGGTGTGCAGGAAGGGGGAGCGCTCATCGCCCGCAGTGTTGATCTTAGGTCCCAGGTTGACGGGCCTGCGCCAGGATCCGTCGCTGTTGCGCTGGGAGTACCAGATGTCGGAGCCGCCGAAGCCGCCGGGACGGTCGGACGCGAAGAAGAGGATCTTGCCATCAGAGCTCAAGGAGGCCTGCGACTCCCACGTGTTGGGGTTGTTGATGTTGCTGCCCAGACTCTTAGGCTCGGTCCATTCGTCACCGATGCGCTCGGAATAGTAGAGGTCGTAGTTTTGATAGACGATTCCTCTGCTGTCGTTGGTGGGCATCAGACGGGTGAAGATGAGCAGGTCGTTGGTGATGTTGATGGTGGGACTGCCCTCGCTCTTGGAGTGGTTGAAAGGGTCGGGGAGTGGCGCACCGGTCTGGAAGCGGCCGTTCTTCTGCGCGCTCTGGGAGAAGAACTCCCTCCGCTCAGTCTCACCGTCGCCAGCGCCAAAGGCGTTCTGCACCGGGACCTCCTTACGACGGGTAAAGTAGAAATAGGCGCCATCGGGGGAGAGGGTGCCCAGATATTCGTCATATTGGGTGCTGATGCCCGCCACCGGCTTGGGATCAAACGGGACAGGATGATTCAAGATGTTATCGTAGAAGCGGGCTTTCCGGATGATCAGCTGCGCCTCCGACAGTTTGGCCGTGTCGGTGATCTTGGTGAAGAGATCCGGATTGTCCACAATGACAGAGGCGAACTTGATGGCCTCCGAGAACATCTCGTTGAAGTAGGCGAGACGGGCAGCATACAAGTTGCAGTGTATCTTGTAGTAAGGACACACGTTGTACATCCTGTTGAAGGCTGCCAGCGCCCGGGTCACGTCCGACTTGTCCTTCTTGATGGCATGATAGTTATTGTCCGCCAGCGGACTGTACAAGCCGAAGGCATAGTAATAGTTAACCTCCAAGTATTCAGGATGATTGTCCAGGATCTCGTCGTACAATTCAAAGGCCTCTGCCTTCTTGCCACTCTTTTGCAGGTCGCGCGCCTTCTTGAAGACACGCTCGCTCTCCTTGTCCATCTTCTGCACACAAGGATCCTCCTCATCTTGGGCAAAGAGATTTACCGAAGAGAAGAGGAGGGCCAGCAGTAGCCAGAAACTCAGAAGTCTGCGCATAATAGATTGAATTTAAGGATTTTTCGTTAATTTGCGAAAATTGCCTCGACTATGACTAGTTCTCTTTGATAACGGTTTCGCCCGCCTCGATGATCTTCATGAACTCATCGGCTTTGAGGGAGGCACCACCAATGAGGCCGCCGTCCACATCGGGTTGGCTGAAGAGTTCGAGGGCATTCTTGCCGTTGCAACTGCCACCATATAATATATAGGTGTTGACGGCCATCTCGGTGCCGAACTTCTTCTCGATGAGGGAACGGATGAACGAGAGCATCTCCTGTGCCTGATCCGGTGTGGCAGTCTCGCCCGTACCGATGGCCCAGATGGGCTCGTAGGCAATCATGGTGGATTCCAACTGTTTGGGGGTCAGCTGGTAGATAGTCTCTTCAATCTGTTTTTGAACCACCTCGAAATGCTTCTCAGCCTTGCGCTCTTCCAAGGTCTCGCCACAACACATTACTGGCACAATGTCGTTGGTCAACAGGCGGAGCATCTTCTTCAAGACAATCGCGTTGGTCTCGCCGAAGTATTTTCTGCGCTCGGAGTGACCCACAATGCAGAAGGAGACATCCATGCCGGCCAGCATCTCAGCTGAGACCTCACCCGTATAGGCGCCGTTCTCATACTCACTGACATTCTGAACGCCGGCGTAAAACTGGCTGCCTTCCTCATTCGCATGATCAGTGACCAGTTCTGCATACAACATGGGCGGACACAACACGATCTCCGTTTCAAAGTTGTAATCCTGCAGTTTCTCTTCAATTTCAGAAATCAAATCCTCGGCCTCTTCAAAGCCCTTGTTCATTTTCCAGTTTCCAATAACGATTTTAGGTTTCATATTCAGATTGTTTTTTAAGGGATTAATATTCTATATAAACAGGTTGCAAAGATATAGAAATTTCACACATCTTTCAACCTGCTCAAACAGAAAAATTCAATAATCGGGTAGGGGATGCTCCAAAAACAATATCCTCCCGAGAATTCAATATTTCATCCATTGCTTTGCGCGGGGAAAGAATATGAGAAAAAACACGACAGGGCGTTTTCCAACCGTAAGTGAAAATCTATGCTTCGACATAGGCAACACATCAAAAATTATCCATAATTATAATGATGTGCCGACATTATACAATTGTGAAATTTTACATTCCTCAATTTGACTTACAAAAATAAAGAATATAACACTGATTGTATTTTACATAATTAAATTAAACAATTTGCCGCTTTACAAATGTTTGCTACATCCATATCAGCAAACAATACACGTTTATCAGGGGTGATTTTTGTCCTACACACCAAAGACCCTTATTTAATACTATTCACTATAACGACTATTATTTAAATTACTGATTTCTAATATAATTACATTAGTTATTTAATGTGTAAATTTAGAAAAGTAAGGGTATTTTATAAACATTCCGTTTTTAATACTGATTAACACACATATAATTCTATTTATAAGGTAATTATATTATATCAATTAAAGTATTGAATTATGTACTTATCAACATATTTGTATTTTATTGAAATGTATTGATTTTTGTAAAGAATTAAAATGTATTTTTGCCGCTCCTGTTTTATACACGACGATTGTTATTTTATAATTGAAAAATACAAAAGTAAAAACAATATTATGACAGATAGAATTATTCAAGTATTAGAGTATTCACAATTGTCAAAATCCAATTTTGCTGAAAAAATAGGGATCAATCCATCGGGACTGACCCATATTTTGAATGGTCGTAACCAGCCCAGTTTGGACATTGTGAAAAAAATTGTGATGGCATTTCCGGAGATCAATTCGGAATGGTTGATCATGGGAATGGGTAAGATGTTAAAGACGGAGGAGCCCGCTCCTGCTGTCCAGCCGAAGGAGGAATCCGCTCCTGTGTTATCGGATTTGGAATTGCGTCAGACGAGTCTTTTCGACGCCTTTGACGAAGAGCCCGCTCCGGCGGAAGAGATCGTGACCGAGCCTGAGGCTGAGCCCATCGCCGAGCCGGTTGCAGAGGAAGTTCTTGTGGCTCCTGCGCCCATCAAGGCGACAGCTCCGCGTGGACGTGCCCGAAACGCAGAATCGCGTCCTGCGCCCGAGCGCCCGAAACGCGAGCGAATATTGAATTCTCAAGGGGATAAGAAAATTGTCAAGATCGTCTTCTTCTACGACGACCGGAGCTTTGACGAGTATCATCCATCCTGACATATTACATATCTGCAAAATAAAAACGAGGATGACCCAATCGGATCATCCTCGTTTTGTTCAACAGGCAGGATACTATTAATATTTATAGAATCCCTCACCGGTCTTGCGACCGAGCAAACCGGCGCGCACCATCTTGCGGAGCAGCGGATGCGGACGGTATTTCGGATCGCCGAACTCGTTGTAGAGCACCTCCATGATGGCGAGGTTCACATCATTGCCGATCAGGTCGGCCAAGGCGAGCGGGCCCATCGGATGGTTGGCACCCAGCATCATGCACTTGTCGATATCCTCGGCGGAAGCGATGCCGTCAGCCAGGATGCCCACAGCCTCGTTGATCATCGGGATGAGGATGCGGTTCACCACGAAGCCGGGAGCTTCATTCACCGGCACCGGCGTCTTGCCGATAGAGGTGGCCAGATCGATGATGGTCTTGCATACCTCGTCGGAAGTGGTCTGTCCCTTGATGACTTCTACCAATGCCATTCTGTCGGCAGGGTTGAAGAAGTGCATGCCGATGAACTGTGCGGGACGGCTCGTGCAGGCAGCGATCTCCGTGATGGACAAAGAGGAGGAGTTGGTGGCGAAGATGGTCTCCGGCTTGCAGATCTTGTCCAGCTCGGTGAAGACATCCTTCTTGAGTTGCATATCCTCCACGGCAGCCTCGATCACGAGGTCGGCATCTGCGAAGGTGGCATAGTCTGTCGTAGTGGTGATGTTGGCGAGGATGGCGTCAACGGCCTCTTGGGTCAGCTTGCCCTTCTCAACCAGTTTGCCATATCCTTTGGCGAAGGAACCCATGGCCTTGTCGAGGCTCTCTTGGGTTCTACTTTTCATAACGACCGGCATCTTGGCGGCGAAAGCCTTCACGATGCCCTTGGCCATAGTACCTGTTCCAATAACACAAATTTTCATAATATTATTTTTTATTTTGATAATGTGATTAGTGACTGCAATATAGAAAACTAAGAAACTAAGAAACTAAGAAATTAAGAATTTGGGTAAGGCGAGTCAAAGTCAAAGTTCAATGTCAAAGTTCAAAGTCCTTTGAACTCTGCTTTTTCCTTGTTCAAAAACGCCCGCATACCTTCCTTCTGGTCTTCCGTGTCGAAGCATTTGCCGAAGTGTTCGGTCTCGTACTCGATAGCTGTCTCGGCGGGCATATCCCACTCTTGGTTGATGCACTCCTTGGCGTAACTGATCGCGATGGGGGCGTTCTCGGCGATCTTGCGGGCCATCTCCAGGGCGGCATTCATCAGCTCTTCCGGCTCATAGACGGCATTGACCAATCCTATACGGAGAGCCTCGTCGGCGCGAATGGCCTTGCCCGTGAAGATCAGTTCCTTGGCGAGGCCCATGCCCACCAGTCGGGCGAGGCGCACGGTGCCGGAGAAGCCGGGGATGATGCCCAGTCCCACCTCAGGCTGACCGAACTTGGCCTTGTTGGAGGCGATGCGGATGTCGCAAGCCATGGCCAGCTCGCAGCCACCGCCCAAAGCGAAACCGTTGACGGCGGCGATGACCGGGATGGGCAGCGTCTCAATCTGGCGGAAGAGGTCAGCGCCGGCCTTGCCGAACGCGCATCCGCCAAGGTAATCCAGCGATGCCATCTCGGAGATGTCAGCCCCCGCCACAAAGGACTTTTCGCCATCCCCCGTGATGATGAGAACCCTGACATCCTCATCGATGTTTGATACATAATGCGACAGCTCTGCAAGAATGGCAGAGTTCAGCGCGTTTAACGACTTCGGCGCGGAAATGGCGACCACGGCAATGCGGTCTTCCAGGCCGGTCTTCAAAAACTGATATTCGTTGGTTGCAATTAATTCCATATTGGTTTCTATTGGAGTGTTAGTGATTTAGCCAAAAAATGATGACCTTACAATCCCCGAATCGCATTCTTTTTCAATTCGTGAAAAAAGTCGGGTGCAAAGATAAACATTTTTTGTATCTTTGCCCCGCTTAAATTTTATAGATATTATTTATTAAAACTCATCAATATGGACAAACAACAAATGCAGCAAATTATCGCCAAACGTGTGGCTAAAGAGTTGCACGACGGCGATGTGGTGAACCTTGGTATCGGTCTTCCCACGATGGCAGTCAACTATTTACCGAAAGACGTGCATGTGATCCTGCAGACGGAGAACGGCATGTTGGGATTCGGTCCCACTCCCGAAGAGGGCAAGGAGGATCCGTTCCTGACCAACTCCGGTGGCGGTTACATCACCGCTCAGCCCGGTGCGGCCTCTTTCAGCTCTGCCGACTCTTTCGCCCTGATCCGCGGCGGCCACGTTGACGCCACCGTCTTGGGTGCCATGCAGGTGGATGAGCACGCCGACCTGGCCAACTGGATGGTTCCTGGCAAGCTGGTGGCCGGTATGGGTGGCGCTATGGACCTGCTGACCAACGCCCGCGTCATCATCGCCATGATCCACACCCAGAAGGGTGCCCCCAAGATCCTGCACAAATGCAACCTGCCCCTGACCGCCAAGGGCAAGGTCAACATGATCATCACCGAGATGTGCGTGATGGAGTTCAAGCCCGAAGGCCTGACCCTGACAGAGCTCTATCCGGAATTCACAGTCGAGGATGTGAAGGCTGCCACCGAGGCCGACTTCATCGTCTCCCCGGATCTCAAACCGATGGAGATTGACTAATCGGCTGTTGGCCATTAGCTATTGGCTATTAGCCTTTTTATCATTCATAGAATTGTCAAATATCAAGTAATATAATATGGATTTCAGCTTAAATAAAAGAGAAGAACTCTTCTTGCAGATGATCCGCGAGTTTGCGGAGAACGAGGTCAAGCCGCTCGCCGCAGAGGTGGATGAGCAGGAACGTTTCCCGATGGAGACGGTTGAGAAGATGGCCAAGATAGGTATTATGGGCATCCCGGTGCCGGTG
>JAGCFD010000007.1 GCA_017650305.1 Bacteroidales bacterium | reverse complement strand
TGACAAATTAAGAAATTAAGGAACTAAGAAACTAAGAGGTCGTAATTCCTTAACTCCTTAATTTCTTAGTTTCTTAATTATTCATATCTTCGGAGGCGCAGTTTGCTCCGAGTGCCCCTTTAACCCTTTAACCTTCTAACCTTTTAACCTTTTAACTGACAACTGACAACTGATCACTCTTCACTGCTCACTGATCACAAAAATTTATATTTTTGCACCCTTGATTATATTATGGTTAATTATACATTGTTGGATGGAAATGCGGTTGGAATGTATTAATAAGTTGTTGAATATTAAATCTTTAAAAATACATAAAATGAAAAAACTGGTATCATTATGTTTGTTCGCTGTGCTGAGTTTGAATGTTTTCGCTCAGACGGTCACTTATCAGGATCTTTTGGATCACAAATCTGCCAAGGAGTTGACGGGCCGGAAGGGTGGTGATAACATCACCGAGTATGTGGCTTCCAATGGAGAGGTCTTCAGGCCTGGTTCTGTGATCACCTATGGCTATCCTGCCAATGGGAAATACTATCTTTATTTCCGGGATGTGACATCCAGCGTGTTGAATGCTTTGGCTGAGGATCCAGACCAGAATGCCGCTGTCAATGCTGCGAATCGTGAGGCGAGTGAGCGCGTGGAGAACAGAAGTGGTGGAACGGCCACCATCAAAAAGATACAGTGCTTGCCTGTCGATCCATACAATAGGAATACCAGTGGATGCAAGATCTATCTGGTCTTGAATCGTGGCGGCCTGGCCTGTACTAACTTTGAAGAGGCCATCGCCATCCGGGAGATTTTAGTGAAGGCGGACGACTCCGAGGAGGCCTTGCAAGAGTTGAAACGCTGGAAGGAGAAGCTCGACCTGCAGATCATCACGCAGGAGGAGTATGATGCCAAGAAGGCGGAGTTGATGAAGCGCATCAAATAGCTTCTGGGAGAAGAAAGATGAGAACAGCACGGGAGATCGGGACCAGCTTGGCGCGCCATATCCGGAATATGGTGCTGTCAGCCTGCGTGTTGTTCTTCGGCCTCGGCCTTCATGCCCAGTGTCCAGACTTTATGGACTTGACTGCGCCGGGGGTGCAATGTGGAACCGGACCAAGGGAGAATCCGCATATTTATTTGGGGGTTAATCCCAATATCCACACCATCATCACGCAACCCGGAATGGATCCTTACACGGATTATCAACTGCCCATTATTCCGCCAGGGGAGAGTGCTGTTGTGAAGTTAGGCAATGACCACGGAGGCAACAGATCCCGAGGAATTGAATATTCTTTTACCGTAGATGCAGCCAATCCGATACTTTCTGTCAAATATGCGGTTGTGATCAGACACTCCGGCACATTTCATCCTCAGGGGCCTTTCGTTCGCATTATGCTGACGGAAACAGATCCTGAATTGGGTTATGGTGACATGACCATTTATCCCTGTGGTTCATATTGTTTTGACGAACATGAATTGGACGGTCATATATCCGGTCTGTACAGTTGGGTGCCGTGGCGAACTTTGGCGATAGACCTTTCTGACCGTATCGGCCAGCAGATCAAGCTTTGCTTTTATTCATACGACTGTCTTGTTGATGGTGATGAGTTCAGTTATGTCTATTTCACCGCCTCTTGTCAAAGCAATCATCTGACCGTGTTGAACTGTGACGGACAGAGTATTACGTTGGAAGCACCCAGCGGATGTTCCAGCTATGAGTGGAACAATGGCAGCACCGGCCAGACGGCCACTTATTCCATCGCAAACGGTTTAAATGTTTCGTGCACCATGCACTCTGCCCATGGTTGCAATCCTGTCTTGACGAATATGAACATTCAAGGACTGGCCATCACACAGGGACAGGTTTATTATGACACCATCTGCCAAGGAGAATCTTATCATGATCACGGCTTCAACCTTCCTCCTCAGACGCTTGTCGGCACCTTTTTACACCACAATCTTGAATTTAGTCCTGGAGACTGCTCCTCTAGTTTGCAGGACAATCTTTATCTAACTGTATTACAGCGATATATTCACCATTACGATGAGGTTTGCGAGGGCTCCGATTATGACAACTTCGGCTTCCACTATACAAATCTACAGCCTGGCGACATATTGGACAGCATTCCCCTTGTGCTGGACAATGGCTGCGATTCGGGATACCGGTATCTGCATCTGACGGTGCAGCCGACTCTTTCCATTTCTGGAGAACTATCTGGGGAACAGAATGTCTGCAACGGGCAAGTGATGACCTATTCGTTGCTTTTTTCCGGGCACTTGAACTCTTATTCGTGGACAATTCCAGACGGTATCGTCAATCTCTTCGGAAGTGTATCCTCGGCTGTTTATCTGTATTTCACAGACGAATCCCCCAATCCTGCGACCATATCTGTGACGGCGGGCAATGCTTGCGGCAGTCATACTTTCTCCAAAACCATCTGGCATACGCCGTCCTACAATTTCTATTTTGGGGACACGCTCTGTACAGGCTCACAATATCACGGACATGGCATTCATACGGCCATCTTGGACAGTGCGGGAGTGTATTATCTGTCGTCACAAAACACCACAGTCCAGGGTTGCGACAGCAATGTGATGGTGCGGTTGGTAGTGGGAGAGACTCCGTCAGTCACCACCTTGGCGGACCCTGCCGAGATCTGTGCCGGTGACACCACGACCATCCATGCGTTGGGAGAGAATGCGATGATAGCGCTCATCGAGCCGGCTGCTGTCTTGCCTGGCGACATCCTCTGTACCGACAGCACCATTGTGAAGCCGGAAGACTGGCCGGTGGCGGGCAAGACGGCCAAGGCTGTGGTTTTCTTTGTGGACTCCACAGGAGAGCATGGGTGGGCGGTTCATCTTCAGGAGCAGGGTGATTATTTTTGGAGTACTGTTGATTTACCAGCTAGTTGTGGCATTCCAGCCTCTGTTTACAATCTTGAACCACAAAATCTACTTGATGGAAAATTTAATACACAGGTAATAAGATCGATGGGCAATGCCGTCAGTTATCCTGCTGTATGGGCCGTTGATTTTGATCATGGTTGGTATTTGCCGGCCATCGGGCAACTGATGCTCCTTTTTTATGAGTTGGCTGTTGTCAATGAAACCCTGTCACAGGTTAACGGAACACTCTTTGTTCCATCATCCATTGGTGATTCATATTATCAGTGGATGAATTCCCAATACTGGTCAAGTTCTCCCGCTGAATACACACCTGATGGTACTCCTATTTACATGGGATCTGTGTTCAACATATTGGTAGGTTATGGAGGGGGAAATGTTCTTGCAAGAAGAGTTCGCAGTATTATCGATTTCTAGTGATTTCCAGACATGAAACGAATAATTGCATATATAACTTTTTTCTTTCTGGCAGGAAGTCTTTGGGGACAACACTACCGGATTGGGGACTTATATACAGCACCGGATGGGAGTCAAGGAATCATTTTTTACCTTCACCCGGATGGAAGTGGAGGTTGGGTGGTAGCTTTACAAGATGCATCTTCGAGTTGCAGATGGAGTCAAAACACTACGATAATTCCGGGACTAAACCATTTTCTGGATCAGTGTGATGAGTGGTGTCTGGATGCATATCAACTGGTGTATGCAGATACGGCAGGATATACCAATACCCAGATTATTCGGTCCTCCTTATCCACTCAAAACTCTATTGCTGCCACAGTGGTGGATTTTCAGAACGGTTGGTATCTTCCTGCCATCGGACAATTGCTTAAGTTGTTTGCCAGTCGTCCTTTTATAGAACAAGAAATAATTGCGGCAGGAGGCTCGATGCCCGCAGGCCAATATTGGAGTAGTACACTCCAAAATAATAATCATGCATGGATGAGCGTGTACGGAAGGCCTCAGGATATGCCTCGTCAATCTTTCAAACAAGTGCGTGCCATTCGCAGTTTTACGATTCCGCCAGCAGAGTACGACACCTCTCTGACCTATCTTTGGAACACGGGAGACACCACCCCCTATATCCAAGTCACACCTTCCCAGACAACAACCTACACCGTGACGGTCACCAACGAGATCGGCTGCCAGAACAGCGAATCTCAGACCATTCTCGTGGCCCAGAGTATGCCACAGAATATCTATGACCAGATCTGCCAAGGCGAGCCCTATGAAGACAATGGGTTCTCCGTCACGGCTGACGAGACCAGTGTGCCGGGCAACCTCGTTCGCACCCGCACTATTACCCTCAACGGCTGTTCCTCTTTTCTCACGCTGGTTCTGACCGTTTTACCTATGGACACCTTGGTACAGGAGGTCGCAAGCTGCGGGCCGTACAATTGGCACGGCCAGACCTACTTTCAAGACGGCACCTATACCCAGCGCTTCACCAGCCAGTCGGGCTGCGACAGCGTGGAGATCCTGCACCTGACCATCCATAAGGGCGACACCACCTACCTGTCGGTCGATACCTGCGACGGATACCAGTGGTTCGGCCAGAACTACTCCTATTCGGGCACCTATACTCACATCCTGGAGAACCAGCACGGCTGCGACAGTCTGGTCATCCTGAATCTGACCGTCCGGGACCCCGAGATCACCTATTACACGCAGACCGTCTGTGAGGCGGAGCTGCCGGTGACATGGCACGACATCACCCTGGACCAGGCGGGAGTCTATACTTTCTACGCCGTCAACGCGCAGGGTTGCGACAGCGTGGAGCGGCTGACGCTGACCGTCACCCCGCCGGTCTATACCTACCAGACTATCACCGCCTACGGCTATTACGAATACGAGGATTCCGTGTGGAACACCTCCGGCACGCACACGATCCACTATACGGCCCAGAACGGCTGCGACAGTATTGTCATCCTGACACTTGTCATCCAACAGTCCGACCCGACCTACGTGGACAGTACCGTCTGTGCCAGCATGTTGCCCTTGATGTGGAACGGACTGCAGTTTACAGAGGCTGGCCAGCAGACGGCCACCCTCCACCCGACGCCCTACTACGACAGCCTGGTGGTGATGACCTTGAACGTCCTTCCCGTACCGACCACCGTCATCGACACCTCCGTCTGCGAACTGTTCGTCTGGAACGGGATGGAATATGATGACTCCGGCACCTACGAGCAGACCTTCACGGCGGAGAACGGCTGCGACAGCGTAGTCACCGTGCACCTGTCTGTTTTCTATTCGGAGATGACCGAGGTTGACAGTCTCATCTGTCCTGCGGACCTGCCATTCTTCTGGAACGGGCAGACCTTCACGGGTCCCGGCCAGCAGACGGCGCATCTTCTGACAACACACCAGTGCGACAGCATGGTGATCATGACCGTGACGGTGGGCGACACCACGGCCCAATGGACCGACACGACGGTCTGCGACCGGCTCAACTTCCATGGGACGATTTATACCACTTCGGGCCAATACGAGCAACAGCTCACAAATGAGGACGGCTGCACCTACACCCACCATATCGATGTGACGGTCTATCAGTCCGACACGACCTATCTGGACACCAACGTCTGCAACAGCTCCTTCCCCTTTGTGTGGCACGGACTGAACTTCGTGAATGCCGGCACCAAATCGCTGGTGTTGGACAATGTCCATCAGTGCGACAGTGTGCTGCTGCTGACCGTCAACAGGATAAACATCAGTGTCACCTCTTTTGACACGACGGTCTGCGGTCCTTTTGAGTGGAACGGACAGGTTTATGACCAAAGCGCCAATTTGTCGCAGATACTGACTGGCAGCAACGGCTGTGACAGCATCGTCTTTGTCCACATCACGGTGCTCCCGCAGTATGTCACGCAATGGGACACGACCATTTGTTCAACGGACTTGCCGCTCTACTGGCACGGGGAGTGGTTCACCGGTCCTGACGTGCGCGAGTTTCACTATACCACCGCTTATCAGTGTGACAGTGCCGTGACCTTGACTGTGAATGTGCTGCCGGCACCGGATACGGTCTTTTTGGATACGGTCGTCTGCGCTAATCAACTGCCGCTATGGTGGCGTGGGGCCCAGTTTGTTGCTGCCGGGGTGCAGACGGTGTCGTTGCCGGCATCCAACGGCTGTGACAGCGTGTTGGTACTGTCCTTGCAGGTGTATGAGACCCCGCAGCCCATAGTGCCTTTCCATGACCTGATAGCCGGAAATTCAGACACCATTCCGATTTCAGTTGCTGGCGGTAATGCGTCAGACTATACCCTTGAGGTGTTGGGAGCTTGGTGCACGCTTTGGCATGACTCGCTGTTGGTGGTGTCGCCACCCGCCGGACTTACAGAGACCGGGCAAACCGTCTGCACCGTAACATTGACGGACAGCAACGGCTGTACTGCGGAAATTGTGGGCACGATGAATTGTTATGTGCATATTCAGACGGATGTCTTTGACACCATATCTTCCCAAGACCTTCCTTACGATTGGCAGGATATGGATCTGCATGTCCCAGGTGTTTACACGGTTCACCTTTCCACAGACCATGGGGCAGACAGTTCCATTACCCTCCATTTGTCGGTGATCTATCTGTACGATACTGTTTTCTGCAATCCTAATCTCCCTGTCGTATGGCAGAACCATTCATTCACGGAGTCGGCGACATGCTCGGAAAGTTATCCGGCAGGGGAGGGTGCCGACAGCATCGTGGTGGTGGATGTGGCCATCGGTTTCGTGGAGGATACTACTGCTTGGATGACCGTTTTGGAAAATGATCTTCCCCTGATGTTCCATGGACATAGTTTGGATACGTCCGGCATTTATGTATTTCAACAGAATGACGAGGTTGGTTGCGCGAGTACGTTGACGGTATATGTGACGGTGTATTACAACGTGGTGACAGAATTGGACAGTGCCGTCTGCCCTTCGGCGTTGCCGTTGGAGTGGAATGGCCTGACTTTTGCCGATGCGGGTGTGCAGAGTGTTGCTGAGGTCACTTCGCATGGGGCAGACAGCACCGTAGTGATGACGGTGACCTTGTTGCCTGAACCTGCTGTGACCATTTCGGGTGCTTCCCATCTGTGCGTGGACAGCTATCTTGTGCTTTCCGCCGGGGGAGGGGAGACTTATCTGTGGAGTACAGGGGACACCGTCTCATCGGTGGTGGTCACATCTGCAGGCACCTATACGGTGACCGCGACAGACGGGAATGGTTGTGTGGCGGCGGTGAATCATACGGTCGCGGTCTATGCGCCTGATCCTGTGGCGGTGCTTCATCCTGCGGTTTTCTGCGCAGGAGACACTTCCGTGTTGTCGGTCGGTTACCAAAGCACTTCCACGGTTGTGTTGGAACATGGTGACGGTTTTGACCCGATGGTGATGTTCCACCCAATTACTAACATGATAGTTTCTGGATTGTGGCTTCAATCCGAGAGCGACTCCCTGTTCCTGTTGGTTGTACCCAATTCGTTGACCCACGACACGGTGCTTTCCATCTCTATAGTCATGTACGACGACTATGGATGCGGCGCGGACACGATACTCCCCGTTTCCATCCATCTTCCTACAGAAGCGGTGTTAGACACGATTGTACTGGAAAATGATTTGCCCTTGCATCTGAATGGCGACAGTTATGACAGTGCAGGGGTATATGTCCAACACCTCTCCAACGTCCAAGCATGTGACAGTCTTTTGACGGTTCATCTATCGGTATTGCACAATGTGCAGACGACTGCGGACAGTGTGCTGTGTGAAGCGGCTCTTCCTCTCGTCTGGAATGGCATGACATTTGCCAGTGCCGGTACCCAGACGGCTCTGCTGACGGCGGTCAACGGAGTGGATAGTGCCGTGGTGATGACGGTGACGCTTCTCCCGGCTTCAGATACGCTGCTGACGGTCTCGGTGGTTGAGAACCAGTTGCCGTACGTGCTCAACGGCATCGCCTACCAAACTACAGGGGTTTATACTCAACATCAGACCAATGCGGTGGGCTGCGACAGTGCCATTACGCTCAACCTGACCGTTTATCAGAATGTTACAGTGACGAAAGATACGACCGTCTGTGCCGCCTCCCTCCCTATGGTGTGGAACGGCAAGACCTTCACTGCTGCTGGCACGCAGACAAGTCAACTGACTACAACGAACGGGGCTGACAGTGTGGTGGTACTGCATTTAGCGGTGGATGCTGTCAGTGCGACCGTCGGGAATGTGACTCATATCACGTGTTTCGGCGCTTCCACGGGCGGTGCTGTGGCTACAGTGACAGGGGGACAGCAGCCCCTGACGTTGAGGTGGAACAACGCTTCTGGGTCCGTAGCCTCCACTTCAGCGACCTTGTCGGGACAACCCGCTGGCACCTATACCTTCATGGCCACAGACCTGTTAGGTTGTACGGCCATCGCCACGGTGACGCTGAACACCCTCAATGGGGAGATGCAGGCGGGGACCATCGGCAGCAGCCAGGAGCGTTGCGATGTCGGAACGCTCGATCCTTTCACGGGGACCACTGCCTCAGGTGGAGATAATGGCCAGTACCAGTGGCAGATTTCCTACAATGGGACCGACTGGACGGCTGCTCCCGGTGATGCCAGCGGCCAGCAGTATGACTTTCTGGGAGTTGCCTACAACTATTTCCTGCTCCGTCGCGCCTGGATTAGCCAGAGCTGTGGCACCGTTTATAGCAACGCAGTAACGATCACGGTATGGCCTTCGTATGCCGACACGGTTACAGCCACGGTCTGCCAGAATGTCCCGTATCAGGGGTATGGTTTCCAAATTACTGGGGCGCAGACGGTCGAGGCGGGCGAGTATGCTTTTGAACAACAACTTTCCACGGGCCATTGCGACAGCATCATTGTCCTGTTGTTGACGGTGTTGCCCCAATACGAGTTCCACTATCAAGAGCAGATATGTGAAGGGGACGGATATGAGGGACACGGATTCTCTGTTGCGCCTTTGGAGACGGTGGGAGAGAGTTTGATACAGCGCACTCATACCTTTCAGACTGTGCAGGGCTGCGACAGCGTCCTGGAACTGGAATTGTCGGTGGTGGACACCTCCACCACGATAGTTTCCCTAACGGAAGATTTTTGCGATGAGCATTTGGCCGTCCTGGTGGCGCAATCGCAACTGTCTGATTACGTGTGGAGCACTGGTGAGCAGGGCCCGCAGGTGACGGTTACGGAGTCGGGCACCTATGCGGTTACGGTCGCGCAAGACGGGTGCGTCAATGACGCCACCTATCAGGTGGAGGTGTGCGAATGGCAGCTCTTCCTGCCCAACGCCATTTCGCCTGGCAACGGGGATGGCCTCAACGACTACCTCTTCATCCCGGAAAGGACGCAACATCAGATAGCGGATTTTGAGATCGCCATCTACAACCGTTGGGGAGAGCTGGTCTTCTACTCCAGAGATGTGGGCTTCCAGTGGAATGGGGAAGTGAATGGCAAACTCATGCTCGAAAACACCTACCAGTATGTTATCCGTTGCACAAACCGGGAAGGGCGCCCGCTGCTGTTCAAGGGGACACTGACGGTGCTGTGAGGCGGTGACAGTTTAAAAACAAACTGCGAGGACTCCGTTTGCCCCGAACAGCAAACTTCTAACTTTAAACTCCAAACTCCAAACTCCAAACTGACAACTGTCAACTGCTCCTGATGTCCATGGCATTGCGGAGGGCGTTGCCGACGAGCATGAAGGCGAGCACTAACAGCATGATGGCGAGGCCAGGGGCGATGGAGAGGTAGGCTTTGTGCAGTACGATATAAGCGTAGTTCTCCTTCATCATCATGCCCCAGGAGGGAGTAGGAGGCTGCACGCCTAAACCGAGGAAACTCAATCCCGCTTCGTTGAGGATGGCGGAGGAGAAGTTGGAGGCGGCGATGACGATGATGGTGCCCGTGATGTTGGGCAGGATGTGCTTGAAAATAATGCGCAGGTTGCTATAACCTAAGGCGCGACCCGACTCCACAAAGTCCTGCTCACGGAGACTGATGACCTGTCCGCGCACCACACGTGCGATATCCACCCACATGGTCAGGCCGATGGCGATGAAGATCTGCCAGAAGCCCTTGCCCAAGGCGAAGCTGATGGCAATGACCAGCAGCAGGGTGGGGATGGACCATACCACGTTGATGATGAAGGTGAGCACGTCATCGACTTTGCCGCGGTAGTAGCCTGCCACCGCTCCCACACCGATGCCGATGATGAGGGCAATGAAGATGGACAGGAAACCTACCGAGAGACTCACGCGCGAACCGATCATCAGTTGACTCAGCACATCGCGCCCGTAACGGTCAGTGCCTAAGAGAAATCGCCGTGATACCACGGGCTTGGACGCTAAAGAACTCTTGGCGTATGTGCTGCCAACCTCTTGTTCGAAGAGCATTACACGTAGGGAGTCGCCTAAATCCTCATAACTGGAGATGGGAATGCTTCGGTATTGGTCGGGCTGGCCGAACAACATACGGTGAAACACGTTGTGACGCGGCACCTCCTCGGCGGGACGAACCTGCAACATCTGCACTGTGAAGCCCGGACTGCGCAGGGCAATCTCCAGCTGCTGGCGGTTGCAGTATGGCGTAGGATCCGGCGTGATGAGATAGCCCAAGACAGAGATGACAATCACAATCAGGATGAATCCTAACGATATCATCCCCTCCTTTTCCTTCTTGAAACGTTTCCAAGTAAGTTCGCTTAAAGAAGTGGCCCTGTATTCCTCCGGTTTCCTTTTAAAAATATTCATAATTCAATCAGGGTGCAAAGATAGGATTTTTTTGTATCTTTGCCGCGCTGTTTTCATACGTCTGTTGAAAAAGGTAATGTGTGTGAAAAACAGATGGATTGATAATTTTAAGTTAAACGTATAAGTACATTTACTATGGGAAGAGCTTTTGAATATCGTAAAGCAAGAATCTTTAAACGTAATGCATATCTGGCACGCACCTTCACGCGTATCGGCAAAGAAATCACAATGGCGGCTAAGGCCGGCGGTCCTGATCCCGATCAGAATTCCAAGCTTCGTCTGCTCATCCAGACAGCCAGAAATGAGAATATGCCGAAAGATAACATCGACCGCGCCATCAAACGCGCCTTCGAAAAGGACCAGTCCGACTATAAGGAGATGGTCTATGAAGGCCGCGGACCTCACGGCATCGCTATCATGATTGAGGCCGCTACCGACAACAACCAACGTACCGTGGCTAATATCCGCAGCTACTTCAACAAGTATGGCGGCTCCCTCGGCACTTCCGGTATGCTCGACTTCTTGTTCGACCACAAGAGCATCTTTACGGTAGCCCGTACCCCTGAAATAGATCTCGAAGAGTTTGAACTTAGCATGATGGACTTCGATGCCGAAATCGATGCTGACGAGGAGGAGATTATCGTGATGGCTGAGTTCCAAGCTTTTGGTCCTATCCAGAAATATCTGGAAGACAACAAATATGAAATCAAGAGCTTCAAGTTCGAGAGAATCCCGAAGGAGATGAAGACTCTCACCGATGAGCAGCGCGCAGAGGTTAACCTCCTGCTCGACAAAATCAATGATGATGAAGACGTGACCAACGTCTATCACAACATGGTGGAGCCTGAAGAATCCGAAGAATAATACAAATTTTGCCATCCCAAAAACCATTGACCATGTATTATTATAAGTTCAAAGTCTATTACGATGAAGTAGATGATTTTGTGCGTGACGTGGAACTCCTCGCCAACGACAATTTTGAATCCTTCCACCATCTCCTCTATGATTGTATCGGATTGAAAGGTAATGAGATGGCGTGTTTCTCCATCTGCGACCCGAAATGGAATAAGCAGAAAGAGATCACCTTGGTGGATATGAGCGATGAGGATATGCCGGCAGGTGAACCCGAACCGGAATATGAGGATGATGATGTCTTCAGCACAAAATCCAATCTTCCTAATTTCGTCATGAAAGATTCTCTGCTGAAAGACTTCATCACTGATCCTCATCAGCATATCATCTATGAGTATGACTTCATGGACCCCAAGGTTTTCTACATCGAATTGCAAAAGGTGCTGCAGACTGATGAGGATGCTTCCCTCTTCCCGCGGTGTACCTATAAGTGCAAGGAGATGCCGGCCCCTGTCAAAAAGCCCGAACTGATTGACGATGAAGATTTTGAATATGAAGAAGAGGATGTCAGCAACGAGTTCAATGACGGGTATGATGATGATGACATCAGTGGTCTGAATGAATTTGACGACATTGTATAGGACGCTGATAGTCATCTCCGGACCGACAGCCGTGGGCAAGACCTCTGCTGTGGTCTCTTTGGCGGAACAGTGTCACGTTCCGATCATCTCTGCAGACTCACGTCAGTTTTACCATGAGATGAAGATCGGGACGGCCTATCCCACAGACGAGGAACTGGCAAGAGCTCAGCGATACCTCGTAGGAATGTTGTCCATACACGATTATTACAATATTTATATGTACGAACAGGCGGTTCTCCAGTTACTGGACCGCCTGTTTGAGCAATATCCCTTTGTGCTGATGGAGGGCGGAAGTCCGCAATACATCGCCGCCGTCTGTCATGGGGTGGACGAAACCCCCGATGCCGACCCGCAAATCCGCGACTATGTCAACAGGATGTTTCAAACCAACGGCATTGAGGCGGTGCGCGCCCAACTACAACTTCTCGACCCGGATTTCTATGCTACCGTTGACCGGAACAATCACAAACGCATGATCCGTGCCGTGGAAGTGAGCCTCCAAACGGGAAAACCCTATTCCTCCCTGATGCATCATCAGCCTAAAGAACGAGACTTCACTATCTGCAAATACTACCTGAACCGCCCGAGAGAGGAACTGTTCGCCCGCATCGGACTACGAGTCGACAAGATGATGGAAGCAGGACTGGAGGAGGAGGCCCGCAATCTCTACCCCTATCGGCATCTCAACGCCCTGAATACGGTGGGCTATAAGGAACTCTTCGACTATTTTGACGGGAAGTGCTCAATAGAAAAGGCTGTTGAGGATATCAAGACCCATACCCGCCGATATGCCAAAAAACAACTGATATGGTTTAAGAAAGACTATCAGGAGATTGATGCCCACCAGTTGGAACGGGAAGGGTGGAGCGCCGTTTTAGGCACCCTGCCGGTATGATGAGTTTCCCCCATTGACCTGTTCATACTTTTTTTTGAAAATAGTAGTCCGTTTTTTTTTATTCCGCTATTTTTGCAGTTTGTAAAATTTTAAAATCTATTGCAATGAAAAAAATCAGTATCGTTTTAGCTGCACTTTTAATGTGCTTCTCAGTCTGCTCATTCGGACAGACTACTAAAGCAGGTTTGTCATTCCAATTTGGTGGTATTCTTCCCATGGGTGAATTCCATGCGCAACCGACCGGTCTGCCTATCGTTGGGGTTATCCCCGGAATTAACAGTTTTGAACACAATGGTGGTGCTATGTTTGGCGCATCATTTGGAGTGAAATATACCTACTCCTTCCAAAACACCAAGATGGAAAACAGCGGTCTGGGCATCTTTGTCTCCGCCGATGGTATGTGGAATGCTTTGAACAAGGATCTGCGTGATAAGTATGATAGTTGGAACGTGACAAAGCCCATGTATGTGAATGTGCCGATTATGGCTGGTATCAGTTACACGACCACCTTCAGCGATGTGTTTGGCCTCTGGGCCGAAGCCGGACTTGGTGCCGACCTCTTCTTCAAGACTCCCGAAGGTACGGAGAATACTCTCACCAAATATAAAATGAGTCCTGAGTTCGCTTTTGAGGCAGGCGCCGGCATCCTTTTGGTTCGCACGGTCAGCTTGGGCGCTCACTATTACTGGTTGGGCAGCCATAATGTTAAAGTACAAGAAGGCAGCCTCTTTGAGAACAGCCAGCCTTCCTATCCGATGAATATCGGTGTGTGGGCTTTCAAAGTGGGATTCCATTTCTAAAAGTTTTTTTTATGAATAACCAGTAGATGGTGTAATATTTCATAAAAAGCATCGTCTTATATTGCGATTTTTTTTTATTTTTGCTGCTCATTTATTGGAATGTTCATTTAAATTCAAAACGATTATGAAAAAAGTATTTTATTTTGCTGTTTTAGCATTAGTTGTGCTTTGCACCGCTTGTAAGGAGGAGTATACAACTCCGATTAATCCACTGGCAATCAGCTTGTTCGCTCCTGGTGGCAACGACACGTATTATGAGTATGCAGATGCTCGCTCCACAGCTGAACCCAACTTTACGGTTAAGGTTACTGACTATAGCGACTATGCCAATACCTGCAATGAGCGCAAGGTTTATTCTCAGGCTATCACCTATAATCTCGGTGGCGCTAAGTGTACTGTCTATTCCACTTCCTGCACTGAGGACAACACGGCCTATGTTCAGGTGAATGTCCCTCATGTCGGTACTATCTCTCTGGAGATGGATGCCGAAGGAAAGTCCGAAAATTGGACAAATTACGAGAAACTCGCTTCCTATGACGTGAATGGTGTTACCTATCCGAATGTTCATAAATTCGATTATGAGATCGGTACGGATGTTTACCACTTCTTCTATGCTGAGAATATTGGTTTGATCTGGGTATATGACAACCAGCAAAAGGTGTCTATGAAGCTCCTCGGCCATCAGATTTATCACTAATAGGTCATTCACTTCTGATCTATAACAAAGCCGCGGCAATCATTTCTTGCTGCGGCTTGTTTTTATGTGATACCCACGTTGGTTAAATGTTTGATTACATTTTGTTATTTGAAAATAAATCGTATTTTTGCAAATTCATTTGAAATTTACCTTATGCTACAGAAGTTCCGTTGTCTTATATGGGTTTTGGTCCTTGTGATGTCGTGCCTGATGGGCTATGCCCAGAGTTCGTGCTCCGATTTTCATGCTACCACAGAGGATACGTTGATCCTGCCCGGTGATACGGTCTTGATCCAACTCTCTGGAATGTTGGAGTATGAATGGATTCCCAACATCCAGTGGGGAAACACTTATGCCCGCTCTTGGCAGAAAGTAGCTCCTACTGTCTCAAGTGACTATACCGTGTTGGGAAAATTTTATGAATCGGATAGCACAATGACCGTCAATAGTGGTTTTGAGATGGGAAACACCGGTTTTACCAGTTACTATACCTATAACGCGACTTCTGTCTATTCCGAAGGTGTCTATTCGATCAGTTCTGTTGCTCATAATGTGCATCCCGATTTCTGCACCACCTGCTATGATCATACCTACGGCACCGCTTCCGGTCACTATATGATCGTGAATGGAAATCCAACCCCAAACATATCCGTTTGGCAAGAGACCATCAATATCAATCCTAATACGAAGTATCGCTTTTCATGTTATGTGATGACGGTCAATGGTTCTGCACAACCCCTTGATAAAGTTGCGCATTTGCAATTTTATGTTAATAATCAGGTCGGCCAGGAGTTCTACGCTAACCTCCAACCCGGTATCTGGAATCTTGCCGCATTTGACTGGGAGAGCGGTTACAATGACCATACAGCCACTGTCAAGATTATCAATCTGAACACAGTGCAATCAGGTAACGACTTCGCATTGGACGATATCTGGTTTTCCCCCATGATTGATTGCCCCAAAACCATTCACGTGGAGGTCGTGCCGCCCGCCACGGCTTATGATGATTTTAAAGAGATCTGCCAGGACGGATCTTTCTCTCTCAATCCTACGCTTAATGATTCCATTGATGAGCGTCTGTTGTCGGACAACTTTGGTGTCACGATTGAACTGGTGGGACAGCCGGCTCATGGCGAGGCTAATTTGGGTGGAACGATGGTTAATTACACGGCCGCAACAGGTTATTCCGGAATGGATACGGTTTGGTACGTTATTCGCACACGGAATGCTTTCCCCGACACGGCTGCCATCGTTGTCAATGTTCTTTCTGCATACACCACCACGATTCAAGACACAGTTTGTGCAGGACAGGGGTATGAGAAGTATGGTTTCTCCATTTCTCCCTCTGCCACACTGGATGCCACATTGTTGCATCAGACCCAAGACTTGACCACGCAGAGCGGATGCGATAGTATCGTGGAACTGTACCTTACGGTGCAGCCTGTGTATGCCACCATAGTTCAAATTTCCGAAGATCCTTTCTGCGACAATAATTCAGCCGACCTGTTGGCACACTCATCTCTGCCCAATTTTCTGTGGAGCACCGGTGAAACGGATTCTATCATCCATATCGAGAATCCCGGACTCTATACTGTGACTGCATCCGGTTACGGATGCGAGAAAGATGCCTCCATCAGAATCAACTACTGTGAGTATCCATTGCGGTTGCCCAATGCCATTACGCCCAGCAACGAGGATGGTCTGAACGACTTCTTCTATATCCCAGAAATCATGACAGGCGATTGGGCGACCTTTGAGATAGCCATATATGACCGTTGGGGAGAGCAGGTGTATGTCTCCACAAACAAAGGCTTCCAGTGGAATGGCTATGTGAAAGGCAAGTTGCCTGTGAATGTGGTCTATATGTGGATTATTCACTGCACTACATTAGAAGGCAAGCCTATTGTGTACCGGGGCGACTTGCTCGTGCTGTAGTTGAAATGTTGGAGAACGGTTAGCGGTTAGAAGGTTAAAAGGTTAAAAGGTTAGAAGGTTAGCGGTTAGAAGGCTAACGGCCAATAGCTAATAGCTAATAGCCATAGCTCAAAATTTCTCTTTGTTTTTCATTTTTCTATGCTCTTCGCATATTTCTGTTAGCGGGCATTCCGTGCATTTAGGTTTGCGTGCCATGCAGATGTATCTGCCGTGCAACAGGAGCCAATGATGTGCTTTGGAGACGAACTCCTTGGGGAAGTTGGCCACGAGTTGTTTCTCGACGGCTTCCGGGGTTGGGGCGTCCTTGACCAGTCCGAGGCGCGTTGATACGCGGAAGACATGTGTGTCGACGGGCATCGCTGCTTGGTTGAAGGCAAAAGCCAGTACCACGTTGGCGGTCTTGCGACCTACACCGGCCAGCTCTGTAAGCTCCTCCATGGTGGAAGGCACCTCGCCACCGAATCTCTCCACCAAGGTGCGACTCATCTTTGCCAGATGATCGGCTTTGCTGTTGGGATATGACACGGAAGAGATGTAGGGCAAGATGTCACTTGCCTCAGCCTTTGACATGGCTGCAGGGGTGGGGTAGGCCTTGAACAGCGCGGGAGTCACCATGTTGACCCTTTTGTCTGTGCATTGCGCCGCAAGCATGGTCGCGACTAAGAGTTGGTAGGCGTTTTCAAAGTGGAGTTCCGATGCCACATCTGGTTGATGCTCTTCAAAATAGGAGACGATGAACTGGTATTTCTCTTTTTTGGTCATAATGAATAGTGGCAAATGGAAAGCGAACTTTGGTTTTTGCCGCTGCAAAAATACTCAAAATATCGGTACACAGAAGAATATACGGAGCTTCATGTTGCAGCGTTGAAAAAATGTGTATTTTTGCACTTTCAAAATCTGGGCGTGAATTTTTTGCCCGATGCGTACAGATGACATTAACCTTTTTAACAACAATAAATTATGAAAAGACTCATTAGATTTTTTACCTTGTTCCTGTTAGTGCTTTTGACCTTGGCAGGATGTACCAAAACCTTCACCATCAAGGTGACATCCAACAACGATGAATGGGGTCAAGTGAGCGGATCCGGAACCTACAAGAAAGGCGAAGTGGTGACCATATCCGCCATGCCTGCCGTCGGTTATTACTTCAACGGCTGGAACGACGGCATCAACACCAACCCTCGCGAGATTACCGTTACGGGCAATGCCGAGTATGTGGCCATCTTCAGTGACACGCCGGGAGGCGGCACCGAAGGCGCTTTGGAGGTCTCAGGTAGCATCAGTGCCAACACCACCTGGCCTGACCGTGGCGTGGCAGTGGACTACATTATCGACGGCCGTTTCTATGTGGAAGGCAACGCCCTGCTTACGATTGAACCCGGAGTGACCATCATGTTCACCGGTACATACGGAGGAATTTTTGTGGAGGAAAACGCCGGCCTGTGCATGAAGGGCACGGCCAGCAACCCCATCATCCTGACCGGACCGACTAACAATCCGAATGTGGGAGCTTGGGACTGTGTGTATGTTACGTCCAACCGTAATGACAACCAGTTCGAGTATGTCAATTTCATCAATGGCGGTAGCGGCGATGCGGTGGTGTCGGTTAATGGCAAACTCTCCATGAAGCATTGTCTCATTAATGGTGCCTTGCACTATGGAGTGCTGGTCAATGGGAACCTCTCGGCATTTGAGAACAACACCATCAAAAACACCGAGTATCCTATCTTTTTGAACGAACAAGAGAAAGTCGGCTGCTTCGGCACGGGCAACACCTATACGAACAATGCGAAAAATATGATTGTGATTGACGATTATTGGTTGGATGAGAGTAACGTCACGGCCAACTATACGAACCAGGGAATCCCTTATTTCCTGAAAGCCGGTGTCCATGTGGACGGTACCGCCACCATGAAGGTGAATGCAGGCGTGGAGTTTGTCTTGGACTACGACCAGAGTGTAAGCGTCACCTCCAATGCGCTGATTCAGGTGAACGGCACTGCCAGCCAGCCTGTGGTCTTCCGCGGCCTTCAGAATGAAAGCGGCTACTGGAACGGCATTGAGATTTACTCCTCCCGTCAGACCAATGGCGGCAACAATCTGACATATTGCAATATTCAGAATGCCGGCAAGGACGCCCAGGAAGCTGCTCTTTACACTTGGGAAGATACCCGCGTCGCTTTGAGCAACCTGAACATCAGCGGCAGTCACGGATACGGCATGATGATCTCCATCCCTGTTGACTGGGACACCGAGCAGTATGACTTCTCCAACTATCATGTGACCGCCTCCGGCCTCGCATTTTCCAACTGTGCGTCGGGCAACATCTTCGAACGCAACAAAGAGCAGGTCTATTCTTCCATGCCTGGTGCAAAACATCTGGCACGCAGATAGCAGGACTTGGAAACTCTTTTGAGATGGCCTGATTTTGGCAGGTCGCCAAGATGACTTAAGCCCCGGTTTCGCCGGGGCTTTTTTATGCCAAAACCCATGTTTTAGTGCCATATTTTCAATGCCTGTTTTTTGAGATTTTTTCATCATTTTTCGGTAGGAAAATTCAAAAAAAAATCCTATATTTGCATGTTTTTTAAAGTTAACTAATGTAATTGAAAATGAGTGAGATAGAAAACCAAAAACCTATTGAAGAAACCTACAGCGCAAGTAATATTCAAGTACTCGAAGGATTAGAGGCCGTCCGCAAGCGTCCCGCCATGTATATCGGCGATGTGAGCAAGCGCGGTCTGCACCATCTGGTGAGCGAGGTGGTAGACAATTCCATCGATGAAGCCCTCGCCGGATATTGTAACAATATCGAAGTGACCATTCTGGAAGACAACTCCATCTCCGTGCTCGACAACGGTCGTGGTATCCCTACTGACATGCACGAGAAGGAGCATCGCTCTGCCTTGGAGGTCGTCATGACCGTTCTGCACGCCGGCGGTAAGTTCAACAAGGACTCCTATAAGGTGTCCGGCGGTCTGCACGGTGTCGGTGTCTCCTGCGTCAACGCCCTCTCCAAACACCTCACAGCAGAGGTGTTCCGTGATGGCAAGCATTTCATGCAGGAGTATGCCTATGGCAAGCCGCTATATCCCGTGAAAGTGGTCGGCGAAAGCGACTACCGCGGTACCAAAGTGACTTTCACCCCCGATGACACCATTTTCTACGAGACTGTCTACGACTATCATGTCCTCTCTGATCGTTTGAAGGAACTGGCCTATCTGAATAAGGGTATTACCTTGACTATTAGGGATATGCGTTCTCTTGACGAGCAAGGTAACCCACTCCAGCAAGTTTATCACTCCGAAAACGGTCTTCGCGACTATATCGCCTACCTCGATGAGGGCAAGACGAAAATCACCGCCAAACCCATCTACATTGAGGGCGAAAAACAGGGTGTGCCCGTGGAGGTAGCCATGCAGTACAACAACTCCTTCAATGAGGTTATCCATTCTTACGTCAACAATATCAACACGATAGAAGGTGGTACGCATTTGGCTGGCTTCCGCCGTGCCTTGACCCGTACCTTGAAGAAATATGCCGACGACAACAAGATGTTGGACAAGTTGGCCAAGGACAAGATTGAAATCTCTGGTGAGGACTTCCGCGAGGGTATCACCGCCATCATCTCCGTCAAGGTGGCTGAGCCCCAGTTCGAGGGCCAGACCAAGACCAAGCTCGGTAACAACGAGGTGGCCGGTATTGTGGATCAGATGGTGGGCGAGATGCTGACCAACTATCTCGAGGAGAATCCGAAAGACGCCAAGGAGATTGTCAACAAGGTCGTCTTGGCCGCGCAGGCGCGTCATGCCGCCCGCAAGGCCCGCGAAAACGTGCAGCGCAAGACTGCCTTCGGCGGCTCGGGACTGCCCGGCAAACTCTCCGACTGCTCTTCCAAAGATGCCTCCAAATGCGAACTCTTCCTCGTCGAGGGTGACTCCGCAGGCGGTACGGCCAAGCAAGGCCGCGATGCCCACTTCCAAGCCATCCTTCCTTTGCGTGGTAAGATCCTCAATGTGGAGAAAGCCATGCAACACCGTATCTTCGAGAGCGAAGAGATCAAAAATATCTACACCGCCCTCGGCGTGACCATCGGTACCGAAGAGGATAGCAAAGCCTTGAACATCTCCAAACTGCGTTATCATAAGGTCATCATCATGACCGATGCCGATGTGGATGGTAGCCATATCGCCGCCCTTATCCTGACCTTCTTCTTCCGCTATATGCGCGAGCTTATCGAGCAGGGCCATGTCTATATCGCCACGCCTCCGTTGTACCTTGTCAAGAAGGGCAAAGACCAGAAGTATGCCTGGTCGGAGGAGCAACGTTTGGAATTGGTGGCAGCCGCCTCCAAAAATGGAAACGAGAGCGGCGTCACGGTCCAACGCTACAAAGGTCTTGGTGAAATGAACGAGGAACAGCTCTGGAGCACCACCATGGATCCTGAGTTCCGTACCTTGCGCCAGATCACCATCGAAAATGCAGCAGAGGCCGACCGTGTCTTCTCCATGCTGATGGGTGACGAAGTGCCCCCGCGCCGCGAATTCATCGAGCAAAACGCAACTTACGCCAATATCGACGCTTAAGATAGTAACAACAAAAACATAACACTATTATGGACCAGAAATCCGATAAAGATCTCGATCTCCAAAGTGCCACTCCCCAAGAACCTGTCGAGGAAACCTCTCAGGTGGAACAAATGGTGGCCGAAACCCAGACGGTAGACACTCCCGTGCAGGAAGAAACCATATCTACTGATGGTGAAAACCAGCAAGTTAGAGATGTGGTGATATCGCTCAAGAATGTCAACATATCCCATAAGAATATTCGGGTCCTGACCGACGTCTCCTTTGATGTCCGTCAGGGTGAGTTCGTCTATTTGATCGGTAAGACCGGCTGCGGCAAGTCTTCCATCCTCCAAACATTGATCGGCGAACTGAAACCTGAAGGCACGGAAGCTTCAATATTGGGTTATGACTTGTTGCATCTCAAGAATAAGCAGATCCCCGAACTGCGTAAGAAGATCGGCGTTATTTTCCAGAATTATCAACTGATAGACAATAAGACCGTGTTGGATAATCTTATGTTTGTCTTGCGCGCTACCCAATGGAAAAACAAACAGGCCATGCAAGATCGTTGTCAGGAGGTCTTGGAGATTGTGGGATTGCCGACGAAAGACTTTAAGTTGCCTTCGCAACTGTCTGGAGGCGAGCAACAACGCGTCTGCATTGCCCGTGCCTTGCTGAATAGTCCCGATCTGTTGCTGGCCGATGAGCCGACCGGCAACTTGGACCCGATCACGGCGAAGGAGATCTTTCAGGTGTTCCAAAACATCAATAAATCGGGCACCACAATCCTGATGGCAACACATAACTTCCCTATGATCGATTTGTTCCCATCCAGAACCATCATGATTAAGGATGGAAAGCTGACGGATACGATTTTGTAATGCTCTCTATTCTTATTCCCTCGTTTAATGTCGATGTGACAACGCTGGTCGGGCATCTTCTCGAACAAGGACTTCAATTGTCGGTTCCTTTCGAGATTGTGGTTATGGACGATGCCTCCACCGACATGGAAGTCCGTAGACGCAACGAGTTGCTCTCCGGTGGGGAGGTGAGGTATGTTCAACAGACGGTCAACCAGGGGCGCTCCAAGATCAGGAATTTGCTCGTCTCGAGTGCGAAGTATGAAAACCTGTTGCTGATGGATTGCGATGCGGGAGTGGCCAGCGACCAGTATCTATCCAACTATCTGACCTGGCTGAAAGAGCATCCCGACCTATCTTCAAAATATGTGATTTCAGGAGGCTTGTGCTATCGCGCCGAGAAACCGTCGAAAGATCGTCTGCTGCGTTGGAAATATGGCGTTGAAAGGGAAGTGCGCTCCGCCGAAGAACGCAATCGCCGGCCGTATCGCTCCTTTACCCCCTTTAACATCCTGACTACCAAGGATACTTTCGTGGACAATGGCTTTGACGAGTCTCTCACCACTTACGGATATGAAGACACCCTGTGGGGCTATCAGCTGCAGCAGAAGCAGATACCGATGATTCATATCGACAATCCGCTCTATCATGATGGCTTGGACACGAATAATGATTTTCTGCGCAAGACTCGTCAGGCAGTGGAAAATCTCTACCGTCTAATGCAGGAAGATCGCCTGCCGGAAGAATTCAAACAAGATAGTCGTTTGCTGTGTGCCTACGATAATTTCCACTGGAAAGGCTTTTTGCCAATCTGCAGCACCTATTACAAAATGCTTCACAAAGCGATGGAGAAATCCTTGAAGTTGTCCCCATCGCTCCACCTCTTCGATACATACAAACTGTTCTATTTGGCTTATTTGTCACGTTCATAATAAATTCATCAAGGTCTTATGGTCTTTAAAAATGTATTCAGCGAAAGTTCTTCTTTGCAGTATGCTGTTGATCATCTGCAGGTTACCTCAGGTATCGGTCGTTCCTTTTTGATGGATACGCCCTTCATGACGGATGAGATGCTGTTGGCTCGGGAATTGGAATTGGTGCAGCGGATGAAGACGCTTCTTCAAGATGAAAACAATAAGGACTATTTCCGGACTATCCATGAGCAGTTTTGTCAGTTGAATGATATTCGCCCGACTGTGGCCTTGATGAATGCTGGTGTTGTCTTTGATGATATTCAGCTCTTTGAGATAAAGAAAACGGCCATCATCGCCCGGCGTGTCAGTCAGATGCTTGCCCAACTCTCATGCGATGATTTCCAGATGGAAGAGATGTCGGGCTTGATAGACATTCTGGATCCGGAGAAGACTGGCATTCCGCATTTCTATGTCTATTCCGCCTATAGCGAGACCTTGCGGGCTCTTCGTGAGCAGATGCGCACCTGTGAGGATGCCGATGAAAAAGAGCGGCTGCGTTTCCAAGCAGAACATGAAGAAGATGTTGTCAGGACGGAACTGACTGGACAGATAGGCTGTTACCAGAAGGCGCTCGGACAAAATTTGGAGGTCTTGGCTCATCTTGATGTGACAATAGCCAAGGCTCAACTTGCTATCGAGTGGGGCGCCTGTTGCCCCGCGATTGCGACTCGAACCCAGCTCACCCAGTTGCGCAACCCCGAGGTGTGCGGCATATTGCAATCTCAGGGCAAACAGTTCCAGCCGATAGACATTGCCTTTGGACGGGAGACCGTGCTGGTCACCGGGGCCAATATGGCGGGCAAGTCCGTGCTGCTGAAAACCATCTCGTTGGCGCAATTCCTGTTCCAATTTGGCTTTTTCATCCCTGCAGAACAAGCCGAGATGGCCATCGTTGATGAGGTCATCACCAGCATCGGCGACAATCAATCCGAGCATAGTGGACTCTCTTCGTTTGCGGTGGAGATCTTGACAATAGACCGGATTATCAAGACTGCCAAGCGGGGAGTGCGGGTGTTGGCACTGGTGGACGAGCTGGCGCGCACCACCAACCCCGAAGAAGGCAAACGGCTCGTGAACGGTTTTATTCGTATGGCCCAGACACTCTCCGTGACGGCTATTGTGACGACCCACTACAGCGGTGTCCATGCCGACTGCCGCCGTTTGCGTGTGCGCGGTCTGCGGCTCGATGGCCAACAGTGTGTCACGGCCCGCAACATCAGTAATTATATGGACTACTCCCTCGTTGAGACTTCGGATGACGAGGTGCCCAAAGAGGCCCTGACCATTGCGGAACTCCTTGGCGTGGATGAGGAATTCCTCCGCATGGCACGGGAAAACTAACCCTAATCGGACATTATTTTGGTGATTATATACCTGATGGCACAGCCTTCCTTTCGCGGCGGGCAAGCCACGATCTTATGGCACACATTCCCCGCGCCGCGAGAGAGTACATGGGCGCCGTCCCGCCCCACATTGCTGAACTGCACCCCAAAAGTTGGACAAAAAACCAAAGGAGTACAGTTCTATAACGTTATTGTGCTTTATTGTAAGTGTCAGTCTATTAAATAATTATAGTCTTTAACTTTTCTCTTGACAGAAAAGTTACAAAAGATCAAGCCGACATGAAATCCGCCCGCTCTGTCCGCCCTCTGACAGCGGCGGCAAACGTGAACAAAAATGCCGGCCGGAGCAAAAAGGGAACCAACATCGAGGGCTTTGCATTTTTGTAAACGCAAGCGCCTTTGCACGCCGCTGTTGGAGGCCGGCCATTCACGCCGTGTCCGCCTCGCCATGTCGGCATTCCCGCCCGCGTCCAACATGGCAAAATGTTTCCTTGATTCCACGATGCCTGTGTGCAGGACGCTTGCCATGGCGCTCGGACGCACCTGTACGGAGTTGCAGTTCCCCGTAGGGGATACAGATCTGTAGCCTGGGGTGAAGGCGTGTGCGGATGATAGATCGCGGCGCGGGTGACATCTGCCATGATGCATGTGTCGTGCCCGCCGCGAAAGGGGAGGCTGTGCCATCATGTATATAATTCCCTTATTTTTTTATAGCAAAGTCAATATTTTTTGAGTATCTTTGCGGCTGCTAATTTTTAGCGTCCGCAACTTCTTGTATAACCTTTAAATTATATTGATATGAACGAAGAAATGTTGTCTTTGAAACCTGCAAAGGTTTTCTATTACTTTAATGAAATCACCAAGATACCGCGTCCCTCAAAACAGGAAACGCTCATCTCTGAATGGCTGGAGAAGACCGGCAACGCACTGGGACTTCCCACCAAGCGCGATAAAGCTGGCAATGTGCTGATCTCCAAGCCCGCCACCCCCGGCAAAGAGAATGTGACTCCGGTCATCTTCCAATCGCACATGGACATGGTCTGTGAGAAGAATAACGACACGGACTTCGATTTTTCCAAGGATGCCATCCAGACCTATATTGATGGCGAGTGGCTCAAAGCCAAAGGCACCACATTAGGCGCAGATGACGGCATCGGCATGGCCATCGCATTGGCTATTCTCGATGATCAAGAGTTGGAGCATGGTCCTATCGAGTGCCTCTTCACCGTGGATGAAGAGACTGGTTTGAGTGGAGCCAAAGCTTTGGAGGCCGGCTTCATGACGGGCAAGATGCTCATCAACCTCGACTCTGAAGACGAGGGACAGTTCTTCATCGGCTGCGCCGGTGGCAAGGATACGGTGGCTACCATCGAATGCGAGTATGAGGATGTGAAAGAACTGGAAAATCCCGATGTCAAGTTCTACAAAGTGATGGTCAAGGGTCTGCAGGGCGGTCACTCCGGCGACGACATCAACAAGGGCCGTGGCAATGCTGTGAAACTCCTCACCCGTCTGCTCTATAACGGCTATTGCGATTACAACATCCGGATTGCCGACATCCAGGCCGGTAATCTGCGCAACGCCATCGCCCGCGAAGGTTTTGCAGTCGTGGCTGTCCCAGCCGACAAATGTGCCGAATGGGAACTCTATTGCCAAGCAATGAATAAGATCTATAAGGATGAATTCCACACCACCGATCCTGATGTTGAGGTGACGCTTGAGTCTGCACCTGCCACGGATAAGGTGCTCTTCGAATTCCTGCAGATAGACTTGCTGAACGCATTGATGGTTTGCCCGCACGGCGTCCAGGCCATGTCCCAGGATATCCCCGGCTTCGTGGAGACCTCTACGAACTTGGCTTCCGTGAAGAAAATCGACGACAAGATTGTCATCACCACCAGCCAGCGCAGCTCTGTGGAGTCTCGCAAGGAGGCTGTGGTTGACAAGGTGTCCACCGCTTTTTGGATGATCGGTGCCGAGGTCGTTTCTGGCGACGGCTATCCTGGCTGGACCCCGAATCCCGATTCTCAAGTACTGCATGTTTTGGTGGATGCTTACAAGAACCTTTTCAAGAAAGATCCTCAAGTGCTGGCCATCCATGCCGGTCTCGAGTGCGGCCTCTTCTCCGAAAAATACCCGGAACTTGATATGGTATCCATCGGACCGACCCTCCGCGGTGTACACTCTCCTGATGAGAAACTGGAGATCAAGACCGTACAGATGTGCTGGGATCTCCTCGTGGAGTTCTTCAGACTGCTGAAGTAGTCATACTCTATTAGCCGTTAGCTAAAAGCCAATGGCCAATTGCTAACGGCTAATATTTTTTTGTATTTTTGCGGCTTGTTTTTTTATAACCCTAAATTTGAACCCATGAATTTTATTGAGCAAATTATCGAAGAGGACATCCGGCAAGGTAAAAACGATGCTAAAGTACACACCCGTTTTCCTCCGGAGCCTAACGGTTATCTTCATATCGGTCATGCCAAGTCCATCTGTCTTAACTTTGGAATAGCCAAGAAGTACAATGGTTTGTGCAATCTCCGTTTTGATGATACCAATCCTGTGAAAGAAGACACGGAGTATGTAGACTCCATCAAGGAAGACATTCAGTGGCTCGGCTTCCAATGGGCTGCAGAGTACTATGCCTCCGACTATTTTGACCAATTGTATTTGTGGGCAGAGCAGCTTATCAGCGAGGGGCTGGCGTACGTGGACGACCAGACGCAGGAGGAGATCAGCAAGGGCAGGGGAGTGCCCACGGCACCTGGCGTCGAGAGTCCTTACCGCAATCGTTCGGTAGAGGAGAATATGGATCTCTTCCGCCGGATGCGTGCGGGAGAGTTCCCTGATGGCAGCCGCGTGCTGCGCGCCAAGATTGATATGGCCTCTCCGAACATGCACTTCCGCGATCCGATCATGTATCGTATCCTTCATGCCACCCATCACCGTACGGGCGACAAATGGTGCATCTATCCGATGTACGACTTCGCCCACGGCCAGAGCGACTCCATAGAGGGCATCACGCACTCTATCTGCACACTTGAGTTTGAGGTGCATCGTCCGCTCTACGACTGGTTCTGTGAGGCGCTGCGCATCCACCATCCGCAACAGATCGAGTTCGCCCGTCTCAATATGACCAACACGATCATGAGCAAGCGCAAGATGCTGCAACTCGTAAAAGAGGGTTATGTCAACGGCTGGGACGACCCGCGTATGCCGACCATCTGCGGTCTGCGCCGTCGTGGCTATACGGCTGAGTCTATCCGCAACTTCGCCGAGACCGTCGGTGTGGCCAAGCGCGACAACATCATCGATGTCTCCCTCTTGGAGTTCTGCGCCCGCGAGCACCTGAACAAGGTGGCTACCAGAACCATGACAGTGCTGGATCCCGTCAAGCTCATCATTGACAACTATCCCGACGATCTGGTGGAGGAGATGGAGGCTGTCAACAATCCTGAAGACCCCGAAGCCGGTACCCGCAAGGTGCCTTTCGCCAAGGAACTCTGGATTGAGCGCGCCGACTTCCGCGAGAATGCCGACAAGAAGTTCTACCGCCTCTCCATCGACCGCGAGGTGAGACTGAAATATGCCTATATTATAAAATGTACCCATATCGTCAAGGACGATGCCGGCAATATCACTGAGATCCATTGCACCTACGACCCCAATACCCGTAGCGGCATGCCCGACAGCAACCGAAAGGTGAAGGCCACCATCCATTGGGCTACCGTGAAGTATTCCAAGAAGGCCGAGGTCCGTATCTTCGACCGTCTCTTTGCTGTGCCTGATCCCGACAACTGCGAAGAGGGCAAGACCTTCATCGATAACCTGAACCCTGAGTCTCTGAAGATTCAAGATGGTTGGGTAGAGCCAAGCTTGACCCTTGAAAAAGCAATGGGAATCAAGTACTTCCAGTTCGAACGCCTCGGCTATTTCTATGCCGATCCGGATTCAACGGAAGAGAAACTCGTCTTCAACAAGACCGTTAGCTTGAAGCAATAACTATGCGTGAGCTGCACTGTCTGACTGACTACGACACGAAACTCTTGTTGGCTTTTAACGAAAGTCTATTGGGCAATAAGAAGTTTAGCAAGTTTTTGGTCGAGAATGGTTTTCCGGAATTGGAGGCTTTGTCGTCAGCGATTCATTCCAACATACAAGCGTTGGAGTGGCTCGCTGCCAACGGCTATCCCGAGTTCGCCGTGCTGAGCAATGCCATTGACGACGAGCCGGAGGCGATTGCTTGGTTGGAGAAGTATCACTGCGATTTTCTCTCCCTTTTCGCGGCTGCCTGCCGAAAGGATGTCGCCGCCTGCCGCTGGTTTGCCGAACACGACCTCAAGTTGTTTATCATCCTGATCAACAATATACAGAATATCCTCATGTATCAGTCGTGGGATACCTCCGACATACATAAGTTCCGTAGAAGCTGATGACGAACACTCTTTTCCCCGACCAGCCCTGGATGCTGCCCTTGATGGTGGCGGTCAGCTTCATCCTGCCCCGCATTCCGGTCGTGGGTAAGTTTTTTAATGTTATCAATACTGCCTTGCATGAGTTCGGACACGCCCTGATGGCTTTACTGCTGGATGGGGAAGTGCGAAAAATTGACCTTAATAATGATGCCTCAGGCACCACGACCACGGTCTTGAAGGGAAAATTCGCCTCTTTCCTGTGCGCCTTGGCGGGTTATCCGTGCGCGATCTCAGTGGCTTGGCTGTCGGTATATCTGCTCAAACACGGCGCCGTGCAAGGTCTCGTCATCGGTCTGTCGGTACTTTTCCTGCTGATGCTTGTTCTTTGGATAAGAAACCTCTATGGTGTCGTTTGGGTGCTGCTTTTCCTGACCCTCAACGGAGGCCTGATATATCTTGGGAATCCCCTCTATTTGCGCTATGCGGCAGTCTTTTACACCATTATGATGATCACAGAATCGATCTTTTCCGTGCTGGTGCTATTCTACCTCTCTGTGCGTACACCACAGTCTGCCGGAGATGCCACAAACCTTGCCAAGCTCACTCATGTGCCCGCATTCGTCTGGAGTCTCTTTTTTATGGGATATGTGGCCTTTGTCACTTACCGGATTTATTTTATGATTTTTTAAACCTTTTGTTTTGTCGAGGCTCTATGGGCTTCGTACTTTTTTTGTATCTTTGCCGCCTCAAAAAGTTGATAATTTAAATACATAAAGCAATGAAAAAACAAATTTTCTTAGTAATGTTTGTCGCCATCCTTTGTGGCGTTATGACCCTTTCTGCTCAAAAGCCTTTTGCCGGTCGTATCCAATATGAAACTTCGATAGAGGGCACAGACGATCCTAACCTTCAAGCTGCTCAAGCTGGTATCACAACGGAGAAGATTGTCATGGGTAACTGCGTTAAAGAGGTTGTAAATCAGAGCGGTATTGGTGGTATTTCCATTACCAATGGCGATTATAACATTGTGTATTACATTCTGGATATCTCTGCTTACAATATGGGTAAGTATTATAAGGAAACTAAAGGTGAAGAGCTTCAGAAACAACTTGCCGCTAGTAAGTGTGATTATGAATACACCAATGAAACGAAGGATGTGGCCGGTTACAAGTGCACGAAAGTTGTTGCCACCATCACTGACTTGGAATCTGACGAAGAGTCAACAGCAGTATATTGGGTGACCAATGATTTGAATGTGGGTCCCAATATTAATTTTGCTGAGTTTCCTGGCCTCAAAGGTTTTCCTTTGGTAATTGAAAAACAAAGTGAGTATAATGGTGTGTCTTTCACGGTTGTCCAAACTGCCACCTTGGTGAAAGCGGACAAGAAAATCAAGGCTACGGAGTTCTTCCGTCCTTCTGATGCTGTCACTTTCGATGAAATGTCTCCGGAGCTCAAGGCTCAGTTGGGCATGACTGAGTAAAGGAACGAATAGCCTGACTATGGAAGGCTGGCGTAGCTTAACGGCTGACGAGATAAGACAACTGCAATCGCAGCACAACAGTGCCGACAACTGGGATGAAATCTCGGTTGTCAGCACTTTTTTTGTGACTGAGATCCGCGATTGCCATTTTTCTGGCAAGGTGCTTTTGGGTGCGGGCGTGCGCTTGAGGCACGTCACCCTGCTTCGCAATTGCTACGTGGATGATGGCGCCATATTGACCAATATTGGGGAGATCGCCGGCGAAGAACCGCCGCATGCTTTCCCCGTGGAGGTGCGCAATGAGGATGGCTCCCATGCTGTCACCGCTCACCCCGACATGACCGTGGCCGATGCCTATCTTTGCTCCATGACCGCTCCCGACCATCCTCTCCGCAATCTTTGCCGATGGGATTTGCCTATGGATACGGCCAACTATATCGGCAAGGGTGTGGTCATCAAAAATGTCCCTTCACTGCAATCAGTCTGGATAGGAGAGAGTGCCCGGATCTCGGAAGCTACCCAGATTGAAAATGCCTATGTCCACTCTTCGACAGAGGAGCCGACTGCCATTGGCGCTGGGGTCATCCTTCGCAATGCAGTGATAGGCTTGCAGAATACAGTGGATACCCATGCCATTGTGCGCAATGTCTTGACAGGCAGTGGGGTGTCATTGACGGAGGGCCTTCGCATTTCGCATTGCGTGGTGGGCGACAATAGCCGTCTCTCCTGCTGCGAAGTGCTCTTTTCCCTCATCTTCCCATTCCACGAACAACATCACAACAGCTCCTTCCTGATAGCTGCCACCATAAAGGGACAATCCAATCTGGCGGCGGGCGCTACCGTTGGCTCCAACCATAACGGTCGCAAGAATGACTGTGCTTTGGTCGCTGACCGTGGCTTCTGGCCGGGACTCTGTACGTCCGTGAAATTTCCAAGCCGTTTTGCCGCCTATACTTTGTTAGTCAAGGGAGACTATCCCTATGAGATTAATTTGCCATATCCTTTCTGTTTGGTAAGCCTTAATGCACAAGAAGATGAACTGGATATTCTTCCGGCCTATTGGTGGCGCTATAATGCCTTTGCTCTGAAACGCAATGCCCAAAAGTATCCGGAACGGGATCATCGAAAGACCGTAAAGCAACATGTACAAACCGATCCGTTTGCTCCGGATACGATTCAGCAGATTATTTTCACCTTGAATCAATGGCAACTGGGCGCTGATCTTTTTGTGAAAGGAATTGAGAACTCCAAACGTAAAGTCTGGGTCTTGAAGTCTTCAGAATGTTTCCACTGGTATCGTGAAATGTTGCTCTATTATGTAGTTCAGCAGTTAGGTGATGATTTGTCTGATGGGTTGGAAGCACTTTGTGAAGAGGCCACGGCGGCCACGCTGACCCAATGGATTAATGTGGGTGGCCAGCTGATGCGGTTGGATGATGCGCATGCACTGCTGAAGGCACCTCCGGCCACATGGGACAATATGCATGGCCGATATGAACAGCTGATGGAGCAGTATCCGAAACACAATCGCGAAATGGCCTGCTTTGTACTCAAGTTCCTTTGCGATGGGAAGCCGACAAAAGAGAAACTGCAGATGTTGGCAGAGGAGGGAAGTGATATTGTTCGTGATTTTAAGCACCGTGCGGAACAAGAACGAGCCCGCGACTTGAACTCGCCATTCAGAATGGCTACTTGTGAACCTCTTGATTGATAATGTTAAACTTAATGACCTGCCCTGAAGGGTCAGTGATGAATATAAAGAGAAGAATCGCTTCTGAAAATAAATGACCGAAATATGAATATATCGGAGAAAATCAAAGCTAAAGATGCCCAAATAAGTGTGATTGGATTGGGTTATGTTGGATTGCCACTGGCGATGGAATTCGCTCATAAGGCTTCTGTCATTGGATTTGATATCAATGAGTCGAATCTGAATGTCATGCGTGCAGGAAAGGATCCCTGCCGCGAGTTGGATGACGAGATTTTTGTGAATGCAGATATCTTGTTTACTTCTTCGTTGGACGATCTGCGTAAGGCAAGTTTCTTCATTGTGGCCGTTCCAACTCCCATAGATGAGCATAATATGCCAGATCTAAAACCCTTGCTTTCTGCAACCGAGTCGGTGGGAAGGTGCCTGAAACCTGGCGATTACGTCGTGTATGAGTCCACGGTCTATCCTGGCTGTACGGAAGAGGACTGTGTGCCATTGCTGGAGAAACTTTCTGGATTGAAGGCCGGTGTGGATTTCAAATATGGCTACTCCCCAGAACGTATCAACCCTGGCGAGAAGGTTCATACGTTGCCTAATACCAAGAAGATCGTTTCCGGTTGTGACGACGAGGCTTTGGCACAAGTGGCGGCTGTCTATGAGATGGTGGTAAATCCAGGCGTGTTCCGTGCCCAAAGTGTCAAGGTGGCTGAAGCTGCCAAGATTATTGAAAATACCCAGCGCGATGTCAACATAGCCTTGATGAATGAACTCTCCATCATCTTTGGCCGTATGGGCATTAACACCTACGATGTGTTGGCGGCGGCCGGCACTAAGTGGAACTTCCTGAATTTCTATCCAGGACTGGTGGGCGGTCACTGCATCGGCGTGGATCCCTACTATCTTGTTTATAAGGCTGCTGAACTGAAATACCACACCCAACTCATATCTGCAGGCCGTTTTGTGAACGACTCCATGGGCGGCTATATCGGTAAGAAAGTTGTGAAGCAGATTCTCTCATACGGAAAACCGATCCTCAATGCCAGAATTCTGGTTATGGGCATGACTTTCAAAGAGAATGTGTCGGATATCCGCAACAGCAAGGTTATCGACATCATTAACGAGTTTAAGGATTATGGTGTGACGGTCGATGTGGTGGATCCCTATGCTGATCCTGCTCAGGTGGAGAAGTTCTATGGGATCTCTTTGTTGAAGGAACCCCATGGCAAATATGATGCTATAGTGGTCGCTGTCGCCCATAATGCCTACGAAAAACTGCCCGAGGACTATTTCCTACAATACAGCAGTGATGATGGTATCCTTGTGGATGTCAAAGGTTTGTATAGAAATAAGATTCAAAAACTTCATTATTGGAGCTTGTAATATGTTGACATAGAATTCAAAACCCCTATTATTAACCCTTAAATAATCATTATTATGGAAAAATATGTTTGCAGCGTTTGCGGTTATGTGTATGATCCCGAAGTAGGCGATCCTGACAATGGCATTGCCCCTGGCACTCCTTTTGAGGAACTTCCTTTCAACTGGACCTGCCCACTTTGCGGTGTTGAGAAGTCCGACTTCTCCAAGAAATAATAACCCTCCTACAATGACAGGACGGAAGTGATCCACTTCCGCCCTGTTTTTTTTATACGCCTTTGAATGTTATTCATTTTGATTGTATTTTTATTCAATATCTCCGATTGTGCTGTGATTGAAGTAGGTTTTGCTATTTTTGCAATCTAAATAAACTCGTTGACAAATGTCGATAGAGGAAAATACCTCTATGCCAGGCATGTCTGATTTCATAGTCTAATTGAGATGAAAAGTATTAAGGATGTTGAAGCAATAATTAAGCAGAATGGTATTACGGTGATTGATAATATTACATCGATGCCATCATACAATGAACCTTATGTCTCTGAGAACCTCGTATATGCGCTTTGTCACAAGGGACATTCCTCGGGCTCTTATGATACGCAGAGTATTTACTATTCACCGATGGACGTGGCCATTATCTATCCCCGCCATGCCATCTCCGCGAATGATACGTCTGACGATTTCCTGGTTACCCTGGTGGTAGTCTCTGCAGAGGTGTTTAAAATTATTGCGCCGCAGCAAATCTTCAAAAATCGGTTTTGTTACGAACTTAAGCCATCTTTCAAACTTGACGAGAAACAGTATGCCGATATTGAGAAGATTGTGGATGCGCTCTCTGTGGTTGATAAATCAAAGATCAAGTCTCGCGATCAGCTGTTGGTCAATCTGCTGGATGTGTTGGTGGGGTTAACAGACCATTTTCGGGAACAGAATTGTGCGGATGAGCCAGCGGCATCTACCCGCTTAAGCCAACGACTTTACGATGCTATAGCCGATAACTATCGCCAACATCGGGATGTGGATTTTTATGCAAACCTTTTTTGTCTTAGCTCCAAGCACTTCAGTACGGTAGTGAAACAGGAAACGGGTATGCCGGCCAGTTACTGGATTCAGCAATACATCATCATTCAGGCCAAACAGATGCTCCGAAAGGATCTCATGGCCACGATTCAAGAAATTGCCTACTATTTGGGTTTTTCCGACCAAACCTCTTTCTGCCGTTATTTTAAGCGGGAAACGGGTATGACTCCTTTGGAATATCGGAAGAAAGTAAACGCCGGTTAGAAGGTGCCGTCACTTGAGTTTTACAGTCTTCTTTTTTCTCCTTGCCACGAATGGCGTTTTTGCAGTAGTTGACATACACCATCCACGATGTCTTGATGGCGTATCCCTTTCCACTCCCTTTCGGCCAGATATCGAGGGGGGACTTCATTCGCTAAGCGCTCGATGGCTATCTCTGGACTCAATCGTTCAATAAAATCCGCAAGAAATGCGATGTATTCCGTTGCTGAAAAGTGGTGGAAGTCGTGTGGGCACGTTTCGTGTTCGAGAGATATGGGAGTGCCGCGCAGGATTTGTAGCTGATGCAGCTTTATTGTTGAGAGCGGAAGATTGTTGATGGCCTGTGTGTCCCGCATCCAGTCTTCTGGGGTTTCTCCAGGAAGGCCGAAAATGAGATGTCCGGAAGTGGGAATGCTTCTTTCTGCCAGTGCCTTTGTCGCTTGCAGGGTGCAGGCGACATCATGCCCCCGGTTGATGCGCTGCAGTGTTTCATCGTGCAAGCTTTCAATGCCGATCTCCACACATAGGTAAGTGCGCTTCTGCAACTCGGATAAGTAGTCCAAAACCTTTTCGCTCAGACAGTCGGGGCGTGTGGCGACTATGATGCCTTTGACATCCGGAATGGTTATGGCCTCCTCAAATTTTTTTTTCAGTTGCTCTAAGGGCGCGTGGGTGTTGCTGAAAGACTGGAAATAGATGAAGAACTTGTCAATGGGACGTCGTCGCTGGGCATGGAATGCGATGCCGTCGTTTACTTGTTGTGCAATGCTGTGTCTGCAGTCGCAATATCCGGGCGCGAAGGCCTCGTTCAAGCAGAAGGTGCAACCGCCAAGGCCCACGGTCCCGTCGCGGTTCGGGCAGGTGAAGCCAGCATCCACCGGCAGCTTCCGAATCTGAAAGCCGAAAGTGTTGTGCAAATATTGATGATATGTGTAAAACGGCTCTTTGCCGCCCCACGGATACTGCATTATTCTTCTTCGTATAGCAGATTGTTGCCAAAAGGATCCAATGTGTGAAGCGTCTTCTTGTCAGGTCTTACCAAAAACATGAAATTTTCTTTTTCTTCACCTTTGCTTAGAACCCCGGTGACCATGTAGAGGAGAACCCCGGTGTTTTTCAAATCGCCCGTTTCCATCAAGTCCTGGAAATCGTCGATGGTGCGTCTGATGTCGCCAAGATAGAGTCGCAAGTATTTGGCTTTGGCGGTGTCTTCTACGAGGGCTTCTTCATACTGCATCTCGTAGTTGGCTTCCATGTTGGTGAGCAGCTCAATGTTAAGGTTGGCATAGCTCAGCTCGGTGATGGTGTCCACACAATCCACCCGCACGGAGTCATAACTGACTTTGCAGGTGTCCAGATATGCTTTGGCCAAAGGCATCATGGCTCTCTGCAATCTCTCCTCTGGAGTCCTGTGACAAGAGGCGAAGAAGAGTAGGCCGATGGCTGCGAAATAGAAGATGGAGCGTTTCATGGGCATGGATCTTAATAGATGAAGCCGATTTTGGAAAGGTCAATGTCTTGATGTGGCGGCATGGATTGCACACGACCAAACTGGTACATCTGCACAGTGCCGAAATCGAAGACGTGGGTGGTGGCGGTGGTGCTGGGGTCTTTCACCGTCAGCTCGGCCGTCATGGGCACGGGCGTGCAGTAACGGTAGCCCGAGAGCTCGTGATTCTCGCCCTCCTTCATGACCACATTGGGCTCCAACTCCAGTTCCAGACAGTAGAGCTTCTCCGTTTTGTCAATCTGATAACCATAGTGCAACCCTTCATCTTGATTGATGGAGAAGAGAGGTGTCTTCATATCGGTAGGATATACCATGAAGGTGTAGGTGAGCTCGTCTTCCAGTACCAAGCCCGTGAACAGTGACAGGTAGTTCTCTTCCCACTGTTTCAACTCTTTGAGCATCAGCCATAACGCAGCATCGGAATATGGAGTTTCTTGGTCGCCCTTCACCAGATTGTACTGGTCTTGGCGACTCTTGCTGATGGCGTCGGCGGCCTGTTGCGCCTTCTGGCTGTTGGTCACATTGACCAGCTTGGTGCGGTTGGCGGGCACCTGGGTGACGACCCCGTCAATGATCTTGGTCTCCGTGAAGGAGTCCTCCATCTCCGCATAAGAAGGGTCGGAGTAGTTCTTGAAGAAGTTCGGTATGGGCGTGCTGGTGGTGGAGTATTTGACTAACGACTGCGACAGCCATTGGCTTGGCTCCTCGGCCAGTTCTTTTTGCAGGTTTGTCTGGTTCTTGTCTAAAAGCACCAGGTAGGTCTTCTGTGGGTTGGGCGCCTTGACGGGCTTGATGTTCACGTCTTTGACTTTGTAGAAAGTGCGGTTCTCGGAGATGACGTTGGTAAGTCCCAACAAGGTCTGGGCGTATTCCGTGTAATATCCTTTTATCTCGCGAACTTTGGTTACGGTGACGGTCACTTCAAAAGCGGTCTGCGGTAGGGCATAGCATACGGAGTTGCCCTTGGGCATGGCACCTTCGTGCGGCAATGGATACACGGCCTTCTGTGACCAAGCACTGAAAATGAAACTGAGGAGAAATACTGAAATTATGGTTTTTTTCATGAATGGATTGTTGATGATTTAAAATTCAAATTTTTAGGATGAGGGGATTTGTAGCCAAATGCCAATGGCTAATAGCTAATGGCCAACAGCCAACATCTATCTTCTGTTCAGAATAGAAATATAGTACAGCAGGGTGGCCAGCGAGGAGAGGGCGGCGATGAGGTAGGTGCGGGCGGCCCATTTGAGGGCGTCCTTGGCCTGCTCATTCTCCTGGCCGTTGGTCATGCCGGTCTGGTCGAGCCATGCGACGGCACGGGCGGAGGCGTTGTACTCCACCGGAAGGGTGATGATGGAGAACAGCGTGGTGAGTGCGAATAACGCAATGCCCAAGAAGAGTATCCATCTGCCCAAGAAAGGTGAGAGGCTCAGGATGATCATGCCGGCCAGCAGGATCCATTGGGACCATTTAGAGCCGATCTGCACCATCGGGACCATCTTGCTCCGCATGGTCAGCCAACGGTAGGCGGTGGCGTGCTGCACGGCATGGCCGCACTCGTGTGCCGCCACGGCAGCACTGGCAATGCTGTTGCCAGAGTAGATGTCCTGACTCAAGTTGACCGTCTTGGTCTCTGGGTTGTAGTGGTCTGTAAGCGTGCCTTGCGTGCTGATCACCTGCACGTCGTAAATGCCGTGGTCGTGCAGCATCTTCTCCGCGATCTCACGGCCCGTAAGGCCACTGCTGATGCGGATCTTGCTGTATTTCTGAATGCGGGCGTTCAAGGTCTGGCTCACGATGAGACTCAACACCATGAATACGATAAAGATAATCCAATAGATTGCCATAATGATGTGTTTTATTTGAAGCTGCAAAGATAATAAAACTCCGTGAATTATGCCATTACTTCAAAACCACTTTTTACGATGGCCTCTCGGATCTTCTCGGCAGAGGCAGTGCCCTCTACGGCGACGGTTTTCTGTTCCAGGTTCACCTGTACGTCGGTGACACCTTTCAGTTGTTTGATGGCATTCTCCACAGAAGCCTTGCAGTGGTTGCAGTGCATGCCCTCCACCTTGAAGATTTGAGATGTGGGCGTGGCGGGTTCTTTCTTGAATCGTTGGAATAGTTTCATGATAAAAGCATTAAGGATAAACAAAATCAAAAGGGTGCTGCAGACCGTCTTGAAGGGCGGGAAGGAGTAAGGCCCCTCTGCAGAGCAGCAACTGGCCGAGGAGAAGTGGGTGAAGTGCAACAACCCGTCAAACTCGTTGAGCAGTAGTCCGAAGAAAACAGCGCCGACGATGATGGTGGCGAGGTAGATGACGGTGAACTTGCGTCCCATCGTCTTGTGAATCACCAGCATGGAGCCGAGATTGACGGCAGGACCGGCCATCAGGAGTACGAAGGCTGCCCCGGGAGTCAGCCCTTTGGCGATGAGCGCGGCCGCAATGGGTATGCTGCCGGTGGAACAGATGTACATGGGGACTGCCACAGCCAACATGGCCAGCATCTGTATGAATGGCTGGGAACCAAACTGCAGGAAAAAGGCGTCCGGAACAGCCACTTGGATGACGGCAGCCAATATCAGGCCCAGTACCAGCCTCGGCCCGATGTCCTGTATCATGTTGACATACGAATACTTGAATACGGAAATCAGCTTGTTGCCAGCACTTTTCTCAGGGATGTCTGGTTCTGTATGTGCCTCTTCCGGCTGATGCTTGATAAGACGGTTGATTAGCAGACCGCCGCAGATGCCTGTGATGAGCGCGGCGCATGGGCGCACGATGGCAAAGCCGATACCCATCAGGGAGAAGGTCGCCAAGATGGAGTCGATGCCTGTCTGGGGCGTGGCAATGAGGAACGATGCCACCGCGCCCGGAGAAGCCTTCTCGTTACGCAAACCTACCGCCGTTGGAATGACGCCACAGGAACACAACGGTAATGGTATGCCCAAAATGGATGCCCATAACACTGACTTGAAATCGGGCTTCGTCAGATAGTTGCGATAGAATTTCTTAGGGACAAAGACATGCAGGATACCAGCCACTAAAAAGCCGAAAAGCAGGTAGGGAGACATGGCATTGACAACCATCAGTAGTGACAAGAGGAAATCCTTGAGCATATTTTTTAGTGTCAGGTGGCAAAAATACTACATTTATTGCTATTTTTGCCATACGCTTAAGGATTTTGTAATACATTGACAGATAGGCCGTAATAGATGGATTCGATGAATGACAATGCGACTTTGGTGCCCCTTTGGAACAAAAACTATGTCAAGGTGTGGGTGGCAAACTTCATGATCTTTTTCTCTTTCATGTTGCTGACCCCGCTGTTGCCGTTGTATCTGAAGGACACTTTCGCTGCCAGCAAGGACACGATCGGCATCGTCTTGTCCGGCTATACTTTGCTCGCCTTGTTGATACGGCCCTTCAGCGGTTTCTTCGTCGATAGTTTCCCGCGGAAGATGGTCTTGCTGGTCTGCTATGGCCTTTTCAGTATCTTCTTTGCCGGTTATCTCTTTGCGGGGAGCCTGTTGTTGTTTGCGATTGTGAGGACGTTGCACGGCGCTCCCTTCGGATCGGCCACGGTGGCCAACAGCACAGTAGCTATCGATGTGCTGCATCCGACCCGCCGGGCGGAAGGCATCGGCTATTATGGCCTGAGTAATAATCTCGCCTCGGCCATCGCCCCCGCACTGGCCATCTATATCCTGCAACAGTGTCATAATTACGATGTCCTCTTCTGGCTCTCCCTTATCACGTCTGCGATCGGCTTTGCCATCAACTCCACGCTGGACCTCAAAGAACGTCCTCTCGTCAAGGATAAGAAGAAACTCTCCTTTGACCGCTTCTTTCTCCTGAAGGGCTGGAGCGAAGGATTGACGATGATGTGCTTTGCCTTCTCCTACGGTGTGATGGCAACCTATGTGGCGATTTATGGCAAGGAGGTCTTGGATATCTCCGGTGGGGCGGCCCTCTTCTTCATGCTGCTCTCCACCGGCCTGATCCTCTCCCGTCTGATTGGAAGCCGCACCTTGCGTCAGGGTAAGGTGGTGCAGAACGCATCCCTCGGCGTGTCGGTCTCCCTGGTCGGCTATCTGGTCTTTGCGATCTTGCAGAATCCCTTCGGCTACTACGCAGCTGCGCTGATTGTCGGATTGGGCAATGGTCACATGTGGCCCGCCTACCAGAATATGTTCATCAACTTGGCGCCACATTCCCAGCGTGGCACAGCCAACTCCTCTATCCTCATCAGCTGGGATATTGGCGTGGGCCTCGGCACCCTCGTGGGCGGTGTCGTGGTGGAACACTTCAACTATATGAGCGCCTTCTTGACCGCTTGGGTCGTAAACCTGGTCGGTGTGATTGCCTTCTTCGCCTACGTCCGCAAGAGCTATCTGGCCAATAGGTTACGATAGCCAAACGCAGACCGCATATTGCGTCTCCTCACTTACAGGCGTCAGAGTCCGGAATCCGGCACGCCAACGTCCATCGATGGATTTCCATGGATGCTCTTTTCCCTGTTGACGAATGAAGTCCAATAGACCTTGAGGCCGGTATTCAATACGCATGACCCCAGTCGCTTCGGGGTGCACGTGCCGATCATGGAGTATCCTGGCCGCCAACCCCATCGTCATCCTCAAGTTGATCTCGATCATCGGATTTAACCGAACACCATCCGGATGTTGGTACAGACACATGTCCACGCCAAGCGGCCCTTCGTAGTCCGGGGCTATCCGATTCTGCAGGAACGACAGGATGCAGTCCCGTGTCGCTGTCAGTTGCTCTATGGATATATGATGTAGGATTTGTTTTTCGATCTCCAGGTTGGATTGGAGCAGGTTGCCGGAGTAGCCGTAATGCTGGGTCTCGAAAAGGGAGTAGCCGGCAAAAGAGACTCTCTGCTGATGGCAGAAGAACTCCATGGCGAAGTCTTGGATGATTTGGTACATGGGCTCAGCCATGATGGACCCCTGTCGTTTGATGACCCCTGTGATTTGCCGTAACAGGGTGGGGGAGCACTCGCCGTGGGCGTAAAGATGTCCGCGCCCGTTGCCGGAATAGGGAGATTTGAAGATGACGTCGTGATGCTGTGCGATGAATGCTTCGACATCTTGAGGTCTCTGAATCTCCAAGGCGGACAGGGGCACCTGATTGGCCGCCGGCAACGTGTCGCGAAGATACTCCATGGCGGCGCTGGCTGTGCGGCGGTGGGCGAGCTCCCGGATGCGCTGCACTTGTCCGGCCATACTGCTTTCCGTGCAAAAACCTTCGTTCTGTAGTTGATAGAGCACCAAAGGATCCCATCCCCACGGGCGCACGGGTGTGCCAATGGGTGGCCTGTCAGCCGATTGCCCGTCAGCAGTCATGTAGCGCATTTCCTCATGGTATGGTAAAAAGATGCAGTCGTCAGCATGGATGAGGAAGCGAAGGAAGGGGGCGCACTCCCGAGCAAAACGGATGGCCGAGTCCAAGGGCACAAAGTGCGGACCGTTGTTGGCCAAGGCGTAATCGTGTTCGGGATTGAAGACGTAGAGCATAAGCTTAGGGGCGTGCGACTAACAGCATGTTGCTTTCTGGGGTGAAGGTTAGGGCGTAGGTTTTCTCTCCGTCATCATGGGTCACCGTGATGGTGGCGGCGTAGCCATTCTCGGCCCGCGCCTGCTCCACGCTGACGGTGGCATTGGGCGAGGCCGCCTCCGCACTGATGAAGGGAATGCCTTCGAACGAGGCATACAACTCGTAGCGGTCACAGTCGGGATGGAAGAACTCCAAGGGCTGGCCGTCGAGGTAGATTTGGGACAACCGCTTGTTGTAGATCATGACGATGTCGTCAAAGGCTAACTTGTCGCCGGAGTTGCCCGCCCCGGGTACCTTGTTGGTGCTGAAGGAGGCCAACACATAGCTCGGCTGCCGGCTTCTCGACTTGGTGACGTTGCCCTTGCTGTCGTAATAGACAAAGGGGAACCTGTACTGATGCCATAGCCCGTCGTTATGTCCGGCAAAGGTGCAGAAGGCATTGGCTATCTTGCCCTCTTGCGGCACGCCCGGCGTGTGCTTGGGCACGTCCACGTAGGCCACGTCTCCATGCAGATGGATCTTGCAGGAGGGTGTGCTGGTGCTCTTTTTAACAGACACCTTGCACCACATATAGACGGAGTCGGGACGGCCGGTGAATCTGGCATAGCCGTTTTTCCCTACCTTGTTGTGAATGTCGGAATAGATGATGTTGATGGTGTCCTTGGGCGTGGTGGAAGCCAACACCATCTGGCCGGTGGTCATCGCACCATTGGCCACGATGCCTAAAATGGAAGAGGCCGTTATCTCGCACGCGTAGCCGTGATGGCCTGAAACGCGACTGCTGTGGTTCTTCTTGCCTGTGCTGCAGCCAATGGAGACCAGTCCCGACAGCCGGCAGTCGCCATCACTGAAGGTGTGCCATCCCGTCGGTACTGCCTTGCCAGGTGTGACCACTGTCCACTGTTCGAAGTTGGCATTGGGTAATTGAGTTTGTGCGACAACAAAACCGTAACAAATAATAGTGAATAGGATAAGGAAGGATGTCTTTTTCATTATATGGACAATAGGGAAATAAATTCTTCTTTGGTTACATTGTTGAAAAAGGTGGATATGTCGAGATCTTGCAATATGTCCATGATGGTTTTTCTATTGTGCGACTGGCCCGTCAGGATTCGGGAGAGCTCTTCGGGGTCGCGCGAGGAGAAGAAGTCACCGTAGAATCGAATATCTTGGATGATTCCGTTTTGGACATTCATCAGCACCTCCAGGGAGCCGCCTTTGGTGCGGAGCTTTTGCTGGTAGGCATATTGCGGAGACTTTCCGAAATTCCATTTCCAAGTGGCGTTCTTGGCATCCGCCATTTGCCGGATACGGCTCGTCTCTTCGGTTGTGAGAGAGCTGACGGGTACCTGCCACTGTTCCGTCATGTATCGAAGCAGGTAGTCTTTGAAGGCAGTGACCGTCATGGGTGCGGACAGATGCTCGGAGATGTTGGTTACCCGACTGCGTACCGACTTGACAGCCTTGTCGGAGAATTTGGCGGGATCCACCTTCAGGGCTGCGGCCAGGTGGTCGGGGATGGTGGAGAAGAGCAGGGTTCCGTGCTCCAGGACACGGTCTTGATAGAAGACCATAGCGTTGCCGGAGATCTTCCGGCCCTCGATGGTCAGGTCGTTGCGTCCCGAGAACTCGGCGGGCACGTTCAGCGACCGTAGGGCGTCCACAATGGGCGTCAGGTAGCGCTGAAAATCCACCTCTTTCTCATGGGGTTGTACCTGCTGGATGAAGGTGAAGTTGAGGTTGCCGAGGTCGTGGAATACGGCCCCGCCACCCGTGATGCGCCGCGCCACGGTGACATGGTGCGATTCTATGAATTCCATATTCACTTCCGCCATGGTGTTCTGGTAACGACCAATGATGACGGAATCGGCATTCTGCCATAACATGAAGATGTCTTCCTCCGTCTCCTTGAGCAGGTACTCCTCCGCAGCCAGGTTGAAGAAGGGATCTTGTGTGTCAAGCCAAAGTATGCGCATCGTTTTCAGTTTTTTTGTCGTAAGTTAAGGCCCGACAACAGGGTGTCAGGACAGAAGTTCATGACGCTGCGCATCTCGCCGGCCATGCAGAAGCCGCACTGGTCGCAGACGTTGTAGCTCTTGCCCACGCATTCGTTCAAACGCGTGCCGTCAGGAAGGATATAGTTGCACATCCAGCAGACCTTTTTGAAACTCAGGTCCTTCATCTTCTTCAATCCGGAACGGCTGTTCATAATGGGAGCACCGGCTCTCTTCTGCGCGATGAGATAGTCAATGACCTCACGACGCTTGTCCCAGTCGAGGATGAGCGGGTCCTCCTCTTTCTGGAAGGCAGGGGTGTAGAAGTTGAAGGCGATGCTTTTGAAGGCTGAGGTCTTCTTGACGAACTCCAGCGTTTCGGCTACGTTGACGTAGTTGTTGGAGTCGATGACCATGTTTGCGCTGAGGGCCTTGTGCCCGGAAGCCTGGACGTTCTCTATGAGCTTGTCAAAGGTGCCTTGGCCGCGCACCGCCTCGTGGTATTCGTGAATGCCATCCATGCTGACCCAGATGGAGTTGGCTCTCAGCCATCCGAAGGGCCGCTGGGCATTGGTGGTCACGGTGCTCGTGAAGAAGCCGATCTCCTTGGCCAGGTCGATGAGGTCGTTCAAGTTGCGCTCCCCTTCGCGCCAAAGCGTGGGCTCGCCACCTTCAAAGTCCACAAAGCGGGAGCCTAACCTGTAGGAGTATTGCAACTCTTCCTTGATCTGCTCATAACTTTTGGAGGTAGGGTTCTGATGGTTGAAGACACTGCAGTGCTTGCAGGAGAGATTGCATTGGTCGGTGATGAACAGCACCGTCTGCAAGGGCTTCTCTTTCCCTAAAAATCGTGTCTGAAAAAACCAACTGGCAAGATAAAATATCATCATAATGCGAAGTTTATCGGCCGGCAAAAATATACTTTTTTCCATTATGATGGATACTGGCAGTGTCCAGGAAGGACATGCTCCCTATAACCTCGCAAGAGTTATTGAAAGGAGCATATTGCAAGGGAATGAACGCCCGCACTTATCCTTGCGGTGCAGACGAACCGTGCTATGGTGAAGAGAATGTGTCGCCGCGAATGTGTGACATCAAGCATATAAGGACATGAAAAAAGCGGCAAGGAATTCCCTGCCGCTTGTGACAACATATTTCAGAAACCTTTATTTCTTGAAGTACCGGTTGAACAGACCTTCGAAGCCTTGGCCGTGACGGGCCTCGTCTTTGGCCATCTCGTGAACGGTGTCATGGATGGCGTCCCAGCCCATCTCTTTGGCGCGCTTGGCGATGCGGAACTTGTCGGCGCAGGCACCGCTTTCGGCCAACATGCGCTTCTCTAAGTTGGTCTTGGTGTCCCAAACGACCTCGCCCAGCAACTCGGCAAACTTGGCGCAGTGCTCAGCCTCTTCGAAAGCGTAGCGCTTGAAAGCCTCTGCCACCTCGGGATAACCCTCGCGGTCGGCCTGACGGCTCATGGCCAGGTACATGCCTACTTCCGTGGCTTCACCCATGAAGTGGGCGTTGAGGTCTTTGATCATCTCCTCGTCGGATTCCTTGGCTACACCGATCACATGCTCGGTAGCGAAAGATAAGGAGTCATCGGTCACTTCCTCAAACTTGTCGGCAGGTTGTTTGCATTGCGGACATCTCTCAGGGGGAGTGTCGCCATAGTGAACATAACCACAAACTTTACATACGAATTTTTTCATTGTTTGATTAGTTTAAGTTGTTTTTAATAATATAGTTAACTCAATTCTTGGGCGGAATTTGAGACCGCAAAGATATTCTTTTTTCATTAAGTTGGATCACTCACACTGTCGATGGTGATTTCTATGCCCAACTCTTTCGCAATACCGCGCAACACATTGTCGATCTTGTCTTTCACATACTCTTCCGACTGGATGATGTGAAGGTTGGGGTGCTTCTTCCAGACGCGGATGAGGTTGTCATCCACCTTCATAGCTTCTTCCAACGTCTCCTCCATGCGGGCGGAGTTGTTGCTCAGCGTGTAGCTGTGGGGAGCTCCCTTGGCACTGGTGCAGAGGTGGAAGACTGCCTTGTAACGCGAGAGGAGATCCTCTTCGGTCTTGCCTATTGATTGCAGGAGGGCTTGCCAGTCATCAGGATCCATGTAGGCGGAGATGTCCATGGCACCTCGGTCGTTGATAATGAGCGCTGGCTTGCCTGTCGCCTTGGCTATCTCCTCGAATGATTCCTCCATCTGCAGCAGAAACAACATCATGCTACGATGGATTTCAAAGTAAAGGTGTTTGTCGTCAGTGAGGAAATCCGCTCCTGCTTTGATGAAGAGCGTGGCAGCTTCAGGCAGCGTGAAAACGGCATACCCTAATTTGGAGTAAAACTCCTCAATGCGTTCATTAGTAGTGGTCTTTCCGGCACAAGGCCCGCCGGTGAGCACAATCTTGGTAATCATATCTGCTTGGTGTCAAAAGAGTGGCAAAAATAACAAAAATCTTCTTCTTTCTCAAGGGCTGATTTCTATCGGATGACTTTCAACATCTGCTCAGGCGTGCCAATGTTGTATCCTTCTGAGTAATAGAGGATGTTCCCATCCTTGTCGATGACAAAACAAAGAGGATTCAAACCGTTCATCTGGTGATTCATCGCATTTTTGAAGGTCAGGAACAAGGCGTCGAACCCTTCCGTGATGACCTTCAAGTTGCGAGGTTGACCTGCCTCGCTCTTCCAGATGCCCTCCTTGACGACAAAATAGAGAGGGCCGTTCCAAGTCTCAAAGGCTTGTTGCTTGGCAGCCATCTCCTTCATCAGATGGTTGACTGGCTCTGTGCCAGGAACCCCCAAGCAGAGGATGAGGTGCTCTTTGCCGCTCTTCTTCATAATGGAGGAGAGAGAACAGCCGGATATCTTGGTCTTCTTGAGGTTTACCTTGCCATATTCAGCATGGCATTCATAATAATTGTTACTCCCCTCGATGCGGGAAATGGACATGACGGTGGTGTCGTTGACAACATCAAAGAACTTCAATTGGGATTTTACGCTGCCATCGCTGTTGCGGTCGCCGAGGGAGAGACAGTAGTGGCCCGCAGGCACTTGCAGAACAATGGGATTGGTCTCCACCCGCGGGTCGTTCTCGAAGTCAAAGCTGACATACTCGCCGTTCTCAAAACGCTGGATGGTGTATTGCGTATAGTATCCCCTGTGCTCGTTGTTGTTCAGAATGAGCGTTTTGTATTCTTGGGCCGGCTTCTCTTCCGAGTCGAAAGTGACTAACTGCCATTGTCCGTTTTCCCAAGCCCAGAGGTCTCCGTTGGAGTTGTCCATGTAGGCGGGTACATCCAAGGCGCGGCAGAGGGCCACGAAGAAGATGTCGCGCGAGTGGGCATCGGCCTTGTTATAACGGATGACTCCGATGGGACTGATCGGACAGTTGTAGTAGTTGCAGTCGTTATCCACTTTGATGCTCTTTTGGACGAAGTCGTGGATGGCCTTGACGGACCGGTCTTGGTGGAAGAGGCCGAAGCCGTGGCTGAACACGCCTCGCCATTCGCGAATCAGCTCGTTGGAGATGCGCGCCGGCAGGATGCCCTTGAAATAGACATCCAGCGGATATTTGCCCGGGTGGTAATAGGTCAGCTGATGCTCCAAGGTTGTCGCCTTGGTGTCGCGCAGGTCTTTGTCAGCCAACGCTGCCACGAACTCTTTCAGGTAGAGACCCTCTTCTTTCTGGCTGTGTTTCTGCAAGAATAGCAGGATCTCGGCATGGTTGCCTTCGCTCCGCTTGATGACATCGTAGAACTCTTCAGGAGTGAAGTATTCGTTGTGGAATTGGTCGGTCTGTGCTTTGGTGGGGAAGGTGCTACGGTAACGCTCACGCATGATGTCTTCCTGAGCTTTCCGCTCTTCGCAGCGGGCGAAGCGTGCAGAATCCGGCTCCGGCAGGGCCGGATTGCCGTATGGCGGAGTGATGGTGAGATCCACTACGCTGAAGCCGGACTCATTCCATAAGGATGGATTGGGCGTCAGCATCAGGGTGAGCTTGCGCTCTGCGCGTCCGTCCATCTTGGCATAGGCAAACTGGTCGCCCTTGCTGACCCATATCAGCAGGTCGCCCTTGCCGGTGATGAGGGAGGCTTGTCCCTTCTCATCCGTGCGCTTGGCGGCGAGGGTGTAGTACTCGGAATAGTTGTATAGTTTGAAACGCACCAAGGCGTCAGGGATGGGCTTGCGGTTTTCGTCCACCACGGTGACCGTCATGCGCACGGTGTCAGCATAGTTGGACAATACGTTGATGCAGGAATAGTACGGGGTCTTCTTGTTGACCTCTTCGGGACCTTGATAGTCGCCGAAGACGTTGGTATGCACCATCATAGTGCGGGTGGAAGGGTAGGCGAACCAGCCCATGTCGAGGTCGGGGGAGGGCTCGCAGGCGCCGAGGAACCACCATTTGCCATTCACCCACACCTCTACCCAAGCGTGGTTGTCGTCGCAGTGTGCCCAGCGTGGCGTGTAACACTGGCGGGCGGGAATGCCCACGGCACGCATGGCGGTGACCGTCAAGGTGCTCTCCTCGCCACAACGTCCATGAGACGTGCGGATGGTGGCCAACGGCGCGGAGGTGCGCACGTCAGCCGGCTGGTAGTCCACATACTCGTGGCACCAGTGGTTGACCTCCAAGGCCGCTTCGTACATGCTCATGTTTTGGATGCGGTCCCGTAACTGATGAAAGATGAAGGCCCGCGCCGTGTCCAAGTCCTCATTGTTGACACGATAGACCAAGACGAAATGCTTGAAGATGTCGTCAGGAATGGTCTTGCCCCACGAGAAGGTCTCCCGCGCCAGGAAGGCGTAGTCCACCTGCATCTTGAAGAAGGCGGTGTCGTAATCCGCACGGTCGCTCTGCGGCATGTACTGATAGAGAAATTTCAAAGCGTCACTTTTGGTGAATGTCTGCTGCGCTGTCAAAATAGGATGGGCAAGTGCACATGTCAGCAGCAAAAGGATAATTCTCTTCATATTGGTGTAGATTTGGATATGAGGGTGCGAAGATACAATTTTTTAACGAAGATCGATGCCCGCGGTGGCGTTGTGCAGTAGCGCGGCGACCTCTTCAGTGCTGGTCTCGTCAAAGCCGCCTGCGGTGCGCACCTTGCAGGAGCCGTGCACCTCTTGGGTGCCGGTGAAGCGGATGAGCTCGCATACATTGTCGGGACGCACGCCGCTGCCGGCCAGGATGGTGATGCGTCCGCCAGCCTGTTCTACCAGTTGCTTGAGCACCTCCTTGCCTTCCAGGGCGGTGTTGTGGCATCCAGAGGTCAGGATCCTGCGACAACCGCAGGCGATGACCTCTTCCAACGCCTTCGACCAATCCTTGCAACGGTCGAAAGCACGGTGGAAGGTGACTGGAATAGGGGCCGCCGCTTCCACGAATCGACGGGTGAGGTCTGTGTCAATGGTGCCGTCTTCGTGGAGAAAGCCTACCACGATGCCTGCCACGCCGAGCTCTTTGCAGACGCGCACGTCTTCCAGCATGTTCTGGATCTCCAACTCGTTATAGACGAAGTTGCCGGGCCTTGGACGGATGAGGACGAAGACTTTGAGGTGGAGTTCCTCCACACATTGCCGGATGGTGGCGTAGGATGGGGTAGTGCCGCCCTCGTTCAGGTTCTGGCATAACTCAATACGGGTGGCGCCAGCCGCTTGGGCGTTGGCAGCCGACTGGATGCTGTTGCAACAGATTTCGATTTCCATTAGTAGTTCTCCGTTAATTCCCCGCGCAGGGACATTTTCAACAATTTGCGGATGGTGTTCAGGGGATATCCTTCGCCGAAGAGGTACATCAGTTTGGTGAGGGCCGCCTCCGTGGTCATGTCGCTGCCGGAGGTCACCCCGATGTCGGCGAGGTGCTTGCCGGTGGCGTAGCGCTGCATCTCCACGCCGCCACCGCCCTTGCATTGGGAGATGTTGACGAGGATGATGTCACGGTCGATGGCATCCTTGAGGATGTTGAGGAAGTCGGGTGAGGTGGGCGCATTGCCCACTCCGAAGGTCTCCAGCACGACGGCTTGCAAGCCTTCTGTGTGCAGCATTGCCTCCATGGTGGCTAAGTTGATGCCGGGGAACAGCTTGATTAGACCCACATTGGTGCTCATCTTGTGATGGGCGATGAAGGTGTCGGGCACGCTGCGCGGCAGGAGGTACTGCTCGTTGTAGGTGATCTCGGTGCCCACGTTGGCCAGGTGGGGGTAGTTGGGCGAGTGGAAAGCGTTGAAGCTGGCGGCGTCGTCCTTGTAGATACGGTTGCCGCGGAAGAGGGCGGTTTGGAAGAAGAGGCACACCTCGTTGAGGACGGGTCTGCCATCCCGACGGTCTGCAGCGAATCCGATGGCGTTGAGGATGTTGCGACGGCCGTCTGTGCGCAGCACGCCCAATGGCAGCTGTGAGCCCGTGATGATGACAGGCTTGTCGAGGTTCTCCAGGAGGAAGCTGAGTGCCGAGGAGGTATAGGCCATGGTGTCGGTGCCGTGCAGCACCACAAAACCGTCATAGTTTTCGTACTCAGCCTCAATCATGTCCACCAGGCGAAGCCAGAACTGCGGGTTGGTGTCCGACGAGTCAATGAGCGGCAACAGGCTCTGGAAGGTGATGTCACACTCCAGCAGATCCAGCATGGGCAGTTGCTGTCGTATGTTTTTGAATTCAAAAGGCTTGAGGGCTTTGTCTTCGGGGTCCATCATCATGCCGATGGTGCCGCCCGTGTAGATGACTAGTATTTTAGGTCTTTCCATAGTAATGTTCAATACAACAGGTTCTTCGTTTTTAGAATTAGCAGCCGCAAAAGTAGTTAAATTTTTGACATGATAGATGATTTGTGGAAAAGATAAAGAGGCAGAGAGGCAGATTGTCTGACAGTGCGACTGATATGTCCAACGATAAAATAAGGGAGTTATATACATGATGGCACAACAAAGATGAGGCCAACGGCAGAATCAACCGTTTTCATTTAATCTTAGGGGGCTTTAGGGGAGCACCTGCCCATAGAGCACGCGGGCGGGTAGGCCGACATGCGGTGCGGACGCGGCGTGAATGGCTACTGTCAGAGGGCGGACAGAGCGGGCGGCATTCATGTCGGCTTGATCTTTTGTAACTTTTCTATCAAGAGAAAAGTTAAAGGTTGTAATTATCTGATATACTGATACTTGTTGCAAAGTACACTGTCCACTCTTTGCATAACACTCTCAAACAAAGAGGTTCTGTCTTCACAATCATATTTGTGCCATCATGTATATAATTACCTAAAATAAAAATAATTGTTATTTTTGCAACCTCATGTCTTCTGTTCCTGTTTTATGGATTTTGCAGGAACGTAGGCATGGTGCGAAAATTGTAAAGTTAGAACTCCTCAAAAGTATTAGTATGAAAAGATCAATTTCCATTTTCAGTCTGGCACTTTTCTTGGGTGCAGTTATGTTTACCTTCTCTTCGTGTGACAAAAAGGGCACTGCGACTATTTATGACGGTGAGATGCAGTGGGACAATTGGACTTGCGCATACCCGGAAACATGGAGGAGTGTTAAGGCATGGGATATTTGTTTTTTCACTGCTAATGAGGATTATTATAAGTCCATAACGTTAGCCATGAACACCTGGGAGCCTGGGACCTATTCCGGAACTTTTGACCCAGAGAGCTGGAAATGGTCCATCTACCCCATCCATGAATTGTCTATGAAATTGGATGGCACCGATTATGTTTTTTCCGATGACGACCAGCCCTCTTCTGGTGGCGATGAGCCATCTTCTGGTGACGATGAGTTGTCCCCTGATGACGATGAGCTGTTTTTTGAGGAAGATACTACTGAATGGTATGGGAAGTCAGCAACCATCACCATTCACGAATTCAACAAGAAGAAAATGACTATAAGTGCGACTTTGGAGGCCGATATGTACCAGCCACGCATCAATAAAATCCGTCACATCAAAATCGACATGGATCATTATCCTCTTAAAGATAAAGGGTGGTAGTAGGAACTGTCCCAAGCAAGAGTTGTTTCAATCCGTGCGCCCACGCGGGGCGCGACCTTCTGCGATACAGGAAATACTAAAGGAAGGCCAAGATTTGGAGGTTATTGAACCTCAATCTTTAAGGAAGAAAATACAGAACGAACTGAAAAATGCATTAAAAAGGTATCAAAAGAAGTAAGAAACACACAAAAGGGCCACCGTCTCCGGCAGCCCTTCTTATTGTCTTCAGCTGTCTTGTCCTAAAATAGCGTTACAACAAAAAGAGTAACGATATGAAAAGAACAGAGAACAAGTACGTTAAAAGAACGCAGAAGGATTATCCGATGTCCTTCAAACTCTCAGTTGTACGCGAGTACGAAGAGACGAAAGCC